>CAVFBC010000027.1:0-34484 GCA_963620575.1 Alistipes putredinis | reverse complement strand
CCCCGTGTGGGAGTTGAACCCACCTTTGAAACCCTTTCGGGGGATAAAAGGCAGTTCCGAACGTTTTCGGGGCTGCCTTATCTGTATTGCCTATGAAAAGCAGACACGCCATCACGGCGCTGCTTTTGTTTGTCACATCACCGCTAAAAAACCTATTCAGCTATGAAAGTGGGCGAGGCTGGAATTGCACCTGCTCAGGCGACAAGTCGGGCTTAAAGGACGGCGCCGTCTTCCATACGTCATCGGGAATGAGTGTCGAGGTTGCGAACTTATCCGCGTACTGTTCGTCCTTTTCCGTTTTTTCGCAGAGCAAGCCGCCAGCGCACCGCAAATCGCGTCCCGACAAGGTATGTCCCAACTCGTGCAAGACAGTAAAGGAGAGCCTTTCTATTTTGTCATTTCTGTCTGGTAGGCTTCCTACATAGGAAAAGAAAAGGCGTCAGCCCTTAATTACGGGTGACGCCTCTTGCTCTTGAACCTATTGCGCTATTGCTTACAGCAATGCCTCAATCATGTCCATTATTTTATTCATTTTGCCGATGCACTGGTCAAAAGGCTCGTTAGACAGCATATCGACACCTGCATCTGCGAGTTCTTCAATCGGATATTTGGAGCGTCCGGCCGATAAAAACGATTTATAACGTTCCAGTGCCCCTTCTTTACCGCTAAGGACGAGCTCGCAAAGAGCTTGCGATGCGACAAATGAAGTGCTGTATTGGTACACATAGAAGCCCATGTAGAAGTGGGGTATGAATGCCCACTCGATGTCTACTTTATCGTCAACTATGCATACTCCATTGTCGTGGCCATAGTATTTTCGGGTGATGCCTCCATATATTTCAGAAAGCACTTTACCTGTGATTGGCTCTCCGCGCTCTGCTTTCTCTTGGGCAGCCAGTTGGAACTCGGCAAACTGCGTTTGGCGGAAGAGGGTGCCCTTAAACCCATCCAACATATTCATGAGTAGTGATATCCGCTGCTTCTTGTCTGTCAATTTGCCAAGCATCAGATGGTCAAGAAGGGCCTCATTGAATGTTGAGGCGACCTCAGCCACGAATATCGTGTAATCATGCAGAGAATAAGGCTGTGTCTTGTTAGACAAGTAGCTCTGCATGGTGTGGCCAAGCTCGTGAATTAATGTGCCGACGCTGTCATATCGTCCATCGAAGTTCATCAGGATATACGGGTGAACATCATAGGCGGCTCCATTGGAGTAGGCTCCTGTGGCTTTGTTCTCTGTCGGGAAAACATCAATCCATCTCTCCGCAAAAGCTCTTTTTACGACATTGACATAATCATCTTCAAGTGGCTTAAGAGCTTCAAGCACCAACTCCTTTGCCTCGTCGTAAGTGAATGTCAGGTCTACATCCTCAGTCGCAGGTGCGTAAAGGTCATAATAATGTAGCTCGTCAACCCCTAAAAGTCTCTTCTTTAATTTCAGGTAGCGATGGAATGTCGGGAGGTTGCGGTTGACGTTGTCAATAAGTGAGTGGTATACGCCCACGGGGATTTTATTGACGCTAAGCGCAGCCTCAAGTGCTGATGTGTATTTGCGAACCTTGGCGGAAAAAAATCTGTCGCGCAATTTGCCGCCCATCAACTCGCCAAATGTACCCTCAAATTTCTTATAGTTATCCCAAAATGCGTCAAAGGCTGCCTTGCGGTCTTCGCGCACTGATGATGCCCTCACAATGCCGAACATTGAGTGGCTGAGGTCTACTTCCTCTCCATTTTTCAGGGTGATTGTCGGGTGCGGCATCTCAGCATCTGAAAAAATGTTATATGCGCTTGTCGGAGTATCACCCAGTAAGCTCATCTTTGACAACAGAGCCTCCTCTTTGTCTGACAGTGTATGAGGCTTTTGGCGGCGAATGGTGTCTATGTCCATCTCATATTCTTTCAAGCCTGGTTCCTCGGCTAAGAATTTTGAGTATGTCTCGTCTGAAATCGATGCCATCTCTGGACGAACAAAGTCTGAATACTCGTCATATGTCACGCAAACTTGCTCCATCTCCTTTGTCAGTGCGATGTTGTCCGCATTACTAACGTCTTCGTCAGACAGCAGCGTTGTGTATATGTATAGGCGTGACAGTGTCTTATCATATTCGCCTGAAACTTGCATGAACTCAAGTAATGTGGTCGATGACTCGCCAAGCCGCCCCCTATAAGTACGAATATTGCCAAGCTGTTTCACCAACTCGTTTTTCTCTCTGCGCCATTCATCTATGGAAGGGTAGAGTGGGGTGAGGTCCCATTTGTACTGGTCCTCAATCTCTTGTCTTTTTTTCTCTGGCATCTTGTTTGTTCTGTTAATCATAAAAATCACGCCTGCGCATCGGTCATGCTATGCCGGGCGCAGGCGTGATGAGTTCTTCTTAATCCTGAATTGGTCTACTTGACAAATTCTTCTCTTACTTCAGAGACTTTAGCTCTGAGGGCAAGCAAGGTCTCCTTGTCAAGTTCTCCCTTTGTGTTCGCCTTTATTGATGTAGTATGTGTCTCAGGGTCTGTAATCGCAGAAACTCTCCCTGTCATCTCTACCTCAACGGATGAAAAGACTTCATTAATCTCTTCCATCTTTTCTTTTATATACTTGAGGTCTGTGTCAGAGTTCTCCGGATCCTGTGTCTCAATTATGTTGAGCATGGTTGCCATCGCCAATTTCTGAGCAACAATGCGACCAACCAAATCTTTGTTCAACTTGTCGGGATTAACCATGTTGAGAGCGATATATAGTCCTTCGACCCATCCTCCCGCCATCACTATGGTGGCTATGTTGCGCCTGTTGTTGTCTTTGAGGTTTTGGTTTGCGTTCATATAGACCTCGGATATGACGTTAAGTGCCTCCTTTCGCGTCATCTCTGAGTTTTCAAGCCTTGCTATAGTACCCTCATCGAGAATGTTCACGATGCCAAGTTTCTTGGTCAGCCCATTAATCGTATTCAGATAGTCAACCATCTTTTGAGATTGGTTAAACATACCTGCGAAACTCATGTCCGCTGTGTACACACCCAAATTGAGGGCCATTTTGATGTTTGTGGTATACTTATCAGACTGGCTCAATTGCGAGAGAATCTGGTCGTCAAAACGGGTGCCTGTCTCTTGAACGAGCGAGGCCATCTCTATTGGTGTAGGCAGCGTGTAAAGGATTGTCCTTGACTTATTCATGTCTTCCTCCATCGAACTTCCGGCATTATCTGCTTGGTCGGTGGCCATGCTGTCTTCATAATTTTGAGTCGTTTGGTTGCGCATGCACGAGCTCATTCCCAAAGAGAGTGCTGCCGATGCGACGGCAAGGAGGGTGTATCTCATATTACTTTTATTGTCATTATTTCACGACTTTCGAGTAGTCGCGTTGACCAAATATTTTACTGCCTATTCTGACGTATGTCGATCCGTGTTCAACAGCCGCTGCATAGTCGCCAGACATGCCCATGCTTAGCTCCTTGAACTCAGGGTTCTCTGCGAAATAACGCCTCTTGACTTCCAAGAACAGCTTATGAGTTGTCTCAAATTCGCGCTCCACCTCAGACTCGTCTTCAGTATTTGTGGCCATCGCCATCAGTCCGCAAATCGACACATTTGAGAGCTGCTTATACTCACCGGCGTCAAGGAAGCCCATCAAGGCCTCTGGTGAGAAGCCAAACTTAGTCTCCTCTTTCGCCACGTGAACCTGAAGCAGGCACTTTATTGTCCGGCCAACCTTAATTGCCTCTTTGTTTACTGTCTCAAGAAGTTTTTGGCTGTCTATTGAATGTATCATGTATACGTAGCGAGCCATATACTTCACCTTGTTGGTCTGCAAGTGACCAATCATGTGCCATCTTATATCGGCAGGCAAGGCGTCTGCCTTGTCTGTCATCTCCTGAACCTTGTTCTCGCCAAAGTCCAGTTGCCCCACCTCGTATGCCTCTTTTATATATTCGGCTGGGTGAGTCTTTGACACTGCAATCAGTCGTACGCTTTCCGGCAATTCCGACTTTATTGATGCTATGGCTGCTTGTATTGATGTCATTCCTTTTTTGGGGTGGACAAACCACTCTTTCGCAAAAATAACTAAAATTAGCCCTCGTTGTTTAGGCTCACAGTTTTATTTGCTTCTTTCTGAGCGTGTCATGCCACTGTTTCGGTTGACTTTAAAGTCGGTCCTGCCTATCTCTCAATGTCGTTATCGACCTTTTTGATGAACAGGCCGGACCTTAGCTTGGGCTCAAACCACGTGGTTTTTGGCGGCATTATGTTGCCCGTGTCTGCAATGTCGATCAACTGTTTCATCGATACCGGGTAGAGGGCGAACGCAACAGCTGCTTCGCCAGAGTCTACTCTCTGCTTTAGTGAGCCGAGTCCCCTTATGCCGCCTATAAAATCAATGCGCTGCGACCTTCGCATATCCTCTATGCCTAATATCGGTTTCAAGACGTTGTCTGTCAAGACGCTGACATCCAGGATGCCAATGGGGTCATTGTCATTATATGTCCCTTGTTTTGCCGTCAGCTTATACCAGTCCCCGTCAAGATACATTGAGAACTCATGTAACTTACATGGCTTATATTCATCCTTGCCGGTTTTCTCTACTGACATCACTTTGCTGAGCCTTTCCAAAAACTCATCTTTTGTCATGCCGTTCAAGTCTTTCACGACTCGGTTGTAGTCCATTATGCTCAATTGGCTGTCTGGGAATATGACGGCCATGAAGAAGTTATAGTTCTCTTCGCCTGTGTGATTCGGGTTCTTTTGGGCAAACTCTTCTCCAATCCGGCCTGCCGCCGCCGTCCTGTGATGCCCGTCGGCAACATAGGTCGCCTCTACTTTGGTTGCGAACAGACGCTCTATCTCTTTTACGTTTTGTGGGTCTGAGATAACCCACAGTCTGTGCGCAATCCCGTCTTCCGACACAAAGTCATACTCCGCTGGCCCTGCCATTACCTCTGCCACTATTTTGTCTATTTCCGGTACAGCCTTATAGGCTAAGAAAACAGGTTCTATGTTGGCATGCAACTTACGAGTAAGCACCATGCGGTCTTCTTCCTTGTCAGGACGGGTTAATTCGTGCTTTTTTATCAGGCCGTTTTTGTAGTCTGAGCATGACGCCGCTCCCACAATTCCTGTCTGATGGCGGCCATTCATGACCTGCTCATACACGTAATAGCATGGGTGTGCATCTTGCTTCAGCCAGTTGTTATTCTGCGCTTTCGTGAAGTTCTCTAAAGCCTTGGCGTATACTGTGTCTGAGTGCACGTCCGTTCCTTCGGGGCAGCAAATCTCAGCCCTTGTTATGTTCAACAGGCTAACTTCGTCTCCTCTTGACATTTGAGCCGCCTCTTGCGTGTTCATTACGTCATATGGGAGGCATGACACTCGCTCCACAAGATCTTTAGGTGGGCGTAAACCTTTGAATGGACGAACTTTTACCATAGCTTATCGTTAGTTTTGATTCAATGTGTCGTATGATAAACAAAATGGGGTCACGCTCTCCCGTGTTCAATGACGGTCGGCGCGACCCCTTGTGTCGTGAAGAGCAGCTTGCCTGTTTGCTCTAATATGTCACAATAGGTTCAAGCTCCTTGGCTTGCTCTATCATTTTCTCAATCTCGCTCTCGGACGGGACCCTGTTGCACAAATTCTTTTGCGCATTGACCTCGTCCATCTTCGCTTTCAAGTTAGCTGCCACACGATGACGGAACTCTTTAACTGTGTCAACACCAGCAGCCTCCAAGAGCTCTGCAAACTGACCTGCAACTCCCTTGATGCGGAAAAGGTCTGAGTGGTTAACCCATGTCAGGATGAGTTTGCCGGAAATCCCAGTCTCCTCAGCCAATTTCTTGCGGCCAGTCGGAGTCTTTCCGCGTTCCAGCAAGTCATCTGTCGTCTTCACGCCAATCGCCTCAAGCTTTTCTGCGTATACAGGGCCTATGCCCTCAATGTCGATAATCTTGTATGCCATAGTTCTGGATGAGAAAGTTAACTATGACAAATATACGCAAATGTCACTAAAATGTTTCTCGGTCCAGTGACATATTTTTCACTTGGCTTCCTTTTCCACGTCGGCCCTGCTCTTGCTGTTCATCACGAGGAACACGCCTGTGAATATCATGGCAACCGATATGATTTTCACAATGCCGAATGTGCCTGCTGAGCCCAATATTGTTGCAAGTACGGTCGCAACGACCGGCTGGACATAAAAATACATGCTGACCACAGTCGGGCGAAGGTGTTTCTGTCCGATGGGGGAGAGAAAGTAGCAAACAAATGTCGCAACAACCACAATATAGACCAAGCCTGCCAATGTCGGAATATCAAGTGATGCGTAGTCAACGGATGTTATGTCGTTCCAGGTGAACGGTAATGCGATTAATGTTGACCATGTGAACATCCATCGCATTACTGTCATGGGTGAGTAGCGGCTAATCAAGGCCTTAAAGAAAACCAAGTAGCTGGCAAAGCACAATTCGGCAAAGATGCACAGACCGTTGCCTAATGCGCTTCCGCCAAGTCCTACGCCGTTCTCCACTCCGCTCAACACGAGCATGACCGCGCCTACCGCTCCGAGCAGGACTCCGCCAACTTTCTTGGCTGTCATTGGTTCGCGCAGATAAAGTGCGGCTATGACCATGGTGAATATGGGCGTGCTGGTGGAGATTACAGATGCGTCGACTGGGCTGGTCATGCTTAATCCTATGGTGTATACACCCTGATTGCAGATAACTCCAAGTAGGCTCGCCACGAAAAAGAGAAGTATATCTCTTTTTGCTACTTTTTCATAGCCTGTAATAAGTGCGAATAGCCAGAATAATATTGCCGCACCGCCCATTCTTAGACCAACAAGGATGAGTGGCGTGATTATTCCACCTGCAAATACAAGTTTTGTGATGGGCGACATTACGCCCCAGAGAAAGTTGGCTCCGAATATGGCGCCATGCCCCATCAATTCTTCTCGTTTCATCTGTTTCTATTTTTCATTCTCTCGGAACATGTTTTTGCGCATGCGCCTTATGTATATGCTTTTTAACGTATCCGATGAATTTGCCGCCTATTCTCACTATCCTGTTCTGTGCCACGACTGCGGTAACTGATAGCAATATAACTACCATGCCTACCCATGACAATGCAGCAGGGCGCTCTCCGTAGAGGCATACGCCAATTAAGACTGACGCAATCGGCTCAAACGCTCCAAGCACCGCTGTGGCTGTTGAGCCTACGAGTTTTATGGCAACTGCCATTGATGATACGGATATCAGTGATGGGAACATGGCCAAGGCTAACACGACAGCCCATTCTATTGGTGTTTCGAGTGGTTGTACCTCTGTTCCAAATTTGGTCATTAGGATATAGTACAAGAAGCCGAAAAGAAGAGAGTAGAAGCTGAGTTTCGATGACGGCATTTCGCTTAGGCGGCTTTTTTGCACTACGACCATATACACGGCGTAACTGAGTGATGATGACAGGACTATCAGCATGCCTATTAAAGAAGACGTACCGCTCATTATTCCTTCCCAGTCAAGCAGGACGATGCCTAAGAATACAATGGGAATTGCAAATAGTGTCACTTTACCCGGCTTCTCGCGGAAAAAAGCCCACATTAGCATTGCCACCATGGCCGGATACACGAACAATACAGTGGCGGATAGCGACACTCCCATATATTTGTACGCCTCAAACAGTGACCATGACGAGTACGCAAACAGCATGCCCATAGGACAGATTAATCCTAACTCTTTAAGTGTCAGCTTAAAACTCTCTCTCTTTACTAAGAGGATGCACGCCATTATCAGGCTGGCGAAAAAATACCTATAAAAAAGTACTGAGTTTGTTGTTAGTCCGCATGCGTATAGCAGCACGGCAAACGCATTCACTCCGTAACTTGCGGATGACAACGCGGCATACATGTAGCCGCGCAAATTGTTTGACATCGTTTTGTTGTTCTTTTGTTCTTGGGGGTGAGCTCAATTCACCCTTTCTTGCCTGACCATAAAATTCGCATGCGTTCTGCGATTTTAGCTTCGGACGGGTTGTCCTGCTCGAAATAGAATCGCTTTGTAGACAATGCGTCTGGCATGTATTGTTGCTCCACAAAATGCCCTGGGTAGTCGTGTGCATACTTGTAGTCGCTCCCGTAATTCAGTTGTTTCATCAACTTTGTTGGGGCGTTTCGCAAATGCAGTGGAACTGGCAGGTCGCCAGTCTGTTTTACACACGATAGGGCCTGATTGATAGCGTTATATGAGGCGTTACTCTTTGCCGATGTTGCTAAATAGACAGTAGCCTCTGCCAAGATTATACGCCCTTCTGGCCAACCTATCTTATTCACTGCGTCAAAGGCCTGATTGGCCATCAACAGCGCATTGGGGTTGGCGAGTCCTATGTCTTCAGCGGCTGATATTATTAGACGCCGAGCGATGAATTTGGGGTCCTCGCCACCCTCTATCATCCTTGCCAACCAATAAATGGCGGCGTCTGGGTCTGAGCCGCGTATCGACTTTATGAAGGCTGATATGATGTCATAGTGCATCTCGCCTTGTTTGTCATAAGTCGCTGATGTCTGTTGAAGTATGTCCACCACATGCTTGTCATCCACAATGATGGTCTCGCTCCCTTCTTGTGAATTGACGACAAGCTCCAATATATTAAGGAATTTGCGAGCGTCGCCACCAGAGAAACGAATTAAGGCATTGTCCTCAACCATGTTGAATTTCAGGCTCTTCAGAACTTCGTCTGTATGTATGGCTCTGTCATACAGTGCCATGAGGTCGGCCTGCTCCAACGATTTAAGAACATACACTTGACATCTGCTCAACAATGGCGATATAACCTCAAACGATGGATTTTCGGTTGTTGCCCCGATAAGCACTACGACGCCCTCCTCGACTGCAGACAGCAGAGAGTCCTGTTGACTCTTGCTGAAACGGTGAATCTCGTCAATAAAGAGTAGTGGCGCTGACGGGTTGAAAAAACGCCCCTGCTTGGCTTTCTCTATAACGTCGCGCACGTCTTTCACTCCCGAACTTATCGCTGACAGGGTGTAAAATGGGCGTTCAAGCTTGTGAGATATGATTTTAGCCAATGTTGTCTTTCCAACACCTGGCGGTCCCCACAAGATGATAGACGATATGTTGCCATGGTCTATCATCCTGCGCAATATGGCCCCTGGGCCAATCAGATGGCTCTGACCTACGTAATCCTCCAGCGTCGTCGGACGCATCCTTTCTGCCAAAGGTAGCATCAGTATGCTCTTTTACTTGTGTAGTTTTACTTTATATCCGCTATCTGTGAGTATCTGGGCGACTTTATCTCGGAAATCTCCTTGTATTAAGACCTCCCCGTCTTTACTTGATCCGCCAACTCCGCATGAACTTTTCAGCTTTTTCCCCAGCTCCTTCAAGTCGTCCTCTCGTCCCACGAAGCCGCTCACCAACGTGACCTTTTTACCATTACGCTGCTTTTTGTCAAGCATGACGTGGAGGTTTTGTTGCTGTGGCGGTAGGGTGTCCTCTTCCGGCTCTTCATCATGGGTATACTCAAAGTTGGCGTTGGTGGAGAACACAACGCCAAGTCTGTCTTTCCAATCTTGTTGTTTTGCCATCTTACGCCTCCACTTCTCCAATCAGGTCGTAGTCCTCTGCGCCTGTTATTTTGACGTTGGTTAACTCTCCTATTTTAGCATCACCGTATATCACGACCTCTGGGTCAACCTCTGGAGAATCGAATTCCGTGCGGCCGACAAAGTGGTCGCCTTCTTTTCTGTCCACCATAACGAGCAGCGTCTTGCCAATTTTACCTTGGTTTACCTCTGCGCTTATAGCTTCCTGAATGGCCATGATTCTATCAGCGCGCTCTTGCTTGACTTCTTCCGGAATGTCATCCTTATAATGCTTAAACGCATATGTGTCATCCTCGTGCGAGTAGGGGAAAACGCCAAGCCTCTCGAATTTTTGGCTTCTCACGAACTCTTCCATTTCGGCAATATCCTCTTCCGTCTCGCCGGGATGTCCGGTTATCATTGTTGTGCGGATGTGTATGCCAGGGACTTTTGACCTGATCTCGTCAAGCAGGGCGATTGTCTGCTCCTTGGTTATGCGTCTGCGCATCAGCCCGAGCATATGGTCGGACGCGTGTTGCAATGCGAGATCTAAGTATTTGCAGACTTTCGGGTTGTTTGCCATGACGTCAAGTATGTCATGTGGAAACCCTGCGGGATAGGCATAGTGAAGCCTAATCCATTCGATGCCCTCTACCTCAGAAATCTTTGTGATGAGTTCAGCTAATTTGTTTTGCTTATATAGGTCTGTGCCATACGATGACAGGTCCTGAGCTATAACCTGTATCTCCTTTACGCCAGATTTTGCGAGGTTCTCAACCTCAGTCACAATCTCTTCCATCGGCCTGCTCGTGTGAGGCCCGGTAATAAGGGGGATGGCGCAGTAACTGCACATTCTGTTACAACCCTCTGAGATTTTCAGGTATGCGTAATGGCCTGGTGTGGTCAGGCTACGCTCATTCATAAGGTCGCGCCTGTAAGTTGCGCCAAGCTCTGCCACAAGTCCTTTCCAGTCAAATTTGCCGTAGAATTTGTCAACCTCCGGAATCTGTTCCGACAGCTCTTCGCGGTAACGCTCACTGAGGCAACCCATCACGTAAAGCCTCTTTAGTTTGCCTTGTTGCTTAGCCTCCGCAAACTGAAGTATCGTGTTGATGCTCTCCTCTTTGGCGTCTCCTATAAATCCACATGTGTTGATTATAGCCACCTCACCTCGCGGGTTAGCGGGGTCGTGCTCTACGCTTATGTTGTTAGCTCGCAACTGTGCCATGAGGCGCTCGCTGTCCACAAGGTTTTTAGAGCATCCGAGTGAAATGACGTCTACTATTTTCATCTCTCTGTCGTTCTGGTCTTTTCTGGTCTATTGTCTGTTGGTTTTACCACTTGTGGGATGTTCTACTCCCTGAAAAGTGACTCGACAAAAGACTTCTTGTCAAAAATCTGAATGTCGTCAATCCCCTCTCCCACACCTATGTACTTGACGGGGATGCTGAATTGGTCTGACACGCCTATCACCACTCCGCCTTTTGCTGTCCCATCGAGCTTCGTTATTGCGAGTGCTGATACGTCTGTGGCTTTGGTGAATTGTTTTGCTTGCTCAAACGCATTTTGCCCTGTTGAGCCATCCAGCACCAGCAACACCTCGTCGGGTGCGGATGGCGCTATCTTTTTCATGACGTTTTTTATCTTTGACAGCTCGTTCATCAGGCCGATGTTGTTATGCAAGCGACCTGCAGTGTCTATTATGACGACATCCGCTCCATGTGCCTTGGCCGATGATAAGGTGTCAAACGCCACAGAGGCAGGGTCTGAACCCATTTGTTGTTTGATGATAGGAACGTCCACGCGCTTGGCCCAGACTTCCAGCTGCTCAATGGCCGCCGCACGGAACGTGTCGGCCGCTCCTAAAATGACTTTTTTACCAGCCTTCTTAAATCTGTGGGCAAGCTTACCAATGGTTGTAGTCTTGCCCACACCATTGACTCCGACAACCATTATCACATATGGGTCGCCATTTTCATGAGATGTGACTTCCGCTTTTTCTTTGCCGTTGTCGTTCTCGTCTAAAAGGCTTCCAATCTCCTCTCGCAATATTTTGTCAAGCTCGTCCGAGCCGTTGTAGGAGTCTCTCTTTACGCGTTGCTGGATGCGGTCTATGATTTTCATGGTCGTGTCGACGCCAACGTCCGACGTGATTAGGATCTCCTCCAACTCGTCGAGAACGTCGTCATCCACCTTGCGCTTGCTTGTCAAGAGGCGGCTCAGTTTCTTGAACCAACTCTCTTTAGTGCGCGCAAGACCCTTGTCGAGCCCCTCTTTTGTCTCTTTTTCCTCTTTTTTGCCGAAAAGTCCGAAAAATGCCATTCTCTTCAGTTTTTTGTGTTTTACAATTGGTTACGCAATACGACTATGTTTGTTGCGACAACTGCCGCTGTCTCTGTGCGCAACCTTTCTGGCCCAAGTGTACACTCTTTGTACCCCATCTCCAGCGCCTTCAAAACCTCTTTGGGCGAGAAGTCGCCCTCTGGGCCTATCAGCACGAGTGTATCCCTTTGGGCTTGACAGGCGTTCATTAAGTGTGGTTTAGGAGTGTCTGCGCAGTGCAATATAAACTTTTGCTCTGACGTGTCGCCCTCTAATAGCTTGCCGATGGGGGTTATCTCGTCAATTACAGGCAGGTGGTATTTCAATGACTGTTTGGCTGCCGCCGTGATAATCCGCTCCAATCTGTCTATCCTGACCCTCGTGCGCTCTGAGTTCTCTGTCTCAATCGGTGTGATGTGTGTCACTCCAATCTCAACTGCTTTCTCCACAAACCACTCGAACCTGTCTATGTTCTTTGTCGGTGCCACTGCTAAGCGAAGCCGATATGGGCGGTCGGGCACCTCAGTCGACTTGTCTACTGAAACTTCGCACCCGCGTGAGTCAGCCCGTATCAACGTACAGTCATATCGCATCCCTTTACCGTCAGTTACGACAATCTTGTCCCCCTCCCTGTGGCGCATCACTTTAACGCAGTGTTGGCTCTCTTCGGGACACAAAATAGCTCCAGGGGTAAAAGCCGGGTCAACAAGCAATTCCATAAAAGCTTCTGAACAAAAGAATGAATATGGCGGAGAACACTACAGTCAGCCAAAAGGTGTATGCGACAATATGTGGCTCTCGTCTGCCGAATGTCTCTGACAAGCCACTCTTAAGTGTCCACTTGTTATGGTGCTTAATGACGAAGAAATGGAGCACTATATGAAGGTATGCCTCATAGATAAGGCGACCCAATATAATTCCAATCACTGCGCCGACCAGGATGTCGCCGACAAAATGCACTCCCTGATACACCCTGCCATAACTGTTGAGCAATGCCCATGCTACCATGACAATGGAAAGCGACCAACGTCTGACAACAAGTATAATGAATGTGGCGAGGGCGAATGTATTGGCGGCGTGGGATGACGCAAAGCCATAGAGGCCGCCTCTGTACCCGTTGATGGTGTGGACTAAATATTGCATCACTCCGTCATGGCTTGGGCGTAGTCTCTCAAAAAGAGGTTTCATGAGTCCGCTCGTCAGCTGGTCTGCCATGAGTATGAGAACTCCAATTACTATGATTGTCATGAGCCCACGCCCACCCTGGCGACGGAATATCATCCATAGCAGTGCCGCATAAAGCGGGAGCCACAGCCATTTTGACGTGACGGCATAGAAAAATATGTCCCAAACGGGATTGTTGAGCCCGTTCAGGTAGAGTGTCAACTCTTTGTCTAAGAATATCAGGTTGTCCATCAATGTGAGTAAGATGTGTTCTTACGTGTACACTATAAATAAAGAATATAACGCGAAAGTAAATATTTTTTTTCGCCTATCTTTTACAATTGCCCCTTATTGTGCCAACATGGCTTTGTCGCTTTTTGCAATGTGTGTGGCTGGTCCTTGTTGAGAGGTTATTCACTCCATATGCGCAGTTTTAGGGTGAGGCTGCATCCTTGCGTCTTTCATGCGCCTAAAATCACTCAAAAAATATTGTTTGTGTAAAATCTTGTATTACAAGTGGTAAGCGTGGAATTGAGAATAAAAATGAGATTTTTCTCGAAAAAAAACGCCGTGGGGTATTGCGGGGAAAGAAAAATGCTATAACTTTGCACTCGCAATCGGGAACAAGAGAGGCTCTCAACAAGGGCAATACTCAGAAACTTGAAAGCAAGACATATTGAAAACTTACTGCTGAGGTCTTACATTGGTGGGGTAGTTCAGTTGGTTAGAATACATGCCTGTCACGCATGGGGTCGCGAGTTCGAGCCTCGTCCTCACCGCCAACAAGTTTTAGTCGCTCAGTAGTTTTCTATTGAGCGACTTTTTTAATTTTGCGAAATTACATAATTCCCATTACAATGATACACGGTCATGAAGTGCTCCAGATGATGGAGGGTAATAGTTATGCTGGCCGACAGGAACTCGTTGAGGCCATAATCTCTAAGTTCGGTCCCGACGAGCGTTTTTACACCTGCTCCGCAGAGGGTATGACAGCGTCCGAGCTTGTTGATTTTCTTGAGGCTAAAGGCAAGTTCATGCCAGCGGATGCCGCAGGATTTACTGTAGATAAGTCTAAGGTTTGCAATCACTGATTTTCCGGCGGTAATGATTATCCAAAACGGTCAGGCCTTCGACACCGAGAGTGTGGAGGTGCTGGACTATCCTGATTTCTATTCAATTGTACTGTCGCGCCTCGGCGCTCCGTCAATTCACTGCTTAGCCTATTTTGCCCAACCGATTGGTAAAGGCATTTTTGCTCTCTACGCTTTCATCGCTGATGACGAGGCTAAGTCTATTGAGGTCTATGCTTCTAAAGTGAATGAGGGTGACGAGCTTATGTCTATGACTGCGGAGCGCCCAGAGCTTCATGCCTTTGAGCGTGAGATTCACGAGTCGACAGGCTTAGGCTTCACGAATCATCCATGGCTCAAGCCTTTGCGGTTCAGTCATGATAGAAAGGCGGGCGGTGACATCTATGATTACCCTTTCTTTAATATTGAGAGTGAGGAGTTCCATCGTGTAGGCGTTGGTCCAATCCATGCTGGCATCATTGAGCCAGGGCATTTCCGTTTTATTTGTGAGGGCGAAAAGATTCATCACCTTGAAATTCAACTCGGGTGGCAGCACCGCGGTGTGGAAAGTGTGATGTTGGCCAAGGAGAAACTGCTCCAGCGCGCAACGGTTGCTGAAAATATAGCAGGTGACACAGTTGTCGGCCATGCCACGGCGTTCGCTCTTCTCTATGAGTCTTTGGCTGGAGTTGATGTTGACCCGTTGTTGGCTTATGATCGGACGATTGCCCTTGAGCATGAGCGCATTGCCGTCCACACTGGCGACTTGTCCGCCATCTGCACTGACATAGCCTATCAGTTGGGAAACGCGGTTTTCGGCCGATTGCGCACCCCCATGATCAATTTCTTTCAAAAATGGAGCGGAAGCCGTTTCGCTAAAAGCCTCGTCAGGCCCGGGTATACTAATTTCGCTTTTACGGGGCAATTGGCGGATGAATGGCTTAAGACGGTTGAGGCTTTTGAGCCTGATTTCCGCGAGATGGCTGCTCAGATGTTTGACTTGCCTTCCGTGTTGTCGCGAATCGAGCGTACTGGCGTTGTCGGCTCCGAACTGGCGCTGAGGCTTGGTCTTGAAGGAATGGCAGCAAAGGCTTCTGGTCTTGCAAGGGATGTTCGTGCCTCTCATCCTTATCTGCTTTACGGCAAGATGGCTCTTGAGCCTGTTGTTAAGCAGTCGGGCGACGTCTATGCGCGCGCCAAGGTGCGTTACGAGGAGGTTCTGCAGTCAATTGACAATATTCGACGACTAATAGCATCGCGGCCAGTCTCTGATTTGCGGACGAGGACTCAAATCTCATCTCTGCAACCTGGCAAGATGTGTCTGTCTGCCGTTGAGGGGTGGCGCGGCGTCTGTGTCCACGTGGCTCAAACGGATTCTTCAGGAAGATTATCCGCCTATAAGGTTGTAGACCCGTCTGTCCATAATTGGATGGGACTTGCTATGGCTGTGCGTGGTAACGGGATTTCCGATTTCCCCATTTGCAATAAGAGTTTCGATCTGAGCTATTGCGGCCATGATTTGTAGTCCATTTGCGGTGTGTCTCTTTATTTAGCTTCTGCTTTCAATGTTCGATTCTTTCAAGATTTGGCTCCATCAGGGCAAGCAATATATCACGGATGTGACAACTACGGATGTGCCGGGTGTATTCCGCGGTCGTCCCGAAATCTCAGATGCGGCTGTTGATGAGGATGCCCTCGTTGACTTATGCCCCACGGATGCCATTGCGCGTTCGCCTTTCTCTATTGACTTAGGTCGTTGCACTTTTTGTGGTGAATGTATGTTCGCGGCTCCGGACAAGATTAAGTTTACAAAGGACTACCACATCGCCACTAACAGTCGTGACGCATTAATAGTGAAGGCGGGGGCGCCACAGCCGGTACTGGTTGAACCAGACAAAATTCGTTCTGAGGTGCGTCGCCTTTTTGGCCGTTCACTTAAACTAAGAGAGGTCTCGGCAGGTGGTGACGGTAGTTGCGAGATGGAGCTTAATGCAACGGGAAATGTTAATTTTGACATAGGCCGCTTTGGCATTGATTTCGTGGCCTCTCCACGCCATGCGGATGGCATTGTTCTCACAGGTCCTGTCTCAGAGAATATGGCTGAGCCTTTCCTTGAGGCGTATAACGCGGTACCTGAGCCGAAGATTCTTATCTTGGCAGGTACTGATGCAATTTCGGGTGGCATTTTCGCAGGGTCTGCGGCGCTTAGGCGTTCAGTCCTTGATGGCTTGCACGTTGACCTCTATGTCCCGGGTAATCCAGTTCACCCGTTGACTTTCGTTAATGGTGTTCTCGCTCTGTTGGGGCGCAAAAACCGTTAACTGGGTGGTCTGAGGAGGATTGATAGGCGGTCGGTGAGTTTTTTTTATAAAAATGTGGCTGACCACTTGATTAATCGGGAAAATGCCTTAATTTTGCACCCGTGTTCAAGCCCAAGTGGCGGAATCGGTAGACGCGCTAGTTTCAGGGACTAGTCTCAGCAATGAGGTGCAGGTTCGAGTCCTGTCTTGGGCACATCTTTTGGGCGAGGTCACGTAGACCCCGCCCTTTATTTTTATATTACTAACAGTCAACCTCGGTTCCCCTTATGCTGGGAGTCGGATAATGGCCTGATTTTGAATAATTATGTCGCTTGATGCTAAATATGAGATTCATTTCGCCCCGCTTCAGGGGCTGACTGATGTCTCTTTCCGTCGTCTTCACGCAAGTCTTTTTTCGGGAGTCGATTTTTATTACACGCCATTCTTGCGGATTGAGCGTGGCTTGTTTCGAAAGAAGGATTTGAGAGATTTGGCTGATGATTGTCTACCCAATCTTGTTCCGCAAATTCTTCCTGGCACAGCCGATGAGGTTAAACGACTCTGCGAGCCAGTTCTGAGTAAGGGGTTCAAAAGGGTTGATGTTAATGTCGGATGCCCTTTCCCTCCTATTATGTCTCATAATCGGGGTGCGGCACTTTTGAATAATCCTGAGAAGTTGGCCGACGTCCTTAAAGGAATGTCAGAAATGCCCGATGTCGAGTTCAGTCTCAAGATGCGTCTTGGCTATGACCGCCCTGACCAGTGGAAAGATGTAATTGGTATGATTAACGACTCTGCTCTTCGCCACGTCACCGTTCACGCACGAATCGCAAAACAGCAATATAAAGGCGAGTGTAACCGTGATGCATTTGCGGAAATCTATTCGGCATGCTCTCATCCGGTCATCTATAATGGCGACTTGCGTACTGTAGGCGACATAGAGCGCCTCGTATCTGAATTTCCCGAACTTAAAGGCGTGATGGTCGGCCGCGGGCTCTTAGCCGATATGAGCCTCGGTCGTAAGCTTCGCGGTCTTGAGCCTGTGGATGAAAAGAAGTCATTGAAGGCGCTTCATGACCAGATGTTGATGGATGCCCAGTCTCGAATGACGGAGCCGCGACAAGTTGCGGAGCACATGAAACCCTATTGGGAATATTTTTGCCAAGACTCAGACGCTCATCATCGTGAGCTGAAGGCTATAAAAAAATCAAACAACGCTGACAAGTATATTGCAGCGGCGGAAGCGCTCTTTAGCACTCTTTAAAGTGAGTCACATGAGTAATGTCCCTGTCGCCGATGATTTTTTTGAATGCCGCATTGGATGCGGGGCCTGCTGCATATGCATATCAATCAGCTCTCCCATCCCTGGTCACCCAAATGGTAAGCCGGGTGGTGTCCGGTGCGCAAATTTGACAAAAGATAATCTTTGCGCAATATTTGGGAGTCCAGAACGGCCGAGAGTGTGCGGTGGCTTTAAGGCTGAGAGGCTTTTTTGTGGCGATACAAATGAGGAGGCAATGAGGATTCTTACTGAACTGGAATCTTCTTGTCGCAAATAATCATGTTCCCGATGGCTTTTTAATGGCTGTCGGGAATTTTTTGTGGTTAAATTCGCGGAAACAGTAACAAGTTTATGAAAGCAAGGATAAAAACTACGTTCGGTGATATTGTTGTGCGCCTTTATGATGAGACGCCTATGCATCGCGACAATTTTGTTAAGCTCGCAAAGGAGGGATTTTATGATGGGACTCTTTTCCACCGTGTCATGAAGGATTTCATGATTCAAGGTGGCGATCCTGACAGCAAAGGAGCCCAGGCTGGTCAGGCTCTTGGCACTGGCGGCCCTGGATATACAGTCCCCGCTGAGTTCGTCTACCCGAAGTATTTTCATAAACGTGGTGCTTTGAGTGCGGCAAGGCTTTCTGATGAGATGAATCCTACGCGCGAAAGTAGTGGAAGCCAATTCTATATCGTTTGGGGAACACAAATGAATGACTCTCAGCTCAGGCAGATGGAGAAGCAAATGGCCAACCAGCAAGAGGTGGAGATTTTCAATTCTCTTGCCAAAGAGCATCATGACGAAATCATGAATTTCCGACGCAACCGTGACCGAGCCGGACTTCAGTCTTTGCAAGATGAACTTGTCGAACTGACGCATAAGCGGAGTAAGGAGATGGGTTTGCCTTCGTTTACCACGGAGCAAAGGGAGGCATACAAGAGCCTTGGTGGCACTCCATTCCTTGATAATCAGTATACTGTATTCGGTGATGTCGTTGTGGGCCTCGATGTGGTGGACAAAATCCAACAAGTGGAGACTGATGGGCGCGACAGGCCTTTGTCGGATGTCTCCATGAGTGTAACAATTGAAGAATGAGGTTAATGAGGGCTGTTTCTTTATTGCTGCTTGCCGCCTCGATGCTTTTGTCGGGGTGCTCTGGAGAGTTCCGTCATCCTGACGTTAGTGCCCACGAGGTGCGCTTACAAGTAAAGCCTTTCTATAAGGACATGATGGAGGGTGGGGCGGTGTCTCCATCCGAACTGAGCAAAGACCTGTATGGCAAGTATGGCGCTTTTTACTCTGACTTCTGCAAGTATGAGTTGAGAATAGGTGAGCCTGGCTCTGTCTTGGCTGACTCGTTGCTCGGGTGTTTTCTCTCGCAGCCTGAAAATGCTGAGGTGATGGCGGCTTGTGACAGCGTCTATGGAAAACTCGACCTTGATGCGGACATTTCAGATGCATTCAGTTGTTTCGGAGTCTTGTTCCCTCAACGTCCAATCCCGGAGGATGTCTTCTGCCATTTTTCGTTCTTTAACAGCGGAATACTCGTAGATTCTGCATATGTGTCTTTCGCCATAGAGAGATACCTCGGCTCTGACTGCAGATTCTATGAATGGCTCGATTTTCCAGTTTACGCAAGGAAGAATCGAAGTGTTGATTTCATTGTCCCTGATCTCGTTAAAGCATGGATTTTGTCCACAATGCCAGAGGCTTCAGGAAAGCAAGATGTACTGACCTCTATCATATATCAGGCCAAAGTCCTCTATGCTTTGCATTGCTGCATACCCTCTATTGATGACGCTACGCTCTTTGGCATGACTAAAGATGAGGTTAAGTGGTGTGCGGCTAATGAGTCAAACATGTGGGGATGCCTTGTTGAGCGCAAATTACTGTACAGCACGGATTTGCTTGACAGGAATAAAATTGTCAACGACGCACCATTCACTTTCTTTTTCGGCAACAACTCCCCTGGCCGTGCGGCACTTTATTGTGGCTACAATATTGTGAGAGGTTACATGAAAAGTCATCCGGATGTCACGCCAGAGGAATTGATGGCCATCTCTGACGCTCAGTCAATTCTTCAAGGAAGCAAGTATAACCCTTAGCCGCAATGTGGTAAATGCGTATAAGAATGAGGCAAAATATTTTAAATCGCCCTAATTTGTCCTCTTAAGTTGCCATCAAGAAAAGACTTTTGCTATTTTTGCCGTGTGATACTTGGTTGGCAACCCAGCCGGTAGAACGCATATAAACATAAACAAGGCATAGAAGAAATGCAACCTCAATCATCTGTCAAAATCTTCACTGGTACAGCCACCAAGTATCTGGCCGAGAAAATCGCAGCCTCCTTTGGACAGGAGCTTGGCAAGGTAAACAAGCTTCTGTTCTCCGACGGAGAGTACACCACGATGTACAATGAGACCATCCGCGGTTCGCACGTTTTCCTCATCCAGAGCACGTTCCAGCCTTCCGACAACCTTTTTGAGCTACTCATGATGATCGATGCGGCTAAGCGCGCCTCTGCGGCAAGCATTAACGCCGTTATCCCTTATTTCGGATTTGCTCGTCAGGATCGCAAGGATCAGCCGCGTGTCGCTATCGGAGCCAAGCTTGTCGCTGACTTGTTGACCGCAGCAGGTGTGGATCGCATTATCACCATGGATCTCCATGCTGATCAGATTCAAGGCTTCTTCAACATCCCTGTTGACCACTTGTACTCATCCACCATCTTCGTCCCATACATTGAGAGCCTCGGTCTCTCTGATATGGTAATGGCTTCACCAGACGCAGGCGGCTCAAAACGTGCCAACAGCTATGCCAAGTATTTCGACGCTCCTATGGTCATCTGCCACAAGCATCGTCCGCGTCCGAATGTCGTTGGTGAGATGCGTGTGATTGGCGATGTTAAGGGTAAGAACGTTATCCTCCTCGATGATATGATTGATACAGCTGGCACTATTTGTGCGGCTGCGGACAAGATGATGGAGCAGGGTGCGCTTTCTGTCCGTGTCTTCGCATCTCATGGTGTCCTCTCTGGCCCTGCCTATGATAACATTGAGAAGTCAGCTGTTCAGGAGGTCGTAATCACCGACTCAATACCACTCAAGCAACAGAGCAGTAAGATTAAGGTGCTTTCTGTAGCCGATATGTTTGCTGAGACGATTGCGTGTGTCTATAACCACGAGACCATCACCAAGCATTTCCTCTTCCGTAAATAAAGAATCCCTCCGCAGTTGAGGGATATGTAAACATATAGGCAGTTGGCTCGCAAGATGAGTCGACTGCCTATTTTAGTTGGCGAAAAAAGAGGAAGTTAATCCTATTTTACCTATTTTTGCGCTTAGGATATTTATAAATAAAAGTGGATAAGGTGTACATACGCATTTTAAGCGTCTCCCTGCTGATTTCTTTCTGCGGGGCAGGGCTTGTGAGCCCTGATGTATATCGTGTCGCCTTGCTTAAGGAGGTTGAGGGCTCCCACTGCCGCTTGTCCTCATCAAACTCACTGTCAAAGTTATTCACGTCACAGCCTGAGGTGTCGCCGGTCCGTGCGTCAAGGCGAGGGTGGGGCGGTCTAAGGTCTGTTCTTACTTCCTTGTCAAGTCGGCTCGCTTCGCTTTGCTTTGGTGCGAGGTCTTGTGAGGCTATTCACCAAAGTAGCGGGGTCGCTTTTACCGACAGTGGAAGTGTGGAGAGTCTGGCATCGGGGCTTGTCGGCTCTGAACCTCCAACATTCGCAAACTGTGATGGCGTCTTATATTCCGCACCTCAAGGTGAAGTGCTTCATGTTGAGTTTATAGCGGTGTCTTGCCCTGTGAGAGCAGGCCCTTGGTGCTAATAATATTTTTATAACAAGTTCTTGACTGTAAAAGCGGCAAGTACATTGTTTTTTTGCGGTCTGTTTGAGTAGCCGTAACCAACCCAAGGTATTTATTTCAGAAAACTTCAAGTAACAAATGTCTATATTGAATTCGCTCCTGACGATGATTTTCGGGAGCAAATCAGAGAAGGACATGAAGGAGATTGCTCCAATCGTGTCCAAAATCAAGGAGGTTTATCCTTCCCTCGCAAGCCTCAGCAACGATGAGTTGCGTGCTCGCACCCAAGCACTTCGCGATAAGATTCAAGCTGCCATCAAGGATGACCTTGATAAAATTGAGTCTATCAAGGCCGAAAACGAATCCCCAGAGTGCGCCATTGAGGTAAAAGAGGCAAACTACAAGAAAATTGATGACCTCGAGAAAGAGGTCGACAGCAAGGTCGAGGAGCAGCTTAATGAGATTCTCCCCGAGGCATTTGCCATTATGAAGGATACGGCGCGCCGTTTCGCTGAAAGTGAGACTGTCGTCGTTACTGCATCAGACTACGATCGTGAACTCGCACTCACGAAAGATTTCGTAACAATCGAGGGTGATAAGGCAATATATAAGAACACATGGCTTGCCGGTGGCTCACCCATTAAGTGGGAGATGGTTCACTATGACGTTCAGCTCATTGGTGGTGTTGTACTTCACCAAGGTAAGATTGCCGAGATGGCCACAGGTGAGGGTAAGACTCTTGTCGCAACTCTGCCCGTATTCCTCAATGCACTCCCCGGACGCGGTGTCCATGTTGTCACTGTGAACGATTATCTCGCTCGCCGTGACTCCGAGTGGATGGGTCCGCTTTATCAGTTCCATGGCCTCCGTGTCGATTGCATTGATAAGCATCGCCCTAATTCCCCTGAGCGCCGTAAGGCTTATGCGGCTGATATCACTTTCGGCACAAACAATGAGTTCGGTTTCGACTATTTGCGTGACAACGGAGCAAGCCAGCCAGAAGAACTTGTGCAGCGTAAGCATAACTACGCCATTGTCGATGAGGTCGACTCTGTGCTTATTGATGACGCTCGTACGCCACTTATCATCTCTGGACCTGTCACCAAAAAGCAGGATCAGCAGTTTGAGGCTCTTAAGCCCCGTGTCGAGAAACTTGTCGAGGCTCAGCGAGCCTACGTGACTAAGTTACTGTCCGACGCTAAGAGCATGATGAAGAGTGAGGACCCTAAGGTTGTCGAGGAGGGCACTTTGTCGCTGTTCCGCGCCTACAAGGGTCTACCTAAGAACCGTCCCCTCATTAAGTTCCTCTCTGAGCCTGGCATTAAGGCGCAGATGCTCAAGACAGAGAACTATTATATGCAGGAGAACAACAAGAACATGCCCATCGCCACCGATCCGCTCTTCTTCGTCATTGACGAGAAGAATAATACGATCGAGTTGACGGATAAGGGTATTGACGCTCTCACTTCTGCCTCTGACGACCCTCAGTTCTTTGTTTTGCCTGATGTCGGCACTGAAATGGCCAACATTGAGCGAGCTGAAATAAGTGATGAGGATAAGCTCGCAAAGAAGAATGAGCTTATGCAGAACTACGCCATCAAGAGTGAGCGTGTCCACACCATAACCCAGCTCCTGAAGGCTTATACTCTTTTCGAGAAGGACAAGGAGTATGTCGTGATGGACAACAAGGTGCTCATTGTCGATGAGCAGACAGGTCGTATCATGGATGGCCGCCGCTATTCTGATGGTCTGCATCAAGCACTTGAGGCCAAGGAAAATGTAAGGATTGAGGCTCCAACCCAAACCTATGCGACCATTACTCTTCAGAACTACTTCCGCATGTACCACAAGCTGTCTGGTATGACTGGTACTGCTGAGACTGAGGCTGGTGAGTTCTGGAATATCTATAAGCTTGACGTGGTTGTCATTCCTACCAACCGCCCCATTGCGCGTGTAGATAAGGACGACCTGGTCTACAAGACTACGAAAGAGAAGTTCAACGCTGTCATCGAGGAGATTGTAAGTCTCACTGAGCAAGGTCGCCCAGTACTCGTCGGCACCACATCAGTCGATATATCTGAGCTGCTAAGCCGTATGCTCAAGATGCGTGGCATCAAGCATAACGTCTTGAATGCAAAGCTCCATCAGAAGGAGGCTGAGATTGTAGCACTTGCGGGTCAAAAGGGTGCGGTTACCATCGCAACCAACATGGCAGGTCGTGGTACTGATATCAAACTTTCTGACGAGGTCAAGGCTGCTGGCGGTCTTGCCATCATTGGTACAGAACGTCATGAGAGCCGTCGTGTTGATCGCCAGTTGCGCGGACGTGCTGGTCGTCAAGGTGACCCGGGTTCTTCTCAGTTCTTCGTGTCGCTTGAGGATAACCTCATGCGCATAAATGGAATGAGCGAGAAGATGATTAAGCTCCTTGATCGAATGGGAATGAAGGAGGGCGAGGTCATTACTCATCCTATGATGACTCGTGCCATCGAGAAGGCGCAGCGTAAGGTTGAGGAGAATAATTTCGGCATCCGAAAGAGGCTTCTTGAGTATGATGACGTTATGAACTCTCAGCGTGAGGTTATCTATACCAGGCGTCGTCACGCTCTTTATGGAGAGCGTATGGATATCGACATCATCAACATGATGCAAGACTCCGCCTATGCTCTTCTCGATGACGCTAAGCAGACGGCTGAGACTGATTTTGAGGGCTTCAGGCTTGACGTCCTCAAGAATTTTGCCATCGCTCTCCCCTTCACTCAGGAAGATTTCGAGAAGAAGAAGGTTGGGGAACTTGCGGAGCAACTCTACAAAGCAGCTTACGAGGCCTTCAATCAAAGGTGTGAGCATATCATTGCGCAGGCAATGCCAGCAGTGAAGCGTGTATTCGAGGAGCAGGGTGACAAGTTCAAGAACATTGTGTTCCCCATAACAGATGGTCAGCGGATTTTCCAAATCCCGACCAACCTCAAGAATGCTTACAACTCAAACGGCAAAGAGATTATCAAGTCGTTCGAGAAGGTCATTATGCTTTTGGCTATTGATGACGCTTGGCGTGAGCACCTCCGTCAAATCGATGAGCTGCGCAAGTCAGTGCAGAACGCGTCATATGAGCAGAAGGATCCGCTCCTCATCTATAAGTTTGAGTCGTTCAATCTGTTCAAGAGCATGATTGAGTCCATCAACAGCTCTATCATCGCTTCACTTACACGTCTCTCTATCCCGGTCCAGCAGCGTACTCCCGAAGAGGAGGAGGCCATGCAGCAGCGTCGAATCCGAGAAATGCAAGCTGAACTCGCAAAGCGCAGGCTTGAGATTGAGCGACTCCGTGCAAGCCGAGAGGAGGAGGTCGTCTCTAGCCCATCTAAGATGCCTGATGCCCCAAGCCAGTCGCAACACACTCAGCCCGTAAAGGCAGACAAGAAGGTTGGTCGTAATGACCCATGCCCATGTGGTAGTGGCAAGAAATACAAGAACTGCTGCGGCAAGGGACTTCCTGATTAGGCCCTTGAGCTTTAGTCGGCAAAATATTAGACAGTAAAACCCACCCCTCTCTCATTTTTTAATGCGGAGCGGGGTGGTTTGTCTGTGTTTGATGTCCAATGTGGCTTAAATTAATAACTAAGAATGATGGATTTATGTTTTATAGACTGGAGTGTTGATCCCGTTCTCTTCCACCTCGGGCGCATTGAGATTAGGTATTACAGTCTTTTCTTTGCGATTGCCTTCTGGCTTGGCTATGTAATTACAGACAAGATGTTCAAGGATCAGAAGGTGCCCGAAGGCATGCTGGATAAGGTCTTTTTCTTAATTATAATCGCTACCGTAATAGGCTCAAGACTTGGTCACTGTCTTTTTTATGGTTGGGATTATTATTCGCAGCACCCGCTTGAAATTCTTCAGGTATGGAAAGGCGGATTGGCAAGTCATGGAGGGACAATAGGAATTATGATTGCGCTACTGTGGTTTAGTTATAAGGTTAGTCATCGGTCTGTCCTATGGATTCTTGATTGTGTCTGCGTTCCAATAGCATTGGCTGCATTTTTTATCCGCATGGGCAATCTGATGAACTCGGAAATTGTTGGTATGCCCACTGATGTGCCTTGGGCGTTCCGCTTCTTGCGTCTCCATCCAGATCAGGCCCTCATTCCTCGTCATCCGACTCAGATTTACGAGGCTCTTTTCTACCTTTGCGTGTTTGGGCTTCTTTCATTCCTCTATTGGAAGAAGCGGCTGATTGTCAGACATGGTGCTTTGTTCGGAGTTTTCATGGTTTGCGTCTTTGGTTTCCGTATGTTCATCGAGCATTTCAAAGAAAATCAAGAGGCTTTTGAGGATGGCATGACAATGAACATGGGGCAATGGCTTAGTGTCCCAATGGTACTTATTGGCATCGCAAGTCTCATTTATGCCTTCTCGCGCAAGCCTGAGCCTTCTATCTATTTCGATGCAAAATCAAATTAAAATTTAGACCGCCGCCACACGATAACTTTTGTTTTTTGTGTGGCTGCGGTTTTTACCTTTAAATCATTTTTTTACAGCATTCGCATAATGGGCAGCCTATATAATTTTCGCAAGAGGCTTAATCAAATAGTCGAGCCTTCGGTAAATGGCAGTGAGGATATTGTATCCTATGTCTATGACATTGCCATGATTGTCGCCATCGCTTTGGGCATAGCTCCTCTTATGTTTAAGCAGCAGGACATTGTCCTTGTCACTTTTGAGCATGTCTCTTTCGTCTGGTTTGTTGTCGATTATATCCTACGATGGTTTACAGCCGACTTTCGCAGTAAATATAAAGGGTGGAAGGCCTTTCTTGTCTACCCATTTACCATTAATGCGATAATTGATTTGCTCTCCATCCTTCCGTCCGTACTCAGGTTTCTCAGCCCAACGTTCAAGTTGTTCCGTCTCTCCCGTTTGCTTAAGATTTTGCGCTTCGTGCGGCTTGTTCGTTATTATGAACCGCTGCAGATAATCGCCTCTGTCATGCGTAAAGAGGGTAGGACGCTTTTGGCTGTTGTCGGACTTGCGCTTTCTTACATTTTTATCACGGCTCTCATCATGTTCAATGCTGAGTATGAAAACGAGCTTGATGGTGGGCGAGTGATGTTTGGCAACATTTTCGATGCCATCTATTGGTCTGCTTGTACGCTCACTACGGTGGGCTATGGTGATATATATCCTGTATCCAATATAGGTCGAGTTATCAGTATGGTCTCCGCTATAGTCGGCGTCGCTGTTGTCGCCTTGCCATCTGGCATAATCACGGCCGGGTATATGGATGAGCTGAATAGTCGGCGCAAGAAAGCTGATGAGAAATCAGCAACGCAATCTTCTGGTGATCATACAACTGAACAAACAGAATAACAAATCAAGTCTCTTCTGATAATGAAAAAGATTCTCTCCACTCTTTTGGCGGCATTTGTTTCCGCCTCACTACCGATTCTGGCTTCCGCACGGGTTTACGGTGGCTCTGAAAACTTAGAGGCCTTTCCTATATCCGCTGTAAAGGTCACTTCGCCAACATTTCTACATGCACAAATGTTGGCCAAGGATTATATCTTAGGCCTTGATGCCGATCGCCTTCTCGCACCTTATTATAAAGAGGCGGGAGTAGCCCCTCTTGCTGAAAACTATCCTAATTGGGAAAACACAGGGCTTGACGGGCACATTGGTGGACATTACCTCTCAGCCCTTGCCTATATGTATGCAGCAACCGGTGATGCAAGGCTAAAGGAGCGTATGGATTACATGGTCTCGCAACTGTCTAAAATACAAGCATCAGATGGCTACTTGAGTGGCGTCGTCGGTGGCAAGAGCATGTGGGCAGATGTGTTCTCGGGCAAAATAGATGCTGGCGCTTTTTCGCTAAATGGCAAATGGGTTCCGCTTTATAACATTCACAAGATTATGGCGGGCCTCCGCGATGCATACCGTGTTGGAGGAAGTGACGATGCAAAAATCGTTTTCATAAAGCTGTGCTCTTGGTTTGAGACTAATGCCGCCAAACTAACTGATGAGCAAATACAGGCTATGCTTGTGAGCGAATATGGTGGGCTTAATGAAATTATGGCAGATGCCTACGAGATAACGGGAGAGCATCGTTTCTTGTCCATGGCTCGTCGTATGACGCATAACTATATCCTTGACCCTCTCAAACAAAAAGAGGATAAGCTTAATGGCATTCATGCAAATACTCAAATCCCAAAGGTTATCGGAATTGCCAAAGTGGCCGAAGTGGACCATGACTCAGATTGGCGCAACGCTGCTGATTTCTTTTGGCATACTGTGACTGATAACAGAACAGTAACTATAGGCGGTAATAGTGTAAGGGAGCATTTCAACCCGGCGGACGACTTCTCTTCTATGATTGAGAGTGAACAAGGACCTGAGACATGCAATACATACAATATGTTGAGGCTCACTAAGATGCTGTTCCTCTCTGCTCCGGATTCTCGTTATGTCGATTTCTACGAGAGGGCGATGCTTAACCACATTCTCTCGTCAATCAACGAAGTCCAGGGTGGTTTTGTCTATTTCACGCCAATGCGACCAGGCCATTATCGTGTTTACTCTCAGCCACAAACGAGTTTTTGGTGTTGCGTCGGCTCGGGAATTGAAAATCATAGCCGTTATGGAGAGATGGTCTATTCGCATAAAGGCAAGGACGAGTTGTATGTCAATACTTTCCTGCCCTCTTTGTTGAAATGGGATGCAAATAAGACCGACGTTGAGATAACTGGTGATTTCCCTTGGAAGGAAAGTGCCCAGATTGTGGTCCGTTCACGCAAACCAAGGCAATGGACCTTGAAAATCCGTAAACCCGAGTGGTCCTCAGATTTTTTTGTCAATATCAACGGCGAAAAGTACACAGTGGCTGGTGATGATGGTTACATAGCCATAAAACGCACATGGGGAGCTGAGGACGTCGTGTCTGTCTCGATGCCGATGTGCTTGTCCGTGAAAGCACTCCCTGATGGTAGCGATTATTATTCCTACCTCTATGGCCCGATGGTTCTCGCTGCTGATTTGGGAAAAGAAAATCAATTGGGAATATATGCGGATGACAGCCGCGGTGGCCATATTGCCATGGGTCCTAAGATGGATTTGAGTGAGGTTCCTGTTTTGGTGGCTGATGATGACCCGTTAGCTCATATAAGGCGTGACGGTGATACTTGGCAATGGTCTGTCGATTGTATCCGTCCCGATAAATATGCTTCGCTTAAGCTTGTGCCTTTTGTCAAATTGTCTGAGCATCGTTATCAAGTCTATTTCCGGAAACTTTCTACTGAGACCTACGAGAATAAAATGGAGCAGTTGCGCATCTTGGATGAAGCGCGTAAGGCTTTGGAATCTAAGACTGTCGACGTCGTTGTCTGTGGAGAGCAACAGCCAGAGAGTGACCATGGCTTCGCTCAAGGGTCCTCGTTCTCTGGGGGAGATTTGGATAGCAAGCATTGGCGCGAGACAGACTCCTGGTTCTCTTATGTTCTCAAGGTGGGTGTAGCCACAAAGTTGTCAGTCTCATACCAACAAGCAGTAGACCGTGAGGCGGTTATCGTGTGTGGCGACTCGACTGTCGAGCTCCTTTCCGGTGCAGAGGGCTTCCGTACGATTGAGTTCCCTTTGTCTGGTGTTGATGGACAGACTGTCACTGTTAAAATCGCAGCTAAATCAGAACGGCGTCTCTCCCCAAGAATCTTTGAGGTCCGTACAGTCAAATAAGCCATGTCTTGTGTTTTTTTGAATCATAATGACGCATTTTCAATCGGAAACATTTGCTTAAGTGGAAAATATACACTTACTTTGCATCGTGTTTTGAAAATGTATCTAAAGTACTAATTGAGCAATGTCTAAAGTTTGTCAAATAACTGGCATTAAATATCAGAATGGAAACAATGTTTCCCATTCTCGAAGGAGGGTCAAGCGTAGGTTCCTCCCGAATATCGCCAAGAAGAAGTTCTTCATCCCCGAGGAGAACAAGTGGGTCACCATCAAGGTTACCAGTGCTGGTCTCCGTCTCATTGATAAGATTGGTATTTCAGCGGCTCTCCGCCGTGCTGAGGCCAAGGGTTACTTGGATAAATAAATAATTGAGAGACAATGGCAAAGAAAACTAAGGGCAATCGCGTTCAGGTCATTCTCGAGTGCACTGAGCAGAAGGCAAGTGGCGTTCCTGGTATGTCTCGTTACATCACAACCAAGAACCGCAAGAATACTCCAGACCGCTTAGAGCGCATGAAGTATAACCCATATCTTAAGAAGGTCACCCTTCATCGTGAAATCAAATAATAACAGCTAACCATGGCAAAGAAAACTGTCGCAACTCTCCAGAAAGGTGAGGGCAAAGGTTTCTCCAAGGTCATCAAGATGGTTAAGTCGCCCAAAACTGGCGCTTACGTCTTCGCTGAGGAGATGGTAGTCAACGAGGCTGTCAAGGATTTCTTCGCAAAGAAGTAAGCCTTCTCTCGTAAGACTTATCTACATACAAAGACGCTTATGCCATATGGTGTAGGCGTCTTTTTTATTGTTTTACGCACTATTCAAACATTTGACATTATGCAGTGGGAGTCCGAGATTGAGGACTTTGAAGCTTACTTAAGACTCGAAAGGGGATTAACAGCAAACTCCGTCAAGGCCTATGTGACGGACATCCAAAAACTTGTAGCATTCTTGTCTAAGGATGGCGGAGTACCTGCAGGACCTGAAGAGCTTACCTACGAGTCGTTTCGTGATTTCATTGTGTGGCTTGGTGCGGAAGAGGGTATTGCGCCTAGAACACAGAGCCGCATTCTTAGCGGTGTCCGCTCTTTCTATAAAAATCTTATCCTGTCAGAGAAATTAAACGTAGACCCAACAGAATCTGTACAGGCTCCTAAATTGGGGCGAAAGCTTCCGACAGTATTGTCTGTTGATGAGATAAATGCTCTTGAGGCGCAATTTGACACAACAAAGTGTGAAGGTGTCAGAAATCTGGCTATCATTGAGACTCTTTATAGTTGCGGTTTGCGAGTGTCTGAATTGACCGAGCTCCGGCTTTCTGACTTAAGGTTTGATGAGGGCTACGTAATTGTTTTTGGCAAGGGGCAAAAGGAGAGGCTAGTGCCCATAGGAGGTAAGGCAAAGGAGAATATTTCAGAGTATTTGGAACAGTATCGAAATGAGGCGGTGCCGTCCCCTGGCCATGAGGATTATCTTTTCATTAGCCGTCTTGGGAAAAAACTCAGCCGTGTGATGGTTTTCAACATAGTAAAAGAGGCGGCGGCAAGTGCTGGTATAACTAAGGTTATCAGTCCGCATACGTTGCGACACTCTTTTGCTACTCATCTTGTCGACGGCGGAGCTAATCTTCGGGCTGTCCAGGAGATGTTGGGGCATGAATCCATCATGACAACTGAGATTTATACTCATCTCGATAATGAATATTTAAAATCGACTCTTACGCAGCATCATCCATATAAGCCCGAGGAGTAATAAAAATATCAATTGCCTATTGCATATTTAATGTTGATGTACTAAATTTGCACTCGCAATCGGGAGGTTTCCAGAGCGGTCAAATGGGGCAGACTGTAAATCTGTTGCTTCGGCTTCGTAGGTTCGAATCCTTCACCTCCCACTTTTTTAAGATATAAATGACTTTATGCTTTTTGCATGAGGTCATTTTTTTTTATTTTTGAAACTATAATTCTTCAGTCAATATGAGCAGTATTTCTGTTTTGCGAAGCCTCTCATTTCGTGAGGTGCGAACTTATCTGTTTGCGGGTGTATTTGTGGTTGGGAATATAGTCTTTCCGCAGTTGTGCCACTTGATTCCTGGTGGCGGTTTGGTCTGGCTGCCCATTTACTTTTTTACTCTTGTTGCTTCATATGTATACGGGCCGGTTGTAGGGCTTTTGACGGCTGTGCTGTCTCCTTTAGCGAACAATTTGCTTTTCGGAATGCCGCCAGCATTCATGCTTCCGATAATTATATGTAAGTCAACTTTCTTGGCAATAGCTGCGAGCCTTATAGCCCGTCAATTTGGCAAGATTACATTACCTCTTGTGGCTTTGGCTGTGTTCGGTTACCAATTTGTAGGGACTTTTTTTGAATGGGTTTATACGGGTAGTCTCGCATCGGCTGTTCAAGATGTGAGGGTCGGTTTCCCTGGGCTGCTTTTGCAGGTCTGCGGTGGTTATGTTGTCATTAAGCTGGTCTCGAGGCTTAAGATTGGCTAAGATGATGTCCGTATAGTTATTTGTGCTATTGGGAAAAATAAAAGCAGGAGGCAAACACGACACTTTAATTTCGTGTTTACCTCCTGCTTGTTTGGTGTTCAGTAAGTCTTACCGCACAGCGATAAATGTATTTACAGCAATTTTATCGCTATGGCTGCACATGCATAGGCATCCGCTAATGCGTGATGATGTTGTGAAAGGTCGTATCCGCAGTAGGCTGCGACTGTTTGTAGTTGGTAATTAGGCAACAGGTCGCCAAGTAGGGTCTTGGATTTCCTGAATGTGCACATGAACTCGTAGTCTGGATAGTCCATCATATAGACGGAGAATGCCGATTTCAGGCAGCTTTTGTCAAATGCGGCATTGTGTGCCACCAATGGCAGCCCTTGGATTTGGGGTTCAATAAGATGCCAGACATCAGGAAATAGTGGGGCATCTTTGACGTCTTGGCTTGTAAGGCCATGTACCGCCGTGTTGTAGAAGCTGAAATAATCTGGTTCCGGGTAGACTAAGCTATAAAACTGATCTGCTACTTTGCCATTTCTGACAACAACCAAGCCAACGCTGCATATGCTTGACCTTTGTGAGTTTGCTGTCTCGAAATCTATTGCCGCAAAGTTTTCCACACTTCTTTTTTTAATCTACGAACTTCCATTTGTCTTCGTCCCGAAGTTTGGCGACAGGACTCTCGTCTGGATAGCCTACCGCAATGGCGTAAATGAGTTCTGTCCCTTCTGAAAAGTCGAGTTTGTCTACATATGGTTTGCACTCCGGTGTGTTTTTCATGAAAGCTATTGGCCCACCGAGAAAACAAGTGCCAAGCCCCATACCCCATGCTGCGAGTACAATGTTCTCGCCCATAATGCCACAGTCGAGACTCGCATTGTTTTTCGCACCGACAAAAATCACTGTGTATGCATTGCGGAACATGGTCACTATTGTCGTGTCTTTGCCAATCCGGTCGTCTTTTTCGCGGCATATGGCAGTGATGCCGTCTATGTATTCGCGGCTGTCCACAACGCGTATCTCCCAAGGTTGACGATTCATGCCGTTGGGTGCGTTAATTCCACATCTGATGATTGTCTCAATCGTATCGCGTCCAACTGGTTGCGGTTTATACTTGCGTATGCTGCGGCGTGTCATGATGTTGTCAATGACAATGGCTCCCTTGTCCAGTTTGGCCGAGGTGTCTTTTTCGCAGCATTGCGATTCTTTGATGCTTTGGTTTTGGGGCGTACATGACGACATGGCAACCCCTATTGCCATCAACGGCATGATTAGTCTACTGTGTTTCATCATGTGTAAGTAATCTTTTGCGTTCAGTGCTGTAAAGGTACAACACAAAATCGGAACAAAGCAGAATGTTGTACGGAATTTGGCACTTGCCATGAGTCATGTATAAAAACGACTCCGCTCTCAAAGATTCAACCTTTGAGAGCGGAGTTATATTCTAAATCAAGAAGCTTTGGCAATCTTACATGAGTGAGACGCTGCGCTTGATGAAGTTAGTGAGGCTTTGCCCCTTGAGCATGTTGTTTGAGAGCAAGGCTAAGTCAATGAGCTGGCTAACCAATTTCTCGTCCTTTGCAAAGGAGGCAAGCAGGTCGGTGCGTTTCTTGCGCTCGCCTTCAATCTGCTTGTCGAGTGCCTCCATCTCGTCTTTCTCAGTTTGGGGAACCTCCTCCTCTTTTTTGCCCTCTTTGGCCTTGTTGAGTTCTGCCTTGCGAGCCTCGTATGTGCCAATCTGAGCCATGATTGGCTCTATCTGGGCCTTTGTCTTGTCTGACATGGCGCTCACAATGCGACCGACAATAGGATGGTCTGCGTTGATTACCAGATTGAAGGTGTCTGGCATCTCGCCATAGAACGACATTGGGCCTCCTTGAACTGCGCTCATCTCTTTCATTCTGCGCATCCACTCGTTCTGTGTGACGATGACAGGCATCTCGTTTTCGCCTAAGGCCTCAACGCTAACCGTATAGTTGGTCTTCTCTTCCTTCGGGGTTTGGCTGCGGAACGCCTCCTCCAAGTCGCTCTTCTCCTGCGTGGATAGCTTAAGCTCATGCTGCTCGTCCTTGACAATGAGTTTGTCAATGGTGTCAGCGTCAACTCGGCTGAAGCGTGTTTTCTCCCATTTCTGTTCGAGCATGTTCATGAATGGGGTATCCAGTTGACCGTCAAGCAAAAGAACGTTGTATCCCTTGTTCTGCGCGCTCTCAATGAAGCTGTACTGGTTCTGCTTGTTGTTGGCGTAGAGCACAATGAGGTTGCCATCTTTGTCTGTCTGGTTGTCTTTAATGAGCTCTTTGTACTCCTCGAATGTGAAGTACTTGCCATCGACGTCCTTGAGCAAGGCAAACTTGGTCGCACGCTCTGCGAACTTCTCGTCACTGAGCATTCCATACTCAATGAAAATTTTCAAATCATCCCACTTCTTCTCGAAAGTTGCGCGGTCGCTCTTGAATATCTCTTCAAGACGGTCGGCGACCTTCTTGGTTATGTGGTTAGAGATTTTCTTCACGTTCGAGTCGCTCTGCAGGTATGAGCGTGAGACGTTCAAAGGAATGTCCGGGGAGTCAATGACACCATGCAGCAGTGTGAGGAAGTCTGGTACGATGCCCTCTACTGAGTCTGTAACGAACACTTGATTGCAGTAGAGCTGAATCTTGTTGCGGTTGATGTCAAGGTTGTTCTTGATCTTGGGGAAGTAGAGGATGCCCGTTAGTGTGAATGG
>CAVFBC010000026.1:0-34773 GCA_963620575.1 Alistipes putredinis | reverse complement strand
TCATGCGCATATCTCCAATTTGAGACTTTCAACCCTCCTTGCGCTTCTGTTTTGTTGGGGTGAGCCAGTAGCCCCCCAACAACAGCATCCTCCGCCGCAAATTCTACAAATCAAGCCCTCTTAAAGGGTTAAAAAGTGCAAAACCCTTGCGCTTTGTGATTTTTTTTAGCTTTGTTAAGAATAGAATAGAGGCGGCGCCACGGCAAAGCCGCCCGGCATAGCGGATAACACCGAGCTGCGTCTCAATGTCCTATTTTCACCACTAAGGCTGGTTATTCATCGCAGAGCCATGTCGTTGGAAATCACGTTCCCCTCACACGCTATGTGTTAGTCTCGTCTTGTGGCTAAAGATTTCATTATTCTTTCACCTTAAAATCACATTACCCGAATGAGAAGACATTTAATGTCGCTGTCTGGTTGTCTGTTTGCTGTAATTCTTGTTTCGTGTTCGGAATCAGACGATGAAATTGTAGTAGACAACAATAAAATAGTTGTCGACAACAAAGCTGGAGGAGTTGTTCCTAATACATGGGAGGCCATTGACCTCGGCCTCTCTGTCAAATGGGCGCCATGGAACCTTGGTGCAAGCCAACCCTCTGATTATGGCGAGTATTTCGCCTGGGGTGAGGTTGTCCCCAAGAAGGATAAAGCTGGCAACTATCTCTCGTATGGTTGGGATACATATAAATGGATGGCTGACGGGAAAAGTGAAAGCACATGCATAACAAAATATCAGGCTTCGGATAAGGCTTATGCCGCAATTTGGTATGACTACGCCAAGACTTTCACAGGTGACGGCAAGACCATCCTTGAGTCTTCTGACGACGCCGCCACCGCCAATTTGGGTGGCAAGTGGCGCATGCCCACTCAGGCCGAGCTCAAAGAGCTCTCCAATGGCGATAATTGTGAATGGACGTGGACCGACAACTATAATGAGTCCGGTCACAGCGGCTATGTCGTCAAGAGCAAGAAGGCGGGTTATGAGGAAGCCGTTCTCTTCCTGCCTGCTGCTGGCGGTCGGTGGGACTCGAACCTCGGCGACGAGGGCTCGTACGGCTACTACTGGTCGTCCGAGCTCAGCCCTTGGCGCTCTGACTACGCCGGGGTGCTCTACTTCGACTCGGGCGACCGCAACGCAGTCTACAGCTACGCCCGTTGCTATGGTTTCTCGGTGCGTGCGGTTTGTCCTCCCGCAGAATAGTTGACTTCCGTCTTCTATCATAGTTTACTCAAAACGCCATCACTCGTCTTTGCTTTTGCTGACCTGTGATGGCGTTTTTATATCACAGTGCCATTTCTCTTTGGTGTAAACTCTCCCCAATAATATTTCCCATAGCCATTCATCTAAGACCACCGCCAAGTCTCTTCCTATGTGAATGTTGTATGTCATTGACAATCCATGCACGTGTGGCATTATAGTCACTCCCGTACCAATTGTTTAAATGTGTGAAGCTCCCGTTCCTTGTTTAGTTTTGAATTAACCTGTTTGTAGCGTAAGGTACAGCGCATAAGGATGTTATGTGCCTTGCTTCTGCCTGCTTCCAAATTCCTTTCTCAAAATCAGCTAAAAATAGGTTATCTTTGCAGAAAACGGCTTTGCCAATGTGCGTGTGATACCTCCTCTTGTCTCATATTGTGAAACACCAAAGAGGTATTTTCGCAAAGCCTTTTCAGGTCGATGACTCTCTTTTATTCTATTTGAGACCATCTACTAAACAGTAAGAACAACTCTAAGATATAGTAGTCGATGAACGACGAGGAGGAACAAAAAAACAACGCATCTGCCGATTATGGCGATGACGCCATCAAAACTCTTGAGTGGCATGAGCATATCAGGCGTCGCCCCGGTATGTACATAGGTAAGCTCGGTGATGGCACTTATGCCGATGATGGCATTTATGTCCTTATTAAGGAGGTCATCGATAACTCTATTGACGAGTTTATGATGGGCTTCGGCAAGCGCATTGATGTGACAGTCTCTCCGCTTGGTGAGGTGACCGTGCGTGACTTTGGCCGCGGCATCCCTTTGAATAAGGTGGTCGATGTGGCCAGCAAGATGAACACGGGCGGTAAGTATGACAGTGCCGCCTTCCAAAAGTCCATTGGCTTGAATGGCGTCGGCATCAAGGCCGTCAACGCGCTCTCCACAAGGTTCGTGGTGACCGCTGTGCGAGACGGCCAAATGAAAAAGGTGGAGTTCGCAAAGGGTCTGGTCATCACGGAACATCCTATTGAGGAGACGACAGAGAAGAACGGTACTCTCGTGGAGTTTACCCCCGATGTTGAGATTTTTGAGAATTACGCATACCGTGATGAGTTTGTCATCCAGATGCTTAAGAACTACTCTTATCTCAACAAAGGTCTTACCCTCTCCTACAATGGCGAGAAGTTCAAGAGTGAGAACGGCGTGGTCGACCTCCTCATGGATAATATGACAGAGGAGAGCCTCTATCCCATTATCCACCTTGAGACTAAGGATCTTGAGATTGCTATGACCCACTGCGACCACTATGGTGAGGAGTATTACAGTTTCGTCAATGGTCAGCATACCACTCAGGGCGGCACGCACCTCAATGCCTTTAAGGAGGCTGTGGTCAAGACGCTGCGTGACTACTATGGCAAGAATTATGACACTGGTGATATCCGGTCTGGCCTCACTGCCGTAGTCGCCATCCGCGTTCAGGAGCCTGTCTTCGAGAGCCAGACCAAGACCAAGCTCGGCAGCAAGGACATGAGTCCCAAGGATGGCGTGTCCATCCGCTCTTATGTGGGCGATTTCCTCTCCGAGCATCTTGATAACTACCTCCGCCGAAACCTTGACACGGCCGAGATTATCAACAAGAAGATTGTCGACAGCGAGAAGGAGCGCAAGGCTATCAGCGGCATCCAAAAGGAGGCCCGCGAGAAGGCTAAGAAGGCCAACCTTCACAACCGTAAACTGCGCGACTGCACCATCCACCTGACCGATGCCAATAATGACCGCCGCGAGGAGAGCTCTATTTTCATCACCGAGGGCGACTCAGCTTCCGGCTCGCTCACCACTACGCGTGACGCTAAGACGCAGGCCGTGTTCAGTCTTCGTGGTAAGCCTCTTAACACTTTTGGCCTCCGTCGTGACACGATATACAAGAATGAGGAGTTCTTCCTTCTGCAAAGCGCGTTGAATATTGAGGACGGCATTGACGGTTTGCGCTACAATAAGATCATCATTGCGACTGATGCCGATGTCGATGGCATGCACATCCGCCTGCTAATGATTACTTTCTTCCTCCAATATTTCCCTGAGGTCATCAAGAACGGGCATCTCTTTGTCCTCCAGACGCCACTCTTCCGTGTGCGAAACAAGAAGCAGACGCTCTACTGCTACAGCGAGGAGGAGCGAGACAAGGCCGCTACCAAACTCGGGGCGACACGTGAGATTACCCGATTCAAAGGTCTCGGTGAGATTAGCCCGGGTGAGTTCAAGGAGTTTATTGGCTCGGGCATACGTCTTGACGCGGTGACTCTCAAGAGCTCGGACGGCGTCCATGAGCTTCTCGATTTCTATATGGGCAAGAATACGTCGAGCCGCCAAAATTTCATCATTGACAACCTCGTCATTGAGGAGGATCTTGTCGATAAGGATCTCCAAATCTTGTCAGGTGAGGAGGAGTAAGTTTTTCTTTAGCAGCAACACATTATGACCAACGATAATAACGACGACGACCAGATGATGGATGACGAGCTCCCGAAGGAGGATGGTGGACTCGGCGATAGCGAGGGCGCAGATGCTGCGATTGACAGTTCCGAAGGCAACGAAGAATCTGCCGATATAGTTGACGCTGAGCCAGCCGGCGACGCTCCCGCATGGGATTCCGATGCGGTCAAGCGAAGCCGTCTCCACGGCATGTACCGGCTCTGGTTTCTCGACTATGCCAGCTATGTCATCTTGGAACGCGCCGTGCCGCATATTGATGATGGACTCAAACCTGTGCAGCGACGCATCCTTCACACCATGCGTAAGGATGAGAACGGCCTCTATAATAAGGTGGCAGGAATTGTGGGCGACACTATGCACTTCCACCCCCATGGCGATGCCTCTATTGGTGACGCTCTTGTCCAGCTCGGCCAGAAAGGGCTCCTGATTGACACGCAGGGCAACTGGGGTAACATTCTCACTGGCGATGGTGCGGCAGCTCCCCGTTACATTGAGGCGCGTCTCACTAAGTTCGCTCTCGATGTCGTTTTCAGCCCCAAGGTGACTGTGTGGAAGGAGAGTTATGACGGACGCAATGAGGAGCCTGTCACTTTGCCTGTCAAGTTCCCGCTCCTGCTGGCGCAAGGTGTCGAGGGCATTGCGGTGGGTCTCGCCTCTAAAATCTTGCCCCACAATTTCAATGAGTTGCTCGACGCCTCCATCGCCTATCTCGAGGATAAGCCTTTCACGCTCTATCCCGATTTCCCGACTGGTGGTCTCATCGACGTCTCCAAATATAATGATGGCTTGCGTGGCGGCTCGGTCCGCATCCGTGCAAAAATTGAGAAGCGTGACGCCAAGACGCTCGCCATCACTGAGATCCCATTTTCTAAGACTACTTCTGCAGTCATTGACTCTATTCTCAAGGTCAACGAGAAGAAGTTCAAGATTAAGAAAATAGAGGACCTTACAGCCGCTCATGCCGAGATTATCATTCATCTCCCGGCTGGCGTCTCGCCCGATAAGACTATCGACGCTCTCTACGCCTTCACGGATTGCGAAGTCTCCATCTCTCCAAACGCCTGCGTGGTCATGGATCGCAAGCCCCATTTCATGGGTGTCAGCGACATCTTGCGCCACAGCACAGACCGGACTGTCAATCTTCTCCGTCAAGAGTTGCAAATCCAACTTGATGAATTAGCTCAGCAATGGCACATCCTCTCGCTTGAGAAGATTTTTATTGAGGAGCGTATATATAAGGACAAGGATTTCGAGGAGGCGGAGAACATAGATGCGGCTGTCGCTCACATTGATGGCCGCCTTAAGGCCTACTTCGAGGCGAATAATGTCACACTGATGCGCGATGTGACGCGTGATGACATTCTCCATCTCTTGGAAATAAAGATGGCGCGCATCCTCAAGTTCAACAGCAAGGCGGCTGAGGACAAGCTTGTCGCTTTGCGTGAGGATATGGTCAAGACGCAAGATAATATTGACCATATCATTGACTTCGCCATCGCGCATTTCCGCCGACTCAAGAAACAGTATGGAGCAGGCAAACAGAGGCTGACGGAGATCCGCTCTTTCGATAATATTGAGGCCACTAAGGTGGCTGACCGCAACAAGAAGCTCTATGTCAACCGAGAGGACGGTTTCATGGGCTTTGGACTCAAGAAAGGCGACTATGTCGCTGATTGTTCAGACCTTGACGATGTCATCATCTTCTACACTGACGGACGCTATGTCGTTAAGAAGGTTGATGAGAAGGTTGATGTCGGAACGGGTGTCATGCACATAGCCATCTTCAAGAAGAATGACGCGCGCACTGTCTATAACGCCATTTACACAGATGGCGAGACGGGGGTCACTTTCGCCAAACGCTTTAGTGTCACTGGCATCACGCGAGACCGCGAGTATGATGTGACAAGTGCTACAAAAGGCACTAAGTTGCGCTATTTCAGTGCCAATGCCAATGGTGAGGCAGAGGTGGTCAAGGTCCTCCTTCGCCCGAGGGCTAAGCTGCGCAATGTGGTGATTGATTTCGATTTCGCCACTTTGGCTGTCAAGGGCCGTGCCTCTAAGGGCAATGTGGTGACTAAGAACGATGTCCACAAGATTGTCCTCAAACGCAAAGGCGAGAGTACCCTTGGAGGCAGGCAAATATGGTTTGAGCGTGAGACTCTGCGTCTCAATCCCGACGGCCGAGGCGATCTACTCGGTGAGTTCGGCGCTGAGGATAAGATTCTCATCATTACTAATAATGGTGAGATGGTGACCACAGGCACAGGCTTTGAGCAGCACTTTGATGACAATATGGTGCGAATTGAGAAGTTTGATATCCGAAAGACTTGGACGGCCATTTACATTGATGGCGAGACGGGTCTCTATTATATCAAGCGTTTCAAGATGGGGGTCTCCCTAAAGCCTGTCAATTTCATAGGCGAGCACCCCAAGAGCAAACTCATATGCGTCAGTGACGAGGATCACCCGCTGTTCCAAGTAACCTATGGCGGTGATGACAAATGGCGCCCTGCTGAGCAGATTGACGCCTATGAGTTTATCGGCGAGAAGAGCATCAAGGCCAAGGGCAAGCAGTTGGCCAAATGGCAGGTGGGCAAAATCAAGGAGCTTGAGCCTGTCATACCCACCATCCGCGATGAGGCTGAGGCTTCTGACGGCCCTGCTCTCGCTGACGAGGTCTCTGATGATGAGCCTGAGCAACCGACATTGTTCTGAGTTCGCTCATGACTACTCTCCGTTGGGCGTAATCAGCCAGCCTGTCTGACGTTCACAGCCCCTCTATTTTGGTGGGCATATAAAAATAACCCCGGACTCAGCGCAACGTTGCTGAGTCCGGGGTTTTAATTATGCTATGAGTCGTAATGCTTATCCCTCTCCTATTTCTTGAGGAATGCGCGTCCCTTGCGGATTAATATGCCTTTGGCGTTGCCGCTCACGACCTTGCCTGCAAGATTATAAATTGCGCCACTCTCGTCCGCAGCTTTCTTTATCTCTTTGATGGCTGTCGTGTCATCCTCTGGAATTTCAGGGGCTTCCTCGTCAGGCTCGATGGCGTCAGAGTCACATCCTGTCGGTGTGTTGCTCGTCTCGCCCGAAGTCGATGCTGTGGCAAGTGTTATTGTTGCGCCAATCTGCTTGTTGCCAATGGCAAATTTCATGGTGCCTGTGGCTGCCGAGGCAAGCTCTATGTCATACGATGAGCTGGTGTATGTGTAGCCCCCGTTCCCGTCGCTCTCTCTCTTTGCGAAAACGTAGTCTGTCGTCTCGTACGATACGCCGTTTACACTCTTGATGTAGGCGTCATCGTCCGCATTTCCGTATCCGTCAAATTTAATCCCGGTCACTGCTATGCCGTCTGGAATTGTCACTGTATATTCAGTGGCGGAGAACTTGATTTTGCTGCCTTGACCTTTGGCGTAAGCCTTGCTGGCGCTGTTGCTTATTGAGAACCCGTTGCTGAAGTTCCATGTGTATGTGTCGGTAGACGAGTTTTTATATGTCGTCTGGTCAATGGTGGCTGTGCCTGTTGGTGACACTGCCGAAGCGTCGTTATATTCGCCGCTATATGTGGCCTCGTATTGGGCTGAGAAGGTCTTGCTTGCGTCGGCCACATTTGTAATCTGGCAGCCGTTCTTGAACTCAATGCCCTCGCAGTAGGCTAAGAGCATACCGTTGTTGGCGGATATTTTGACGTTGTCAAAGGTCACGTTCTTGACGTAGGACTCGGGGCGACCGTATACGAAGATGCTGTTGCCTCGCTTGTTGGCCTTGGAGTTGGCGCCATATGTGCAGTTGCCTGTTATGTCCTGGAAAAGGAAGTCGTGGAATTTGGGCGTGGTGCTGATTACTTCGCTTGTCGCCATTTCAGACGGGGTGGTGAAGTTGTCATAGTCGCACGTGATGAAGATGGGGCACTCGGTGCAGTCTTTTATGACGATGTTGCGGTATATGATGCCGTAGACGTCGCCACTGCGGTCCCTGTTGGTCTTGACGCGAAGTGCGGTCTCTGTGCCGTTGAATGTCATCTTCTCAAAGATGATGTGGTGCATGTTGGTGGTATATGAGCCCATTGATGCGCCATGACCGGCACCCATGTTCAAGTTCCACGCATGGACAAAGCAGGCGTTTGAGTCGGTCACGATGTTGTCGTCGCCCGTGTCGATGTTGCAGTTGTATATGTTGATGTAAGGCCCCCACATGGGGATGCCGTCCGTGTTGTGGCTCGCCTTGCCAGCGCCGAGTGTCGATGCCGGGTTTTTGATTGTTATGTCGTGAACTGTGAAGTCTTTGGCGTTGCCACTCCTGCCGAGGGTGAGGTTGGTGCCTGGCGAGTTCTGGAGTCGCATGTTGCGGAACAAGAAGCGCGCTCCCTTCTCGAAGCGGATGAGGGCGGGGCGAGTGCCTGGCTGCTTGTTGTTGTCCTCCACGCTCTTCCACCATGGTGCTCCTTGACCGTCAATCACTGAGTATGTGCGGCTCTCGCCCTCTATGATGATGTCGGTCACACTGTTATTGCCCTTGCCGCGGATGAAGTTGCTGTATGTGGCGCCGTCTGTGGTGGGGTAGTACTCTCCACCCTCGGCGACTGTTACTTTATATCCGCCGAATGGCAAAAGTTTCAGTGTCGCGCCTTTTGCCAAGTGGAGCACGGTCTTTGACTTGACCTCTATAGGTCCGCACAGCCACTCGCCAGCCGGGATGACGACCATGCCGCCCTCGTCCGGGACTGCGTCTAAGGCCGCCTGGATGGCCGTGGTGTTGTTCTTCGACGTGCGCTTTGCGCCATAGGCTGTGATGTTGAATGTGTTGGCGCTCGTTATTTCGGGTATCTCGGGCAAGGCCACGACCCTCGCGTCGTCCACTCCCTCCCATTCTGTCGGGAATGAGCTGGTGGCGACGGCTTTCTCCTCTGTGACATCGCTGTCGGCCAATGCTGCTGTCGTCATGGCCAATGCGCCTAAGGCTAATAAAGTTCTCATTTTGTTGTGGTATATGTTGTTACTAACGCAAATATAGCATTTTCGCATCAAAAAGGGTGATGGCTTGTCTGCTTGCTATGCATAGCTGCTATGCTATTTTGCTTATCTATACAATGCAATAGGAAGAAAAAAATGAGCAGCGAGTGCATATTTTTGCATAAAGTCCTTGCGGTTCGATAAAATATACCTATCTTTGCACCGCAATCGGGAAGGACAATCATCCTACTTCTTGCTTAAAGGTTTGGTACCGTAGCACAATTGGATAATGCCTCTGGTTACGGCCCAGAAGATTGGGGGTTCGAATCCCTCCGGTATCACACTTCAATCGCAGGTTCTTAAATGGACTTGCGATTTTTTTTTGTTGCACCCGCTCGCCTGCTGTTCATAAGGGTTGGTTGAAGAGGGTGGGGCGAGTCTCTTATGAAAACAGCCCCGCCCATTTTAAGAATGGACGAGGCTGTTATGACTTTGCGCTCCCTATGTGAGAATTGTCAGTTGGCTTCTATTTGCGTAAGACGATGCTGGACTTGACGTTTGCCCCGTTCTCGTCTTGCGTGACTTCTATGTTTATCCCACGCCCCTGCTTCTCTGATTGAAGTCCGCTCAGCGTGTAGTATTTTTTGTTTCCCACAGCCTCGGTGTTAATCTCTTTTGTGGCTGTCGTGGTGTTTGTGCCTATCACTGCGCTTTTGGCAAGTGTCGCGCCTGACTTTTCGCCAACTTCGGTCGGCACGTCGTCAACGCTCATCGTGTTGGTGACTGTGTTTGTCAGGTAGGGTATGGTCACGCTGCCCGTGTTGTTCCATGTGACGTTTTTCTCGCTGTGGCAGTCTGAGAAAACTCGCGCGTCGCAATCTGTGTCGTTATTCGCTTTGTAAGGGGTGACGTTGCTGTCGAAGTAGCAGCGCTCCACGTAGACTTTTGATTTTTTGCGAGCGTTGACGGCGTTTGCGTTGTTTGCGCAACTGAAATAGCAGTTCATTATGTGAATTGTGCCGAATCGAACCATTGGCATGCGTTGGTTGCAGCCCGCACCCCAGTTGCAATAGGCGTATGTCACGTTCAACTTCCCTTTGTCGGATGTCTTGCTGTCGCTGTTGCCGACAAGGTTTGTGTTCATGTGGATGTAGGAGGTGGACGTGTAATTGAATTTGCACCAGGACACGGTAATGAAGTCGCTCTCGTTCACTATGTCGAAGTTCCCGTCTTGCCCGTCGGTGAACTCGCAGTGGTCCACCCACATGTGTTTGACGCCCTGAGCTGTGATGAGGTCTGCGCCTCCAAGGTCGCATGCGCCAGGCCCGACGAATTTGATGTTACGGATGATTATGTTCTCCGCATTCTTTATGTTGAATATGCCTAAGTTGCGATAACTTTCTGACGAGTCGCCCGTCAAGTCTATGAGTGTCTGCCGAGTCAGGTATTCGGCCTGCTCTTTCACGGTCGTGCCGTTAGTCAAGGTCCCGCCTCCACCGCTTGTGCTCGCTTTTTTCACTCCCGCATTGTCAAGGGCGCTGCGCATGGCCTCGGTCAGGGTGAACTTTGTGCAAAATCGTGCGCCGTTTATCCCCACAATGGTGCGGTTGGAGGTTGATACGCTCATTTGGCTTGAGATGGTGAAATCGCCTGCCGAGCCGTCGAGAATCACGATCGCGTACTTCTTTATTGCGCTCTCGATGGCCGATTTCATGTCGCCGCCATTACTGGTCAAGGTCACACTGCCGCTTTTGCCGCCTGTCACCGTATATCCGTCAGCCGAGCTACTTGATGCGCAGTTGCACCATCCCCAAGGTTTGTTCATGTCGTAGGTGGACATCTCCTGAGCTTCGGCCGTGATGACGCCGAGGAGCATGGCGGTTGCCACTAATTTGAGTCTCATCGTGTTGTTCTGTTGTCTATTTTTTGATGATGTTTATTGATGCGTGAAATTACTAATTGTTTAGGTAATAGGACGTTTTGCTGTGCTTGAAACTTTGGTTGTAAAAGAAAATTCAAAAAAATGGCATCTTGATGCTGCTCGTGTCGGTAAAATGACTAACTTTGCATCGCTTTCGGAAAGGATATAACCCAATGAAGGCACATAGGTTTGGTACCGTAGCACAATTGGATAATGCCTCTGGTTACGGCCCAGAAGATTGGGGGTTCGAATCCCTCCGGTATCACACTCTCAGTGTCAGAAGTCTTATGGTTTCTGACACTTTTTTTTATGTCCGCCCAATTTCCACTGGCAATCCACCGCCCAACGTCAGATTTTTAGTTCCGTTTGCACTCAGGGCAGAGTCCCTTGATTATGAATGTCGCTGATTTAGCCTCATATCCATCGGGTAAGTCCATGGCCGGGATGTGCAGTGATGGCAAACATGTCATCTTGTGACATGAGCGGCAATAGAAATGGACGTGCAAATCCTCATCGTCATCAATGCCGCATGCGTCACACTCGCCTTCGCTTCCCTCATGACAATGCCCTTGGCACAGCTCGTAATGCAATGAGCCGGTCTCGTCCTCGATTGTGTGGACAATGCAGCTCTCCCTGAATAATGTCAAGGCCCTGAATATGTTGCTCTTGTCCACAGTGTCGAGCAATGCCTCGATGTCGGCAAGGCACAAAGGTCTTTCGGCGCTCGCTATGGCGTTTGCTACCATCAGTCTGTTGGCTGTCGGTTTAATGCCGTGCCGTGAAAGAAGTCGACCTATTTCTTCCCTGTCCATGATTGTCGCATTCTTAAGGTGTGCCTTGTCTCCATATAAAAAGGCGGCACCCTCAATCCTGAACTTTGGATTGCCCGGGTGTCGCCTCATATCGTTACATTCTGTTTTGTGGACTTCCCTGCCCCTTGGTTAGAATGGGAGGTCATCGTCACCACCACCCGCGGCGGGTGTCTGCGGAGCCGGTGCCGGCTGCGGGGCTGGCTGCTGGAACCCACCCATAGGCTGCTGCTGGAAGCCGCCTGCGGGCTGCTGTTGGAACCCACCCATAGGCTGCTGCTGGAAGCCGCCCGCGGGCTGCTGCTGGAAGCCACCCATAGGCTGCTGCTGGAAACCGCCCATAGGCTGCTGGTATCCGCCCATGGCCTGTGGGTTGTATGGGCTGATGCGCCATGCGTTCAGGCGGTTGAAGAAGACCACGCGACCCTCGGGGTTGGTCCATTTCCTGCCCTGAAGGTCAAAGTCGACAACGACTTCCTGGCCAACCTGGTACTGGTCTATTATGTTGGTGCGCGTGTTGGTCAACTGGAACAGCACGTGCTCTGAGTACTGGCTGTTTTGGCTTGTAATCTCTAAAACGAACTCCCTCACTGAAAACGTCTCTGTGCGCTTCACGATTTCATGAATCTCCTCAATCTTTCCTACTACCTGCATTTTGCGGACTTAGTTAAATAGTTAATTTATTACACTTTGCAGCCCCGTTTGGATGATTGCCATCTCTTCGGCGACTAACTTGGCAAAGTTAGAGAATTTGGTTTAGCTGACCAAATGATTTCTTCGTGTCTCCTTTGCCAATCTTATGAGAGTCTCTGTGGCGTTGTTATATTTGTACTTCTTTGAAATCGTTCTTAAAAATAAACAATCACAAGGCGTGCCGTTCATTATAATTTCTTAACTTCGTCCTCTGAGAGATTTTGACCCGCAATCGGCTCTCGGCAAACGCCGAGTCGGCTGTGCGGGCTGTTTAAAAACCTATCAACAAAACAACGGCCTGTGGCGGAAGCGCACTCGGAAAACTCGCTGTAGCCCAGGTTTTAAAACACTTTTAACTGTAAAAAATGACAACTGCCATTATCACAGTATTCGTCATTGGCTACTTGTGCATCGCGCTCGAGGGTCTGACGAGAGTTAATAAGGCTGGCGTTGCCCTCCTGATGGGCATCGTCTGCTGGGTGCTCCTCATCTTGGGCGCATCCGAATATGGTCCCGCCATTGTGGACAACCTCATTGCGAATGGACTTATCACCGACTCGCATGCCGCCGAGGTGGCCAAGGATTACGCCCACTATCTCAGCACTGATTGTTTCTCTGAGTACCTGAGTGAGGTCTGCCAGACAATCCTCTTCCTTATGGGGGCCATGACTGTGGTTGAGACTGTTGACCGTCACGGTGGCTTCGGCTTCGTCAAGTCGGCGCTCTACACACCAAACCCCAAGGCTCTGCTCTGGAAAGTCTGCTGCATGACGTTTGTCCTCTCTGCTGTTCTCGACAACATGACCACCTCTATCGTCATGGTCATGGTCCTCAAGAACCTCATCAAGGATAAGGCGATGCGAATGAAGTTCGCTGGCATGGTCATCATCGCAGCTAACGCGGGTGGCGCTTTCTCGCCCATTGGCGACGTCACCACCATCATGCTTTGGATCAAGGGCTGCGTCTCTACCACTGGCATCATCACTGGCATCTTCATCCCGTCCCTCTTGTGCATGGCCATCCCTGCGCTCATCATTATGTTCTCTCTCAAGGAGAGGGTCGAGGCTCCTTCTGAGGGCGAGAATGGCGGCGATGACCGCGTGCTTTTCAGCAAGTTCGGTCGCAACCTCATCTTTGTCCTTGGTGTAGGTGGACTTATCTTTGTGCCTTTCTTCCATAACCTCACTGGTCTGCCACCTTTCATGGGTGTCTTGCTCGTGCTGGCTCTCCTTTGGATTGCTTCAGAGGCTGTCATCGGCATCTGCCATCATGGCCAGGAGGAGTATGAGAAGGCGCGTATCTCGCACATCATCAGCCGCATTGATATGAGTACCATTCTCTTCTTCCTCGGTATTCTCATTGCTGTTGACGCTGTCGCCGCAACCGGTTCACTGAGTGCTCTCGGTCAGTGGCTCAACACCAATGTCGGTAACATCTATATCGTCGACTCTATCATTGGTGTCTTCTCATCTGTCGTTGACAATGTGCCACTTGTCGCTTCTGCCATGGGAATGTATCCTATTGCTGACGCTGCTTCTTGCGCTCCCGACATGCTGCCATACGTCCAGGATGGCCTCTTCTGGGAGCTTCTTGCCTTCTGCGCTGGCACTGGCGGTAGCCTCCTCATCATCGGCTCTGCCGCTGGTGTGGTCGTCATGGGTCTTGAGAAGATTGATTTCATCTGGTACCTCAAGCATTTCACTCTCCTTGCTCTGTCTGGCTATGCAGCCGGCATCCTCTGGTACTGGTTTGAGAAGACCATCCTTGTAGGACTCCTCGCATAGTATGCGACAAGCCTGTTTAGCTCTCAGTCTCAGCTGATTGTCCGCAAACAGGTTATATGAGATATAAATTAGGCGGCTCCACTCTTTTCCGAGAGGGTGGGGCCGCCTTCATTTTGTCTACAATCACAGGGGGAGGGACTTTGAATTCCCCACTGACGAACCTAATGACCTGCCGCTAAATACCGCAAAAACGGCACAAGCCTATATCTCGCCTTTTTCGTAACTTTGCCATGAGATGCCAAGGCTTTAAGGACTGTCATACCCTATTGTAAATCAGGCATCGCATTTTTAGTTTAACGCATAAACAACACATAGTGGAACACGTCAAACTTCTCATAGTAGGTTCAGGCCCAGCTGGCTACACAGCCGCCATATACGCCTCTCGCGCTAATCTTAAGCCTGTTCTGATTGACGGGCTTTTGCAAGGCGGTCAACTTACCCAGACCACGGTCATTGAGAATTATCCGGGCTTCCCCGAGGGACGTACGGGTTTTGACCTCATGACCGATATGCGCACTCAGGCCGAGCGTCTTGGCACAGACATGCGCTTTGGTGAGGTCGTTAAGTCAGATTTGTCAAAGCGTCCTTTCCGTGTCACTCTTGATGACGCGTCGGAGATTGAGGCGGATGCCATCGTTATTGCGACAGGAGCCTCAGCTCGCTATCTCGGCTTGCCTGATGAGGCTAAATATGCTGGTGCTGGTGTCTCGGCATGCGCCACTTGCGACGGTTTCTTCTATCGCGGCAAGGATGTGGCTGTCGTCGGCGGTGGCGACACTGCTGCTGAGGAGGCTCTCTACCTCTCCGGCCTCTGCGGCAAGGTCTATCTGATTGTGCGCCGAAATGTCCTTCGTGCCAGCAATGTGATGCAAGAGAGACTCTTGGCAAAAGAGAATATCACCATTCTTTTTGAGCATGAGACTCTGCGCTTGGAGGGTGAGGGCAAACTTGAGCGTGCCATTTTGCGCAATAAGGCGACGGGCAACGAGGAGACTATCAATGTCTCTGGCTTTTTCCTCGCCATTGGTCACACTCCCAACACAATTGCGTTCCCCGAGGTCGAGAAGGATGAGCAAGGCTACATTAAAGTAGCAAGCCCGACTCAAGCCACAAACATCCCCGGTGTTTTCGCTGCGGGCGATGTATGCGACCCCATCTATCGTCAGGCGGTTAATGCCGCGGCCTCGGGCTGCCGTGCCGCTCTCGACGCGGAGAAGTTTCTTGCAGAGTAAGGCTCTCCATTTCTGTCCGTAGCTGTTGGGCTACATTACATTGATTCGGTTGTAAGCTCCTTTTCCGCTATGTTGCGGTGCAAGGTCTTTCAAATAACAAGCTAAGCCGTCCCGAAACTCAATCCGGGGCGGCTTAGCTGTTTTATGTAATGTCTGATTGCCAGTGCCTTCTTAAGGGGCACGCAAAGAAGACTCTGTGGCTTATTTATTGCTTGGCTTAGGTGCGCCAGTGCCGGCAATCGACTGCCTCATGGTCGTGTCGGCCTCCACATTCTTGTAGCGGACGTAGTCCATGATGCCAAGGTTGCCGTTGCGGAAAGCCTCTGCCATGGCGCGCGGCACTTCAGCCTCTGCCTCGATAACTCGTGCGCGGGCCTCTTGCGCCTTGGCTTTCATCTCCTGCTCAAGGGCTACGGCCATTGCGCGGCGCTCCTCAGCCTTTGCCTGGGCTATGTTTTTGTCAGCGTTAGCCTGGTCCATCTGGAGGGCTGCGCCAATGTTCTTGCCTACGTCAATGTCCGCAATGTCAATTGAGAGAATCTCAAAGGCGGTGCCGGAGTCGAGTCCCTTGGCAAGCACAAGTTTGGAGATGCTGTCTGGGTTCTCAAGCACGCGCTCATGACTCTCTGACGAGCCGATGGACGATACGATGCCCTCGCCTACACGGGCGAGGACGGTCTCCTCACCTGCGCCGCCCACAAGCTGGCGTATGTTGGCGCGGACGGTGACACGGGCCTTGGCTATGAGCTGGATGCCGTTCTTAGCGACAGCGGTGACGGGTGGCGTGTCTATGACTTTAGGGTTGACTGACATCTGGACGGCGTTGAAGACGTCACGGCCTGCCAAATCAATGGCGGTGGCCATCTGGAATGTCAGGTTGATGTTTGCTTTGTTGGCCGAGACAAGGGCGTGAACCACTTTCTGGACGTGTCCACCAGCGAGATAGTGTGCCTCAAGCTCGTCGCGCCTGATGTCTTTCAAGCCTGCCTTGTGAGCCTCAATGAGAGCCTGGACGATGACGGAGGGCGGCACTTTACGGATTCGCATGAGAACCAGCTGGATGAGTGAGATGTGGACACCCGATACAAGGGCAGACACCCATAGCAGCAATGGCACGTAGTAGAAAAAGACTGCCAACAGCAGGATTATGCCCACCAAGATGGCGATTGGGATGTAGAGTTCCATCGTAGGATTCTATTGATTGATAAATTTGTTTTCAGTCAATATGCAAGATAGTAAAAAATATCATACGTAATGTGGTTGATGACACCTAAATCTAAAAAGTATGAGAGTCTATCCCCATGCATTGTCATCTCTTTAACAAATGAGGGGAAATAAATAAAAAGGAGACGGGCCCCGGATGATTGTCAACATCCGAGACCCGTCTGAGTTTTTTTTCAGGTACTATCTTTTAGAAGAAAGGAATGTGCCGCTACTTTTTGTCCGAAGCGAGGACTGCGAGCGCAAGCTCGTCAAGCTGCTTCTGGTCGAGTGGGGCGGGGGCGTCGAGCATGACGTCGCGGCCTGCGTTGTTCTTGGGGAACGCGATGCAGTCGCGGATGGAGTCGAGGCCTGCGAAGAGTGACACAAGGCGGTCCAAACCAAACGCGAGGCCACCATGAGGAGGTGCGCCAAACTTGAAGGCGTTCATCAGGAAGCCGAACTGCTGCTGAGCCTTCTCGGGCGTGAAGCCGAGAATCTTGAATATCTTGGCCTGAAGGACTGCGTCGTGGATACGGATGGAGCCGCCGCCAACCTCGACACCGTTGATGACCATGTCGTAGGCGTTGGCGCGTACTGCTGCCGGGTCGGTGTCCAAGAGGGCGTAATCCTCGGGCTTGGGGCTGGTGAAGGGGTGGTGCATGGCCATGAGGCGCTGCTCCTCGTCACTCCACTCATACATCGGGAAGTCGATGACCCAGAGGCACGCGTAGTTGTTCTTGTCGCGGAGGCCAAGCTGGTTGCCCATCTCAAGGCGCAGCTCGCAAAGCTGCTTGCGAGCCTTCATCACGTCGGGACCGCTGATGATGAGGATAAGGTCGCCTGCATCTGCCTCCATGCGCTCCTTGAGTGACTGGAGTGTGGCCTGGTCGTAGAACTTGTCAACAGAGCTCTTGACGCTGCCGTCTGCCTCCACGCGGGCGTAGACGAGACCCTTTGCGCCAATCTGCGGACGCTTGACGAACTCGGTGAGGGCGTCAATCTGCTTGCGGGTGTAGCTTGCGGCTCCCTTTGCGCAAATGGCGCCTATATACTCGGCTCCGTCGAAGACTGAGAAACCATGGCCCTGCATGATGTCCTTAATCTCGAAGAATTTCATGCCGAAACGAAGGTCGGGTTTGTCCGAGCCATAATATTTCATGGCGTCCTGCCATGTCATGCGGAGGAATGGCTCCTTGAAGTCGATGCCCTTGACTTCGCTGAAGAGTGTCTTCATCAGCCCCTCGAAGACATTCAGGATGTCCTCTTGCTCAATGAAGCTCATCTCGCAGTCTATCTGAGTGAACTCAGGCTGACGGTCTGCGCGAAGGTCCTCGTCGCGGAAACACTTGACAATCTGGAAGTAGCGGTCGAAGCCGGCTACCATGAGCAACTGCTTGAGGGTCTGCGGGCTCTGTGGCAATGCGTAGAACTGGCCTGGGTTCATGCGGCTCGGAACGACAAAGTCGCGCGCGCCCTCGGGGGTTGAGCCGATGAGGACAGGGGTCTCAACCTCTAAGAACTTAAGGCCGGAGAGGTATGAGCGGATCTTCTGGCAGATGTCATGGCGCAGCTCAAGGTTTTTGCGGACTGCGGCACGGCGGAGGTCCAAATAACGGTAGCGCATGCGGAGGTCGTCACCGCCATCGGTGTCATCCTCGATGGTGAAGGGTGGGGTGGCGCTCTCGTTGAGTACGACAAGAGCCGAGGCTATGATCTCAATCTCGCCAGTGGCAATGTTCTTGTTCTTGCTCTCGCGCTCGCGGACTGTGCCAGTCACTTGGATGACGTATTCACGGCCGAGCTTGGCTGCCGCGTCGTTGAGGGCGGAGTCGGACTCCGAGTTGAAGACGATTTGTGTGATGCCATAACGGTCGCGGATGTCAACGAACGTCATGCCGCCCATCTTGCGTGAGCGCTGAACCCAGCCGGAGAGTGTCACCTGCTTGCCGGCGTCGGCTATGCGGAGTTCACCGCATGTGTGAGTCCTATACATATGTTTCCTTTGTTGGATAGGGTAGTTTTTGTCTCTCTTTAAAATTCGCTTGAGAAGTGGAAGCGGATGTTCTTGAAGTCCTGCTGCGCCATCTGGAGCATGAAGTTGCTCTCGGCGAGGAATACGTCGCGGCCATCCTTGTCTTTGGCCATGTATTGCTGCTTGCGCTTCTTGAACTCCTCCAGCTCTTTCTGGTCATCGCTCTCGATCCAGCATGCCTTGTAGAGCGAGATGCCCTCATATCGGCACTTGGCCCCGTACTCGTGAAGGAGGCGGTACTCGATGACCTCGAACTGCAATGCGCCAACCGTGCCGATAATCTTGCGGCCGTTGAACTGGTGGATGAACAACTGGGCCACGCCCTCGTCCATGAGCTGGTCGATGCCCTTGGCCAACTGCTTGGCTTTCATAGGGTCGTCATTCTCAATGTAACGGAATAGCTCGGGCGAGAAGCTCGGCAGGCCGCGGAAGTGGATGCTCTCTCCCTCCGAAACCGAGTCGCCAATCTTGAAGTTGCCTGTGTCTGGCAGACCCACTATGTCGCCCGGGTAGGCCTCGTCAATGATGCTCTTCTTGTCGGCCATGAAAGCCGTAGGGCTGGAGAACTTGAGGTCTTTGCCCAAACGGACGTGGCGATATGGCTTGTTGCGCTCGAACTTGCCGCTGCACACCTTGACGAAGGCTATGCGGTTGCGGTGGTTCGGGTCCATGTTGGCGTGAATCTTGAAGACGAAGCCAGTGAACTTGTTCTCCGAGGGCTGGACGTCTCGCTCCTCTGCATGGCTCGGCTGAGGCTGAGGGGCAATCTGAAGGAAACAGTGGAGCAACTCGCGCACACCGAAGTTGTTCAGCGCAGAGCCGAAGAACACGGGGGCTATGTCGCCACTGCGGTATGTGTTTACGTCAAACTCAGGATAGACGCCGTCCACGGTCTCTAACTCCTCGCGCAAGGTGTTTGCGGCCGTCTCGCCAATGCGGGCGTCGAGGTCTGCCGAGTCAATGTCTACGTCAACTCCCTCCTGGACGGTCTGTTTGCTCGGCTCGTAGAGGTACAGGTTCTTCTCGAAGATGTTGTACACGCCGCGGAATATCTCGCCTGAGCCGATAGGCCAGCTGAGCGGGCGTACGCCAATCTGAAGCTCGGACTCGATCTCGTCCAACAGGTCGAACGGGTCGTTGGCCGGGCGGTCCATCTTGTTTATGAAGACGATAACCGGGGTCTTGCGCATGCGGCAGACCTGCATCAACTTGCGGGTCTGGGTCTCGACGCCCTTTGCCGCGTCAATCACTATGATGACGGAGTCAACGGCCGTGAGGGTGCGGAATGTGTCCTCCGCAAAGTCCTGGTGACCTGGCGTGTCAAGGATGTTGACCTTGTAGCCGTCATACTCGAAGCCCATGACCGAGGTGGCGACCGAGATGCCGCGCTGCTTCTCAATCTCCATGAAGTCGGAGGTGGCTGTCTTCTTTATCTTGTTGCTCTTGACGGCTCCCGCCACGTGGATGGCTCCACCAAAGAGGAGGAGTTTCTCGGTCAGGGTCGTCTTGCCGGCGTCTGGGTGGCTGATGATGGCGAATGTGCGCCGGCGGTTTATCTCTTGCTGGAAATCCAAAGTATGCTAAAGTTTCTGTTCCTGAAAAATTCTTGACTCGTTTGGGCGTGCTATGTCGGAGGCTTGCCGAGCTTTGCCGCCCGCACCTCTTTACACGGCCGATGCTATCACTTGCTGGAGGTGGGCTATCAACTCGTCTCTGCGTCCCTCATACTGGTTCACGTCGACCGACGGGTGTATGGTCAACTGGACGTGGGCGGGGAAGAGGGTGTCAATCCCGGCCGGCATCACACGGCACGTGTCTTTGATGGACACGGGCAGCATGGGCAGTCCAAGCTCAAAGGCCATGCGGAAAGCCCCGTGCTTGAACTCGTTCATCTCGGGGCGGCCACTGCGGTGACCTTCGGGGAAGATGACGACCGACGTGCCGCCCGTCAAAATCTCCTTGGCGCGCTGGATGCTGCGATAGGCGTTGCGTGCCGATGTGCGGTCCAAGAATATATGGCCGCACTTCTCGCATGCGAAGCCGAGTAACGGCACACGCCGCAGCTCTTTCTTCATTATCCAACGAAAGTCAATGGGCAGGCTGCCGTAGACAAGTATTATGTCATAGGCGCTCTGATGGTTGGCGACGATGACGTAGCTCTGGCCTTTCTTGATGTTCTCACATCCCACGAGTTTGACTGGCATGGGCGTGAGCCAATGTATCACTTTAGCCCAGCAGCACGCCGCCCACCCGGCAGCACGCGCCGAGAAGGCTGAGAGTATCCATGTCAGTACTGTGAAAATCGCAGTGTCCGCTATGGCCAACGGGATAAGTATCAGGTATTTATATGGCTGATATAGCCACACGAGGTATTTGTTGCGCATCGGATGTCGGTTGCGTATAGTACAAAATGCAAAATTAGTGATTTAAATCATTATTTCAGCCATCTATTTTAATTTCAAACAAGTTGCGGCTCCCGTCGGGAGGTGTGACAACTCTTTTACAAACTCCCAATTTGCCCCTCGGCCTCTTAAAAAAATGTTTATATTTGCGTAAGGGGCTTGCCGTCTTGATGCGCGTCATCTGCTTGCCCCGCAAATTAATTTAAAGGAGATAAGTTCTAACATACTAAACCATTCTAACGCACCCGATGGAGACCATTGAAGTTAAGATTATCAACACGAACAGCGTCGTCGCTGTCGAGCCTGGTAAAAGCCTTGCGGAGGTTGCCGAACAAGCCGGTGTCGAGTTGGCCAACCCCATCCTCGGAGCTTGTGTCAACAACAAGAATGTCGGCCTCACGTTCCGTGTCTACCAACCCAAACAAATCCGTTTCTTTGACATAACAGACCCCGAGGGAAAGCGGATGTACAGCCGCACGCTGATTCTCATGCTTATGGCGGCGGTCGAGGAGGTCCTCCCAAATGCAGAGCTCGATGTGCTCCACTCTGTCTCTAAAGGCCTCTATTGCGAATTGCGCAATCCCGATGGCACGAGGCTCGACCCAACCACTCAGCAGACGCTTGACATCCTCGCCAAGATGCGTGAGATTAACAAACAAGCCCTTCCCATTGTCCGCCGTGAGATGGAGACAAGTGAGGCCGTGAAGGTCATCGCCAAGGCAAGCGACACGGAGAGACTGCTCAAACAGCATGGCGACATCTACACGACTGTCCACTCCATCGGCTCACACTCTGCCGTTCTCTACGGTGACCTTGTCCCCAACACATCAAACATAAGCGTTTTCGACCTCAGGGAGTATTTCAGCGGTCTGCTTCTTCAAGGCCCCGACGAGACCGACCCGTCAAAGGTGGCCACTGTGACTGTGCAGAACAAGATGTTCGACACTTTCATGGATCAGGATAATCTGCAAAACCTGCTCGGCTCGCGCCATTTGGCTGATCTCAATGAGGCCATATCAAACGGCAGGGGCAACAATATAATCCAGGTCTTTGAGGCGCGCCATGAGAAGAAAATCTCGGACATTGCCGACATGATTGCCTCACGCCGCGGCAAGGTCAAGGTGGTTCTCATCTCGGGCCCCTCTTCCAGCGGCAAGACGACGTTCAGCAAGAGGCTCGCCGTCCAAATGGTCCTCAATGGCATCACGCCGGTCAACCTGTCCATAGACAACTATTTTGTCAACCGTGTGGACACGCCTCGCGACGCTGACGGCAATTATGACTTCGAGGCTGTCGAGGCGATTGACGTCAAGCTTTTCAATGAGCAGCTGCTCGCCCTCATGGATGGCAAGGATGTCGAGATCCCGAAGTATAATTTCAAGAAGGGTGAACGCGAGTATGATGGCACTCATCTCCAACTTGATGACCGCAGCATCATCGTCATCGAGGGCACTCACGGCCTGACGCCAGCCCTCACGCCAATGATTCCTGAGGAGAACAAGTTCCGCATCTACGTGGCTCCCCTTGCTGGCATTAACTTCGACCACCTGACGCGCATCCACACCACCGACAACCGCCTCATCCGCCGCATTGTGCGCGACTACTATAACCGTGGCCACAATGCCGAGCAGACCATTGCCATGTGGCCCTCTGTCCGCCGCGGCGAGGACAAGTTCATCTACACCAACCAGGAGGAGGCCGATGTCATGTTCAACTCCTGCACGTTCTACGAATTAGCCGTCCTCAAGGCCAAGGCTGAGCCTATTCTTCTTGAGGTACGCCGCAACTCGCCACAGTACGCTGAGGCGCGCCGCCTGCTCAAGTTCCTCAGCTATTTCGAGCCCCTCTCGGCCGAGACTATCCCGCCCACATCGCTCCTCCGTGAGTTCGTCGGCGGCAGTTCGTTTGTCTATGACTGATCTGGCACCGGCTGAGGTCGGATGTTAAGTGCCGCGCCGCTTTCCGGATGGCACTATTAATATTAAAACTCAGCCCTGTCGCAAGGTTGTGCGGCAGGGCTGAGTTTCTGTTTTGTCAAACACTCTTTGCGTAGTCAGGTCGTTATGCCATAATTGTTTAACGCCCCAAAGTCAAATGCCAAACAGAATCTCTTTGTACATCTCCGCCATTTGGGGGCTGAAGCAGCAGAATATTACCTCGCCGCTGAACCGTCCCTCTTCAATGTGTTTGCGGACTGTGTTCACGGCAATTGTCGTGGCTTCGTGTTTCGGGTAGCGGTATACGCCTGTGCTGATGCATGGGAACGCTATGCTCTTGAGGCCATTCTCCTCTGCGATGGTCATGGCGGTGTCGTAGCAAGACGCCAATGCCTCCGCCTCGCCCTGAGCCCCGCCATGCCAAATGGGGCCGACGGTGTGGATAACCTTGCGGCATGGCAAGTCGTAGGCGTCTGTCATTTTGCTTTGACCAGTCTCGCATCCGTTCAGTTTGCGGCATTCAGCCAACAGCCTTGGCCCGGCCGCCCTGTGGATGGCTCCGTCAACACCTCCTCCGCCCAGCAAACTTCTGTTGGCAGCGTTTACTATGGCATCAACTTTCAGCGTCGTTATGTCTGCGACACATATTTCAATATTTTTATTCGCCATTGTGGTCTGGCTCTTATGATTTTATCTCACAAAGATATGCAAAAATCCACCACCTAATCCGAGGCTTCGCCCCGATTAAGATGGTGGATGTGAGATAACTGAATGTTGCCGAGTGGGCTTAACGACCCTCTTTTTCCTGGTAAATCTCGTTGACGCGGTTTTGTATGGCTGTGTAGCGCTCGGCCAGTAAGCTTTTCCTGCGCTCGCCATTCCCATAGTCTCCACGGATGACGAGCATGGCCATCTTTTCTACGTCTGCCTTGTCAGTGCTCACATGTGTGGTGTTACTTGTAGTAGTTGCGTTCGATTCATCTTTTTGGGGAACGGTCGGCTCGTTAGCAGTCATCCTTTCAAAAGCCTGCTCAGCGTATTCCTGCTCCTTGTTTACTGGGGTGAACTTCGCGGACACATTATTCTGGGCGACGATACTGCCATCAGATGTCGTGCCACGCTGTTCATCCAAAGCCGTGTCTGTCAGGACCGCTATCGTACCGCTAAGATGATTGGCATGCTCCTTTGGAGTTGCCGCGACTTGGGTGTCCTGCATTCCTGGTGAGGTCTCACTCACTTCGGATGGGCATTGTGTTATGCCATGCATAGGCGGCCAAGCTTGCGCAAATCGCAGCCGCCAGTGTGACTATTGCGACTCCCCGCCTACTTTTCTTCTGTTGTTTTGGCTTGAGCCTGTATCTCGCCAGACTGAGAAGACGGCGAAGGCTGAAGCCTCCTGTTCTTCTTTCTCTATCTTCTCTTGAACTGCTCCACGAGTTTCTCCTCCTTGGTCGTCTTGATGGGGTCAGGAATTTCAGAAATCGTCGGGTCAACCATCATGTCGATAACGTAGGTTCTTGTGGCATCGGATATAATTGAATCTGTATTTAGGCCTACATTTTGAAGCTCCACCACATCTGTGCCGCTCTCTGATATTTTATTAGTCACACGGGCGGTTTCTCTTATCCCGCCTTCCTGCTTAAAGCCTCTGATCGTGACGAAAGGAGCTATGCATAGACTAATATCCATGTCAGGGAATATAGACTTCATGATGCTACGATAGATGTTAAGCTGCGTTTGATGGTCTCGATATGAATTACCCTCCTCTGGTTGCGAGATTGCCCCTTGGAGATAATAATTCATATTTCTCTTATTCATCTGTTTAAAGTCTACGATAGTGAACGTGCCGTCCGGATTAGCCACGAGCAAGTCTATTTCTCCGCCAACCTTGACAGGCCCATCATCCGTCATAACCTCATTGCAGATACGGATAGGCTTGCCGTTAAGCTCAGTGTAAAACTTAGCCCCGGGAAATTGACTCTTGATGCCGGAGCATACATTGTTAAGCTGTTTTTTTAACAGTTCGATTTGGTGTTGAATATTATCGACACTATCTCCTCTGAACGTTATCTTATGCTGAGCGAGCGGGCCATTCTTGAAATCAAACAAGCTCTCACGCAGGAGTATATCGCTTTCGGACAGTGGCCCATACGTAAGTTCCTTGAACCACAGGCGCGCATATGTGTCAAACACGCTACCTAACGTCCTACCGACGTCACAAAGCCTATCCCATTGCGCCTGATTGTATTTAGGATTCCCGTCCTTATCTTTAGGTATGCTAACCTCGCCCCTATGAAGCTTATTCTTCATATAGTCATGGGTTCGCATATATCTCTCACCATCCTTGATATAGGCGGTGGAGTCGTTACCCATGCCCTCGCTTCTGTCGTCGGTTATCGTAGAGCTGAACTCGGCAAGCTTTTTTAATGTCTTAACCTGCGCCTCCCTTGCGACTCGCTCTTTAACCTCCTTCTCGTGAGCTGTTATATTCGACATCTTGGCGAGACCGACATCTATATACGAGTCATATGTGAGCTTCCCAGCCTTAACCAAATCATGCTCGCCGTCATACTCGGGGAAATAACCCATACCAAGTTCCTCCACGTGCATCCAGCAGTCGTTGCCATCGGAATCTTTCTGTCTGCGGAAGTAGAATATGTTCTTATTTGTTATCGTAACACGGAAATAATTCGCCCCCCTCAATTTCTGACTCGTTTTTTCAGGCAGATATACTATCTCTTTTTTTAGCTTCCAATAGGAATTTTCGTCAGCAACCTCCTCGACCTTCTCGAACGTGTCTTTTTCCAGCTGTTCTTTTTTGACGCCCGGGATAATCCCTGCCATGGAGAAATAGTACATATTATTTCGGATGAACTGGTCGATAAACAGCTCCTGCTCCTCGTCGGTCATGGAGTCGTTTAAGTTGCGCAGCGCCGCATCGTACTCAGGGAACTCGCGCAGGATGCTTGACGGGGCGTAGCCGCCGAATGCGTTCGGGGCGAATGACGCTCCGTTATAGAACATACTGTACTTATACAGCTGGAGAGCCAAATTCTGCACATGCACGTCGCTGTCTTTGAACATCAAGTCCCAGCTTGACACCAAGTCGTTCTGTACCATCTTGTCAACCTTGCCGCCCTTAGTCAGCTTCAGCAACGCCGCGTCGCCATATTTACCCTGATCTCGCTCATCATATATGATATGACGCAGGATAGCGAACTCTTGAGTCAAATCACGAGGCTCTGCGCCTTCTTCCTTGACGCCATTATATGTGCCTGTCTCCCTGTAGTTCTTTAAAATTTCTTGGAAGTGGCTCGGGAATGTCAGCAGGTAGGCGCGACGCACGTCCGACGCAGTCTGGAATGCGGGGTCAGCCGCAAAGTCCTCCACGCACAGATACGATATGGTGGAGAATATGCGACGGTGAGTAATCATCTTGTCTATGATTGCGCCATCTAATGTAAGCTTGGAGTCGAACCTGCCAAGGTTCTCTAATCGGTCTATGAGAGACATGGTGTCTCTGCCGTATGCGCCAATATAGCGTGACAGGTATCGCAACGGACGTGAGAAGCCGTAGTCATAGGCCGCCTGCACGAGAGGGAGTCGGGGTTTTCTCAGCCTGCCGTCCGGCATCACCACACCATTCATGTAATCATTCACAGACATAGGCACGTCGTTACCCATATCGAACTTATCCATTACAAGGGTCTCCAGCTCAACCGGGTCAAAGACATCAATATAATCATTTTTCGTTTTATTGCGACTCAGCTTGTTTCTCACAGGGAGCATTTGCTCGTATGTCTTACCGAGGCTGTTCTGCATGCTGTTCTTGGGCTGCGTTATCTTGGTGGCCTTCATCAACGCCTCGATAGTCCTACTGATTGGATAGATTTTCAGTAGGATGGAAATCGCCCTTTGCTGTATAGGGTCGGAAAACATTGTCACCAAGTCCGTATCAGCGGATATGCGGGCCATCGCAGAGGCCATCTCCTCATGCGTCATGTCTATATGCGTGGTCTCATTAAGGGTGACACCTAAATTTACCAGAAGAGAGGGTGACAGGTAACGGTACTCCTGAAACAGTTTCTTCACGACAGGCTGGTTCATCAGAAGTGTCGTTGTCTCTATCGAGTAGCCCATGTGGAGAAGGGCGAAGAAATAGCCGGCAGTCCTTTGGTTGAAATTGAGATAGCCGATGACGGGGTCTTTGGCGGTATCGACAGCCGCCGCAAGGAAGCCACCGATATTACGGGTTATAAACCTGCCAGCCTCATCATAGATTTCACCGAGAACGTCACGCATCGTCTTGCCGTTAAGAGTGAAACTGTAACGAGACTTGAAAGCGGCTGACAGCTTAGTCGGCGCTGCCTGTATGACCGCATGGAAGGCATTATGCAACGCCGAGACGGCGACCATCTGCTTGCCCGTCATGTTTCGGTTGAACATGATGTCGTCAGTCGCCGCATCCATGATATCCATTCGTGGGGCGTAGGCTTCAGCCATATCGGACAGCTCGGCAATCGGAAGCTTTTGTAATTCGTCGAAAGACAGCTTGCTCTCCCCCGATGATAGGATGGTGACTATCTTAGCCAGCTTGGATTGTGCGGCGAAACCACCCGGGGCGTTAAGCAACATGAGTGTCTGCGGGCAGGTAAGGCGGGCGAAATGCAGGGCTACGAACATATTGTTCCTGTCCATGCGTGATACGGACTCTAACGCTGTCTGCCAATCCTTCATGTCCATGTTGGCTATCGTAGCCGGGCTCGCCACGTCGCTCGTCTTGACCGTAACGTCGTAATAACCCTCTCTCTCACAGAAAACCATGAAGTCATGACGCAGGTCCTCTATCGTGAAACCCTGCTCGACACTGTCTTTATCTATCACGATGATGTCATACAGGTTGCCTTTGCCTATCCCCACATCCTCACAGTACTCCTTTCTGAACTTACGCCACGCTTCCGCGTCGGCTCTTCCGAGCAGAGCCTCATACTCTGACAGCTTATCCCCCTCTAACTGGTTAGCCTCTATGTATTTCTTTACAGCGTCACGCCAATGCGCTTTGCAAACTTCATTGAACTTCTGCCCATAGGGTGAGTCATAGAACGCTTGCCAGACTTTAGGTCTGGCGATTTTCAGCGCCTCTTTTTCATCCACGATGCTGAAGTCTGGCATCTCAAGGTAGACTTTATCAATTTCGAAGTTAGAGCCCGCCCACACGACAATCTCTTGCGGCAGCATAATGGATGAGCCTTGCTCCTGATTAAGGAAGCCGACAACGCGCAGAGGCGCCATGGAATATATGTGCTCGGTAGGCACACGGTAGCCCACCATCTCGCGCATCTTGACGGGGATTTTGTTTATGTCTATATTGCCGTCCTTATCAGCGAAAGCCCTGAACAGATGCTTGGACCACGCTGGGAGCATACACTCGATGTACTTGACATACTTCTGCCCGTCCTCAGTCGTACCCCACACCTCCTTGAGGTTATTCGTGCGGCCGACAGACGAGAACTGGATGGCCGTGCCGCCCCTCGTCTTTTGCTTGATGACCTTCTTGCGTATAAGGCTGGCGACAATAGGCTGGATGGCGTTGAATATCGTCGGGCTGTCCAACGATAGGGCAAAGTCACCCGTGGAGGAATCGAACTTGATAGCCTCAAGCAGGTCTTCCGGGTATTTGTCCGTGCGGTCGAGCTGGTCTATAAGCAGCTTGGCAAAGGCCTCCTTAGAGCCGAGCCTCTGCTCTAACGCCATAAGGTCCTCGCGCATATTAGTAATCTTGATGCGTGTCAGCATCTCCCTGTATTGCTGTGGAGTAAGCTTCGCTGCGGGATTTCCATCTTCGTCGCGGATGATAATCTCGGTCTTGAAAGTCTTTTTCTCCACCTCGCCCGTCCGCTCATTGAATACCGACGTCTCATACGTGTCCGGGCAGTCGGCGGCTACGAGCTTCTCTACCTGAGAACCCACGCCCTGCTCCTTATCAAAGAGGTGCTCCTTGGTTGAAATCTGACGGCCGACATATTTCCAAGGCTCGGCATGGAAGATGCTCTTAGTCGCATCCTGCTCGCCCGTCTCTTTCATGGTATCCAGCAAGGCCTTGACCTCGGCGGCGTCTTTGCACTGGGAAATGTCAGCGACCCTCGTCAACGCCGTTTTCTTGGTGGAGGCGAAGTGGACGCAGTCGACTTGGTTCTCAACACAGAAGTCATACAGGCCCTTCATTATGCTCGAATCTCCACCAAGATATTCACTCATCTCTTCCATGTAGAGCATGAGCGTATACTGTGAGTCCTTGGTGAAGTCAGTCAGCTGCTGGGCGTAATGTTTAAGCTGCGTTACTCCCTCAGTCTCGCCATATCCGCGTGCGCTGTAATCGACAGCAAGCTGCTCGAAGCCGAACGAGAAGGTCTTCATCTGCTGTATGAAGTCCCTCACCTGTTCCCATCTCAGCCTCCTGCCATCAACAACGGCTTGGTAAATCTCATCCATGCCCTTAGTGTTGAGGTGCAGGAAGTCGCACATCTTCTTCATGGACTGAATGGTACGGAAGGACTGGCCATCGGTCATGCACATCTTAGAGTAGCCATCACAGAAGTCGGCATAATCCTGCTCACTTATGACGCCCGCCTCCAAGTCCATCTGTAACTTTGGCAGTAGCTGCTCGTTGAAGAACTGGCTGATGTTATGGAAGCCTGTCGTCTGATTTGTGTTCGGGTCTGCCTTGGCCTCGAAGTCAGCAAGGACAATAGTCTTCTGGTTCTCCTGCCAGAATTCATCCTCAATCTTTGTCTCGCCGTAGTACTCCTTGACGAGCCTGTTGCCACGGTTAACGTCCACAGCGGTCATGTCAACTCGCTCATATGCGCCAGCTACACCCTTGTAGCGTTTAGACAAGTCACCCTCGTCTTTGAACTGCGCTATGTCACCGACAGTCAGCTGGAGTATCTGCGTCTTGGCGAAGGTCTTATTCCATGTATACTCCTGCAACGCCTCGTAAAGCAGGTTGCGGTAGTTCAGGCTCGGAGCTACACTCGCCATCCTTAAGTACTTTAAGAGATTATCTATCCCCGGAGTCTTCTCGCCATTATTGTGTTTATCCAATATAGCCGCTATCGCGCTGATGATGCTATTCTGACGAGCCTCCTCCGCTATCCTCTCCTGTTCATTCAAGTCATAAAGGCCGGAATTGAAATACTTGTTCGTCATATCCAAGAGAGTGAACGTGAGCTGCCCCTGCTCTATCCCGGCCGACGGGTCTGAATAAGAGTTCAACTCGTTCCAAATGGCACTCTCTTTCAGTTGCGAGCTCAAATTTGCAAGCGGGTTATCCTCTGTCGCTATTTTTTGGAAACTATACCCTTTACGCGCATTACCTACGACCTTCAGCTGTACACCGAACAACTCGCTCACCAGCGCGTTCACCTTCGTGGTCCTGTCCTTATTCTGGTCAAAGGCTTTTTTAAATGTATCATCCTCAGACTGGAGTTTTTGTGGGTTTATCGCGCCAGCGTTGCTCCATTCCTTGATGCTTCGCCTAACCGAGTCATTGAGGTAGCACTTATGCACAGCCTCCATTATCATGTCTCGATAGAGCTCGACACCCTCAGTCCTGCTCACATTATACCACTGCTCGCCATCCTTGGACACGGCGACAGCCTCGGTTAAATCCTCTATGTTATCCGCCGTTGCGAGATACTCGATAGCCTCAAGGAAAGGCATCTCGGTATATTGCATATTGACACCCTTAGGGAGAATACGGACAGCGACATTGTTCAAGTCGGGAAAGTTACAGAACCTATCCTTGTTCTTGTTGAACGTCTTGGACATCTCGGGCCTCTTTATCTCCTGCCCGTTCTTGGCGTCAGAACGGAACACTTTGATGCGGTGATACTCCTGCATAACGACGTCGGCGCATCCGTCAAGCAGGCTGTCCTTGATATGCGAGTCAAGGGAATAACCCTCGGCTATTGAGCCATCCTTGTTTCTCTCGGTGGTATACCTTCTCGCCCCATAGAACATATGGTTGGGCGAGTCGGCCATGACTGGGAAAGCGTAGCAGGCCGCCTTATAGCCATGCCGCTCCATATCTATATTATCTCGAAGCTCCGGGTTGCCATAGCCTGCCTTCTCGAACAAGTCCTTGCTGGCATACTTCGGGGAGAAGAACGCGAGGGTCTCCACCATGACCTTGTCGTCCTCGTCCATGCGCTCGTAGTTCTTATACATGCCCTCTCTCTCGCCCGGCACACCAAGATGGTTATAATAGCCGAGCTTGAACATTCTGCGGAAGAACATGGCTTTTTTTACGTCCGCCTCTTTGTCGGACGCGGGTATCATGTTCCTCAGCCATGTGTTAAGGACCTCCACATTGCCATTGGCGTCCCTCTGCATAAAGAACGACGAGTCGATATTCTGGTCGTCCGAGTGCAGGAAGCGCTTATTGACGTACTCCATAAAATCCTCCTCCGTCTCCGTGTTGCCAAGGCTATCCACGACCTCGTCAACCAAAGAGGGGTTAGCCCATGAGTAGTACTGATTGCCCGCCCATCGGCCTCCAGACTCCGGCCTCATGTTACTGACACCCGAGACGGTCTCTGATAAGGTCTGTAAGTAGCCGCTCAGATAATCACTGATAAGCTTCGTTTCAAACCCTCGGCTATTCAATCCCGAGGCTTTATAGTTTAATGGGTTAACTTTGTTGCCAATCTTCTCTAAAACCTCAAGACAGTCGTTTATCTTATACGGCTGAGCAGCGAACGCAAGGTCCATCTCGTCTCGCGTGATGTCCAGTCCAATGGCGCGCAAGGCATGGTACATCTTATGAAGGACCATGTTCGAGTCGTCAATAAACAGAGTCTTGGCGTTCTTAACCGTTTTGGGGAGTGAGCTTATCAAAAAGTGGAGGCCGACAGCTCCCGTCATCTCAGTCACATTCGTGATGCTCCCGTTCTCACCGTATTCTCCCTTGATAGTGCCTAAGTTCACTCTACCCGAGTTGTCGTACAACGATATGTCTTTCAGTTGTATGCCATTGCCAGATATGACTTTATCTCTGAACTGGCTTATCGTGGTATGGGTCTCGATCTTATGTAGGTCTACCTTGACACCTTCTACCACGCCTTTCTCCACCACGACGCCATGGTTCATGTTCTCTTGTATCTGGCTGAGCACGAACGATGAGTTCTCGTCGTAGTTCTCCGCCACACTGACCACGGAGTTATACTGCGTCTTGTCTGTGTTGTGCAGGTTCTTGCCGCCGTAATACGAGCTGCGGGTCTCGGCAGCTCGGAAGTTCATATGCCTCAGGCGCAGGGCTACGAAGAGGGCCGTCTTGACGGACGGGTCATTCTCCATCTCCTTGACTATGCCGTGATACCACGTCACCTTCTCCATGTTATCCCTCAGGTACTGGTACAGCTCCTCACCGTTGCGCATGCCCGTCCCGCCATGGGCGTTGCTCATCACCCCCAGCAGTTTGTTGAACACCACGCCCGCAGGCACTGCCTTGGGCTGAAAGAACATGGAGTCTTTGGAGGGAGCAAAATAGATGACGTGTGTCGCATCTCCATTCTTATCCCTGAATATTTCATAAGTGTAATTAGAACTTTTAGGGTACGAGAGAAGAGGCTTAATGCGTGTGTTGCGCTCTTTCGCAGAGCCTGTCAGCTCAGTTCTTTTAAAGTCCCAATCATACTGAGATGCGAGAAGTCGTTTAACCTTTTGAGATAGAGTAGATGTTACATCTCTCTGATAGTTAGCCACCATCTGAATATCACGGTCGCTCTCCTCCTCTTTCTCCATCTCGCTCTCGGGAGCTTCGCTATCCTCACTAAATGCATCCTCCTCGTCCTCCTCATCCTCAGCCAAGACATTAGCAGTCCCCCTCTTGTCTGACGCCTTATAAATCACAGGAACACCCGTGGTCTTTTGTATCTCCTTACATACCCTCTCCCACAGGGCGTCGAATACGGCGTCCGACTGCTTGCGCTTTTCTCTTATCTCGGCAACCTTCTCTGCATCTGCGTTTTTCGATTTGATAATATCCCACTGGTCTTTATGGTAGCCGTCGAATATCTCATCCAAGAACGGCTGCACCCTGTCAGCCTTAACAAAATTATAGTAATTCCACGCAGCTATGTTTTTTTTCCCGAACTGCTCTGATACGATACGTAGCTTCTCCCTGTCGTCTTTATTGTATAGTTTACCTCCCTCTTTACTCTCCGCTGTTATATAATCCTTAATGGTGAGAGCGTACCGCATCTCTGTTTTTACATACTCAAACGTCTTTGTTAGCACGTCGCTCATCGTTACAGCTCCGAGCCACCCGTCATTCTCAAGCTGGCTTATCTTGTCGTTAAGCGCTTGCACCTGCCGCTTATAATCGTTCAGCTCCTTTCGTAGCGCGTACTTGCCATCCTCGTTAAGTCCGCTCTCTATCATCCCGTTTAGTCCGACAAGCTCGTTCCTGTATTCCTCAAGCTTCTCTTTGATGGCTGTACTTTCCGCCATATCACGGAAGTACTGCATCATGCTCTTGCCGAACTGGTTCATGCGGACATAGTTGCCTTTGAAAAGGTTGATAAGGAGGTTATGCCGCCCTGTCAAGTCATGCGTAAAGACATGTCCGTTGGTAAAGAGACTCTTGTCCGCCGACTTGCCCATGTCGTGCAAAATATTCTGCTTTTCTTCATCATTCGCCTCGCTCAGTTTCTTTTGAAAGGTATCCGACGTGACCTGCTGAAGCTCTTTCTGCACCTGCTCATCAGGCATCTGCTCAATAACGTAGCCGTTCTGCTTGAAGAACTCCATCTGCGCTTTCACGAGGGCGTTCATCATGTTTGCCGTGTTCATATCCTCTTGGTTTGTCTTGGATACAGAAACCTTCTCTCTCCAGAACCGCATCTTCTTCGCCTTCTTGTCATATTTGTAGCGAAGGACGTATGTGCTTTTCTTGGAATCCTTCGATTTCGCACCCTTGCGTTTCTTCTTGGTTTTTTCTTTCTTCTGTCTACCGCCCTCCACTAAAGGCTTAAACTGAACGACCGTGTAGGCTTTGTCATCAGCCATCAGCTCTCGGGCTGACGCAACGGAGTAGCCGGTAACAATATCACCATTGTTAAGCATGTCTATATAGCCCGACTTGTTGGTCGGAGTCACGTCCGTCACCTCGGCGTATATGATATGGTCTGCGTCCTGTCGCAAAGGTATAACATCTCCTACTTTCAGGCTGCCGTACTGGTTGTTTTTTGAATCCTGTCGCGCGATGGCGTTCACCTCACCTGCGAGTATAGCCTCGTAAAGGGTAGGCGATGACACCCTCTCGTCCTTATTGCTGACGCCCTCCTTGTTGACGAATGCAGCCTTGACGCTGACATTCATCTTCTTGGCTTTCTTTACAATTTCCTTAGCGTCAACGTTGTCATTCAAGGCCTTCACCTTTCCCATGGCTGTCTCCTTGGCGAATTTTACATTTACAGATAGCTATTTGACGACCGCAAGCCATTAGAAAACAAGCGGTTCGTTGAGAAACTAAGTGGCAATCTGTTTGCTGGCATGGAATATATGAACAAATTTTTGCGACATTAGCTATTGTCAAGTTTTCTTGTGAGTATAGCTGCCACGTATTGTCGGGTGTCTACTGCCGACCTTCTGTAAATTGTTTGTCGCGGTCTGAACATTTGTAGCGTAGTTTGCCTTTGTGTCCTCCGTTATGTTTAATGCGAGACGAGCCACAAATCGGACATTTTTTTACCATTTTTCGAACGTTTAAAACCCCTGCAAAGTTAGATGTAGCAAAGGTTTCACTGCAATTACAGCTTCCATTTTGACCTTTACGCCCCCCAAAAAAAACACCATCCAAATTTATCATCTCTTTTCTCCCAATCTCGTCCCGACCTTTAGTCCACACCATTTTAATTTGGCCTCAATTCCCCCTACCGCCCCAACTCTTTGTCTCTTCGGAAATCCCTCTCAATAAACAAACCAATCGCCCCGTGGTCTCCCAAAGGGCGACCACGGGGCGAAATGAATAATCTAAGTTATCTGCTACTTGTTGGCCACGACAGAGATGGCTGCGCCACCGCTCTTGGCAAGGTGCAACGTCAG
>CAVFBC010000025.1:0-37782 GCA_963620575.1 Alistipes putredinis | reverse complement strand
ATTCCATAGTGTATGGGATAATCTTGAGGCGACATTTGCGCGTTTGGCTAAATATGATTTAGTTATAGCTACAGACGACTCTGTGTTTATGGATTTGCCGTTGATGGATAACATGCGAAATGTGTATAAGAACCGTGTTTTTACTGCTGTGGGGCAACGGCTGGGATTGACTGTTGTGCCTTCATTCAGTTGTGGCGATCCCAAAGATGTTGAGTCTTATTGTGAAGGATTGCCAGAGGGAGGATGTATTGCTGTCGGAGGGATGGGGACAAATCGTTCTCCCGCGCTTAAAGCTATATTTCGTTATTGTGTGAGCGAGATGGTTAGGATTAAACATCCTGATATGCTGCTCGTTTATGGAAGCAAAGCTGATTTGAGATTAGATATACCTGTTATAAATATCCCGACCTACGTGGGTAAGCTAAGACAGCTGAACCGGAAGGGTGGTCACGTTTGACTCGTCACTCTGACAAGGCTCGCCTTATGAGTGACGGTGAGATAAGAACTTACGGCTCTGTTATTGCAGCGTTTAACCCCAATGTTAAACTTCGACCTTGATGGTCGCTTGATAGCGCAAGCCCTTTGGCAAGCTAAATATTAGGTATCCCTGAAAAAAGCGATGGTGCGGAAATCCACATGGATTCCGCACCATCTTTTTTTATCTAAAAATCCGATTGGTAATCAGATTTTTAATATCAGCTGTTCTGTATTTCGCGTATCACCTCGTCGAGGTTAGGTATCTCGCCCCAGACCATCAAGTCCATTTTCAGGTTTTCCCTCTTGCCTGCCGCATCCTCATACGGCTGCTCATACTCAACGCGCAGCATCCTGAACCCGTTATGCTCATAGAACGCTATGCGGCGACGGGCCTCTTCGGTGTCAGGCGGCTCGACCTCTAATATTATCGGGTCACCCTGGCCTTTCAGTATCGTCAGCACGTCCGACGCTATGCCGTGGGCGCGCATCGCAGGCTCGATGGCTAAGTGCTCAATGTAACGCACCCCTGCGAAGTGCCATGTGTTGGCCAATCCGCACAGACGGCCGTCATGCAATATGGCGTGGGGGTGGAAGTGGGGTTCGGTGTCTGTCAGGCGGCGCTCCTCCTCGGCCGATCGACGCTCGTCGGCAGGGAAGGCCTCTAAGTATAGGCGCTCGCAGTCGCGGTAATGGATGTCTGATGTGTCCATTATTCGCTCAAGGCGTGTCTTCACGGCTTTTTCTCCTTGTTCGTTTCTGTTCTTCTTCCCCAAAGTTATGCCTTTTCCACCTATATTTGCTCTCGTCCTACTCTTAAAATATACAAACCATGCGTATATACCGTCTCTCGCTCGCCAACGTTCTGCTGTTGATTGCACTCATTCTCTTATCCTCAGAGCGTCTTCATGCACAGGTGGGTGACCTTCCGCGCTCTTCTCCCGAGGCGCAGGGCGTGCCTTCGTCTCGTGTTATGTCACTTATTGATTCTGTTATGGCCATTCCGGATGCCGAGATTCATCATTTGGTTCTCTTGAGGCATGGCTCTGTCATTGCCGATTTCCATCCAGCCCCTTTCCGGGCTACTGACGGGCATACGCTGTTCTCCTGCTCTAAGACTTTTGTGGCGGCTGCCGTCGGTATTGCTGAAGGCGAGGGGCTGCTCCGTGTCTCAGACCATGTCGTCTCTTTCTTTCCCAATGAGTTGCCTGACAGTGTGTCTCCTTGGCTCGCAAGCCTCACTGTGCGTGACCTGCTCACGATGCAGTCGGGCATTGTCCCGACTGATAGTGTCCGGCAGAACTCACTCCATTGGGTGCGCGACTTGTTGGCTCTGCCTGTCACCGCCAAACCGGGCGAGCGTTTCGCCTATGATTCTATGTGTACCTACCTGCTCTCGGCCATTGTGGGGCGCGTCTCAGGCTCCTCTCTGCTCGATTATCTCCGTCCGCGTCTCTTTAATCCGCTCGGCATCACAAGTCTCAATTGGGAGGCGAGCCCTGAGGGCGAATCTTGCGGTGGCTGGGGGCTTTATCTTCAGGCTGAGAGCATGGCCAAGTTCGGCCAATGCCTTTTGCAAGAAGGACGTTACGCCGGTCGTCAACTCATCCCCGCCCAATGGGTGTGCGACATGATGACGGTCCACGTGCCAGAGCGCGGTTATGGCTACCAGATGTGGACATGCGCCCAGCCTGGGTCTATGCGAGCTGACGGGGCCTATGGGCAGTTCATTATCGTCCTGCCACATGAGGATATGGTGTGCGTCATAACCCAATGTATCACAGCGGCAGCCCCTGGCAATCGCGAACAGGCTTTCCTGTTCAACCTTGTCTGCCCTTACCTCACCTATGCGCCTCTGCCTGAGTCTCGTGATTTCAATGCGTTGCAGCGAAAGATGGCGCAATTTGCCCACCCAACGCCTCAAGGCAAAGCCGCAAGTCTCCGACTTAAGAAAAGTCACAATCTGACTATCTCTCTCGCTCCCAACCGCATGGGGTGGCAGTCGGTCTCGCTCTCCCAGGCTGCCAAGACCTTGACCCTGACTGTTGGCGACTCTGTCGGCCGACAAGTGCCAATAGCCTGCGGCCACTCAGCTTGGGCATTGTCTGAAGTCCCCACAACTTTCCCCCCACATCCGCGCGGCTCGACACTCAACTCGTTCTCAGGCTTCGACAAGCCTTTCACGGCTGCCGCCGCCTATGGATGGTTGTCTCCTGATGACCTTGAAATTCACGTCCTTTTCACTGACTGGATCTCGGGCGTCGACCTTAAAATCCATTTTGACGCTGATGACAAGGGGCTTGTGACAGTCATGAGGAACTTCGACAAGTCGCCGTTCTGCGTCAGCGCGTCATGGCTCTGACCACCTGCTCTGCAATGGCCCTCTGCCCTGCTATTGTCGGATGACCCCAGTGCTTGGCAATGTCATAGAGGACGACATATTCCACCCCGCGGCGGTCGGCTATGGCTTGCATGCTCTCGCTGATCTCGTGGCGCAACTCGCTGTTTATTATCACGAATATCTTGGCCTCTGGTTGACTGCCCTGTAACCCTGCTATGAGTCGCTCCATGGCAGGGCGGAAGGTGTAAAGGCTGTCTCGCCCGAAGGTCATCTCGGGGTCGTATGTCCCGGCCGGGGCTTTGGACCAGCTGTCGTTAGTGCCGCCAAAAACAAGTATATAGTCAGACTTGGCAAGGTTGGGCATGCGCGTTATGAATGCGCGGTCTGAGTAGTCGTCACTCTCTCCGTCCTTGTCATCGTCATACCCGTGATATCCCACGGTTGAGCCTGAGAATGAGTTGTTTTGGGTCAGTCTCAGCCCTAAACTGTCCGAGACGATGCTCCACCACATTTGACTTTCTTTGCATACGTCTGTGCCTCCGCGGCGCACTTGTGCCGAGTCATACCACACGTAGTTGGTGTCTGGGGTCACCGCCCCTGTGAAGGTTGAATATGAGTCGCCCAGCACGCTAAAGGTCTTGCCCTCGAAAGAGGTTGCCTTGTCCTCTTTGGCACTTGTGCAGGCCGTCATAGCCATAGCCGCCGCGGCTATCATTGTCAGTTCTGTTTTCATCGCTTTTATCTCGTTTGTCAGATGCTTACATTTCTCAAATGCGCTAAAGTATGAAATGAAACACGATTTTAATAACCTTGGGTGGGGAAAATTCGTTACATTTACAACGATATAGAATAGTAGAATTTTATGGCTAAAAGGAAGCAGTCTGATGAGCAGCATGACAATGCTCTGAAAGACAAGATTTTGAAGTTTTTCCAGGATAATATGTCCAATGCCTGGAACTATAAGGATGTGACTGAGGGCATTGGCTACAAGAGCAAGAAGGACCGCGAGGAGGTTCAAGATATGCTATATAAGCTTGCGGAGACAGGCACTCTCTGTGAGACTGCGCAGCCGGGCAAGTTCGCACTGCCAGGTGGTGGCTCCGGCTCTGATACCGTCGTTGGCACGGTAGACATGACCTCGTCCGGCTCGGCTTATGTCGTCCCCGATGACAAGGAGGCTGAGCCACAGGATATTTTCATTGACCGCAGTAATGTCGGCACCGCCATGCATGGCGATAAGGTCATCGCTCAGGTCTTTAAGCGCAAGGCGGGCCGTCAGCCCGAGGGCAAGATTGTCGAGGTCACCGAACGCAAGCGTGAGACCTTTGTCGGCATTCTCGATGTGACTGACAAGGCTGCTTTCCTCGTCTGCAACCCTCGTCAGACAGGCGGACATGACATCTACATCCCGCTCGATAAACTCGCGGGTGCAGAAAACCATCAAAAGGCGATTGCCAAGGTCACCAAGTGGCCCGAGGGCGGCAAGAACCCAGAGGGTGAGATTGTGGCTGTCCTCGGCAACATCGGTGACAATCAGACAGAGATGCATGCCATCTTGGCGGAGTACGGTCTGCCTTACTCTTATCCCGATGACGTGGCTGCTGAGGCTGAGAAGATTAACCCTGGCATTACTGATGAGGAGGTCGCTAAGCGCATTGATATGCGTAAGGTCACCACTTTCACCATTGACCCTAAGGATGCTAAGGACTTTGATGACGCTCTCTCTATCCGCCAACTTGAGAATGGCAATTGGGAGGTTGGTGTTCACATTGCCGATGTGACGCACTATGTCACTCCAGGTACTATTATTGACGATGAGGGCTACAACCGCGCCACTTCTGTCTATCTTGTCGATCGTGTGGTGCCCATGCTCCCTGAGCGCCTCTCTAATTTTCTCTGCTCACTCCGTCCAGACGAGGAGAAGCTCACTTTTTCCGTTTTGGCTGAGTTGAATGAGAATGCCGACATCATCAGCACCAAGATTGCCAAGACGGTCATAAAGAGTGACCGCCGTTTCACCTACGAGGAGGCTCAGTCCATTATTGAAGGAACGAATACAGGCGAAGATCCTAAGGATTTCAAGACCGAGGTTCTTAAACTCAATGAGCTGGCTCAGAAGATGCGCAAGCGCCGCTTCGAGGCGGGTGCCATAAGCTTTGACCGTGTGGAGCCTCGCTTCGAGATTGATGAGAACGGCAAACCGCTCTCTGTCTATTTCAAGGAGGCTAAGGAGAGTAATATGCTCGTCGAGGAGTTTATGCTTCTCGCCAATCGCCGTGTCGCTGAGTTCGTCGGCAAGGATGAGTTCAATACGACAGGTCGCAAGCGCACGCCCAAGACTTTTGTCTACCGAATCCACGACCAGCCTTCTGAGGAACGCTATGCCAAGTTCGCCGCTTTTATCCGCCGCTTTGGCTATGACGCCATGCCGCAGAAGGAGGAGCAAATCAATAATGCGGTGAACCGTGTCCTCGCCGAGTGCCGCGGCAAGGGTGAGCAGAACATGGTCGAGGTTCTTGCCCTCCGTACCATGGCCAAGGCGAAGTACTCCACCGACAATGTGGGCCATTATGGACTCGCTTTCCCATTCTACACCCATTTCACCAGCCCCATCCGCCGCTACCCGGACATGATGGTGCACCGTCTCCTCTTCAGCTATCTGAATGGCGGCAAGAGTGCCAATAAGGAGAAGTACGAGGAGATGTGTGAGCATTGCTCTGCCCAAGAGGTCATGGCAGCCGAGGCTGAGCGCGACTCCATCAAGTATAAGCAGTGTGAGTTCCTGATTGAGCGTCTCGGTGAGGAGTTCGACGCCCATATCTCTGGCGTCACGGAGTGGGGCATTTATGCTGAGATTGATGAGAATCTGTGCGAGGGCATGATTAGTCTCCGTGACATGGATGACGACCACTATATCTTCGATGAGGAGAACTATTGCGTAGTGGGACGTAACACGGGCAAGCGTTTCCAACTTGGTGACAAGATCCGTGTGCGCATCGCCAACGCCAATCTCGAGAAGAAGCAGGTCGACATGGCCATAGCTGGCTCTCCCCTCACTGATATCGAGAAGCAGAACCAGAAGGTTCTCGCCGCTGGCGGCTCCATCCTTGAGCAGCAGCGCAAGCTCGCCCTCGCTGGCGCAAGCGCCGGTCTCGGTGGCAAGAAGGCCAAGATGGGCATGGGCGGAGGCAAAGGCAAGTCCGGTCACGGACGTGGACGCAAAGACTCGGGTGGCATCCCGCCCAAGAGTGTCCTCGACAAGCGCAAGAACCATAAGGATGGTAAGAAGAAGGACAAGAAGAAAAAGAAGAAAAAGTAAGCTTGGATTTCTTCAAGAATAAATAGAAAAGACACCGCCCCGCCGTCAAAACTTGTTTTTGTCGGCGGGGCGGTGTCTGTGTCTTACCTTGTGCGTATAGCCGCTGCGAGTTTACCTGAAGATGTCGTACTCCGCTTCGACACAATCGGCCTGTATGTCGGCGGCGTCTATTATCGAGTGGAAAAGGAATGCGGCGTCGTGTGGCTCATTTTTGCGGGCTTGAAGTTTCTGCACTTTTTCCGGGTATTTCTCTGCCCATATGTCTGAGTACCATATCCAGCATGCCGGATTGCGCAGTGCGGGATGGTCACATGCGTGCAGCCATCTGCCATCTTCGCCCAGGTTCTCACCATGGTCTGACAAGTAGAATATGATGGCGTTGCGTTGGCGCATCTTGTTTCTCACTTCGTGCCAAAAATGGTCTGAGTAGAGTATTGTGTTGTCATACGAGTTAATCATCTGCTTACTTGTGTTGTATGAGATTACTTTGCTGTCTGTCACTGGCTTCCATTTCTCATACTCTTTTGTAAAGTGGCCATTGTAATACCAGTGTGAGCCAATGGTGTGGAGGACGATAAGTCGCCGATTGTAGCACCCTCCGTTCTCCGCCAACAAGTTTTCTATGTGTGGCAGCATGTCGTCGTCAAGCCATTCGGTAGTGACATAGAGTGATTTGCCGCTGTTTAGCCAGATTGTCGTGTCGGCTTCGGCAACGAAGTATGCGTAAGTGTCCACTTTCTCCTGGTTGGCTACCCACGTTGTGGAGTATCCTCCGCGTTTGAATACGTCAATGAACGACCTCTCCTGATACATGAGGTCTGCACGTGCCGAGTCCGCACGGGTCAGCATATATGGCACGCATAGATGTGTGCATCCAAATCGTGTGTGGACGAATGACAGTGAGGCGACATTCTTTTCTGCCGATAGCAGTGGGGTGGTCTCTCTCTCATAACCATTTATCCCGAGGTTCTTTGCCCTGGCTGTCTCGCCTATTATCATGATGACTGTCATGCTGTCCGTCTTGCATGTCACTTGACCGCCGAACTCGGGACGCTCTTTAACTAAGAATCTCTTGTCTTTGTTATATTTCCATGCGGCTTGGGGTAATGAGAACGGTATTCTGTTGGCAATGGGGCGTCTAATGAGATGTGTGGAGCTAAGGCCAATCATAACTATGACGCCAATCAGTGGCGCGATAAAAAAGTGTGGCTTGCCAAACCTTATCTTCCGAAAACGGAATCTCGCCAAGACTATTGACCCTGCGAGCGCCGCTATGACTATGACCACAAGTAGAGGCGTGACAACAGTCAAGCATGTGCGGGCGTCGTTCACAAGCGCAAGCTCTAAAGTCTCTGCTGTCACTTGCACCTTGGCCGTAGCCCTGTAATATGCCATAATGGCGCTAAGCGTCGTGAGCAGTGGGAAGGTGAAGACGAACACATATCTGTTGGCCGAAATTATCAGCATGACGCAGAATATGGCAAGGACGACAATGCCCCATTGCATTGCAAGAACGCAAAAATCTGAAAAACTATTGAAGTCGAGGTCGTAAAAGTCGGTGATCGTGAAGCATAGTCCGTAGATGAGTGCCATCAGCAGTGAGAACAGGTAGGCTCTGGCCGTTTGTGAATTATATATATATATATATATATCACGTAACTTTTTTAACAGCATGGTTTGTGTTTGTTATTGTTGCTCTGAGGTTGGTGTTCCGCAAAAAGATGGTGCAAATATAGTGCTAAGATTGGGCTTCCTGACAGCTCAGCCCTTTCTCTCTTCGCCTTTTTTGCACTTAATGTCGCAAGTTGCCCGCAAAAGTCAACAAACATAGTTATCTTTGCGGAGTTTATCTACGAACATAAAAACAAACAGATAACAATGAAGAGAATCGTCCTTATCCGCCACGGCCAGAGCGCGTGGAACCTCGAGAACCGCTTCACCGGCTGGACCAATGTCGACCTCACCGAGGCTGGCATCGCAGAGGCCGTCAAGGCTGGCAAGACCCTCAAAGAGCAGGGCTTCACTTTCGACATCGCATACACCTCTTTCCTCAAGCGCGCCGTCAAGACCCTCAATAATGTCCTCGACCAGATGGATCTCGACTGGATTCCCGTCCAGAAGAGCTGGCGCCTCAACGAGAAGCACTACGGCGACCTCCAGGGCCTCAACAAGGCTGAGACCGCTAAGCAGTATGGCGACGAGCAGGTTAAGATCTGGCGTCGTAGCTATGATGTAGCTCCTAACCCAATCCCTGACACCGACGACCGCAGCGCAACCAAGGATCCTCGCTACGCAAGCTACGTGCCCGACTGCGAAATCCCCCGCACCGAGAGCCTCAAGGATTGCATCGAGCGTGCACTCCCTTACTGGAAGAGTGAGATTTTCCCTATGCTCAAGAAGGTTGACAACATCGTTGTCGTAGCTCATGGCAACTCTCTCCGCGGCATCATCAAGTTCCTCAAGGGCATCTCTGACCAGGATATCATCTCCCTCAACCTCCCCACTGCAGTTCCCTACTGCTTCGAGTTTGACGAGAACACCTACAAGCTCACCAAGGATTACTTCGTTGGCGATCCCGAGGAGATCAAGAAGCTTCAGGAGGCTGTCGCTAACCAGGGCAAGGCGAAATAAGTCCGACAGTCAACTTGGCTGAAAGCCTAAAAGCTTTTAGCGAATTTTGATTTAGATATTTGGTCCGGTGGCAATCTTGTCACCGGGCTTTTTTTGTTTATGCCGCTCTGTGTCGAGCTGCTCAAATATCATTTTTGAAATATAGTGTAGAAATATTGCCAATGATAATATTTTTTAGCAAATTCGCATAGCTCAAGTCGGTGGCAGTTCTGCAATATGGCTGCATCCATGACTTTAGATAAACTTAATCAAGAACCTTCTAAAACATCTCTGACCATGATTGAAATCTTCAAAAAATGTGTGACAACCGATTTCGCTAACTTCAGCGGCCGTGCTCGCCGACAGGAGTATTGGCTGTTCTATCTGGCAAATTGCATCATCGGGTTGGTATTCGGCTTGCTCCTTTGGGCTGCTGAGGTTTCATGCTCGGGAGTCCTTTATGGCATTGTCTTATTCTTGAATATAGTGGTAAGTCTCGGCCTCCTCATCCCTTCTCTTGCCGTCACGTGCCGACGTCTCCATGACACGGGCAGGAGTGGCTTGTGGCTGCTCTCTGTTTTGGCCTGTGGTATTGGTGGCTTTATCATCTTCATATTCTCCCTTCTTGATAGTGACCGCGGCGACAATAAGTACGGCGCCGACCCAAAGGCTGCCGAGAGGGCTTAAACTCGCCTTTTAAAACTTAAACCTCCGCCCGAAGAACTGATTGTTCTTCGGGCGGAGGTTGTTTTTTTTCTGTAGCTCAGTAGGCAAGAAGCATGTCGTAATACTTATCTATTGAAACGATATTTCTTATGTTTGCATCGCATTTACCAATATACTACTCGTCCCATGACCCTTCAACAAATGGAATATATAGTGGCGGTTGACAAATACCGCCATTTTGTCAAAGCCGCCGAGGCGTGCAATGTCACCCAGTCTACCTTGTCTTCACTCATTCAAAAGCTGGAGTATGAACTTGACGTGACCATTTTTGACCGCAGTGGCCATCCTGTTAAACCCACAGCCATAGGTGAGGAAATCATAAATCAGGCAAAGAGGTTGCTTTTCAATGCTGCGCAAGTCAAGGAACTTGTGGCAGTGCGAAAGGGGGAGTCTGTTGGCAAGGTCTCGCTCGGTGTTATCTCCACTGTGGCCCCATATCTGTTGCCCAAAATGTTCAAATATTTGTCGGCCAATAATCCGGATATTCATTTGGATGTCAATGAGTCAAGTGTCCCGTCGTTGATTTCTCAGCTTGAGTGTGGAGATCTTGATGTTGCATTGTTAGCCACGCCAGTATCTAATAGTGAATTGCTTGAAATTCCGATTTATCAAGAACGCTTGTTGGCGTATGTCTCACCAAATGCTTCTATTTATAATGAAAAGGAGTTGTTGACTGGGCGACTTCCTGTTGACGATGTTTGGGTGCTTCGTGAGGGATATTGCCCCAACCGCGGCGTTTTCCCCTTTTGCAATGGGTCATCAAGACACTCGGCTATTTATGAGGCTGGCAGTGTAGAGACGCTGATTAAGATAGTTGATGAAAACGGTGGCTATGCGATAATCCCTGAACTTCATGTCCCGCTCCTTTCCGAAGGTCAGCAAGCTAATGTCCGTGTTCTTGTTAATCCGGAGCCGATGCGCGAGATTGCGTTTGTCGTGCATCGTAATTTCGTTCGTGAACGTCTGTTGAATATTCTGGCCGACGCCATTAAGTCCATTGTCCCGCAATCCATGGTCAATCAAAGGATTATGAAGTTTCCTATAACTATCTGATTGATAAAAGCGATATGCTTATCTGTTTTATCGTTTGTGTCAATTTGAGCGATTGAGTAATTATGCACTCGCAAAAGCAAAAGCATAAAAACTCATGGCAAATAAGCAATTCTATCGTTTTGTTCCTACAAAGGGGTGGCCTTTGTATTGGATTTTTTTAGTGTATCTCGTTGTCGGTTATTTCTATCCGGCAGTTGGCATTGTCGCCATAGTTTGTATGGTAGCCCCTGTGGCTATTGCCATATATAGGGGGCGATGGTGGTGCGGCAACGCATGTCCGAGAGGCAATGCGTTCGACAGGTTGTTGGCCAAATATTCGCCTCATCGCCCTATCCCTAAATTTGTCAGGTCGTTCGGCTTCCGCCTTTTCGTGGTGCTGCTGATTTTCTCCGTGTTCGCTGTGCAGATGTATTCAGCCTGGGGTGACGTGAATGCCATGGGAAGGGCGTTCTGGTTTGTCATTCTTGTGACCACGATTGTCGGAGTGGTCCTCGCTTTCATCTACGCCCCCAGAACTTGGTGTACGTTCTGTCCCATGGGGACGCTCTCGTCATGGCTGTCGCCTCGCAAGGCTCCACTACCCAAATGGTTCACAAACATTCATGTGGCTGACACCTGTCAAATGAAGTGTAAGAGTTGCGCCCGTGTCTGCCCCATGCAACTCACTCCCTATGACTGTCGCGGAAACGAAACGGGTTTCTTGCACCCTGACTGTGTCAAATGCGGCCGATGTGTTGCTGCCTGCCCGTCAAAGATAATGGAACTAAAAAAATAGACAATATGGAAACAATCAAAGGTTATCTCCCTTACTTGAGAGGATTGGGTTATACAGGCGATAAGCCTGCGGTAATTGATTTCTACGCCACTTGGTGTGGCCCCTGCCAATCGCTCATGCCCCTTGTCGGACGATTAGCGGAAGACTATCATGGGAGGTTGAAGGTCATCAAGGTCGATGTGGACGTGAACAGTGGTTTTGCCCAGGCCGCCAATATATTTTCTGTCCCTACGCTCTTCTTTGTAGACAAGGATGGTAATATCGAAAGGTCGGTTGGCGCTAAGCCCTATCACTACCTTTGCGCTATGGCTGATGAACTCGTCAAGAGCTGAACTTTGGGTGCGGGTCTTGTCTCCTGTGCGCCATTGAACTTCCTATTAATGACTGGCAGTGACAGGAAAACGCCATCCTCTGTTCTCTTGGGGTGTCTGGTCTTTTTTATCAACTTGTAAATCAAAGGAAATCGGGATGCCCATCTGTGTAGACGAGCATCCCGATTTTCTTTTTTAGACTTGCCAACTATTGTCGGAAGCCTTACGCCTTCTTATAGATGAGCAGGGCGGAGTATGTATTGACGCCGAGAGCCGAGTGCCCCTCATATTTGATGTCTATGACATCCTCGGGCACGATGCCCTCGTTCTTGATGAAGTCGTTGAGCTGGACGTCGATGGTCAAGTCGAAATCGTCAGTGCCCGTGTACTGGAAATGCTTTGTCAATATTTTAGCCATGACTACCTTTCTGTTTGGCGTGGGGTGGTGGAGATGCCACGGCTCGCGCCCTGTTTTTATGAGATCGTGAAGTGTTTTGTCCCTGTCCGGCTCAGGTTTTGCCCCTCTGACGAACACGCACTCCGCAAAGTTAGCAATTTTAGCGAGAAGAGCAAACCATGCCAATTCCCATTAACATAAGTTGAGGCCTCGTTCAGCCTATAATCCGCGTCACTATGTCCACCAGCATGTCGCGGTTGGTGGTGTCTGGCCAGTTGAACCCCTTTGAGCGCATGTCATACTCCGCCAAAAGGGTTGTTATGCGCATGCAGTCCGTGGCCGTGTAGAGGCGCGAAGCTGGCTCGAAGTTCCTTTGCACCATGAAGGCGCTGCGCTCGCCCACTGCCATGGCGGCTTTGACCGCCTCGTCCGAACTCTTCTTCACGCTCTTGGTGAAGCAGTAGGTGAAGAGGTGGTCGAAACCATTGTACAGTGCGGCTATGATGGCCTGGACGGGATAGGCTTTCTCGTTCTGGCCCATGGCTTTGACTATTGTCAGGGCCTTGGCTTTGTCTTTGCGGAACAGGGCGTCGCGTAGCTCAAAGGCGTTATACTCTTTGCTTATGCCGACGTGGGTTGACACCATGTCCACCGTGATGGACTTGAGCCCCGGGCCAACCGCCGCCCTCACTTTCTCTATCGCCTTGGCTGCGTCGGTCATGCTCGTGCCGACGTGGTCCGCCAAAAGGTCGGCCGCCTTGTCCTCTATGGCAAAGCCGTGTTTATTGGCGTATTGGCTTATCCATGCTGGCATCTGGTTGTCATAGAGTTTCTTTGTCTCCATGATTGCGCCGTTCGCCTTATCGATGGCCTTGTACAGCTTCAGCCGCTTGTCTAATGTCTTGTATTTGTGGCAAAGGACAAGGATGGTTGAGGGCAGACAATGGCTCACATATCCCTCCAATTCGCCAATCTGGGCTGTCGTCTGGGCTTCGCGCACAATCACTACGCGGCGCTCGGCAAAGGTGGGGTATTGGTCACACTCCAACCCTATCTTGCGCCCGTTGGTGTCGCGCCCGTAGACTACGGTCTGGTTGAATGTCCTGTCGGCCTCGGGCATGGCGTGCTGCTCGATGAAGTCCGAGATGACGTCAATAGGGTACGGCTCCTCGCCCATCAGCAGATAGACGGGGCGATAGGTGCCGGCCCTGAGCTCTTTGAGTATGTCGTCCTGTGTGAGGATTGCCATCAGAATTTCAAGTGCTTGACGGAGTTGCCCTCTCGCTCTATCTCCAAAAGGGCCGATATGCCTATCTCCAAATGTGGGCGCACGAACTGTGAGGTCACTTTCTTGTCGCTCGCCGTGGTCTTGACTCCCTCGGGAATCATTGGTTGGTCTGACACGAGCAGCAATGCACCTGTGGGAATCTCGTTGTGGAACCCGACGGTGAAGAGTGTGGCGGTCTCCATGTCCACTGCCATGCACCGCATTATCTCTATCTTGCGCTTGAAGTTGTCGTCATGCTCCCACACTCGGCGGTTGGTCGTGTAGACGGTGCCTGTCCAATAGTCGTAGCCTTTGTCGCGTATGGCGCCTGAGACTGCGCGCTGCAATGAGAAGGCAGGCAGGGCGGGAACCTCGGCTGGCATGTAGTCGTTGCTCGTTCCCTCACCTCTGATGGCCGCAATGGGCAGGATGAAGTCGCCTATCTCGTTCTTTTTCTTCGTTCCGCCACATTTGCCAAGGAACAAGACTGCCCGCGGATGGATGGCCGCCAAGAGGTCCATGATGGTCGCTGCGTTGGGGCTACCCATGCCAAAGTTGATTATGGCAACGTCTTTGGTCATTGCGTTGGGCATGTTGCCACCCTTGACCTCTACTCCAAACATGTCGGCGAACATCTGGACGTAGTTCATGAAGTTGGTCAGCAATATGTAGCGAGGAAACTCGCTCAGCTCGCGGCCTGTGTAGCGCGGCAGCCAGTTCTCTACGATTTCTTCTTTGGTCTTCATTTTAAGTCTGGTCTGAGATTATATTTCTATATCGTTATTTTTCGTTGAAAGTCTTTGTCCGCGTACTTATTCCCTGAATAGGTTGAAGTCGGAAAACCTGTTGCTGTCCTTGAGGTCGGGCTCCCCCTTCTTCACTTTTTTCGACAGGGGTAGTGGCAGAAGGTTGAGGTCTGTTGTCGCTGTGTAATAGTCCAACGCCTCGACGTCTCTCTCTTCTCCAATCTCTATCTTTCCCGCCGATATCTCTTTGAGACGATAGTGGAATGAGTTGACTATCTGGTGGATTACGCTGGCGTCGCTCGTCGCAGCTATCCGCTCGCAGTCTGGGCCTGCGAAGTCGTCCAAGCTGAGCAGTCTTGCCATGGGCATGACAAAGTAGCCTGTGCGGCTTATGGGGCGATGGTCCACGTTGGCCAAAACCTGTTTGTAGAGCTCAAGTTGGATGGCCACGTTGTCGCGGAGCAGACGCCGGTATGGGCTTAAGCTTCTTGCCCACTTGAAGTCAATGACAACGGTGGATCCGTCCCGAGTGTCGCGCAGCACCATGTCCACAGTGCCGCACACGTCGCTCTCGTCGCTCTCCTCGTCAAGCAGGGCGAGGCTGGTCTCCACGGGGCGTTCGCATGCAGTCACCTCCAGGTGGTTGGCCCTTATTATTTGGGTCAACGTGTCTATGCTCTTCTCAAGCTGCTCTTCCAATAGCTTGGTCTCTAAGCGGTTGTCCGCCCTGCTGAGTGTCGCCCCGCGCTCTTCGAGGGTTGTCGCGAATAATTCCTTGAACTCACTACGTGTCCTCTCCTCAATCTGGTCCGCCGTGGTTGTCTCACTCCCCTCGCGAGGCTCGAATAGCTTGGCTATTACCGCATGGGCCACGTTGCCCTTGGCTATTTGCTCGCTGGGCAGTTCGGCAGGGCCCGAAGGGCGTATGCCAGCCATCGTCTGCATGACGTAGTCTAACGGGTGGAAGATGATGTCGCTGAGTGACGTGTAACTCAATTTGTCCGGCCACTTGACAACCGTTTTGGGGTCTTTCAACTGGACGTAGTAGCCGCCGCCCGCATTGTCAATGGGTATGACTTGGCTTGTTTGTCCCATGCCTGTCTTGGGACTGGATGTCAAATCGGTCATGTCGCCGCCACTCTCTTTGGTCATCTGCTCCAAGTGCAGCAGGATGGGGTGGGGTGGCACAGGCGTACTGCCTATTCTGTCGTAGGTTACGAACACTATCTCCTCACTCAGCCTAAGCGGCATGGTCATGCACTCAAAGTTATATTTAGTCTCCTTCTCCGGCTCCCAAAAGGACATCTCGCCAGCCAAAGCCTCGCGCTCCGATTGCAAGAGGAATTGGCAGTCCCGCTTTGCCGGCAACTCGCCCACGGCGTCGAGCCATATGGTTTTCATCGAATGGGCTATCATGTTGCCCGGGTCGCTTATGAGGGTCTTGCTGTCCTTGAATGCCGGATATTGGGTCTGCGTCTCAGGTGTGAGCAGAGATGATGTCCATGAGTCTACCTTGCTCCACTTGATGGTCTCCCCCGGCTCTGTGGCTATGGCTGTCAGCAGGGCGCCCGCCATGTCCGTCAGTGTTTTCCAAGGCAGTGAGCGAAGTGACGGGTTGGGCCCGTTAAGTGCCCTGAAGGCTATGTCCGTGACGTTTTCGATGACAGTTGAGAGGCGGATTGCGCTGACTGTGTCGGGGTCAGGTTCCGTCTCCTTCCCCTCTCGTCGCACGGGAGGCAGGAAGCGCTCCACCTCCTCTATTCGCTTGTCTATATCTCTCTTCGTCTTCCGTATGTCTATTTCTGTCTCCTCGTCGGCGTCTTCGTCCTCGAATCCCGTCTCTATGTAGTCGTTTATCACTTTTTCGCACTCTGCGTTGCGATAGCCTCCTGTCTTGGCTACGGCATGCGCTAATCGCCATCGCAGTCTGTTGGGGACAATCTCAAATGGGGAGTACAGCATGTCGAGCAAGTTCTGTATGTCGAGCGGTTCGCGCAGCAGGTTTATGCATTGAAGCATTATTTGCCTTATCTGGGACACCATGACGGTGGAGCTGCTGCCCATGGGTGTGCCGCCCAACACGTTCATCCAATTGTCATGGGTCTTGTTGTCCGCCGCTATCCACAACTCACCTCCCATCTCGTCGCTGTGGAAGGCCACATACTCGTCGGCTTCGCGCTTGTCGCCAAAATGCATGACGGATGCCGGGCAAAAATCCTCCCTCTCGAAATCTTTGCGGGCTAACTGTGCGCCACGCCCTGCCAATGCGGCCAACAGCCGTTGTATGGTCGGGTGCATCAGCCCAGGGTCTATGGTCGTGATGATTACTGTGTCGTCGAATCTTACTGCGTCTGCGCTTTCAAGCCATCTGATCGCGTTCCATGTGCGGTCTGCCAAACCAGGCGCGGCGGTGAGTGCCGCAAGGTTGTTCTCTATGTCATTAATCGTCTCAAGGCGGGGGCTGACTGCCGGCTTGGTGAAGTCGTAACCGCCCATCACGAGGCTGTCACGCCATGACATGACTTCCTTCGCCGTCCCCATCTCGGACGTGTTGAACGATTTCGCCAACACGCTGTCGGGATGTTTGGCCACATGTTTTTTCACGGCTGCAAAATAGGCGGCGAGTCTCATGACGGGCGACAGCACAAGCGTGTGTAAGCCCATCCGCTCCTCTATATGCCCCAAAAGGCCTGATGTCCCCACGATTTTTGTGTCCATCAGCACGTCTGAGGGTGTCGAACCCTCAATCCCCTTGAAAATGTAGCCGCTGTAGGATGGCGAGTAGTATATGTTCATGGACGCGTAGTAAGGTCAAATTTTACAAAAATAGCATTTTTCCAAATTCCTACAACGTCGCCAAGTTGGCCTATCTCCTATTTCCTCGCAAACGCCATGGCGCCTCATGACGCTGCTACCCCCTTTTTTATTACTTTTGCGTGGTGGGACTGCTTAATCTGCCTCCCGAAAAAAAGCTGTTGGTATAACTCTTAACAATGGATCGCATTGTCTCTTTTCTGCGCAATTGGACTCTGCCTGTTGCAATGCTCGCTGGCGTTATTTTCTACGTCGCCTTTCATAACTTGTCTTTCCTCCAACCCCTTCATGAACCTGTTTGGGCTCTTGACGTTTATCTGACCCCGGCTCTCATCTTTGCCCAGCTGCTGCTCACTTTCTGCCGCGTCAATCCGCGCCAGTTCCGCATCCGCAAGTGGCATGTGTGGCTGCTCATTTTTCAAGTGGTTTGCGCCTCGTTGGCCTATCTCGCCCTTGCGCCCATGTCGGCTGTTCTGGCTCAGGGTGCCATGGTCTGTCTCATCTGCCCCACGGCGACGGCTGCGGCTGTCATCACTCACAAACTTGGAGGCTCGGCCGAGACGCTCATAACGTTCACTCTCATGGATAATGTTTTGGCGGCCATATATGTCCCACTCGTTTTCCCGCTTGTCTACGCTCAGTCCGGAGGCCTGGATTTTGTCGATTCTTTCCTCATTATTCTCGGCAAGGTTTTCCCTCTGCTCATCTTCCCGTTCATCATGGCTCAAGTGCTGCGTCTCTGGTTGCCAAAGGCGCATGACTGGCTCCGTGACCATTCCGGACTCGCCTTCTACATCTGGGCTTTAGCTTTGGCCATGGTCATGGGAAAGACCGCCAAGAGCATTGTGGATGACTCCGATGAGATGCTTGTGGTTCTGTCGCTCGCTCTGGTCGCTGTGGCTGCCTGCGCGGTGCAGTTCCTTTTCGGCAAGGTGACTGGCGGACGATATGGCGACAGGATTAGCGGCGGACAGGCTCTCGGACAAAAAAACACGGTCCTCGCCATCTGGATGGCACAGACTTACCTCAATCCGCTATCTTGCGTGGCGCCGGGCGCATACGTCCTTTGGCAAAATGTGGTTAACAGCTACCAACTCTGGAAAAAACGTAACAAGTCAACTGTCAAATAGATGAATGTGACGATCCGCGAGGTGACGCCTGCCGATGCTGAGGAGCTTCTTTCCATATATGCGCCTTATGTGACTGGCACCGCCATAACTTTTGAGTATGATGTGCCGACGGTCGATGAGTTCCGCCGCCGCATTTCATCCACACTTGGCCATTTCCCATACCTTGTGGCGGTCGATGAGGCTGACGGGTCACTCGTCGGCTACGCCTATGCCAGCAAGTTTAAGGAGCGGGCCGCCTATCAGTTCGCCTGCGAGACGAGCATATACGTCCGACAAGACGTGCGAGGAAGTGGAGTCGGTGCTACTTTGCTCCACGAACTGGAGTCTCGCCTCGTGGCTCAAGGCATCAAAAGCATCTGCGCCTGCATAACCTATGTGCAGGTGGCCGACCCTTACCTCACCAATGCCAGCATGCGCTTCCACGAGCGTCAGGGCTATCGACTTGTGGCCCATTTCCATCGCTCAGGCTATAAGTTTGGCAGATGGTATGACATGATTTGGATGGAAAAGCTTGTCTGATACTTTCCCCTCGTAACTTAACGCCGAACAAGAGGTCCAGAGTTTTTTACAAAAATGGAGGTGCAGGTTCACATAAAGAATATGGTTTGCGACCGCTGCAAAATGGTGGTCTCGTCCATTCTCCGCAGTGTGGGAGCCCATGTGGTCTCTGTGCGCCTCGGTGTGGCTATTTTGTCTCAACCGCTTTCCGAAAATCAAACAGTTGCCCTAAGATATGGACTGGAAGAGGTTGGATTTCAGCTTATTGATAATAAAGAGGAGGTGACGGTGGAACGCATGAGGTCTATCTTGCGCAATGAGGCGAGTCGCACCGACGGAGCTCCACAACGTAATCTATCAACCCTCATTTCAGAGTCGCTCCACACTGATTATTCCCAACTCTCGGCTCTGTTCCGAAATGTCGAAGGCCGCACTGTTGAACAGTACTATATTATCCAACGCATTGAGAAGGTCAAAGAACTCTTAGAGAATGGCGACCTCCGTCCCGGCGAGATTGCCGACCAGATGGGGTTCTCTTCCGCAGCCCATCTGAGCACGCTCTTTAAGAGGGTGACGGGATTGACACCTTCGCAGTTCCGCCAAATGAATTGTGGCGGCAGAACGGGGCTTGACTTGCTGTAAAAAGTCCAGATTTTATGTTTTGTGGCATAAAAGGCGTGTTTTAACGCTTTCCCATTTTATGCTTAACGCTTCTTGATAGTAAATTAGTAATACTTAACGCAGCAATAAGTGACACCGATACACATCTGGCACCTCTGCGTATTCACAACAAACAAGCAAAAAACTATTTAGTTAAAACAGTAGAACGTTACTTATGACAATCTTTGAGTTAATCATTGTCCTTCTGTGCCTCTACGTAGGTTCGCGTTACGGAAGTTTAGCGCTTGGAGCCATCTCGGGCATAGGTCTCGCCGTCTTGGTCCTTATTCTTGGCCTTGTCCCTGGCAACCCACCAACTGATGTCATCTATATCATTATAGCGGCTGTCACTTGCGCCGGCATCATGCAAGCGTCGGGCGGCATGACTTGGCTCATCCAGATTGCTGAGAGGCTGTTGCGCAAGCATCCGGACCGCATCACTATTTTCGCCCCGCTTTGCACATTCTTCCTTACTGTCCTCGTCGGCACTGGTCATGTGGTCTATACTCTCATGCCCATCATTTGCGACATTTCGCTCAAGCAGGGCATTCGTCCCGAACGCCCATGCGGCGTGGCGTCCATCGCCTCTCAGGTCGGCATCACTTGCTCGCCCATTGCCGCCGCTGTTGTAGCTTTCACCACTATCTCGGCATCCTATGGTTTTGAAATTACTATTCCACAGGTTCTCATGGTCTCTATCCCGGCTTGCCTCTGTGGTCTCATGGCTGCCTCTGCCGCCTCTTACCACCGCGGCCTCGATTTGGACAAGGATCCAGTTTTCCAAGCCCGTTGCGCTGACCCCGAGACCTATAAGTACATGTATGGCGACACAGCCACCACTCTCGGTCAGACCATCAAGAAGGAGGCTAAGCTTGCTGTCGGCATCTTCCTCGCTGCCCTCGCGCTCATCGTGGCCTACGCTGCCTTCCCCCAGATGCTCCCCACCTATGACGGCAAGCCACTCAAGATGAACCTCGTCATCCAGATTGTCATGATCACGGCTGCGGCTCTCATGATTATCTTCTGCAAGGCTAAGCCCAAGGCTGCTGTGTCTGGCGCGGTCTGGCAGAGCGGAATGACGGCCGTCGTCGCCATCTATGGCATTGCATGGCTCTCTGATACTTTCTTCGCAAACCACCTCGATGAGATGAAGTTGGCCCTCGCCGATTTTGTTAAAGTATATCCATGGTCCATAGCTTTGGTCTTCTTCATTGTGTCCGTCCTCATCAACTCTCAGGGCGCTGTCGTGGTGTCCATGCTGCCTCTCGCCTACGAGCTTGGCATTGATGGCTCTATTTTGCTCGGTGTGCTACCCTCCGTCTATGGCTATTTCTTCATCCCCAACTATCCGTCGGATATCGCCACTGTCAATTTCGACCGCTCTGGCACCACGGTCATCGGCAAGTATCTGCTCAATCATAGTTTCATGATGCCGGGCATGGTCTGCGTGGTTGTCTCAACCATTGTGGCTTTCGGCATCTCAAGGATTTTGTACTAACACGCATAAGCACTGGCCGCGCCCTGTTTGCGACCTAAAGGTGCAATTTGCTTTTCCTCTCCTCCCTCCGCCCTCTTTTGATGTGGGCGGGGGGAGATTTTTTAGTTATCTTTGTCTTGTTTCGGTTATTACCCCTTTCTTAACTTCCTACATGAAGAACGTCAAATATATAAATGCCGGTGCAGGCAGTGGCAAGACTTACACGCTCACTTCCGAGTTGGCTGACCTTGTGAGCCGAGGCGTGGCCAACCCGGGCCAGGTCATCATGACCACTTTCTCGGAGCGTGCGGCTGCCGAGATGCGGACCAAGGCTAAGGCTATGCTCCTCTCACGTGGGCTTACTGATGCGGCACTGCAGGTCGACTATGCTCTCATCGGCACCATTCATGGCGTTGCCTATCAACTTATTAGGAAGTTCTGGTTTTTCTTGGGCTTACCCCCCGAGCTCAATGTCATGGACGAGGAGGATCAAGCTGCCTATGTGGCTCAATCAGTAGCTGACTTGCCTGAAGATTCCGAACTCCGCTTCTTGCACCATTTCGCCAGCGAGTTCGGTGTGTCTGATAGTTGGGGAAACCTCAGCTATGATCTCTGGATGGATGACCTCAAGTCTATTGTGGCGCTCTCTACGAATTATGAGGTGTCTGATTTCTCAGCGAGCAAGGCAGCGTCTTGCGATTTCTTCAGGCGTTTTGTGGTTTCTGACGATGCTCCACTTCCATCAGAGGCGGTCTTTTCTGATGCCCTCAACCGCATAATTGACACATGGACGGCCTATGCGCAGAACAAGAAACCCAGTGCGGCCAATGATAAAAGGATTGACCAAGCCAAGTCGCTGCTCAATCAGGTCCGCAAGCGTGATGTGGCTTGGCTTGTCAGTTTCGGCTCGCAGTGCACGGGCATCAGGGGGGCTGCCCTCGATGATGACATTCAGGAACTTATTGGCCGTTGCGCAAATATCTACCGCAGCCCAATGGTTTTTGCCGAAGTGGAGAAATATATCGACATGATTTTCCGCCTTGCCGACCGTTGGAAGGATAACTATGCTGCTTTTAAGGCCGAACGCAATATCCTTGACTATGACGATATGGAGAAATATCTCCTTCGCCTGCTCGAAATGCCGGAGGTGATCAAGGAGATAAGCTCGTCTTACAAGTATTTGTTTGTTGACGAGTATCAAGATTGCTCACCCATCCAGGTGAAGATTTTTGACCGCCTCTCCGATGTCATGACGCAATCTTATTGGGTGGGCGACAGCAAGCAGGCCATCTATGCGTTCCGCGGCTCGGCTACAGAACTGACACGTGCCGTCATGGGCAAAATAGCGCGTCATGAGGATGGCTGCACCACCGAGACGCTTAAATACTCTTGGCGCTCGCAGCCCGACATTGTCAATCTCTGCAACAAGGTTTTCACGCAGGTCTACGCCAATGTCTATGGCGGCGATATGCCAATCGAGAATATTGTCCTTGAGCCAAAGCGCCCACTCCCGGGCGAGGAACTGAAGCTTCCAGACCTCTGCTATTGCGACATAACTGGCAATCGCGGTGGCGGAGACCCTTCGCTTGCTGAGCAGGTGGCGTATCTGATTCACAAGGGGGGTGAGAAACCATCTGACATTGCTATCCTGTGCCGTCGAAATAGTGGTGTGGCAAATGTGGCTGCCGCTCTCCGTGAACTCGGAATACCATGCAATGCGGCCTCTCTCTATCTTCCCAATTATAAAGCGACTACTCTTCTTCTCTCTCTCCTTGCCCTTGTCATCTCTTCCCGCAATGTGCTTGCCAAGGCCACTATCGCCTATCTCACTGAGGAGGGCTGCGATTTGGCCGAGATAATCCAGAGGGCAAGCTATGATAACAGAAGGATAGATGATGCTGATGATCTGGAGACCGGTAGCCTCTTTAATATGAATCAGCTCATTGTGAGGGCGTCCAATCTGCCAGCCTATATGGCGCAACAGTCGGTCGGCGCGCTGGTGGAGTCCATCATAATCGAGCTGAGGCTCTTTGACGAGGTTAAGAAGTTTGAGGACCCCGCAAGTCAAATAACATGTCTCAACGCCCTGATTGAGGAGGCTTACAGGTTTGAGGAGCGATGCTCTAAAAACGGACGGCCCGCCTCTCTCTCCGGGTTTACCAACTATGTCAATGACAGCAAGGTGCTGTGTGGCGGTGACCCGGATGGTGTGCAAGTGCTGACTTATCACAAGTCGAAGGGTTTGCAGTGGAAGCGGGTTTTCCTGTGCGACATGGAGAATGACAGCTTCGACGACCTTTTTAAATTAATCCGTAACTCAGTCTTCGGCATCCACCGCGAATATGTCTCGCAACCCGAGGCCGACAACCTCTACCCCGAGGTGCGCATCCGTGTTGCTCCATGGATTTTCGGCTCTAAGAAGAAGTTGCCAGATGAGGAGATTGTGTCCATCATTGAGGATACTCCACTCTTCTCCGCCATTCGGCACAATGAGGTCTCGCAAAGCGCCAACCTGCTCTATGTCGGCATGACGCGCCCGCAAAATTGTCTGACATTAGTTCTTAAGGACTCCTCTGCGCCTCTCGCTTGGCCCAGTCTGCTCGGTGTGAGCGGGGTGGGGGAGGATTTGTCTCACCTGCTCGGGACTGATGAGTGTTTCTGTGACTGTATTCAAGATGCCGACGATTGGGAGGATGTGTTGGATCGTTCGTCCGCTGATTTGGGCGATGAATACCGCCGCGCTTTGGTGGCTCGCTATCAATCCAATGGGCGCAGTCTGCGTGACCTTCAGCCCAGCCGCATCCCGGGTTATGCCATGCTCGGCAGGGTGTTGCCCGTCTGTGACAGGCTGAGCCTGACTGGCGATTTCAGTATGGATGAGGTGGGCAACTGTATCCATCAGATTTTCGCCTATGTCGATGACTATGCGCCTGACCGTCAATTGACTTTCACGCAAAATGTCATTGAGGCGTATGGTCTGGCGGAGACGTTCGCTCAGCCTCAGTCTCTCCTTGACGCTTGGAGCGCGGTCAAGAGAACGCTGACCGACCTCTACGGCCCTGCTGAATGCATATATCATGAGCGACCATTCTCACTCAACCGCTATGGCCACCTTCTTAACGGCAGCATGGATCTTGTCTGGCACACGTCCTCTGGCGATGTCCTTGTCGATTTCAAGACTTGTCCCATGGGTAAGAATGAGGTCACCAACACGGAGAGCCCACACTATGCTGGCATCTATGCCGGACAGCTTGATGTCTATTCAGATGCCCTTGAGGCTGCTAACGCCAAAGTCCTCTCCCGATGGATTTTCTATCCCGTAATTGGTCTGCTCGTTGAGGTGCTTGATAATCAGCGACCATTCTTTGATGATAACGTGGAGATGATGCTTGCTGAGACTAACAGCTTGACCCAGAGTATAATTGTGGATGAGTTTGTGTTCTTCGGCAATGTAGATTTCTCAAAATTGCGTGAGGATGTGCCTGCGCTTATTGATGGCGTCATAGCGGCCATCCCGCTCTCCATGTCTGATATTTTCAATGGCGAGGATGATATCTTGCCCGATGATATTGAAGATGATGATATAGAAGAAGACGACATTCTGTCAGATGACGATGATTTGTCTGACGATGACGAAGATGATGATGAGTCTTCTGATGATGACGATGACGTGGAGGACGACTACGACCACGGCATGGATAACAATATCCGACTCGCCGTCAGAGGCAGTTCTTCTCAAGGCATCGATATGTTCTGCCGAGACGGCGCCGAGGTTATCCGCATCCCATACGTGGCGTCTCAGGCTGATATCCATTTGGCTTGCGTCATCTTGCGCTATGTGTCTCAAAAATATGGGCTGACCATCTATCGCAATAAGGAGATTGTTGATATTGAGGCCTCAGAGTTGGAGAAGTCTCTCTATGAGGATAGGAAGAGTAATGTCCGACTCCTGCTCAATGCCGAGAGCTTCGAACATCTCGCTATAAATGGCATCAATAACACGCTTAATATCAACCTCAAGACTTTGAGGCAAGAGATGCCTGGCGCTCCTGTCAGTCAAATCATTGACCATGTCATAGCTCGTCTCATCGCCTTGCAGTGGGATTATCTCGATTATCACGGCACTTGGTGCTTCTCTCTGGGCGAGGGGGGCAACAGGCGTGTCTTTGTCAAGATTGATAACACGGAGGATGTCATTGTGCCGTTCTGCAACACTGTTATTCTTTTCCTCCACGCCACTCCCGTAGTCATCAGTCAAAGCGATTTCTACTCTTTGGCGGTCGAGTCCCCCTATGTCGAGGCTGTGGACAGTCTCCAGTTGGCCATGCGCCAAATGCCACCCAACGATTGGGAGGATCTCTGGCTCGCTGCGGCGCAAAAGGCCAACTTCCACCCTAAGACCTATCTGCTTAGATGGAACCCCGAAATCAGCTCTTTTTCGCGTGACGCTTATGCAGGCATGACCGCCAAAAACAATGATTTTGCGATGGATTGGAGCATTCACGAGTGGCAGGATGCCCACCTTGGCGATTTCTTTTTCATGGTGCGTGTAGGCAAGGAGAGTGAGGCCGACGGAACAGCCGGTGTTGTCTTCCGTGGTGAGATTGTCACTCCGCCATATCTCGCTCCAGATTGGAATGAAGGCAAGGGAGCACGACCTTTCCGACACTATGTGGACATATCGTGCCGTCACTGCGCCCCTGCCGATGGAGAGCCTTGCATATCGTTGGCGCAACTCAATGAGGCTATACCGGAAATTGACTGGGGGCACGGCCATTCCGGTGTCCTGTTATCACCCGATGTGGCAGCGCGACTCTCCGAGTTGTGGTCTAAACTTAATCCTTAGGGTTTAGACCGATATTCCTATCTGTCAAATCCGAATGCTCACTTTGATGCGGCAAGGGGAACTCTCTTATCAGTCCTCCTTGCCGCTCTTTTGGTCATCAGTGCTGCGGTTTCGTCTGCAATTGATGATGTAGAAGACTGATGAGCACACTATGGCATATGCGCCTCCCAGCCCCATCTCTATCGGGTAGAAGGTCAATTCCCAGTCCGGCACAAGCCCCGCCAAGAGGCATGCTGCCGCCGCTGGCGCATAATATTTCCTGAATATGGCAAACACGCATAGGGTGAGGGCGAACGCCACACTCAGCCACAACCCGCTCCCAGGCGATAATATCATCATTGATGATCCGCAGCCGGCTCCCAACATGAGCATGAGCAGCACTTGCCATGGACGATGGCGAAATCCGCTCCTTGAGTTTGAAAATTCTACAAGTGTCACAATGACGGGTGGAGCCATGACGAACCGACGGTCTGTCACCTCTGCCAATGCCACGAGGGGCATTATGATGATGGCGAGTATCACCCACTTGATGATTACTTCTCCACTCAATTGGCTGCCACATGGTTCAATAGCTGGCGTTTGGGCGTTGCGCAGCCCCGTTGCCTCTGATGCCTTCTGCAATATGGTGGTGAACAACACTAATGCTGTGAGTGATGCCACATATGCCCAACTGCCCATCTCTGTTATCACTGGTAGCAATGCGGCTGCCAAGGCTGGTGGCATAAACGAGCGCGACGCTGTCATTATCAACCCTGTGGCCAAGAATGTCACGGGCACTGTCAAAAACCAACCCCATTGGCCTAAATACATTTCAACGAGTGTGCCGATGACGCCGCTCAGCACTAATATCAAGTTCTGTGCGTAGCCCACTTTCCATGTGCGCTTGTTCACTACTATCAGTCCCACAGCCAAGGCTCCCAACTCCGGAAACAGGTAGTGGGTCTCGCCCGTCTCGCCCCACAACGCAACCATGGGGATTATGGCCACAATTGCCAAAATGTTCCTTATCAGTTCTTTCTTCATAGTTTCTTTTTCTCTACCGCTAAAATAGGCTTTTATAATCTATTTTCTAATCGAAATCCCGTCTGTTTATGGCTAATATTGCCAATAGTGACACTTTTGCAATCTATTGGTGCATAAAAAAGGCGTCCCACCGCGCCATTCTGTGGTGCGGTGGGACGCCTCTCTGTCTATTTCGGTTCAGAGCCGTCTCTCGTGTTTAGTTCTTGAAGACAAGTCTGTCGCCTTCCACATCCACTGTCATCGGACGCTCTTTGTCCACGTCGCCAGACAGGATGCGTTTTGACAGGTCGTTCAAGACGTAGGTCTGAAGGGCTCGTTTCACAGGGCGGGCGCCAAACATCGGGTCGTAACCCACGCGAGCCAACCAGTCGATGGCGGCAGGGGTCATGTTGATGGTCACGCCGTTGCCTGCCAGCATCTTCTGGACAGAGGCGAACTGCAAGCCGACAATCTCGCGAATCCTCTCTTGGCTAAGCGGGGTGAAGGTAACAATCTCGTCTATTCGGTTCAAGAGCTCCGGGCGTATGGTCTGCCTAAGCAAGGTGAGGACCTCGCGCTTGCTGTTCTCAATCAACTCGGGCGTTATCTTGTTGCCACTCTTCTCAAACTCTTCCTGAATAAGGTTGGAGCCGAGGTTTGAGGTCATGATTATTATGGTGTTCTTAAAGTCCACCGTGCGACCCTTGTTGTCGGTCAGTCTGCCGTCATCCAGCACTTGCAGGAGGATGTTGAACACGTCAGGGTGAGCCTTCTCAATCTCATCAAGCAAGACGACTGAGTACGGTTTGCGCCTGACGGCCTCTGTCAACTGACCGCCCTCGTCGTAGCCTACGTATCCTGGGGGCGCGCCAATCAGACGAGACACGCTGTGCTTCTCCTGATACTCGCTCATGTCTATTCGTGTCATCTGCTGCTCGTCGTCAAAGAGGAACTCGGCGAGTGCCTTGGCAAGCTCGGTCTTGCCGACACCGGTGGTGCCTATGAAGATGAATGAGCCTATTGGCCTGCGGGCGTCCTGCAACCCCGCACGCGAACGACGCACGGCGTCAGACACGGCGCGAATGGCTTCGTCCTGACCAACTACGCGCTTATGCAACTCGTCCTCCAAATGCAACAGTTTGCTTCGCTCACTCTCAAGCATCTTGCTCACGGGGATGCCGGTCCATCTTGACACTACCTCGGCAATGTCATCAGAATCGACCTCCTCTTTGATGAGTGCGCCGCCTGCCTGCATGTGGGCTAACTTGTCGTTGAGTTCGTCTATGCTCTTCTCCGCGGCGGACATCTTGCCGTAGCGCAATTCCGCCACGCGCCCGTAGTCTCCCTCGCGCTCAGCCTTGTTGGCCTCGAACTTGATACTCTCTATCTCGGCCTTCTTCTGCTGAATCTCCTCGATGACGTCTTTTTGAGCCTTCCATTGGGCTCTGTGCTCGGTGCACTGCTGTTTCTGCTCGGCAATCTCTTTGTCAAGCTCGGCAATCTTGTCGGTGTCGCCCTCGCGTAAGATGGCTGCCCTCTCAATCTCCAACTGCTTGAGCTTGCGCTCTAAGTTGTCTATCTCCTCGGGCACTGAGTTCATCTCCATCCTCAAGTGGGCTGCGGCCTCGTCTACCAGGTCAATCGCCTTGTCTGGCAAGAAACGCTGACTGATATATCGGCGGCTGAGTGTCACGGCGGAGATGATGGCCTCATCCTTAATCCTCACCTTATGGTGGCTCTCATATTTCTCTTTGATTCCTCGCAAGATGGATATGGCGTCCTCTTCGCTCGGCTCGTCAACCATGACGGTCTGGAATCTTCGCTCCAACGCCTTGTCTTTCTCGAAATATTTCTGATACTCGTCAAGTGTTGTCGCGCCAATGGCTCTCAGCTCGCCACGCGCCAAGGCTGGCTTCAGTATGTTGGCGGCGTCCATAGCGCCGTTGTTCTGGCCTGCGCCCACAAGGGTGTGAATCTCATCAATGAAGAGGATTATGCGACCATTGGCTGACACTACCTCTTTCACCACGCTCTTGAGCCTCTCCTCAAACTCGCCCTGATATTTAGCACCGGCAATGAGTGCGCCCATATCGAGCGAGAATATCTCCTTGTCTTTCAGGTTCTCAGGCACGTCACCAGCAATAATTCTGTGTGCCAATCCCTCGGCTATGGCTGTCTTACCAACGCCTGGCTCGCCTATTAGGATAGGGTTGTTCTTTGTTCGGCGACTCAAAATCTGAAGCACACGGCGTATCTCGTCATCTCGGCCAATCACGGGGTCAAGTTTGCCCGTCCGTGCGCGGTCGTTGAGGTTGATGGCGTATTTACTCAGCGCGTTATAGTTGTTGTCGGCGTTCTGGTCGGTCACTTTGCTGCCTTTGCGCAATTCGCGTATGGCGGCGCGGAAGTCTTTCTCCGTCGCTCCTGCGTCTTTTAATATCTGTGCGGCAGTTCCTTTGCCCATTAGTGTGGCAAGAAGCATGAACTCTACCGACACGAACTGGTCGCCCTCGGCTTTACTTAGCTCTTGCGCCTTAAGCAGCAGTGTGTTGGAGTCGCCACTCAGGTATGGCTGACCATCACCTCCGCTCACGCGTGGCAGTGAGTTGATGGCCGCGTCTACTGCCTGCGACACTGTGGTGGCTATGCCGCATTTGTTGAATACGAAGTTGGTCACGTCGGGCGCTGTGTCCATTATGGCACGCAATATATGCAGTGGTTCCAACGCCTGCTGACCATGCGAGGTGGCCGTCTGGGCCGCCTTGTTTATTGTCTCTTGGCTTTTAACCGTGAAGTTGTTGAAATCCATAATTCGTTTTCTTTTTTGTTTTCTGTCCGACTATATCGCAAACTGAGTGCCAATGAGGCTCCCAACGTGAGACTTTAATATCTTTATTTCGGAATTGGCGTGCTTAATCTATTGAAAATCCGTTGGTTACTACAAGAAGATGTGCCGCTTGTTTTTCTGTTGATAAATTAAGAGGTCTGTCTTTTTGTCGTATTTTTAGGGCGTTTTTTATATTAACCATGTCAAAATGACACGAATACAGACCGTCTATGCCCAATGGGGTGCCACCCCCGTTCGCCATATGAGAATAAAAAAAAACACCCGGGCGACTTTCTTGCGGTTGTTGCCGCACTTACAAGTCGTCCGGGTTAGTTGTGAGGATAATATTTCGTCTCCCTCTATTTCAGATATCCGTTTAGCGTCAGTTTTTTCTCTCCCACCTCTTTTGAGAAGTAGGTTATGATGAGGCTCGCCCCTGCGCGTTTTATTGCTATAAGGCTCTCATAGACAACCCTGTCGCGGTCTAACCAACCATTCTGAGCAGCGGCGCAAAGCATGGCGTACTCGCCTGATACTTGGTAGGCTACCATCTTGATCGGGTTCTCCGGCGTGTTCAATTTAAATTTGTCCATTGCCTTAGCCATGACGTCAAGGTATGGCATGGCCGGTTTCACCATGACGTATGCCGCACCCTCGCTAAGGTCGGCCTCTACCTCTTCAAGTCCCTGGTCTTTCACTCTGTAGTCCATCTGGTAGGTCTTGCGGTTGGCTGGCAGGCGATAGTCTGGCCAACTGGGGGTCGATGTGCCGGGCGCACTGCCGGCCGCGTCGCGGAACGGGCCGTAGAATGCTGACGCATATTTGGCCGAGTAGCCCATCACTTGGCAACCTTTAGTGCGCTCGTCCTGGTCAAGTCGGGCGCGTATGGCCTCCACTTGCCCGTCCATCATGGCGCTTGGGGCCACAATGTCTGCTCCCGCCAAAGCGTGAGTGTATGCCATCTCGGCGAGCAAGGGCAAGGTGCTGTCGTTGTCCACATCGAGATATCCATCCTCTGCTTTGTTCGGCGTCAAAAGTCCGCAGTGGCCGTGGCTGGTATATTCGCATAGGCAGATGTCTGTTATGACCACGAGTCCCGGGATGGCGCTTTTTAAGGCTTTTGTGGTGCGTGCCACGAGGTTGTCGGGGGCATAGGCTTGGCTGCCTCGCTCATCTTTCGCGTCGTCACTCAAAACGCCGAAGAGCAGCACCTTGTTCACTCCCGTGGCATACAGCTGACGGACATCCTCTGTCAATGTGTCTATTGAGAACCGGTTGATGCCTGGCATTGATGGCACTGGCTCGCAAATGTTCTCACCCTCAACCACGAAATATGGCATGATGAGGTCGTCAACAGACAGGCTCACGTCTGCAAACCTGTCTCGCGTGGCTTGGTTCACACGTGTCTGGCGAAATCTTTTCATTCTGTTGTCTTTGTGTTTTTTATGTTGTTCAGATGGGCCTCGGTAATCCGTCCGCGGCACACTATGTTTTTGTCAGCAGGAATGGCTCCGTATATTTCAATGAATGCGTCTATGGTGGATGGGGAGGTGAATATGATGGTGTCTATGTCCTCCATTTTCACCCGTCGTGCGCTTTTGTTCACTTTGTTCTCGTATGCCACGATGGTTGTCACGTCAAAGCCTAAAGCCCTTAATCCATAAGGTATTATTGGCAATGCTTTGTCAGATCGGGGTATCAGTACCCGCCCCCGCTTTTGTGTGGACATCAATTGTACTATGCCATGTGAGTTGTCTGTCTCTGGCATCAGGTCGAATCTGATTCCAAGGTCAGCCAACTCGTTGGCCGTGGTCTCTCCTATGGCCACCACTTTAGTCCCCTCTGGCATTGCGAAATTCTCACCAGCTGCCTCTGCCCAGAACCGTGCGGCGTGGCGACTCGTGAATATGATATATTGATATTTGTCAGTCTCTTTTGTGCTTTGTGTCAATGCTCTGGTGTCGGTCAGTGCGGTCAACTTTATCAGTGGCGTCCAAATGAAGTTGGGGTCGGGGCATACGCTTCCTGTGTAAAGTGTCCTGCCGCCTGCCGCCCTGTGCCTAAGGGCTGCGACATCACCAATCATGCAAATCACGGGTGTCGGCAGTTGTCCGTCATCGCCCTGACTCAGTCTTTCAAGGGTCGTCTCATATTCTTGTCGGTCCTGTCGACCTACGTGACTGACTATCAGCGCGGGTGTGTCGCATGGCCTGCCTCTCTCTATAAGTCCTGTGGCTATCGCGCGCAGCCTTGAGCCTCCCATGTAATAGACAAGGGTGTCGGCTTCCGCTTTCGATAATTCTGCGGAATGCCCATTGATGAATGCAACGGAGCCGGACACGCCACGGTGTGTCAATCCCAATCCGACTTCTGCGACCATGGCGGATGCCGCCGAAATTCCTGGCACTACGCTAACTTCCACTAAGTTCCGCCTCAGATATTCAGTCTCCTCGCCTGTGTGGGCGAAGATGGCTGGGTCACCTCCCTTTAGTCTCACCACGTGACGTCCCGCTCGTGCCTCGCTCAGCATGATGGCGTTAATCTCATCTTGCTCTGCGCTGTGTCGGCCGCTTCTCTTGCCTACATATATTTTCTTGGCGGTGAAGTTGTCAAGATACGATATATCAATCAGGTCGTCGTGGATTATGACGTCTGCCGATTGCAGACTCTTTACTGCCTTTACGGTTAGCAAGTCCGGGTCGCCAGGTCCGAAGCCCACAATTTCCACGCGTCCCTGTGTGTTTACCAGATTGCCGCGGGTGAATATTTCCATCATCTCTTCGGCTCTCTCGCTCTTGGCTGTGACGGCCAACATGCCTTGCAGCGGATGTGTGGCAAAGGGCAGACGCTCTGTTATTCGGTCTTCCATGCCAAGCCGTTGCAACGCGCAGGTGGCCACGATGGCCGCATCGTAGTCTCCTCTCTCCACTTGCGCCACTCGCTCTTCAATGGTGCCACGTATGCCACGAACTTCCAAGTCTGGCCTGACGCGGAGCAACTCGCGTCTGCGCATCGGACTGCTTGTCCCCACCACGGCTCCCGATGGCAGTTCGCCCAGCCCTCTCCCCGTGCGGCTCACAAGGCTGTCACTCTGGTCTTTGGCTCGTGTCAGGCACACCACGCTTATCCCCTGCGGGAGAGGGTAGGGCAGGTCCTTGGCGGAGTGTATGCAGATGTCTGCTCGACCCGTCAATATGGCTCTGTCTAATTCGCGGGTGAATATGTCGGTAGGTGCCTCACCGGTCAATAGGCTTATCTCTTTGTGCTTGTCGCCAAGTGAGGTTATTATCTCCTGTTCATAAGGTATCTCCGGATATGTGGCGAAAAACTCCTCCACTTGCAGCTTAGACAGTTTGCTGCCTCGTGCCGCTACTTTCATGGTCTGTGTCATTATCTCTTTCCCTCTCTTGTTTTTGTTAATCTACCGATAATGTCCCGTTGTCTATCAACTCTCTAATCCTGTCTCTTATTCTGATGGAGCGTCTCACGTCGCGTGCGTCACTCGCCACGGCTATGGTCACGCCACCCTCCACTGTGCATATTGCTGGCGATGTGAAGTCACACAGCTCCGGGTCGTCACACACCGATGCCAACACGTGCCAACGCTCCGCCTCTCCCTTTAGCTCTCGGTTCAACTCTCTGTCTCCTGTGCAAATGAATACTATCCGCGCCTTGCGGATGTCCTCTTTTTCCACGGGACGCTCCTCATAGTCAAAACCGAGTCGTTTTATCTCGTCGCTCAGGCTTGTGCCGATGATGTGCACATCGCGGGTGTGGCGTCTCAATATGCTGGCTTTGTGTGTCGCCACGCGCCCCCCGCCAACAATCAATATGTTGCCGGCCCGCAGTGAAACCGGGAGGAATGTCAATGTGTTATCGTCCATCTTTGCCTGTTGAAAAGTTGAAAAACCGACACGCCACACGGTGTCACGTGTGTGGCTGTCGGTCTTGTTGCGTGTGTTATGGCTGCGCTGATTTGTATGGCTATTTCTTGCGGATCAGGACTTTCCAATAGCCGTCTATCATTGTTGTCGAGAGAACCTCGTGTCCCTCTCCGCGCACAGAGCCCGGCACGTTTTGAATTGGAGCACCGTCGTCAAGCAATATCTCAAGAATCTGGCCACTCTTCATGGGGCTCAAGGCTATCTTGGTCTTGACGAAGTTCATCGGGCAGGCCACTCCTCGGAAGTCTTTTTTCACGTCTGCCGAATTAGGGTCGGCAGAGGCTGCGCTCACTTCCTGTTTGCTCACCTCCTCCACATCTTCCGCGGGTTTAGCCTCGGCTGCCGGCAGATCGGCTGTCTTGAACTGGAGGCTGTCATCCATGCCTTTGTAAAGCTCTATTATCTTATGAGCCAAACTCTCCACCTCAGCGCGGCGGCTTGTCAGGTCTTTGCCCTCTTTCGCGTCAAGCACAAGGCTCGTGTACTCCTTTGAGACGATGCCAGCGTTAATGAACAACTCGATGAACTGGTCATACACCTCTTTCTCGTCTCTTGGCTCTACACCTCTGGTTACCAACAGCATGCGGCTTGCCGAGAATGCCATCTCTTTAAGGGCTTCGGCAATATTTGCGTCTGGAGTCTCCAATTTCTTGAACTGGTTGACAATAATCTGCTCATCAAGCTCAATGATGTCAAAGAGGCCGGCTGAACACTCCGCCTTGCCATGGCTCGACAGGCTGAATATCTCCTCTGCGCCCCAGTCAAAGAAGTAGTTCTTGTCCTTGGCGAATGTCGGCACGGGCTTATGCTTCTCAATCAAACTCTTGATGATGCTCTCGCCCTCAGCCTTAAGGAATTCGTCATGACTGCCATATTGCTCTTTTTTGCCAATATATGCGGCAATGTAGTCTACCACGAAGGCTGGCACGCTGCGTGCTGAAATCCAGCCTAAGTTAACGCCAAGTTGCTGTTTGCCTTTCACTTGCGCCCACACTGTGTATGCCGGGTATGCATGGTCGCCAGAACGCCCAATGCGCCCTGAGAAACCAAGACCAGCCCATACGCTCTGCGCGCACATGTTGGTGCAGCCGTTCAGGTTGATGTTCACATCGCTCGCTTTGTCCAAGTCGAGGCCGCTCTCTTTCAGCGCCTCGTCTATTGCCACCACGGCCCCCTTGGGCAGGCAGATGCCCAATCGGCAAGTGTCCGCTCCCGTGCAAGATGCTATGTGACTTATCACCACAGGCTCATCCATGTCAAAGCCCAAAGCCTTGAACTGCTTATACAATCCCGCCAAATGACTCTCTGGCACATTGCGCACCTGGATGTCCTGGCGTGGAGTGAAGCGTATGACGTCTTCGCCATAAGCTGTCAGGATGTCGGCTATCTTGATGAAAGTCTCTGCTGGCGCATTGCCATGGAGCACCGGTATCACAAAATTCCACAGTCCATTGGGCTGCGCTTTTGCGTAGCGCAGTTTCCACAGTCCGAATGCGAAGGTGTCAACGCCCTCAGACTCTGGCACTGCTGGCGTCTTTATTGGCAGCACTTCGGCGTCCGGCTCCAGTGTCAGGCTCGCGTCATCTTTCAGTGCGTCGTAATATTTGTGATACAGGTCAATGGTCTCCTGCTCGCCCAGTTTGTAGAATATATACCTTATGCGCGCCTTGTGACGGTTCTTCCTGTTACCGTTCTCGTTAAAGAAGTTCTTGGCGGCTTTTACTGCCCTGAAAATCTCAGAGGCTGGCAAAAAGTCGAATACTTTCCAGCCTAAGTGCGGATCCGATGCCACCGATCCGCCTAAGTAACACTCAAAGCCCTCAACCCCGTCCTGTTTCTTGGCTATGAGACCGAAGTCATTCACCAATGCGAAGTTTGCGCTCCTCGTGTCTATGTCAAACGCTATCTTGAGCTTACGAGGCATTGTGAACGAGTCTTTCTCGGCAATGAGGCGAGTGGTCAGAGCCTGCGCCCATGGCGTCACGTCAAATGCCTCCTCGGTCGTAATCCCGGTCTGGTCGTTGACGAGCATATTGCGGATTGTGTTTCCGCCTCCGCCCTGAGTGCCCAGTCCAACCTCTTGCAATTTGCGGAGGCTCGGGATGGCGTCATCTATGTCCACATTGTGGATCTGCACCTCCTGGCGGGTCGTGATGTGGATGTGCGAGCAGCCAATGCCCTTGCCCACCTCGGCCACGCGCCTCAACTGCTCGGGCTTTATCAGTCCGCCTGTGCAACGAATGCGCAGCATGAAATGACCGTCGGCCCTCTGCTCATAGATGCCCATGGGCACACGGTTGCTTTTCAGCTGGGCACCCGTTATCTTGCCCTCTTTATATTGCTTTATCAGGTCGGCCGTGTAGTCTATGTCGGCCGTCAGTGATGCTGGTAACTTATACATGGTCTTGGTCTCGTAGGCGGGCTGTCGCCCTCACGTCCTTTTGTTTCTTGTTATTACCGCAAATTTAGTCGTTTCGTGCATCTCGCCCAATAACCCTCCATTGTCATTCGCATACCAATATTGTGGTATCTCGCCACCTCACTCCCTTTATTCTGCGATGCGCCACGCCCGCTTCCCATCTCCGCAATTCTCAGAATGCCTTTCTTTTAGCCCATGTTAATATTCTTATCCCAACCAACCTTACCTCCCCCGTTAAGTATAATTAATAATCGTTGTCAATCAACAGCCTCCATCCTCTTTATCTCCCATCCGCAAAACTGAACCACAACCTTGTGTAAACAAGTGCCTTGCTGCATGGCCAGCACGCGCGGAGACTCGGCGTACATCTTAATTTGCTTGATAGCGGCATCCCATTGAGTAGAGGCTGCGGTCTCCGTCCAATCCTTCTTGTTGATAAACTTCAGTTCGATGATGTAGCTGTGGCGGGTGTCGGGATAACGAGACAGGTCGGGCAATAGAAAAAAATCGCAAAACCCATGGTTTAGTTCGAGTTCTGGGGCAAGAATGTAGTAACTGCAAGTGCTCAGGTAGGCCATGAAGAAGCCTTGTATGTTACGTTCTCCTTCGATTCCGTCACGGACTGAGGCAGCTTTCGCATAGGCGTCTGCGAGATACTGCACGCATGGCTTCCATTTGCCATTAATAGCCATGAGATTGAAGGAATTTTCTAACTCTCCCGAATCTATGTGCATGCAGTTGTTATATAGTTCAAGCAAATAGTTATAGTAAAGCTTCCGGACGTTGTTGTTGGGAATGCCGAGAATAGGCAGTGTCCCGTAAACACCTTTAACTGTCAGCATGCCGTAGTAGAAGAGAAGACTTGTGAATATCTTTGGGTTTGTCAGCATTCTTGCAGGGAATGATTCCTCGATTTTTTCCACAATCTGCCCTTCTTCGATAATTTTCATCAATACACCCTTTCTATCTCCGTCAAGTTTATCTAATTGAAGGAGTCTTCTTAGCTTGACATAGTCTGTGCCCGTATTGGGGTCAAGCATATCTTTGGGTGGCCTTTTGCGTCGTATGAGGTTCCGCAGGTAGAAGAGTACCATGTCACTATTGAAGACCTTACTTTGAACGCCGGATGCTTCTGGGGAGAAACAATAATCATCGTACCATGGCTTCATCTCTTCTATCGCCTTCGTTACATCAAAGCCTTGAGGCAGTGCTCCTTCCCCCTCGTAATATCGGAACATTTTGTAGACTTCTTCCTCAGAGAATCCCAACATTTGGTTGAAATCCTCAGCCATCGTAATGTTCCAACCGATGTTAAATCCACTCGTAAGGTCGTCGAGGGTGACTGGACTTACGCCGGTGAGAATAATGCGGCGGAATGACCCCTTGAATTTCTTAAAGATGTCGCGGTAAAATCCGTCTGCATGCGTTATGGCGTGGTATATGCCCTCGCCATGCTCATTGAGGACTGTGTTTGTAAAATTATCGTACTCGTCGATGATGAGGAACAATGGAATCTCCAATCTTTGCGCTGCGATGCATACCAACTGAATTTTGTCGTTGGCGTCTTTGGTGGCGAAGAAATCGGCAACAATGTCTTCCGGGTAAGATGATTCATATTTCCTCATGAAGTCATCAAGTCGGAAGCATGCGTGCTTGTTGAAGTTCTCCTTTAATTCACTCGGTGAGCCGCCTACGTTAGAGAAATCCAAAGTAAGGACCTGATATCGCCCTTGCTGGCTTGTCTTGTGGCTACCAATCCATAAATTGCCAAAAAGTTGCTCGAAGCGGTCTTTATAGTAACTATCGTAATAAGCCGCAAGCATACTAATCCACAGACTCTTGCCAAATCTGCGCGGACGGGTGAAGAAGAGGAAGTCCCCCTCATCTTCGACTATGGGGATGAAATGTGTCTTATCCACATAGTAATAGTTCTCGGTTCTCAATACCTTGAAGTCCGAAACCCCGTATGGTATGCGTTTTATTCCGTTCATTCTGCTTCTGCTTTTCAAAGGAAAGGTGCTTTTTCTTCAACCTCTTATAGCAAATATAATCAAAAGATGCAGAAATGGCAAACGGCTTGAGTCTGCCCCCCTCCCTCTTTAACTCCCATTAACACCCCCTCCCAACCCCCTGACACTCACCCCTC
>CAVFBC010000024.1:0-39114 GCA_963620575.1 Alistipes putredinis | reverse complement strand
GAGTGTCAGGGGGTTGGGAGGGGGTGTTAATGGGAGTTAAAGAGAGAAATGGGAGATTCTGAGGCCCCAAGGGTGGGAATGTTTAATGATTTTAGGGGGTGTTTCTTGATGGGGAGTGATGGACATTCACAACATAATTTCTTTTAAGGGTTTCAACGAAAGGAGGACGGGGCGAGAGTTTTTAACGCTACACGCGTGTGACTGGGTTAAGAAAAAGCCTCCGCCACCTTGTTTATGTTGCAAGGTGGCGGAGGCTATATAAAGTCGTTGAAAAATCTTAGCCGAGGTAGCTCTTGAGGAGTTTGCTGCGGGCGGAGACTCGGAGGCGGCGGATTGCCTTCTCCTTAATTTGGCGCACACGCTCGCGGGTGAGGCCGAACTTCTCTCCAATCTCCTCAAGCGTCATCTCCTGGCAGCCGATGCCGAAGAAGAGCTTGATGATGTCGCCCTCGCGCTCGGTGAGGGTGCTGAGGGCGCGCTCAATCTCGCAAGAGAGGCTCTCGCCCATGAGTGCCTTGTCGGCGCTTGGGGAGTCGTCATTCTGGAGAACGTCGAGGAGGCTGTTGTCCTCGCCATCGGCGAAAGGCGCGTCCATTGAGACGTGGCGGCCAGAGACGCGGAGAGTGTCGCTCACCTTGTCAGGAGTGAGGTCGAGTTTCTCTGCGAGCTCCTCCGCACTTGGGCGGCGCTCATTCTCCTGCTCGAAACGGGAGTAGGCCTTGTTGATCTTGTTGAGGGAGCCGACCTGATTGAGGGGGAGGCGGACGATGCGGGACTGCTCAGCCAGCGCCTGAAGGATGGACTGGCGGATCCACCACACGGCATAAGAGATGAACTTGAAACCACGGGTCTCATCGAACTTTTCCGCAGCCTTGATGAGGCCGATGTTGCCCTCGTTGATAAGGTCGGGGAGGCTGAGACCCTGATTCTGGTATTGTTTTGCAACCGAGACCACGAAACGGAGGTTGGCGCGGGTAAGCTTCTCGAGGGCGGCCTGATCGCCCTGTTTGATGCGTTGCGCCAGCTCGACCTCCTCGTCAACACTGATGAGTTCCTCGCGTCCAATCTCCTGAAGATACTTGTCCAGCGACTGGTCGCGGTTAGTAATGGTTTGTGTAATCTTAAGCTGTCTCATTTCTACTTGTGGTTGCGATTGGGCCCTCCACAGACCCCTTTTCCCGTCGAGGCGTTGCCGCCAAGAGGTCGCCCGGTTGCCGAATGGCCATCGGGTTCTGCTATTGCTGTCTTAAATTTTTACTTAGTTGAGCTATCTCCCTGAAACTTGCCAAGGCACGTTACATAGGGTGGGCATACGAGTTGGCTATGCCTCGTGCCACATAGCCGCCCGAAAGTGCCTCTTTATACGTAAGGATTGCGCACAAGTTGCACTTTAACTATGCGAAAAACGGTGCGAAGATATCATTTTTATGCTTTGCTTCTATCTATCAGCGCATTAACATTTGGGCGATTTTACTATTATTCCATTTTATTCGCTTTTTTATCCAAAATTCAACATATATCACTTATAAGTTTTAGGCTTGAAATGGGTTTTGCAGAGAGAGATTTGCTTTTCATTCAAAAAAAAGCCACCCCCACCCTCTTGTCGGCTTAGAGCACATTTGACAAGGGGATGGGGGCGCAAGACAAAAGATTATGAAGTCAGTTTTTGCGGGATAGAACTTAATCTACAAGACATCCATGATTGTCTTGTAACTCTTCTTGATCACAGGCACCTTATAGAGGAGCAGAATGAGACCGGAGGCAACGCAAGCATAGGCGACCCAACCGAGAATCTGCTTGATGGAGACAAACATAAGGGTATGGCCCGCGCCCTCCATGACCTGCCCGAAGGGGGCATTCATTCTGCTGAGCGTCAGATGGTCAAAGAACTCAGCATAGCGCGAGAAATTGTCCGCCATATAATAATCCAGCGCATAGGAGTAGACGGCCGAGCCGACAGCGCCGCCTATGATCATGTGGAACATGTTAAAGACAGACAGAGCCATGAAGAAAGTCTGGAAAGTGGTCAACCTGTTAAGTATGACCATGGCCGAGGCGCTAAGGAGGGCATAGGCCATAGTGCGCAAGAAGATGAGAAGCCTGAGGGTTCGGAAATCGAAATCGGCAGCCACGGTCTGATAGAAGACCACGACATAGGCGGCAAGCAGAAAGAACCCGACAGTGACGAGCCTAAGCTCATTGAGCCGTAAGTTGTGCATCCATATCAGTCCGACGACGCATCCTGTCACCACTCCCAGAATTCCCCACTGATCATTGCTGACAGTCTGAATTTTGCCATAGCCCATGCACTCCTCGTAAAAGACCTCCTCGAGCACTCGCTCAGTGGCCAAGAGAGCCTCTGCCACCGCAATGACCGCAAAAGCCATGACCACCCTCTTGCTCTTGAAAATGGAGAGAGCAATGAAAGGATTTGGAGTCGCAAAAGAACGGGCGACGGCAGCGACAAGTGTGAGCGAACCCGTGACCATGAGCGTCCGGATGGTGGACGAATGAGACCAATCGAGCGTATGGCCGTAGCAGAGGCAAGCGGAGACCTGAAGCAGCCATGCGAGCCAAAGGATGCCGCCAAGCCAATCAATTCCTCGGAGTGGCACATCGGGCATGAGATTGACACGACGCGTGAGCGTGAGAATGGCCACAAGCATGAGCATGAAAAGACCAGCCATGAGAAGGTGCATATATTCCCATCCCCAGGCATAGGCAATGTGGGCCGCGAGGAAATCGCTCACCTGCATGGCCCCGAGGATGAAGATGTGGAGGACAGGAAAGAACACACCGAAATCGCGCTTGGGCGTAATCCACAACTGGATGGTGCTCATACACTCAAAAGTGCCTTGAATCTTACAGAAGCCAGACAGGATGCACAAGGCCCAGAGGCATGGCAAATTGGGAGCCAAAGGAGCAAGGAACTGACAGAGCATGAGACCAGCCGCAGCCCAAAGGAGCAACAACTTATTGCTGAAATGGAACTTAAGTCGGAAGAGCAGTGGGAAATAGACTGTCATGCCAGCCAAGTTGCAATAGAGGCACATCAGAACATCCTCTCGCAAGAGCTGGCGACCGCTGACAATCTCAGAAAGTGCGCCCATATAGAGTCCGCCGGACATCTGGAACAGAAACGCAAAGATGACATAGACCCAGGGACGGATGGGCTTAGGGATGCCAGTGCGGAACATTGGCATCCAGTCGAATTGCATTGGTGGCATTGGCTTACTCGCTCACTTTGACCTCGCACTCGACATTGAGACCGGCACGAAGCTGAGCCCAATGCTCATTGGCCTCAATGACAATCTTGACGGGGACACGCTGCTCAACCTTGACGAAATTGCCAGTCGCGTTATCTTGAGGAACGACAGAGAAAGCCGCGCCCGTGGCAGCCGAGATAGACTCGACACGCCCCTTGAACTCAACACCAGGGATGGCATCGGCTGATATGGAGACCTCGGCACCTACCTCAATGCCAGCTATTTGCGACTCGCGATAATTGGCGACAACCCACTTGTCGCTTTCGTCAACAATATCTACAACCGTCTGACCGGGCTGAATGAGCTGCCCCGGGAGAATGGCCTTGCGACCGGTGTAGCCATCGCAAGGAGCCGTGATGACAGTGTAGCTGAGATTAAGCGCGGCCATGTCGACACGCGCCTGAGCGAGTTTAATTTGCGCGTCATTCTGTCCGAGTCTGACCGTCTGCTCCTCCTTAGTGAGAGCGGTCGAGTTCTTCTGACGTGTCAGTTGCTCATAACGTGCCTTGGTGGCCTGGTATTCAGTCTCCACACGGTCAAACTGCTGCTGAGTGGCAGCGCCACGCTCCTTGAGCTGCGTGTATCGCTCAAGCTCGCGCTCCGCGTTGCGCAAGAGGATTTGCACCTCGGCGATGCTGGCGTCGGTCACAGCCATATTATTGGCCGTGGTGGTGATACTGGTGTTCATGGCGACCTTGCCAGTCGTGGCGTTCTGGCGGTCGGCCTCGGCCTGAGCCAAGGCGAGACGGTACTCAGAGTCATCAATTATGACAAGCGTGTCACCTTTCTTGACGTGAGCATACTCATCAAACAGCACAGCACGGACGAAGCCTTGCACACGGCTGTTGACGGGGGTGACAAGCTGGCGGACCTGGGCATTGTCAGTATACTCGACATTGCCAAAATGGATGAAACGCGAGCAGACCACAGCCACGCCAGCCACAAGGGCCACGATGACAATGACATTGAATATTATGCGGATGTTCTTGGTCATGACTTAGGATATTAGTCGTTATATAATGGGATGTAAGAGTAAATAGGTTTTTGAGAGGAGGCACGGGTCTAATTGAGTCAGATTAGAGACCACCGACCGACGCGAGCAGCAAGATGTGACGGTATACAATCTGAATCTCGGCATTGACCAGATTGAGCTCGGCGGAGAGTTGCTGATTGGTGGCATCGAGCATATCCGTGACGAGGGCCATGCCATTGAGATAGCGGTAATGAATGACATCATAGTTCTCGTGCGCCAGCTGGACACTCTTCTCATGCGTCTGCTTGTTAGTGAGGCTCTCCTCATATTGCACATAGGCCGCATGGACAGAGGCGGATAGACGGCTGGTGGCGTCGGTGAGGTTGGCCTCGGCAGTTGCCGTCGAGACCTTGCTTTGGGTCACCTTCTTCTTCTGCTTGTAGACAGAGCCGAGATTATAGCTGACAGAAACGCCGGCATAGTAGAAATTGACATTCTTGTCGAGCACAGGCACCTCGTAAGTTATTGGCCCGTCGAGCTTATCCTCAATTCGAAGAGCCACAGTGGGGCGCATTCCCGCCTTGGCGATGTCGGTCTGTTTGCGGGAGATTTCCAAACTCTTCTGCGCCATTTGGATGGAGGGGGCGGACAGAAGCTTACCCTGCCAGAAATTCTCGGGCTCCACATGAGAGTAGAGCGAGAGGACTGTCGAGTCAGGTTCAACCTTGTCATCGGGAGAGAGGCCGAGAGCCTCAGTGAGATAGCGCATGGTTATGTCCATGGCGCTTTGAGTCTGCGTCATGCTCAGTTGGAGACTTTGCAGCTGGAGCTCATAGCGCGTGACATCGCTCTTGAGAGCCGTGCCAGCGGCATAATTGGCCTCGATATCCTCCACGAGCTTACGAGTTTGCGCCATATTCTTGGAGATGACCAATTGCTGGTTGCGGAGCTGAAGCAGATCGAGATAATAGCCAGCAATGACCATGTGAGTCGCCTGGCGCGCATTCTCGTGGCTGAGCGACGCCATGTCGCGGCTCAACTCGGCCATTTGCACAGAGTTCTTAATGGCTCCGCCAGCATAGAGGATTTGCGAGATGGCGATAGAGAACGTGTTGCCGAAATGCGGGGTCTCGGCATTCATGCCATTAGAGAAATCGCGGTCGGCCACCCAGGCGTTGCCGATGGCAGCGAGCGTCACGTTGATATCAATATCAGGCGTACGGGCGGAGCGAGCGCTCACCACATTAGCCTCAGCCTCTTGGACAGAGCTGCGCATGGAAGCGAGTGACGGGTTGGCCTCATCGGCCAATTTAAACATTTCGTCGAGAGTGAGAACTCTCGTTTGCGCCAAAGAGGGGAGTGCGGTCAAAAGGGCGACTCCCATAGAGATTGACAAGGTTAACAGTTTGGCGTTGGGGTGAATGACTTTCATCTGTGTGATGCATTTTTACGCCGCGAAGTTCACAAAAAGACGCCATCCCGTCCGTGTCGTCTTTTATCCGAAATTGGTTTGAAACGAAACAACCGTGCGTTATATTTGCATACAGGAAAGACAATAGGTGTAAGAGATTATGGGGCATATAGACTTCAAAATCATATCGATATCAGACATAGAGCGGAGCCACCGAGGGTCGTCATTCGGAGACGACTTGTCGGTCTATCACGGGCGGGGCGCGGAGGACGTGTTCGGGCTTCACTCCGGCACCTCATTCACCTTTTGCGCATACAGTTACCTATTAGTTGTTCGGGGGTGCGCCATCCTGACGATTGACCAAGTGGAATATGAAGTTGAGCCACAGACACTACTGTCACAGTCACCACTCCACAACGTCAGGTTCTCACGAGTGTCAGACGACTTCGAGTTCAGAGTAATGGCAGTGACTGTCAAAATGATAGACTCATTGCCTCAAGTGAACATCAAGCCGAGGATAGTGGAGGGGACGCGAACCCACACCCGACCGGTGATGGCACTGACGAAGGACGAAGTGAAAGTGCTGGAAGAGTGTTTTGACGGCATAGCACAGCAAGTGGAAAGAACGGGACACAGATATCGTCGCGAACTTGTGGAGAATGCCATATGCCGTTTTTATTTGGAGTATGACAATATAGTGTGGCAGAGGACCGAGGCACAAGGCACACAGGCATCATCGCCTCGACAAAAAGAGATAGCGGACAGGTTTGTGGAGTTGGTTTCGAGGCACTTCATTGAGCACCGCGACGTGACCTTCTATAGTTCGGAACTAAACATCACACCGCAATATTTGAACAGGGCGGTGAGGACACAGACAGGCATATCGCCCGCCATTCTGATTGCGGAGATAACATATGCCGAGGCGCGTAACCTATTGGCCCAGGGCGACATGTCCGTGCAGCAAGTGGCGGAGAGGCTGGGCTTTTCAGACCAATCAGCTTTCGGTAAATTCTTCAAGCGCAGTTCGGGAGTGGCGCCATCACTTTTCTCAAGAAGCGCAAAGGGGTAAGCGTGCGGTGTGCGCGTAAAAGGGTTTTGTTGGGAGATAATTTCATCAGTCGGCATTGCCGGCATCCCGGACAGCGTCAGACACCGTTGCGCCCGTCGGGACAAGAGTGACATTATCGACCTTCACATCCGAGATGGCGGAGGTGTTAAAATCAGGGTCGGCGCAGTGGACATTGATATTCTTGAAAGAGAAATGGGAGAGAGAGTACTTGTCTGACGCACCGACATTATAGAACTTGTCGCACGTCATATTCACATTGCAGATTGCGACATGGCGGCAGACAGAGAGAGGCATATCAGGTCTCTCACTTGGGGAGAAAAATTGCGTCCATGGCCTGATGACGAGGAAATTCTCACTTCGACCTCGGATGCCATCGACAGTCACATACTCATAAGTTTGTGGAGTATCGGGCCTTAGTTTGAGCCAAATGACACGCTTGGCGTTTTTCACCACGCAATTTCTCATGACAATATTACGATCAGCGACCGACTCACTGCCGAGAGTGAGGCACGAGTGGACAAAGCCAAACGTGCAATCACTAATGACGACATTCACATTAGGGCCATTTTCGGGAGCCTGGTCAGCCCATGTGCCCTTGCCACCCTTGAGAGCCACGGCATCGTCATTGACAGACATGTAGCAGCGGTTGATAAGCACATCGCTGCAGTTGTCAACGTCTATGGCATCGCTACTTGGGGCTTTGACACCCTCATGAGGCGCAAAAGTGCTCGTCCCGATAATCTTGACGCGTTGGCAGCGGTAGAGATGCAAAGTCCAGAAGGGCGAGTTTTGTAGAGTCACGTCATTGATGTCCACATCATTGCAATTGGAGATATAAACCAGACGCGGCCTAAGAGCCTCAATATTCGTGCAGGCGCTGTTGACCTTCCTTCTGATCCAGAACTCACGCCAGAAGCGCAGACCATTGCCATCAATAGAGCCTCCGCCAGTTATGGAGAAGCGGGAAAGGCTGTCGGCATTGACAAGCGCGCAAAAATAGTTGATGGTGCGCCCCTCGATGCGCGTGGACTTTATCGGGTAGTGCGCAATGTCATCGACACCCTTTAGTTTGCCACCATTCTCAATGTGCAAGCGTGTCCCCTGCCTAAAAAAAAGCGCACCCGATAGATAGACCCCCTCAGGAATGACAACGACACCGCCACCACAAGCGGCAGCCGTGTCAATGACAGTCTGAAGCTGAGTGGTCTGGATGAGAGTAGAATCATCAGACCTCACACCATAGTCAGTCACAACGAAACGCGGGCCAAGTCCTCGTACATCGACACGGGCAGTGTCAGCGAACCAGCCACCCATGGCAGATCCGTCTGGGAAAACGTCATGCGCCACCTGCCTTGACCTTGCCTCTGCGAAAATTGATGACAAAGCGAGGGCGGCGCAAGTGGCAGCGAAGCCAAAGAGTTTCGGCAGGGAGGTCATACTTCTGGCTATTTTAAGGGGGGGTAAAGCATATTGCCAATCGGCATTGTAAAGTTACTCCTTTTTCATCCACCGCCTGTAGCACCAGATGAAAAGAGACAGACGGACAACCCAATCCGTTATCATAGCCATCCAAGTGCCCTCGGCGCCATAGGAGACGGGCCAGCCCATAGCCCCCATGAGGCCAAAGATGCCCGTGGCGTCAAACACATAGCTAAGGCCGACGCGGACAGTCCACATAGTGATCATAGAGACGCACATGGTGAACATGGCGTGCCCAGAGGCTCGGAGGGCGTTGGGCAAAGTGAAAGAGAGAGGCCAGAGGAGCATGGCACAGACACCATGCGTCATAGTCATGAGCCACGCGAGATCGCTCACCTCGCCCGAGAGGCCATAGAGCCCAATGACATCGGTCGCGAAAATGACCATTGGGATATTGATAATCCACAGACCGGCATAGGCCACCGCCATGAGCCGCTTGACATACCTGTCCGCCTCATCCTTGCGGCCCGCGCCAACGCACTGCCCCACCACTGTAAGCATGGCGAGACCAACCGACGCGCCAGGGAAGACTTGGAAAGAGGCCAAGGTGGCCGTTACAGCATTAGCCGCCACGGCAGCCGTGCCATAGCTGGCGATGAGAGACAGGACGATGAGCTTGCCCACCTGAAACATAGAGTTCTCGACACCGCTTGGGATGCCAACAGCAAGAATCTTCTTAATGAGACCTCCGTCAAGGTGGACATGCCAAAGCCCCTTGATGTTCACCCAAGCGTCCTCCAAAGTTCCGCGTTTATAGAGCCTCGCCATGAGAATGATGGCGCCGACCGTACGCGAGACAACAGTGGGGATGGCCACACCCTCGACCCCGCAACCGAAGCCGAAAAGAAGGAGCGCATTGCCGCCAACATTGATAAGATTGGCGATGACGGCCGTCTGCATACTGACACTCGAATTGCCCTGCGCACGGAAAAGAGCCGCGGCAGAGTTGTAGATGGCTATGCCCGGCAGAGCGAAAAGCGTTATGAGGAAATATTTCTGGCTGTTGGCCATGACACCTGGCGTCACGGCACCAAATATGCCACTCAGAATGGGTTTGTGGAAAATCAGTCCGACAATGAGAATAGCCACACTGGCAATGGCGCCGACATAGAGTAATTGGCGAGCCGAATCGGAGGCCTTGACCTTATTGCGGCTGCCAATCATTTGCGAGCAGACCACCGCGCCGCCCGCAGCGAGTGCGGCAAAAAGCTGAGTGAGAAGAACATTAATCTGGTCGACAAGCGACACACCGCTGACAGCCTCCTCGCCGAGCGAGGCCACCATGATGATATCCGCCATTCCGACCGTGATTTGCAAGAGCTGCTCAACGAGGAGAGGCCAAATCAGCCTCCACAAGTCGCGATTGCTGAAGATGTGACTTATCTTGCCGTCCGTCATCTGTTGTCGTTTTATTGTTTCTGTTATAGAAAGAAATAGGTCAAGGTGAGGAAGCCAGCAACATCTCGCGCTATGCATCACCCTCCATAGAGAGCACCCACCACCCTCACGGGGCGAGGCTCGATAGAAAAGAGACACCTAGTGACTCCCCACTTTTGGGAAGTCGATTGATGCCTAAAAAAAAAGAAAGAGGACTAAACCTTCGCAGGAATAGTCCTCATTGGATGGTGGGCATTAACGGATTCGAACCGCTGACCCTTTGTCTGTCAGACAAATGCTCTGAACCAGCTGAGCTAAATGCCCATTCAATTCTGGAGCCAAGGGCGAGAGCCGTCGGCCGTTACTTTCCCAGAAGATGTGGGCGCTGAGGGATTCGAACCCCCGACCCGCTGCTTGTAAGGCAGCCGCTCTGAACCAGCTGAGCTAAGCGCCCGAGAAAGTATCTTTATCAGTCTTGTTAAGAACTTGCTATTCTTGTTCCGAATTGCGATGCAAAGTTAGGCATTTTTCCTTACGCGACAAGAGGCAAATGAAGATTTTTCAAAAAAAATTTCCTCTCAAATTTCCCAGCGAGCCGGCCGAAGATGCTTTCATGCTAATTATCAAGAGAGTACCTCAGCCACCACAAAATTACTGCCACCGACAAAAATCAGGTCACAAGGCTCAGCATTTCTGAGAGCGCGGTTCATGGCCTGCGCCACGGTGGGATAGAAATGGCAATTGAGGCCGAGATTTTGGCCTATCTCGTATAAGTCGGCAGCAGGAGTAGCGCGTTGAACGTTGGCCTGAGTGAAATAATATCGGGCATCGCGAGGGAGGAGGGCGAGAACCATTTCGGGTTCCTTGTCATTACACATGCCCCAAACCACGTGTATGTGGATATAGTTGGAGAACTGCTCATCGAGCTGCTTGGCCAAGAGGCGCACACCATGGGCATTATGTCCGGTGTCAACAATGACATCGGGTCGTGACGATATTTTCTGCCATCGGCCCATAAGCCCCGTCAGACCTTGGACGTCGGCCATGCCCTTGCGGACATCCAGATCCGTCAGGTCATACTCCTGCTCCATCAGCTGTTCGGCGGCGGCAAGCACAGTGAGCATATTATGCGTTTGGCACAGACCCGTGAGGGAGTATTGGCGTTCTGCTGTCACCTGCCTTTTCACATGCTCGACCTTGGCCACAAGCATATCCTTCTTCACCTCGCTTGAGACGACCCTCAGGACATCCTCGGCAAAGACGATGGGCGAGCCAGACTGACGAGCCTTCTCAACAAAGACGGGGTCCGTCTCGGGGTGTCGCTCACCGATGACCACAGGCACGCCCGGTTTGATGATGCCGCCCTTTTCCGCCGCTATCTTGGCAAGAGTGTCGCCAAGATACTGGGTGTGCTCAAGACCAATGTTAGTGATGACGCTGAGATCCGGCGTAATGACGTTAGTGCTGTCTAGCCTGCCACCAAGACCGACCTCGATGACAGCCACGTCAACGCCGACGCGCTCGAAGTAGTCGAAAGCCATGGCCGTGGTAATCTCAAAGAACGACGGTTGCAGACTATTGAGAAACATATCGTTACGATCCATAAAAGCGACCACGTCCTCCTTGGGAATCATGCAACCATCGACACGTATCCTCTCACGAAAATCCACGAGATGCGGAGAGGTGAAGAGACCGACAACATAGCCGGCAGATTGCAGAATGGCAGCCAAGGAGTGGGAGACTGACCCCTTGCCGTTAGTACCCGCCACATGAATGGTGCGGAACTTGCGCTCAGGATGTCCGAGATGTTCGCAAATGGCCTGGATGTTACCGAGGCCAGGCTTAAGGGCGACAGAGCCTACCTGCTGATAGACAGGGAAACGGTTGTATATGTCGTCTAAGATTTGCTCGTAAGTCACTTTGATAAATATTTTGATAATGTAACTTCAAAAGAAAAGCGGCTCAGGACTCACTCCCGCTGACAATCGCCTCAATGGCATGGCGTGCCTGCTCATAGCTGAAACCCCGGCTAAGGGCGAACCTGACGAGCGACGCGAAAAGCTTAGAGCCGTAGGTCAAATCGGCCTCGCCATCGGGCAGACGGGCGGAGCGCAGTTTAGAGCGGAGCGCGCGAATGAGGATATCACTCCACTCATCCTTGTCAAAAGCCTCAATGGCGTCGTCCGCCAAATTTTCATCGACACCCTTGGCCAAGAGCTGCATACGCACCTTGGCAGGCCCCCAGCCCGAGAAACGCGCCTTGTCGCGCACAAAGATAGGGGCATAGCGGCTGTCATCCACAAAACGCTCACGGACAAGAGTATCCGCCACGCGTTGACATGCGTCGGGAGGCAAGCCCCAACCCTTGCACTTCTCGACCATCTCCTGACGGCAATGCTCCGAGGCGGAACACAGTTGAGCCAGTTTGTCAAGAGCCTGAGATTCGGAGAGCGGGGCCTTATTTTTTTTTGAGAACATGGCTAAAACACATCAGGAAGCCGGCACTCAGCCGAAGAAATGAAACTCATCCGGCACAGGGTCATAGCCATGGCCACCACCTGGGCGGCATCGCATGATACGCTTGAACGCAAGCCAAAGCCCCTTAAACGGCCCATGCTTGCGGAGCGCCTGAATGGCGTAGGTGGAACACGTCGGAGTGAAGCGGCACACGGGGGGCGTGAGAGGCGATATGCACAACTGGTAGAACCTGATGGGCAAGATGAGCAGCCAAGCCAAGCCGCCAAGTATCTTTTCCCCTATCGACTTTTCCTCTTTATTTTCCTCTTTTTTGTCACACATAGACGTCATCACTGTTGAGTGGCAGTTTCGCCCGCTGTGGGCTGGGCAGACATACAGGTAGCCGACAGAGGAGACTTGACTGCGGCGACCAGCTTCTCAATAGCCTTAGACACGCACTCCGTTATGGCGGGCATGTCGGGCAGATCCTTTCCGACAAAGACAAAAGCCACATGGAGGGCGCCAACCTCGGCGGATTCAGCCAAAGCGACCTCAACCGCATGCTTGTTGAGCCTCCAGGCCTCACGCACAAGGCGTTTGACCCTGTTGCGCTTCACAGCCCTCTTGAAACGCTTCTTGCCGACGCTAACCATCATGCGGAGTGGGGCCTCGCCCTCACGGCGCTTTGGCAAAGCCTGATACACCACGCGCAAGGGGAACCTCGTGAAACCAGTGCCAGAGGCGAAAAGGTGTCCGATGGGCTTATCACCGCAAAGTTTCTGAGCTTTAGGGAAAGAGAGGGAGTTATGTATGTCTTGATTTTCTGTCATTGGGAAAAGTTGCGGCAGTAGGCTCGCAAGAGCGCAAAGATAGGCAAAAAAGGGCGCATTGGGTTGGCTGCTTGCCATTTTGGCATCCACTTTGTTAAGTGTGATAATAATTTCTTGCTAAATTTGTAGGGAAAAGCAAAACAGCCCAAGACAGAGATGCTCAGCGAACAAGAACAAGAAGAATCCAAGAGGGCGGCGCTGGTGCCGGAGCCGACACTCTACCGTCTTCCCATCTACCTGACATACTTAAAGTTAGCTGCCAAAGCCGGACTTAAATACGTGTCGAGCACCAAGATGGCCCGCGAGATGGGCGTAGATCCGACTCAGGTGACCAAAGACTTGAGCCACACGGCCATAGTGGGCAAGACGCGAGTGGGATATGAGGTCGAGTCGCTGATTGCAGTGCTTGAGAACTTCCTGAGGTTCAACACCGTGGAGTATGGCTATCTGTTTGGGGCGGGAAGCTTGGGCACGGCATTGCTGCTTGACCACGGCTTGGCGCAATTCGGCTTCAGCATTAAGGCGGCGTTTGACATCAACCCTGACAAGGTCGGGCTGAACATAGGTGGCACAACCATCTACCACATGGACGACTTCAGCCGCGTGAAAAAGGACGATGTCAAAATAGGCATCTTGACCGTGCCGGTCGACGCGGCCCAACATGTGGCAGACGTGATGATTGAGGGTGGGCTTAAGGCCATCTGGAACTTCACGTCGGTGCGTATCCGCGTCCCTGCCGGGGTCGTGGTACAAAACACATCGCTCTACGCCCACTTGGCCGTGATTTTCAACCGACTGCACACACAAGGCTGAGCAAAGAAAACCAACGCTCACCCCAAAAACACCGAAGAGAACCATGAACAAGACACTTAAGACATTGATAATAGCCGCTGTCGCGACATTCGGCTTAAACAGCATGTCTGTCGGTCAGACTACTATGGGCAAAAGAACGTTGACGGCAACTACAACAACCACGACGACCACAACAAATGCCGACAGCACCATCACCCAAACCACCACTACGACCGAGGTCGAGTTGGAGCCGGACTTCGTGACAGACATCCTTAAAGCCTCGGCGAAATCCATGGGGCAGACCATCAACGAGATTTTCACCGGAGTAAAAGTGGCGGCCGACACCTCGTGGGCCAAAAACGCTGACGCATTGCGAGAAATTATAAAGGTGGACGCACTGACGGCAAGCCAGATTATGGACATGCTAAACGCCGTGGCCGACTCTGCGGCCACACGCGGCAAAGGCACAATTGGCACAACAAAGAAAATAACAGTAGAGCTCGCCAATAAGATCGGCAACGCCGTGAAACGTGGCGCAGACGAGATGGAGGAAGAGGTCAACAAACGCAACGAGGCACTGACCGACAGCGTGAAGAAAAGCATAGCCGCCACCCAGGCAGCCATTGACGAGCTGGTAAAGAAAATGGACGAAGAGACTGACGCACAGCAAAAATAATCGTCAGGAAATCAAAAGAGAGGCCATAGGCTACTAAAAAAGACAGATGAGCGTATTTTTCATAAGCGGTGTAGACACCGACGCAGGCAAGACATTCGTGACAGCCCGACTTGCCGCCCAACTGAGTGAGAGCGGAGTGAACGTGATGACTCAGAAGCCAGTCCAGACGGGCTGCACAGACGAGGCAGAGGACATCGTGGAGCACAGGAAAGTGATGGGCACCGGGATGACCCAGTCCGACAAAGACGGCCTGACATGCACATATCTATTCAAAAAACCGGCATCGCCAGCCTTAGCGGCCAGCCTTGAGGGCAAAGAGATAGACCTGAGCAAGATAGACTCCGACACCGCAGAATTGGCACGTCGCCACGATGTAGTGCTCGTGGAGGGCGCGGGAGGTCTGATGGTGCCCATGACCCAGAGCGTCCTGACCATAGACTACGTGGCAAGCCGGAAACTGCCGATGATACTCGTGACGACCAGCCATTTGGGAGGCATCAACCATGCGCTGCTGAGCATCGAGGCGTGCAAGAACCACAGTGTAGACCTGAGGCACGTCGTATTCAACAGATTTCCATCGGACGACCCCATCTTGGCCGACGACGCGAAAGAAGTGATAGAGGCATTCACCAAGAAAGAGTTTCCTCAGGCCCGTTTTTGGGATTTCAGAGGGCGATTTGACGGAGACGTGAGCAAAATGTTGTAATCGACAAGCAAGAACGAAAGAGAAAAGACAACCGACATAAGAGAGAACAATGGCGATATTCTTTTTGGCCACGCTGGTACTTTTCGTGCTTGGCAGCTTTTACATTGCGGCGCGTGTCTGCCGCGCATTCAAAGGTTACCCGACGAAAGTGCGCGGCGTAGTGTGGGGTGTGGTGATATTCCTTGACGTCAGTTTTTTCGCCTCCCGCCTGTTAAGCGGAGGCCCCATATGGCTTAACCGGATTCTATATGTTATCTCGACGACATGGATGCCCGTGGTGATGTACGCCGTGATGGTGATTGGTGCGATGGACATAATCCGCAAACTGTTTGTGTATAATGGCCGCCCCACCCCATTCCACACGCCCGCCATCGTGCGCACGGGAGGAATAGTCTGTGCCGTATTAGTCATAGCGGGCTACATAACCGCCATAATGCCAGAAGAGCAGAAATACCACATATACTCCGACAAGATAGACATCGACAAGAAGATACGGATTGCCCTCGTGTCTGACCTTCACACCGGCTATGCCGTGACGGAACGGGACATGGACAAGATGGTGGAGATGATAAACTCGAGCTCACCAGACCTTGTCCTGATAGCCGGCGACCTGATAGACGGAGACCTGTCACCCGTTGTGGCAGAGAACACCTGCGGACCGATTAGCGGCATCAAGTCGCGGCTTGGCGTGGTGGCCGTCATGGGCAATCACGAGTATATGGATGACGATCAGCAGGCCGAGAAGTACCTGAGGGGCATTAGCGGTCTTACGCTTCTGCGCGACTCGGTCATTGAGCGCGGCGGGATTCGCATTATTGGCCGCGACGACTTGTCTCACAACAGGGTGTACGGGTCTGAGCGGGCGGGCATAGGCGAATTTGGACTGGTGGACAGCATGTTCACCATTGTCATTGACCATCAGCCGGCAGCCATAAGCGACGCCAGGAAGATAAACGCCGACCTGTATGTTGGCGGCCATACACATGCTGGCCAGATATGGCCAATGAACCTCATCACCGGGATGATATACGGACTCGACTACGGCTACGCATGCTACGGGCGCACCAATGCCGTGGTCACATCGGGCTATGGCACATGGGGACCACGCATGCGATTGGGCACTCAAGCCGAGGTGGTGACCATAACAGTGGAGGGGACAAAGCGCGAGACGAGTCAAACTGCAAAGACAGAGGAGGCTGACAGATGAGCACAGAGGGCCGGTATTCATCAAAATTGCTGGATGACGCAGTAGGGCAGTTTGCTAAGCTACCCGGCATAGGCAGAAAGACAGCCCTGCGTCTCGTGCTCCACATCTTGCGCGAGGACAAAGAGGAGGTAGACCTCTTCACGGAGAGCATCCGCGCCGTGCGCAACGACATACGCTACTGCCGCGTGTGCCACAACCTGTCGGACAATGACACGTGCGAGATATGCTCCAACCCGCAGCGCAACCACCGGCTCATATGCGTGGTGGAGACCGTGCGCGACGTGATGGCGATTGAGGCGACAAGGCAATTTGCGGGAGTCTACCACGTTCTGGGTGGCGTCATATCGCCAATGGACGGCATAGGGCCGGACGACTTGAACATAGACCAGTTAGAGTCCCGCGTGTCAGCCGGCGAGGCCGACGAGGTCATATTGGCACTAAGCGCCACCATGGAAGGCGACACGACAAACTACTACATATACAAGCGCATAGCACCATATGGAGTAAAGACCTCGACCATTGCCCGAGGCGTGGCAGTGGGTGACGAGCTGGAGTATGCCGACGAAGCAACCTTGGGCCGAGCTGTTGCCAACAGGGTGCCGTTTGAGCAGACACTCATGTAGGAGCGTCACCACTTAAGCTGTTAAAATAGGGGCTGCAAACCAATTTCACACACGGAGCGGCAACTCAAACCGCCGACAATGACTATTTTTGCCACGTCAAGAAAAAGAATCAACTACTTAGCACCAGACACAATACAATGGAAGAGTTATTGAAAGGATTGCGACAAGCGTACATCCGCGCATTCGTACCAACGATAATACTTTTTGCGGTGGTCTTCACCCTCACCAGGTTCATAGAGCCGTTGGTCGGCATGCCGGCCTCGTTCTACGTCACCACGAGCCTGCTCTTGCTGACCCTTGTGGCCTTCATCGTCACTTACTTCATCTTGCGCACAGCCCGCATGAAGTCTGACGGGAAGAGCGACGAGGAGCGTTGGTCCATCTTTGGCAAGGCGTATAAGACCCGAATCTGGGCCATGAGCGTCATTTCTGCCCTTGGCAGCATATCATACGCGTTCACGCAAGACGCCAACGCCATCTACTTGGTTGCGATAGTGACCTTGCTCGTCATCCTCTACTTTCCGGCCAAGCCGTTCATCGAGAAGATGTTGGGCGAATGAGCGCGACCGAGGAGCGCCGCAAGATAGCGGTGGACTTCGACGGCACGATAGTCGAGGACAAATTTCCCAAGATAGGGCGCGAGAAGCCTTTCGCCCTGAGGACTCTGCGCGCCTTGCAAGACGACGGGTTCACACTTATATTGTGGACATGCAGGACTGGGGCTGAATTAGATGCCGCTGTTGAGTTCTGCCGTCAGGGGGGCGTAGAGTTCTACGGCGTCAACGAGAATTTCGAGGGCGAGACATATATGGGCTCGTGCCCCCGGAAAATTGACGCTGACATATATATAGACGACCGAAACATAGGCGGTCTGCCGTCGTGGGGTGAGATATACCAGCAAATCACAGGCAAGAGCGACAAGAAAGAGACACGCGAAGAGAAAAACCAAGGGGCGATAAAACGCCTTGGCAACTGGCTAATAGGCAAATGAAATTAGAGAGGCTACCGATGGACATATCCATTGTCATCGTCAGTTATAATAGCTCCAATCTGCTGATGCTGACAATTGCGTCGGTGCGCCGCGCCATAGAGGGGCTAAAGGCCGAGGTGTTTGTGGTGGACAACGACTCAAAAGACGGAGCCCCCGAGCGCGTCGAGCGAGAGACGCCATGGGTCAAACTCATCAGGATGGGTGCGAACAGAGGTTTCTCGGCCGCCAATAATGAGGCCATGAAAATTTGTACGGGCCGCATTGTGCTGATTCTCAACCCAGACACCATATTATGCCGCGACACCCTGCGGAAAATGATAGCCCACTTTAAAGAAAATCCCGGATGCGGGGCTTTGGGTGTCAGGATGGTCAATGGAGAGGGGCGGTTCCTGGGCGAATCCAAGCGCGGATATACAACACCCCTGACATCGTTATTAAAGCTGAGCGGACTTTGGCGGATTGCGCCTAAGCACCCTGTCATAAACGCTTACTACATAGGAGACTGCGCAGAGACAAGTTGTTGTCACGCACCCATATTATCCGGCGCCTGCATGGCGTTCAGCCATGACATGATGGACTTGGCTGGTCTTTTTGACGACACATATTTCATGTACTCGGAGGACAACGACCTCTCGTGGCGCATGGACCAGACCTCGTCAGACGGCAACAGCTACCGCGGAGACATATCAATAGTCCACTTCAAGGGGCAGAGCACACCTCGCAACAAGAAGTACATAGACTATTTCTATGACTCCATGCTGCTTTTCGCCTCTAAATATGAGTTTCCGAAGCACAGCACCGTGTTCAACCATGTCATCATGATGGGTATTCGGGTGGCATATTACGTTGCGAGAATTCGTTGCGCTGTAATGAAAAAGATTGAGGGCGGCAGAGAATTCATACCGCCCAAACAGATACTGGTCATCAGCGACCGCGCCCTGCGCTTGGTCAGCAACTCCGAGCAGATATGCTATAAGGACATGTGGGAGATGGACGCCACACAGTTTGACGCCATAATCTTCGACCTTGATGGTGACATGGACGACGCCATTGAGTATATGCGGTATAACGAGCGCCGCACCATGTTCGGTTTCCATAACCCAGACAATGCCGAAACCTTAGTGTTCTACAACAACGCATGCCACATAATCAGATAGGGGACGTCTCCCGAGCAGCGCTCATGCGCCACGACGTGCGCACCACACTCAACAAATTGTGGGCGACGCTCATGGCATTAACCGCCGCAACATTTGCCGCGGTGGCCCAACCAAACATGTTCGCCACAAGCGAATGCAGCAAGGCGTTGGAAGACGTGTTCCGCATAGACGCGGAAGCCTTTGCCAAAGACATCAAGGCGGTTAGCCAGTCATCGCGTGACGGCATGGCGAAGCGCGCTTTCCTCACGGAGTACATGGCATTGATGAGATATACCGCCGCCAACAACAAAGAGAACTACGACGCCTTTTTCAAGGCTTCGGACGCCGCCTTCACGGCGGCATCAGGCTCAACCTACAAAGACAACCTGAATTGCTGGCTGCACATCCACAAGTGCATGGTCTACATCTACGACGGCAGCCTCGTGAGTGGCGGCATCCAGTTTTGGAAGTCGTACAGGTCATTCAAAAGCGCCGAATCAAAATACCCGGGTTATGAGGGACAGTTGCCACTGCGCGGCATATATAACATCATCCTCTCCCAAATTCCCGAGAAATGGAAAAGCTTGGCAGGCTTCTTTGGATTCGGAGACGGGAACACATCATTGGGCTTCAAGCAGATTGAGCAGCACAGGCAAAATGTAGGCGGCATACGCGGGTTGCGGGACGAGGCTGTGCTGTTCTCATTCGCAAACATGTTCTTCAGTTTTGAGCAGGCACTGCCAAACGACCTGATGGACGCCATACGGACTAACGAGGCCCCCGTGGTGCGCTACGCCTACATCCTCAGTTGCGGACGCAGCCAAAACGGCGAGGCGGCCGACAAGGCTCTTGACGAGACGACTGACGAGATGTATGACCGATTTCCGCTCCTAATCCATCAGAGGGGCAAATACGCCCTCAGGCGGCTGTCGGCGGATGAGTGCATCAAATGGGCGACTCGCTTTGTGAACAAATATGATGGGGTCTCCAACAAAAACGGGGCTTATCTCGAAATGGCATACGCATATATGCTGAAAGGAGACAAGGCGCAGGCTCAGAAAATGATAGACAAGTGCCTGTCAATCACCTCCGACTTCGACATAGACCAGCGTTCACACGACGAAGCCACAAGGGCAATGGGCACACCACTTGCCATGCTGCGTGCGCGACTGCAATTTGAGTATGGCCGCTTTACAGAATCGGAGCAGACGTTGAGGGGCTACACTCCACGACAGGCGGATATTGCTGAATGGAACTTCCGCATGGCCCGGGCAAACGACAAGCAGGGCGAGCAGCAACAGGCTTTGACTTACTATGACAAGACGATTGCGGCATCGGCAAACAGCCTGCGCTTCTTCGGACCTTATGCGGCGGTGCATGCAGCGGAGATATACGTCGAACGCAGAGACAAGAAGAGGGCGTCGGAGTATACAGCCAAGGCTAAGAAGCTGAACAACGGGGAGTACAAGAAGGAGTTGGACCAGCGCATCGAGTTGACGGAGAGGGCGATAAAGAAGATGTAGGGGGGAGTGGATACTTTGAACTTCGTACGACAGAGAATACTGAGATCTCGCTGCCATTGCCGAACGGTCGATATTTACTTATTTTCACATAAAAATCAGCTGATTGATCTGCTCTGAAGAGGCAAACAAGCTATATGAAATACGCTAAACTTGAAAAGGGAAGCAGCGGGAAGGAAGGACAAGCTTGGGGAAGAATATCAGCAATCTGATTTGGACTCTCTGCTAAAAAATAGCTAAATCATTGGCTCGAACAGAAAACCCAGTGCATAGGATTTGACAGAAAGAACAAACCACGCACAAGGGCACGATAAACAGACTTACGAAATCGTTACAAAATCGAGTTGCCAGTGACGGAAGGGGCGCAGCGTTGCGCAAGTTCACAACTCTTCAAATATTAACCTTCTCGATAGCCCAATGAGCAAAGTCAAGTTTACTTAGACTTTGACATGGCGAGGAAGGAATTACCGCAAAAAAAGAACGGTCCGCTGAACTCACATTCAGCGAACCGCTATAAATTGTGGGCTGTAGCCTCAGGGCTTGCTCACTTAACCGAACAGAGAATTACTCTGCAACGACAGCTGCGGTGTCGGGGGTAGCCTGGAGGCTATCAGCAACAACAGCAGAGTCCTGGCAAGCAGCAGCAGAGTCCTGGCAGCATGCAGGAGCCTCAGCCTCAGCGTTCTCAGTGTTGGTGGTGTTGCCTGCGCAGGCAACGAGCATAGCAGCAACAGCTGCAACAGCAAACAGATTCTTCATAATAGTTTATTTGATATTGTTGTTAATCGACTTGGTCGCATACCTTTAACGGCACAAAGTTAGTCCAAGAGATGACACATTGAACACCTCAGGGTATTTTTTTGCGTTAAAAAAACATAAACAGAACTCATATACTCACAACTTGCCCATTTTCTTTTGCTTACGAGCATCAGTTTGACACATTCAGCAGCGCACAGACAGAACGGCGCAGACATCGCCCGCCAGCACAAGAAAGTCAAAGGAGCACAGAGCACACGGCATAAACTTCACAATATCATGGAATTTAGCTACTTTTGCGGACTGATGCCAATATAAAGGGCGTCGGCGGACAAGGAGGTCTACCATGGCACAAAAAAACAGACAAGGAGTCGCCCCAAAAGACTCACGGCACAACACAGTAAGCATTACATTGAGCGACAGGGAGTTAGCGGTCATTGACGAATATTGTGCCATGTTCGGGCAACGCTCTCGCGCATCAGTGATACGCGAGGGGGCGGTACGTTTTGTGCGGAGTAAACTCATAGACGAGCACACCAAGCTCTTCACGGACGAAGAGCCGGAGCCTCAGCAAGCCGCCACACCGCATCAGTATCCCATGCCCTCACTTTTCGACTTCGACTTCAGCAACGAGGACACAAACGAGCAGAGATGAGCGAATCAAGCACCGGGAGCGGCAAGCTCTACTACCCCATTGGCGAGGTGGCAAAGATGCTGGGCGAGAACGTCAGCTGCATCCGCCATTGGACACAGCAGTTCGACAGCTTCGTCAAGCCCCACACGAACAAAAAGGGCGACCGCTTCTATACGGAGAAAGACATTAAGACCCTTAAGACCATACACTATTTGGTGCGCGAATGCAAACTGCAATTAGCCGGGGCTAAGGCAAAACTTGAAGCTGCGCGCTACACTCCGCAGGTTACGGAGATGCCAGAGACCGACTCCGAGACCAAAGAGGCTGCAGAACCCGCATTAAAAGAGAGCCTTGGCACACGGGCCGAAGTCGTGAGCCGCCTGCGTGAGATACGCCAGACCCTCGAAGACATCAAAAGTTACCTCTGAGCCAGACAACATATATGAGCCAGACAACATATAAGGTATCAGACGCCATAGACGCACTGAGCGAAGCTTTCCCACTCTGGACGCAAGACAGTTGGGACAATAGCGGAGTGATGGTGGGCGATGTCGCAGCCACACTGACAGGCGTGCTGTTCTCTGTGGACCAGACGGAGCAGACCGTGGACGAGGCCATAGAGAGAGGCTGCAACTTAGTGGTGAGCCACCACCCCCTCATGTTTCGCGGGATAAAAAGACTCACGGGAGACACGCCTGAGCAGCGCACCATAATAAAGGCCATCAAGGGTGGCGTGACATTGGCCGCATTCCACACGCCGGCGGACAAGAGCATGGAGGGCACAAGCGGGAGCATAGGCAGACTGATTGGCCTCTCCGACATACGCATCCTTGTCCCCGAAAGCGATTCATTGTGCAAGATTGTGACATACGTCCCACCAACCCACACAGAGGCCGTGACAGCCGCCATGGCGGAAGCCGGGGCCGGACACATCGGCAACTACAGCCACTGCGCGTGGAAAGTGCTTGGCGAGGGACAATATACAGCGGAAGAAGGCGCAAACCCATACTTAGGCGAGATGGGCGAGTTGCACCATGAGGCGGAGGACCGCGTCGAGGCCATTTGCCCACGCAAATTATCAGGCAGGGTATTCAAGGCTATCGTGTCCTCCCACCCCTACGAGGAGCCGGCTATAGACATCACGCCCTTAAGCAACCAATGGCAGACATTGGGCTACGGTGTCATTGGCGACCTTGCCAACCCGATGAGCGCCAACAACTTTCTTGAACTCATAAAAAACAAGCTCGGCTGCGAGAGCATACGCCACACAGAGCCTCTCGGACTGATAAGGCGCGTGGCCATATGCACAGGCTCAGGGGCGGAATTCGCGACAGATGCAGCACGCGCCGGGGCAGACGCCTACATAACCGCCGACATGAAATACCATCAGATGATGGACGCCTCGGCAGACATCATGGTGGTCGATGTTGGCCACTACGAAAGTGAAAAAATAACGAAGAGCATTTTCAAGGCGGTATTAACAAGAAAATTAAGTAATTTTGCCCGTTACGAAACAAGCAGGGAGTCTAACCCTATAAAATACTACTAAAGCAAAATATGGCAAGCGAACAAAAGACCGTCAAAGAAATGCCTATCGAGGAGAAACTCAAGGCACTCTATGACCTCCAGCAGGTGAGCAGCAAGATTGACAAGATCCGCACCGAGCGAGGCGAGCTGCCTCTCGAAGTCGAGGACCTTGAGGACGAAATTGCCGGCCTGGAGACCCGCATTGGCAACCTCAACGAAGACATCAAGAAGCTCAACAGCCAGATTGTTGAGAGCAAGTACAAGATAAAGGAAGCCGAGAGCCAGATTAAGAAGTACGAGGAGCAGCAGCAGTCGGTCCGCAACAACCGTGAGTATGACGCCATCTCGAAAGAGATTGAGAATCAGGGTTTGGACAAGGAGCTGGCAGAGAAGAACATCAAGGATGTGACCGCCGAGATCCGCCGCAAGCAGGAGCTGGCAGACACCGCCCAGGCTCGCATCGAGGAGCGCAAGGCCGACCTTGAGGCTAAGAAAGCCGAGCTTGAGGCCATCGTGGCCAGCACCCAGGAGGAAGAGGAGAAGTTGGAGAAAGAGGCTGCCGAGATCAGCAAGAAGATTGACGAGCGTTCTCTTAACGCCTTCTACCGCATACGCGGCAACGCCCACAACGGACTTGCTGTCGTAACCGTCAAGCGCGGAGCATGTGGCGGATGCTGCAACCACATCCCGCCCCAGCGTCAGTTGGACATCCGTCAGCACAAGAAACTCATCGTCTGTGAGTATTGCGGCCGCATCCTCGTCTCAAACGGAACTGAGACCGGCATTGACGACGGCGTACCCGCACTCAAGAGCAAATCGTCAGCTAAAGCATAGAGCCACAACAGAATCCACGGCACAGCTGCCATGATGATTGAAATCGACGGTAAGATAATCAGTACCGAGATTTTCAGGCGTAAGTTTGTCTGCGACATCTCGAAGTGCAAGGGCACGTGCTGCTATGACGGTGACTCGGGCGCCCCACTTGAAGAGTCGGAGTTGGACAAATTAGCGGAGGTCTTGCCAGAGGTCGAGCCCTACCTCAATGACGAGGAGAAAGCCGAGATTGAGAGACAAGGCCTATGGGTGACTGACCGGGATGGCGACACTGTGACCCCGATTATCCGCGGTTGCGAGTGCGTATATTCCAACCACGAGGAGGACGGCACATGGACATGCGCCATCGAGAAAGCCTACTTGGCAGGCAAGACGACATGGCGCAAGCCCATATCGTGTTACCTGTACCCCATCCGCGTCAGCAAACTGCGGCGAGGCGAGGCTCTCAACTTCCACGAGTGGGAGGTATGTAAGCCAGCCATGGAATTGGGTGACAAGGTGGGCGTGTCCGTGTTCCACTTTTTGCGTGAGCCCCTAATTGCCAAATATGGAGAGGAGTTCTACAAAGAGTTGGAGCAGGTGGAGGACGAGCTGAAAAAGCAGGGCTACATATAGCATAAATAAAGACCTAAAAGGCAACAAGTTAACCAAACATAAAAAGAAACCTATAGATATATGGGAAGAGCGTTTGAATATCGTAAGGCCCGCAAGATGAAACGCTGGGGCAACATGGCCAGGACCTTCACAAGGATTGGCAAGGAGATTGTCATCGCCGTCAAGGCTGGTGGCCCCGACCCACACTCCAACTCGAAGCTCCGCGCCGTCATTCAGAACGCCAAGGCAGAGAACATGCCTAAGGAGAACATTGAGCGCGCCATCAAGAAAGCGAGCAGCAAGGATCAGGCGGACTACAAGGAGATGGTATATGAGGGCTATGGCCCCCACGGCATCGCCATCCTCATCGAGACCGCAACCGACAACACCAACCGCACCGTGGCCAACATCCGCAGCTACTTCACCAAGCTCGGCGGCACTCTTGGCACATCTGGCAGCGTGGCGTTCATGTTCGAGCATAAGAGCCACTTCGTGACCAAGAACAAAGAGGGCATCAACCTTGAGGAGCTTGAGCTTGAGCTCATTGACCTTGGCGTCTCTGAGGTCTTCTTGGACGAGGAGGAGGACCAGATTAACATCTACGCCGAGTACGAGAGCTTCGCTCAAGTGCAGAAATATCTTGAGGACAACGGCTTCGAGATTGTGACCGCCGAGTTCACCCGTATTCCAAATGACACCAAGACCCTTGCGGACGATGAGGTTGCAGGCGTCATCAAACTCATTGAGAAGCTTGAGGAGGACGAGGACGTGTCTAACGTATACCACACGATGGCTAACGAGATTCCCGACGAGGAGTAAAATCGGCGAGCCAAGGCCTTTGGCTGAGCAAGGTCGGCAGCAAAATCAACGCGATGAGACCGAATGAGCTAAAGGCGGAAATATAGTGAGCTGACGGGTCGCACGGAGGAGAAGAAAGCCTCTGTGCGGCCCGTACTCTTTGTTTCTGCTACATTCCTTTTTTATTAAACAGATAACGCAAAAATGTACCCACCCCTTCTCATACTCTGCATACTAAGCCTCATAGGCTCCTTTGGCGGCATTCTTTACGGCATGGGGCTTTCAAGCCTTGCCGCGGTAAGCTCGGCCGAGCTGTCTAAATCGTTGGCCATGTTCGGCATGGAATCGAACACCGAGATGATAAACCAAATGACGACGTTAATCGAATTGGGGCCTCTGTTCATCGTCTTCAATATTGTAGAGCTTGCCGGCATCATCATGATAATGCGAGGCAACGGCATCGGTTTTCATGTATATGCGGCTTCCCAAATCGGTTTGGCTGGACTTATGGTCATTACGTCAGGGTGGGCTGGCGCCATGCTTTACATCCTTTGGAACGCTTTTTGGGTGATGACTTATTGGCGCACCATAAAGTCCGCAGAGCTTTACAAACAAGAGAAAAGCGAAAAGGCGGAAAGAGACGCCACAACAGATCCTGACAACGAAAAGTCTTAGGGCAAAGGGCAGTAGCCCCAATTGACAGCAAGAGACAAGACCTATGCGCCATCAGACATTGCGGAGCACAGCCATTAGAACCATGGCCCTTAGGCTCGTATTGGCCATATCAGCCATGCTGCAGTATGGCACGGAAACGCGCGGCCAATTTTATTCGACGGGCGCAGACCCAATTGGCATAAGTTGGCTGCGCATGGATGGGCAGGCGGACGGAAAACTGTGGCGCATTGAGACAGACTCGGCCGCATGGCGATGGGCAGTGTTGGCGGATGAGACGCTGACAGACAAGGCCGAGAAAATGCGGAGCAACGACTTCCCTCCCATGAGCATCAGAAGGCGCAGGGTTGACGTGGTCATGCACACGAGCGCCGCCTACTCCAACGGCCTCGTGTCTTGGGCCCCACGGAGGCTTGAAGCCTATGCCTATGATATAGGCGATGACGACTGCATCCCATGGGTGCGCCACCTCATGACGCACGAATACAGACACGTGCTGCAAACGCAAAGCAGCATAGCCGGCTTCTCGCGTTTCCTATATGGTCTGTTTGGCGAGCAAGCCACAGGTCTTGTGCTTGGCGCATTCGTGCCGCGATGGTATTTGGAGGGAGACGCCGTATGGGCCGAGACCGAGTACACGATGGGTGGCCGAGGGCGAAACTCCGACTTCATGCAGCAGATGCGCACACTCTGCACGACAGGCAACCGCCCCAGCTTCAGCCAAGCCTATTTCGGTTCATACGCCAAACGGTATCCGGACTTCTACAAAATGGGCTACCTGATGGTCAGCGCATTGAGCGACACCCTTGGCAACGAAGTTTTTGGTCGAGCCGTCAATTTTGCAGGGCGCAAACCTTTCACAATATTGCCATTTCAGATATCACTCAGGCGGCAGTCCGGGATGAGACAGATGAAACTGTTTGACTTCGCCATGGACAAATGGACTAAGCGTTGGGAGGCCGCACAGGCAACGCGACAATCTACGGATGCCATACCAATATTCACAGAGACAGGAGATTACTGCGAAGCCACTCACACTCAGCCATGGTCGGGCGGGCTTGTGACCTACGCCACAGGGCCCGACATTGTTGGCAGATTTGAAGTGTATGACGCAAGTGGCAGGCTGATGAGAATCATAACGCCATCTGAGCGAAACGAGACACGGTTCAGCACAAATGGAGACACTATCTATTGGAGCGAACGGCATCAGCATTGCAGATGGGCGAACGCAATAGAAAACAGGATTTTGTGCGCCGACCTAAAGACTGGAAGAAAAGAGACTCTGACAAATGGTCACATGGACCACAGCCCAGCAATAAGCCCCAGCGGCAACGCTTTGGCATACATAAGGATTGGGTGCGACATGCGTCACACGCTCCGTATTACCAAACTTGACGAGGCTGTGATTTTCGAGCAGACACTGCCTACAGGATGGCAAATTCCCGAGGTCATATGGCGAGATGAACACAACGTCGTCATGATTATAGTGAACGACGAAGGACGCCAAATGGCGAAGTGCGATATAATTAGCGGGGAATGGCAATGCCTGATAGAGCCAGCGCACCGCGGAATGAAAAACGTAAGCGCAGGCAGAGACGGGCGACTATATTTTGCAATGGACACGGGGAATGAATGCTTTTCGGACATATATTCCATGGGAGAAAACGGTGACATCAGACGCGAAGTGGTCGCACGAGATGGCGCTGACACCCCAATTATGACAGAGAGGGGGCTGATGGTAAGCCTCTACGGGCCTTATGGATATAGACCATCATTGATTACGTCAGAGACGGTGCACGACACCTTGCAATGGATGTCGAGACCGCATAAAATCCAAATTCCAGCAGAGACAATAGCAGACACTGCGCGCTTCTCTAAATTCCGGCATATAGGCCCCATGAGTGTGAACCTGAAACCCAACATACACAGCTGGGGGCCGGTGCGAGTGGACGCTGACGCACAGAGCATTGAACCTGGGATAGGCATATCGAGCCAGAATACACATGGGACCACATTCATCCAATTGGGATACGACTTCACGCCAGACAACGACTACGAAAGGGTGCATGCCGACGTGACGTGGGACTGGCTGTGGGCCAGGTTGAAATTTGGTGGGAAGTGGGGGCATACGGACTATAAATATTCTACATCGTACACAAGCATAGTAAAGTCTGACGGTGGAGACCGCGAGTTCGACATCAGCATGAGCACAGATGACCGCAGCCACCTTAGCCATCTGACAGCCGAAGCCTCAATCCCATTGACACGCAACAGCGGGGCATGGCTCAGAGCGGTAACGCCATCGGCCTCATTCGATTGGGAGCGAGCCACAGGAATCACATATGACGTGACGCAAGTGGAGACGTCGGCGACGCCCAGCAGGGAGATCAGCTACAAGCTCACGACGGCCGACAGCCGATATACGGCAGCCACATTCGGACTCAGCGCACACATTTTGCGCCGTCAGTCAACCAATGATGTCGGCTACCGATGTGGAGTGGCCGCAAGCCTCGTATATGACAGGGCCACACGTCACTCGGACTATGGGACTATGACGACCATGAGCGTTAGGCTCTATGCGCCGGGCATAGGACGCCATCATCAGATTTCTATATATGCAGCCGCGCAGAGCAAACAGCCAGGAGCCCTTGTATCCTCACAGAGCGGCGGTGGCTGGCGACGCATGATATCAGACCGTGTTGCCGCCCCATATGGGCTAAGCAGGGTGTCCAACAAACAATCGGCCCTGCTCCGCACCACATATATGCTTCCATTAGTCAACCCAGATTGGCAATGGGGACCTGTGGCCTACATCAAACGCATAAATCTGCGTGGCGTGTATGACTACGGCATCGCCCGCGTGTGGAACGGCAGCCAAGTGACAGGCACATCGAGACGATGGACTGCAAGCGGAGAATTATGGGCAGAGACTCGCTGGGCCACACTGCCCTACCCAGTCAACATAGGTTGCCGCATGACATATTTGCCCGAGACAAAAAGCACGACTACGAGTCTGCTCTTCAGCGTTTCATTCCAGTAGAGAGTTATATGCTTCGCACAAAGAGTAATATGTCTTGTTAGCATGGCATAGCAGATGAAAAAATCCGCCGACGGGACTCACATTTTTAGAGTTCCGACGGCGGATTACCTTTTAGATGCTTTCCAGCAACTCTTACAGATGGCGATTCAACAACCAGTGGTAGAGAGCTGCTCGCTTCTGTTTTTGATGTAACAGGGGATTACCAAGCAAACATGGGCTTGCCGGCCATCATGTCGTTAACCTCGGCCTTGACCTTTGCAATGACAGACTCGTCATCGGGTGCGGCGAGGACACGGTCAAGCATATCAGCAATGACATCCATGTCAGCCTCCTTAAGTCCGCGAGTCGTGACGGCGGGGGTTCCGAGTCGCAAGCCGCTGGTTTGGAATGCGGAGCGGGTATCGAAAGGCACAAGGTTCATATTGACCGTGATATCGGCAGCCACGAGAGCCTTCTCAGCGACCTTGCCAGTCAGCTCTGGATACTTGGGACGAAGGTCGACAAGCATAGAGTGGTTATCTGTTCCACCGCTGACGATATAGAATCCACGGTCGATGAGGTCTTGCGCGAGGCGTGCGGCGTTAAGCTTAACCTGCTGTTGGTAAGTCTTAAACTCGGGTTCGAGAGCCTCAGCGAAAGCCACAGCCTTGGCAGCAATCACATGTTCGAGAGGGCCACCTTGTTGACCAGGGAACACAGCCGAGTTCAAGAGAGAGCCCATAGAGCGAACCTCACCTTTCTTAGTCTTCTTACCCCATGGGTTGGGGAAATCCTTGCCCATGAGAATGATGCCTCCACGGGGGCCTCGAAGAGTCTTGTGCGTGGTAGACGTGACAATGTCGGCATACTTGACAGGGTTGTCCAAAAGGCCAGCCGCAATAAGGCCAGCGGGGTGAGCCATGTCAATCATGAGGAGCGCACCAACCTCATCAGCGATCTTCCTCATTCGGGCGTAGTCCCACTCACGGCTATAAGCAGAGCCGCCACCAATGATGAGCTTCGGGTGCTCGCGTTTTGCGACCTCCTCCATCTCGTCATAGTCGACACGGCCGGTCTCCTGATTGAGGTGGTAGGCTACAGGGCGATAGATGAGTCCCGAGGTGTTAACAGCCGAGCCATGAGAGAGGTGTCCGCCATGAGCCAGGTCGAGGCCCATGAAGGTGTCGCCAGGGTTAAGGACGGCGAGGAGCACAGCTGCATTTGCCTGCGCGCCTGAGTGAGGCTGGACGTTAGCGTACTCGGCGCCGTAGAGTTTCTTGATTCGCTCAATGGCGAGAGTCTCAACCTCGTCGACGACCTCACAGCCGCCGTAATGACGTTTGCCAGGGTATCCCTCGGCATATTTGTTAGTCAGGCAAGAGCCCATGGCCTGCATCACCTGATCGCTCACAAAGTTCTCAGACGCAATCATCTCGATGCCGCGCTGCTGGCGCTGGTGCTCTTTCTCGATGAGGTCGAAAATAGCGTTGTCTCTCATGATTATATTGATTTGCTATGTTTTATTGCAAATATAGCCTTTTGGAGCGAGAAGAGAGCCAACCAAAGAATGGAAATATGGCGTTAAGAGCTTAAGATAAGGGGGACTCTTACGAAAATGTTAACAAATAAGGGCCGATAGCCCCTAAAATCTAACACACATGGGACAAAAAGGACCAAATGCTGCGAGATTACAGGTCGTTGATATTTTAGTCTGCCAACCTTTTGACTTTTACTTGCAAAAAATTATATTTGCGAGCAACATAACATTCATCACGATGCCGCGCTTCATTAATCCGTTCACCGACTTCGGTTTCAAAAAGATATTCGGCCAGGAGGTGAATAAAGACCTTCTGATGGACTTCTTGAACAACCTACTCGTTGGAGAACGCCATATTCTCGACATCGAGTTCATGGACAAGGAGCACGGCGGAGCATCTGCAGATGACCGCACCTTGATATACGACATATATTGCCGGACGGACACAGGGGATTACATCATAGTGGAGATGCAGAACCGCAAGCAGGATAACTTCATAGACCGAATGTTATTCTACACCTCACGCTCCATCTCAGAGCAGGGTGAAAAGGGTCCGGACTGGGATTACCAAATCAAGGCCGTATATGGTGTCGCATTCATGAACTTCAGGGTCGGAACACTCAAAGATTTCCGAACAGATGCCATCATTGCCGACAAGAGAAGTGGCAAGATGCTTAGTGACAAGCTGCGCATGATCTTCCTGCAGCTGCCGCTTTTCTCAAAAAAAGAGCCCGACGAATGCACAAACGACTTCGAGAGGTGGATATACGTCTTAAACAACATGGAAACACTCGACAGAATGCCATACGCAGCAAAAAACGCAGTCTTCCAGAGACTAGCGTCCATATCGTCCCTCGCTGAACTTTCACGCGAGGAGCGGAGGGACTATGACCATGCCCTTAAAGTTTACAGGGACATCTACACATTTGAAACCGAAGCGAAAAGGCATCTTGATGAGGCTTTGAAAAAAGGAAGGGAAGAAGGCCTCGCTGAGGGACGGGCTGAAGGACGGGCTGAAGGTAAAAAGGAGGGCATCGAGCAAGGGAAAACGCTCATGGCTAAAAGGATGCGGGAGCAAGGCCTTTCAGTCGATGTCATTTCCACTTGCACAGGATTCAGCCTTGACTTTTTGGAAAAGTTGTTCAGCGAGAAGGAATGAAAGTAAATTCAAGGAGAAAAAGCAAATCTAAACTATAACAGGAAGCGCACTATCAAGCAGAATGTGTGCGCCATCGCGTTTTGGTGCAAGAAAGAAAAGGGCGATACATCATTGGCACTCTTGATACACCGCATCAAGAGAGATACCCACAGGCCAAGACACCATAGTCGCCTCACAAGAGTAGACAATAGAGTGGAGCATGGTGTCTACCGAAAGGTCAAGAGAGGCGAGCGAGGCATTACCAGCCACATCGACATCCCACAGCGTCGCGCCGCAACGTGTTAGATCCAACTCGCTAATGTCGCAGCGAGAGCATTGAAAAGTTCTAAGATTGTTTTTGCCATAATCCGCATAGCTGCCCAAAATGACACGCTTAAGATTAGGGCAAGCCATAATCCTTACATCCGTAAGTTCCGTGGCGGAGCGGAGATCCACCTCGTCAATACCGCAAGCGTCTAAGTGAACCTCGCGCAAATTCGGGAAGAGGCTAAAGTCAAGGTTTTTGACATTTACACGCTCCATTCGAAAAACCTGCACATTAACGAAGTTATCCAGCCCATACATGTCGACAGTATCACTGTAGGCATAATTGACAAGGTCAGACAAATCGATGCCTGTGTAAGAGGCGGTCTCATAGCCCTCAAGGATACCGTCGCCATTGGTGTCGAAGCGATCAAGGAGGAACTTAGATAGGTTTGAGTCACGAAACCCGGCGACATTAGACACCGTTACATTTTTCTCGGCAAAGAGTTTACCATAGTCCACACGAATGGTGGTGTAGCCGAACTTGAGGGCGATGACGCACCCCGATTGGTTGACTGTGGCGACTGTGGTGTCTGACGACGACCATACAATCGGCGCATCAGGAAAACCAACATTTGCTCCCTCCGGGTAGGCATGCAAAGTCATAAAGACTGTATCACCGGGAGCGACCTTCTCAGTTGGCGAGGTAATGTAGATACGATTGAGCATGGTGTCACCCTTTTCGCACGACACAGCCAAGGCTGCAACGGCGAGCACGGCCACAAAGACAGATGATAAGAATGAAACCTTGCGCATGATATATCACATTATTTGGGAGCCTTAATGTAAAGGACGACACCGATGAGACCGAACACTATATTAGGCAGCCATACAGCCAGAAGCGGTGGCATATTGCCATTGATGGCAAAAGTCTGGCTGACAGTGAGGAACAAAATATAAACGAAACTGAGGACTAATCCTATTCCGATATACTTGCCCATTCCGCCACGCGTCTTGCGGCTTGACAGTGAGACACCGATAAGCGTAAGAATAAACGATGCGAAAGGCGTTGCTCGGCGTTTATATAGTTCAATAGCGAACTCCTCAGTGTTGCCAATGTTGCGTCTTTCAAGTTCATCGATATGGTCAACGAGTTCGGCGGAAGTCATCATCTCATAACTCTTGCGCTCCTTCTTGAAGTCGGAGGGCAGAATATTTATAGTGCTGTCGAGAGCCTCGCCTGAGGTCATTGTGTGATGTATGCCATCAGGCTCGAAATCCCACATGCGGTAATCCTTAAGATGCCAGCGGTTGGCAATGGAGTCATAGGTAATGGTGCGCGCAGTCAAGCGGCTCACCATCTTCTTGCCATCGAATTTTTGGATATCGAACCTGTCACCAGACTCACGAAAAGAATAGTAGCGTCCCATGTAGACATAGACGCCTGGCGAAACCTGCATGTGCATGTCGGAGAGGCCAGTCTCCTTCTTGCTCTTGATATACGTGTTCTCAAACTGAATGCGCGTATGGTTTGCCTTGGGTATGACATAAATGGCCAAAAAGTAAGTAATAACGGCAATGATTGCGGACCCTATGAAATAGGGGAACATGAGTCGCTTGAAACTAACACCGCTCGCTAAGATTGCGACAATCTCAGTCTGCCCCGCCATCTTAGAAGTGAAGAAAATGACAGCGATGAACACCAGCAGCGGCGAAAGCATGTTGGCGTAATATGGGCAAAGGTTTTTGTAATAGTCTAAGACGATGGCCTGCAGAGGGGCGTGACTATCCATAAAGTCATCGACCTTCTCGACCAAGTCAAAAACAATGACAATAGCCAGAATGATGAAAACGATGAAGAAGTAGGTGCTGAGGAACTTCTTGACTATGTACCAATCGAGAATCTTCAAAATGATATCCCTGGTTAATGAGTTATGCGATATGCAGAGTGGCAGACTTGGCGAGCAGAGCCAAACTACCCGAGCTTTGATATTTTTTCGAGCATAGGCTCGTCACTCACCGTTATCTCGCGGCCTTTCACAGACAGCACACCCTCGTCAGCGAAAGCGCTGAGCGTCCTGATGGCATTGGCCGTGGTCATATTAGAGAGTGATGCGAGGTCTTCGCGTGTCATGAGGATGTTTATGCGTTTAGATCCCGTCACATATCCGTACTTGTCACGCAGGAAAAGGAGACTTTCAGCCAAACGGCCACGAATCTGCTTTTGCGCCATAGAGACGCTTCGCAAACGGCTTTGCCCGAGTTCACGCGCTAAGCTGCGGATGACATAGGCAGCCATGTCGGGGTTTCGCCTTATGATGTCATTGGCGTCAGCCCTGGGGATAGAGACGAGCACGCTGTCATCTATCGTCGTGGCCGAGGCGGAGTGACGCTCGCCTGCGAGAGCTGCCCTGTAACCAATAAAATCCATTGGTGCGGCCATCTTGACTATCTGCCCGCGCCCGCTTAGGCCTTCGCGAGAAGTCTTCACCTTACCCTTGAGCACAAAGAAAAGAGTATCCGCCTTCTCGCCCTGCGAGTAGACTATACAACCCTTAGGCAGCGAAAGGACTTGGCACGACTGCTTTAACCGCGACAACTCAGGCGCAGAGAGGAAACAGAGTGGCTCTCTACGCAATGGTAGCAACGAGTCAAAGTCCGTGAGATATTTGTGAGCATTCGTCATGACAGCGCAAGCCCCTAAATTATTCAAGTAAACATCAAAAGCGCTTGCGCCACGCCAAAGCCGACATAAGTCCCTATGGCGTAACCAATCAGTCCGACAGCGATACCGGGGCCTATGACAGCCTTGTTGCCAAGCGCGCCAGCCATGACAGGCACAAAAGGCGGCGAGCAGAGCAGCGCGATGGAAGAGACGAGCGTAGTATCCGTGTCAATGCGCAAAACGGCATTGAAGAGGACGTGCATTAACAAAGCACCAAGGGTAGCAACCGTGATAAATGCGAAAAAATCGGCGTCAACATCCTCAAACATATGAGTATTAACCTGCGAGGAGACGGCAATGCTGAAGACGAGAATGAAAAAAGTGCCAGTCTCGTATGTTCTCTTGATTTGCCGAACCTTAGGACTGAGCGCTGCAGCAATGGCTATAAGCGAAATGGAGAGAATGAAAACTGCCATGAAAACATTGGCCTCTATACCAATGAGTTCAATAATCTTAGTAACCCCAAACGCTACAGCTGCTCCTACAGCCACGATGCCAACGGTCACAGCCAACGCTTTGAAAAGATGCGGTAGGTTGGACTTGCAGAAGAGCCCGAAAAACAATTCATGCGAATGATCCTCAATCGTCATACCCTGACATCCCTCCTCACCATTGGCACTCTTGAATGGAGGCAGGACAAGAGACAAAAGCCTTTTACCGAAGACAATTACAATGATGAGATAGACCGCCGAGACCAAAATAGAGTAGGTATGGCTCAAAAGATAGGTTTTGTCCGGGATGTCCAACGCAACCTTGAGTGAAGCCTGATTGGCCGTTCCGCCAGTGTATAGTCCGGTCAGCATGCCGCCCACCTTAGCATTATCGGGGTCGCCATGGCCGAAAAGGAAGAAACCAATCGTCACCGCCGCTATGCAACCAACAATTCCGCTCACAGTAGACTTGGCGAACTGCGGAGCCAAGTGAGCCCATGCGCGGATGTCCGAGCTGAGCAGCATCAGGGGAATAGCCAATGGAATGGAAGCTGAGGCTACCACCGTCAGCACATCCTGACTTTCCTCGGGAAGAATGCCGGAGAGACCAACAACGCAACCGACCACATAAGCCAAGATAATCTCCCCCACCTTGCGCAGTAGACGGCTGCGCCACGTAAGCCACATCACGAGGAGTGGCGTCAGGAGGCAGAAGAGAACTATCAGTAGTGACTGCATTTGCGAGTGCTGTTATATTGTGGTCTTAGAGTAGCGTCCTCAGGTTTAATTGACAATATGATTGTAGGTTATGGTGCCCACCTGAATGGCAGGCTTGGAGGGGTCGGCATTGAATTTGGCTTTATAGGCCGCATCCACGTCAGCCTTCCACGTCGGTGCGTGCTGAATGGTTGTACCCTTCTGCCTAACTTGGGCGCTGACGACCTTGCCATCCTTGTTGACCGTTATTTCAACCACGACCTTGCCGCTTGACGGCGCGTTGGCGTTTGGCTTTGGCAAAGAGCCTACGAGCGTACGCCCATCGAGAGAGAACGAGTTACCGCCTCCCGAACCAGAGCCACCGCCTGACCCGTTGCCAGAACCCTTGCCGCCGGAAGTCGCGCCACCTTGGCCAGAACTGCCAGAGCCGTCACCAGTCGTGCCTGTTCCGTTAGTGTTTCCGAAACCCTTACCGATGGCGCTGCTTGCCTTTGCGCGGGCAGCAGCCTGTGCCTTGGCCTTAGCCTCCGCGGCAGCCTTGGCTTCTGCCTCAGCTTTTGCTTTAGCTTCCGCCTCAGCCTTTGCTTTAGCCTCAGCCTCGGCTTTAGCCTTGGCTTCAGCGGCCGCTTTTGCTTTGGCATCAGCCTCTGCTTTTGCCTTGGCAGCGGCCTCCTCGCGGGCCTTTATCTCGGCATCGCGCCTTGCCTTAGCCTCAGCCTCGGCTTTTTTCTTGGCCTCGGCGAGGGCGGCTGCCTCCTCGAAGTCCTGTGTAGACTGCGTTTCGCCGTCTGCTTTGACAGCAGCCTCGGCGGGTGTTGGTTCTGCGGGGGCAGGCTCTTCTGCAGGTGCTTGCTCCTGGACATCAGTTTGCTCTGGAGCGGGAGCCGCGCCCTCATCTCCGCCACCACCGCCCTCGTCATAGGCGTAGTTGACGAGCAGAGCCTCCTCCTCCACCTTCTCGGACGAGAGGGTGCAGAAGAACATGAGGAAAATGGCGATGGCGTGGAAAACGATGGTTCCCACTAAGCCAGATCCTCTGTATTTTTTCTCTGAGCTGTTTTTCATCATTTGGCTCTTGTCGCCAGAATGAGTTTATACTTATGCTTCTTGGCTATGTTCATGACCTTGACGACCTCTCGCATGGGGACAGTCTCATCGACATGCAGCGCAATATAGGTCTCCGGCTGCTCACCAAGCTTTGCCACGAGCGCATCCTCAATCTCGTCATAGGCCACGCGCTTGGTCTCGATGTAGTACCTGAGGTCGGCCGTGATGGAGACGGATGTCTGTGGCTTGGCTGAAGTCTGGTTCTTGCTTTGCGGCAAGACCAGCTTGAGGGCGTTTGGGTGGACGAGCGTCGAAGTCAGCATGAAGAAGATGAGCAGGAGGAAAATGATGTCCGTCATGGACGACATGCTGAAGGCCGAGCTTATTTTCGATCCTCTTTTAAGTGCCATGTTATCTGCTCGTTATGGTTAGGCCGTAGGATCGTTGAGAAGATCCATGAACTCCATGGTCCGGGCCTCGAGAGTAGCGACGACACGGTCAACACGGCTAACAAGGTAGTTGTAGGCGAAATAGGCCACAATGCCGACAATGAGTCCGCCGACGGTCGTGACAAGTGCCGTATAGATGCCGCCAGCGAGGGAGCTGACCTCAATGTTGTTGCCAGCCGAAGCCATTTGGAAGAAGGCCTCAATCATGCCCGTGACAGTTCCGAGGAAGCCAATCATTGGGGCGCCGCCAGAGATGGAGGCGAGGCTTGCGAGACCTTTTTCGAGATTTGCGACCTCGATATTACCAGTATTCTCGACAGTGGTCTGAATGTCGGACAATGGTCGCCCGATTCGGCTGATGCCCTTGCCGACAAGTCTGGCCACAGGGTTGTCCGTGCTCTCGCACAGAGTCTTGGCGCTGTCAATATTGCCGCTGTGGATATAGTCCTTAATCTTGTTCATGAAATTCTTGTCCTCCTTGAGCGCGTTGCGGAGAGCCACATATCGCTCAAAGAAGATGTAGACGGCGTAGATGGACATGGCAAGGAGAATCCACATGATGGCGCCGCCCGCCAGAAAGAGGTCAATGACATTGAGAGTCTGCTCCTCTACGATTTCGCCGGCCGCATCGGTCAGCACCTCGGCCTCCTGGCCAACTGCTTGAATCATCTCGAAATAAAGTGTTGAACGGTTATTCTTGGATTAAGACGAAAAGAGTTGCGAGCGCAAGCCCGCATGAAGCGCAAAATAAGCACTTTTTGCCGACAATCACAAGAGACTATTTGACACTGGGGCAAAGACAAAGCCCGAGGCTGTTCGAGCCCCAGGCTTTGTCTTTGCTCCCCGTTTTTTGACGAGGAGGTGAGATATGGATGTGTTTCGGTTCCTGTTTAAGAGTTTGAGGCGTTGAAGTCGCCGACATGCGCTTCGGGCAGCTCACTCAACTTCTTGTTGCTGCGTGTGCAGTTCTTGCACAGGCCATATATATATAGTGAATGGTGCGAGACCTGGAATTGGTCTTGCTCGGCTGCTTTCTCAATAAGTCCTGCGATTTGCGTATCTTGCACTTCAGAAACGGAGCCACAAGCCAGACAAATGAGGTGGTCGTGCGGCTTCGCGTCATAGGCACGCTCATACTGCGCCTGGTTCTTTCCGAACTGGTGCTTGAAGACGAGACGGCACTCAAGGAGGAGGTCAATCGTGTTGTAAAGCGTCGCACGGCTGACACGATAGTTCTTCTCCTTCATAAAGGTGTAGAGCTCCTCGATGTCAAAATGGCCTTGTCGGCTGTAAATCTCATCCAGGATTGCGAAGCGCTCCGGTGTCTTGCGATGGCCTTGCGCTTCCAAATATTTAGTAAACAGTTCCTTTACGGTCTCTCTGATAGGCTTCTTTTCCATGTTGTTCCTTTGCGTAAGCATAGATTAGATTTGATAAAAATAGAAATTTTTATTCATAC
>CAVFBC010000023.1:0-40274 GCA_963620575.1 Alistipes putredinis | reverse complement strand
GGCTTTCTATTTTGCTACCCAAATTTACTAAAGTCCGTTAATTCACCCCCCTCTGTATGTTAAATATAATAAATAGCATCACATTCACTTACCCACATTCCTTTTATTCATCTCACCTACAGCGGAACAAAAAACACTAAAGCGTACGCACATAAGACTTTAAACCAAAGAGCGCACGTGTTATAGAATTTAGGGAGCCACAGCCCTTCATCTTCTTTTCGTAGCCAACGGAGGCAACACACACAAGGAGTAAAGCACAAAAAACGCATGCTCACCCTTTCTAAACGTGGGCATGCGGAGGAGTGAAGAAAAATCGCTATTATTGCGGACAGTCATGGTGGTCGCAGCCAAAGTCAAGCATAAAGACAAACATGGAGGCAAACGATTAGGAGTTGATTGTCATGACGTCCTCTCACTATTCCGTGAAAAAATATTACAAGAAGTATGACTAGCGATAAAAAGAACCCGCCAATAGACGAGCGGATATTCCTTGACGACTTGTACTCCATAGTCAGCAGGGCCAGAAGCAAGGCTTATGCTACGATAAACCTTGCACTCGTAGAAAGGAACTGGATGATAGGGCGCCGTATTGTCGAGCAAGAGCAACAGGGTAAAGCAAAAGCGACATATGGGAAACATGTAATAGAGCTTGCATCAAGAAAGTTGACCGATCAATTTGGGAATGGTTTCTCCGTTACAAACATCAAAAATTTCAGACGCTTCTATCTTGATTTTTGCAATTTATCAATTGGTCAGACACCGTCTGACCTTTTGCCATGGTCACATTATGAGCGTCTTATTAGAGTCAAAGACCCGGAAGCACGTGACTGGTATGCCAAAGAAGCGTTAAACCAAACATGGAGCTTCAGAACGCTCGACAGAAACATCAACACGCAATATTACGACCGCCTACTCATATCACAGAAGAAAGAGCCTGTTATAAAAGAGATGGAAGACAAGACTCGAATGTTTCAAACCGACAAACTTGCTTTTATCAAAAACCCCGTCATTGCAGAGTTTCTCGGATTCTCCCCAGATAGCTCTTTCCAAGAATCAGAACTCGAACGAGCCATAATTGGAAACATGGAGAAGTTCTTGATGGAAATGGGCAAAGGATACGCCCTTGTGGCTCGTCAACAACACATTAGAACAGCGGAGAATGACTACTACATAGACCTTGTTTTTTATAACTACTTAATCAAGAGTTTCATACTAATAGACCTCAAAGCCGACAAGATATCGTATCAAGACGTGGGGCAGATGGATATGTATCTCCAGATATACGACCAAATAAAAAAAGGAGCGGACGACAATCCTACCATCGGCATTGTTCTTTGCTCAGAAACGGATGCCGATGTCGCCCAATACTCAACCTTGGCCAAAAACGACCAAATGTTCGCAGCAAAATACAAGCTGTATCTTCCAAGCAAAGAAGAACTCAAAGATGAGATTGAGCGACAGAAACTGTTGTTTCAAATGGCAAACTCACAGGATAAGGACTAAAGATCGTTTTGCATAGCATAAAATCGGAATTTTAGATGCAACTAAGCCGATGTACCAGGTGTATAAAAAGACCTCGGCATAGAACTCCAAGCAAGACATAAAATTATACTCACCCAGCGTGGTGACAAAGATTTTGTAAATTGTCCGGAAATAACTTCCAACCCAACACACACAAAAAAACACCAATGGACAAGCTAAGAATGCAGACCATAGACGGCACGCAGAGCAACATAGACAAGATTGCGGAGCTCTTCCCCGAGTGCGTGACGGAATGTAAAGAAACGTTAACAGGGGGGGGGTAAGAAAGGCCATAGACTTTGACAAGCTGCGCCAGATCCTCTCAACAGTGGTAGTGGAGGGGAGCGAGGAGCGATACCAGTTCACATGGCCAGACAAGCGCAAGGCCATCCTTGCCGCCAACGCGCCAATCAACGCCACGCTGCGCCCATGCCGCGAGGAGAGCGTGAACTTTGACAACACACAGAATCTTTACATCGAGGGCGACAACCTCGATGTACTTAAGTGCCTGAAGGAGACCTACCTCCACAAGGTTAAGATGATATATATCGACCCGCCATACAACACGGGCAACGACTTCGTCTATAATGACGACTTTGCGGAAACGGCCGCGGAGTATCAGAGCCGCTCGGGCCAGTTTGACGAGCAGGGCAACCGCATGGTGACGAACACGGAGAGCAACGGACGCTTCCACACGGATTGGCTGAACATGATTTACCCCCGACTTAAGGTGGCGAGGGACTTGCTGACAGATGATGGGGTGATATTTATTTCGATTGATGATAATGAGGTGGAGAACTTGAAGAAGGTGTGTGGGGAAATATTCGGAGAGAGAAACTTCGTATCTATTATAAATTGGAGAAGAAGCGGAGGAAGGCAAGATAGCAAATATTATGCTGTCGTTCACGAGTATATCCTCTGCTACGCAAAGGACATATCAAGTTTTGAAGCTGGTGAGGAAATTAAAACGGGGGAAGTGTATCCGAAGTATGATGAAGTAAGAAAACGCTATTATAAAACTCAGCTTTTGCGAAAATGGGGATCGAATAGTCTCCGTGAAAATCGGCCAAATCTGTACTATCCAATTCAAGGTCCAGAAGGTGTTGAAGTATATCCTATTATATACCAAGAAGCTGCGGAAAGCGACCTTGGATTTGTCAAAATCCAAGGTTGCTGGCGCTGGGGCGCCAGCAACCTTGCTAACGCACAAAAGGAAGGACGTATTGAATTTCAAAAGAATAGGTGGAATGAATGGGTCGCTTATGAAAAGATATTTGCTCCTTTAGAGGGTGAAGAGAACACAAAGAAATATACCACATGGATAGATGATGTTAGTAATGGAACTGACACGATAAAGAATCTCTTTGCAAAGACGATATTTGATTATTCAAAATCAGCCGAACTTGTGGTTAGATTTCTTAAGATGGCTAATCTGAGAAAAGAGGATATCTGTTTGGACTTCTTCTCTGGCTCCGCCACGACCGCCCATGCCGTTATGCAGCTCAACGCCGAAGATGGAGGCAACCGCAAGTTCATCATGGTGCAACTGCCAGAACTGACCGACGAGAAGAGTGAGGCATATAAGGCAGGCTACAAAAACATCTGCGAAATCGGCAAGGAGCGCATACGCCGTGCAGGAGCTAAGATTAATGAGGAATTAGAAAAGAGGAATGAGGAATTGAGAAAGAAGAATGAGCAATTAGGGTTGTTTGCCGACAATAATTCCTCATCCCCAATTCCTAATTCAAAAATTGACACCGGCTTCCGCGTTCTGAAACTTGACAGCACCAACATGGAGGATATTTACTATTCGCCAGCGGAAACCGACCAAGGCAGACTGTTCAGTTTGGTGCCCAATGTGAAGCCAGACCGCACGAGCGAAGACCTTCTCTTCCAAGTGATGTTGGAACTCGGGGCGACGCTCGACTGCAAGATTGAGCGGACAACAGTGATGGACAAGACTATATATAACGTGGCGGACAACTATCTCGTGGCTTGTTTTGACAAGGACGTGACCGACGAGGTGGTGACGGCCATCGCCAAGATGCAGCCACAGTATGCGGTGCTGAGCAACACGAACATAGGGTCGGACCCGATGATGACTAACTTCGAGCAGATTTTCAGAACGATTGCGCCTAATACGACAACAAGAATATTATAAACGCAATGGAGATTATCTAAAACAGCATATACAACTAATATAACAAAAACAACTTTTTATATTCCTGACGCAAATGAAGGTTATTTGAGTTGTAATGGTTGGTCTTTAATAACAACATATACAACTCATACAACACTTACAACGCCGAGTGTCTTAACACACTTGAAAGTTGTTTGAGTTGTATCGGTTGTACTGGTTGTTTTCTAAAAAAAACATATACAACTCATACTACAAGTACAACTCAGATTGCCGCTGGCGCACTTGAAGGTTGTTTGAGTTGTAATGGTTGTACGGGGTGAGCTTTAATAACAACATATACAACTCATACAACAAATACAACGCTGGGTGTTGCGGGTGCTCTTGAAGGTTGTTCAAGTTGTATCGATTGTACGGGTTGTTTCCTAATAAAAACATGTACAACTCAGACTACAAATACAACGCTGAGCGTCACTGACACACTTGAAAGTTGTTTGAGTTGTATAGGTTGTACGGGTTGTTCTTTAATAACAACATATACTACTCATACAACAAATACAACGCTGGGTGTTGCGGGTGCTCTTGAAGGTTGTTCAAGTTGTATCGATTGTACGGGTTGTTTCCTAATAAAAACATGTACAACTCAGACTACAAATACAACGCTGAGCGTCACTGACACACTTGAAAGTTGTTTGAGTTGTATAGGTTGTACGGGTTGTTCTTTAATAACAACATATACTACTCATACAACAAATACAACGCTGGGTGTTGCGGGTGCTCTTGAAGGTTGTTCAAGTTGTATCGATTGTACGGGTTGTTTCCTAATAAAAACATGTACAACTCAGACTACAAATACAACGCTGAGCGTCACTGACACACTTGAAAGTTGTTTGAGTTGTATAGGTTGTACGGGTTGTTCTTTAATAACAACATATACTACTCATACAACAAATACAACGCTGGGTGTTGCGGGTGCTCTTGAAGGTTGTTCAAGTTGTATCGGTTGTACGGGTTGTTTCCTAATAAAAACATGTACAACTCATACTACAAATACAACGCTGAGCGTCACTGGCGCACTTGAAAGTTGTTTGAGTTGTATAGGTTGTACGGGGTGTTCTTTTAATAACAACATATACAACTCATACAACAAATACAACGCTGAATGTCACTGGCGCACTTGAAAGTTGTTTGAGTTGTATAGGTTGTACAGGTTGATTTTTTATAACAACATATACAACTCTTACAACAAATACAACTTTGTGAGTCTCTTACGCACATGAGGGTTGCTTTCTTGACAGCAAGCGCAACAAAGCACATGGTTTGGCGTTTCACATCACGCAAACTCTAACAGGAAGTTAAATGATAGACGTAAAACAGCTGAAAACGCATTTGTATGACGTCATTGGCGCCATACATGAGGTGCATCATGAACTCGGCGCAGGCATTAACGAGTATTGTTATCAAGAAGGGCTTGAGATGGAGTTGATTGAGCGTGGCATACCATATCAGCGCGAGGCGACTTTTCATCCTGCATATCACGGGAAAATTATGCTGGCGACATATCGTGTTGATTTCATCTGCAAGCAGGATATTGTCGTGGAATGTAAGTCTGTCAAACAACTATCCAACGACCATAGGGCGCAATTGTTTAACTATATGCGTTTATTGTCCGCTCCATGCGGCATCCTCGTAAACTTTGCGCCCCGGTATGCTGAGATTGAAAGGTATTTTTACGATAGCGAATTGAAGAGGATAGTCACAACAGAAGGCAATCCGTTCAATTTTTAGCCCATAAAGATTGTACCAGTTGTACTTATTGTTTCTAATAAAATAGAATTAGCAGTTAGATTACAGGAATGAAGTTAAGATTCAAGATACAGAAATACCAGACGGATGCGGTGGAGAGCACCGTTGGCGTGTTCAAAGGACAGCCTAACCTCGGACTGATGAAGTATGAGAGGGGGAAAATGTTTAGAGCAGTGAAGAGCAGGCACAAGGAGCAGAAGGAAGGCTTGCTTGACAACGAGGAGGGCAACGGGTATAAAAACGGAGCCATAAAGATAAGCGAACAGCAACTGCTTAACAACATCCACTACACACAGGCAGTCAACGACATCAACCAGAGCAGCGAGGTGGTAAAGAAGCTCGGCGCCTGCCAGCTCGACATAGAGATGGAGACTGGCACGGGCAAGACGTATGTCTACATCAAGACCATGTTTGAACTCAACAAACGCTACGGGTGGACTAAGTTCATCGTGGTGGTGCCGAGCATAGCCATACGCGAGGGCGTGAAGAAGAGCTTCGACATAATGCAAGACCACTTCATGGAGCAGTATCACAAGAAAGCCCGCTACTTCATCTACAACAGCGACGAGCTGCATGAGATTGACAAATTCTCGCAGAGTGGAGATATCAACGTGATGATTATCAACACTCAGGCGTTCAACACATCGCTTAAAGAGGGGGCGAACAACAAAGCCGCGCGCATCATATATGACAAGCGTGACGAGTTCATGTCGCGTCGCCCTATCGATGTGATAGCCGCCAACAACCCAATCATCATACTTGACGAGCCGCAGAAGATGGGAGGGTCGGCCACACAGAAGGCATTGGCGCACTTCAAACCGCTCTTTACGCTCAACTACTCAGCCACACACAAGGAGAGCCACAACCCTATTTATGTCCTTGACGCACTCGACGCCTACAAACAAAAGTTGGTAAAAAAAATAGAGGTGATGGGCTTTGAGTTGAAGAACCTGAATGGCACAGACGGCTACATATACCTTGACGACATAATCCTTTCAAAAGACAAGGCTCCACAGGCACAGGTTGAGATAGAGATTCGGAGCAAGAGTGGAAACATCAAGCGCGACTATAAGAAAGTCAGTGAGGGCGACAACCTATACAGACTCTCGGGCGAGATGGAGCAATATCGCGGCTATGTGGTGACAGAGATATGCGTGGACTTCACGGGCGGTTCTCAGAGCCACGTGGTGTTCGGCAATGGCAAGTCACTCTATATCAAGGACGCGCAAGGCAACGTAACGGCCGAATACAAGGCACGCATCCAGATTCGCGAGACAATAAAGACGCACCTCAACAAAGAAGAAGAGCTGTTCAGGCGCGGAATCAAGTGCCTGTCACTCTTTTTCATAGACGAGGTGGCCAACTATCGTCAGTATGACGGGGACGGCAACCAGACGCTGGGACACTATGGCGAGATTTTTGAGGAGGAGTATGAGAAAGAATTAGGGATTAGGAATGAGACATTAGGAAATGAAGACCCATATTTGCGTTATTTGAGCGGCATCACACCCCATGCCACTCATGCCGGATATTTCTCAATTGACAAGAGAGGTCGCTCGGTGAACAGCGAAGTGAAACGTGGCACAGACCAGAGCGACGACACGTCGGCCTATGACCTCATCTTAAGAGACAAGGAGCGTCTGCTGAGCCTCAGCGAGCCTGTGCGTTTCATCTTCTCACACTCGGCTCTCCGCGAGGGTTGGGACAACCCTAACGTGTTTCAGATCTGCTCATTGCGTCAGAGCAACAGCGCAGCTCAGAAACGGCAGGAGGTTGGTCGCGGATTGCGCCTCTGCGTGGATAGCCATGGCGTGCGGCAGGACAGCTACGCCATCCCTGACGAGGTGCATAAAGTCAACAAGCTGACCATCATAGCCTCAGAGGGCTACGCATCGTTCGTGGCAGACTTGCAGAAAGACATAAGGCAAGACCTCTACGAGCGTCCAACAAGGGCGGATGTAAACTTCTTTAATGGCAAGACATTGGAAACGGGAAACGGCACAAAACTTTCTGTAACATCAAAAGAAGCACAGAAGATATATCTGCAACTCTATCTAAACGGATATGTTACTCCAGACGGTGAAGTGAAGGAGACATTTCGTAACGACCTTGCGGCTAACGCGTTGAAACCTTTGGAAAATGAGTTAAAGCCCTACACTAAGCCTGTGTACGAACTTGTGCAAAGCATCTTAGACCCGAAGGCACTTGAAGGCATGATAAACAATGCGAGCAGGCCCAAAGCACCAGAGAACAAACTGAACGACAACTTTGCCAAGAAGGAGTTTCAGGAATTGTGGAAGCGCATCAACCACAAATACGCCTACACCGTGAACTTCGACAGTGACGAGTTGGTGGGGAAAGCCGTGGCAGCCATAAACGACAAACTGATTGTCGCAAAATTGCGATATATCAAGACACTTGGCGAGCAAAAAGAAGACACCACTCTCGACGATATGAAAACTGGATCTATGATGGTGCAAGAAGAGATAGGCACTTACGAAGTAAGCACTGATGTGGTGAGCAGCGTCAAGTATGACCTCTTAGGCAAGATAGGCTCGGACACCAAACTGACGCGCAAGACCGTGGCCAAGATACTCACCGCAATAGCGCCAAGCAAGTTCGAGATGTATAAGGACAATCCTGAGGAGTTTATCCAGAAGGTGAGTCGCCTCATCTTGGAACAGAAAGCCACCATGATTGTTGATCACATCAGCTACAACCAGTTGGAAGGGGGATATGACAGTGGCATCTTCACACCCGAGAAACACATTGACTTAAAGAATGCATACCCGGGCAAGAAAAGCATAGTGGACTATGTGATTACCGACAGTTGCGTTGAAAAAGAATTGGCGAAAAACATAGACACAGCCAAGGAAGTTGCCGTGTATGCCAAACTGCCAAAGGGTTTCCACATCCCGACACCTGTGGGCAACTACTCGCCCGACTGGGCTATAGCGTTTCAGGAGGGGGAGGTGAAGCACATCTATTTCGTGGCCGAGACCAAGGGTGACTTGTCGAGCATGGAGTTACGTCCAATCGAGGCAAGCAAGATAAAGTGCGCCAAGAGGCTCTTCGAGCAACTATCAACAGCCAATGTGAAGTATGGTGAAATAAAAAATTACGAAGACCTAATGGGCTTGGTCAATCAGGGGTGAAACGGCATGAATAAGGGCTGGCGCTTCTTACGAGGCGTAAGCCCTTTTAAGTTTTCCTTGTGTTGGCGAAATGAAACTTATTGAGGCTGAAGGAAGTGGATGTCACCTACTCACCCTCAGTCCTCCCCTCCCCCACTGGTTTCAGCAGGGGGCGGATCTCGGGCATCTGGAGGGTGTCTGAGTTGACGGTCACGATGACATTGTAGCCCATGTCGCGCAGGGGTGCGGCGATGAGCTCAAGGCCGTCGGCGGCACTCTCGGCGGCGTTTTTGAGGAGGCCGGATTGGATGGCAACGGACTGCATGCTGTCCTGATGAGCGGCGCAGAAAGACTGAAAATCGGCTATCTTGATGGACGAGAAGAGGCCGTTGCTCTGGTTAATTATCTTGATGCTGGCTGGGTCCACGCTGTGAGAGAGAACCTTGGGCGCGGGGAGGGTGAAGACGACGGTAGTGTCGCGCACGTCGATTGTGGCGTCGTGCAAATCGACACCAGCCTTAATCACGCCACTATAACGGAGGAGGATGGTGCTGGTGGTCCCAGGGATGTTATAGCCCCAAAGTTTCTCAGTCTTCTTGTGGCTCGCTATGTCGGTGTAGTCGTAACTGACTGTGGCCAACTCGCTTATCTTGGCGAGACGCTGTTGGAGGACGTTGACGTCGATGGTCTGGAGATGCCTCTCTTCCTCCTTCTCTTCGGAAGAGGAGGACATTGAGCGACCGAGGTTGAAGGCGAGGCATATCAGGACAATGATGGCGAGCCATAGGGGGATGGACTTTGCACTTGCGGCGTTAGATTGTTTAGAGGCCATGGGGATAATGAAATTGTTCTGTGATGATTAATGGCGAATATATGGCATTTTACGCATAGGGCTTCTTGTTTGTTTAACGGACGGGACGACTTTCGCACATTGGCATTGCATGGTTGGCAAAGAGGGAGGTATTTAATGAGTTTGAAACAGGCATAAAGAGACAGCCCCACAAGCGTGTGCTTGCGGGGCTATCTCTTTATTTAGCTATCAGACAAATAGCGATGGACTAACCACCGAAGTTGTCATACATGATGCTGCTCTCCTCGACACCGAGGTCGGTGAGCATGGCGACGACGCTCTTACTCATCGGGCCAGGTCCACACATGTAGTACTCGATATCCTCGGGAGCGTCATGATCCTTGAGGTAGGTATCATACATAACCTTGTGTACGAAGCCAGCGGTGTACTTGACGCCAGCGGCATCGGCAGCGGGATCGGGACGGTCGAGAGCCAAGTGGAAGTGGAAGTTGGGATACTCCTTCTCAAGGCCGAGGAAGTCCTGAAGATAGAATACCTCGTTGAGAGCGCGTGCGCCGTAGAAGTAATGGAGCTCGCGGTCCGTGGTGTGAAGAGTCTTGGTCATGTGCATGATTTGCGCACGGAGAGGAGCCATGCCGGCGCCGCCACCTACCCAAATCATCTCCTTCTTGGAGTCGAAGTGCGGGTGGAAGTCGCCATAAGGGCCACTCATATAAACCTTGTCGCCCGGCTTGAGCGAGAAGATGTAAGAAGATGCGATGCCAGGGTTGACCTCCATGAAGCCAGAGCGATCGGGCTTGAAAGGCGGGGTGGCGATACGCACGGTGAGCATGAAGACGTTACCCTCGGCAGGATAGTTTGCCATGGAGTAGGCGCGGATGGTGTCCTCAGGGTTTTTGCAGACGAGGTCGAACATCTTGAACTTCTCCCAAGAGGGGAGGTACTCCTTGCCGATGAGATCCTTGTCGAAGTCGGCGTAGCGGATAGCGTCGAACTTAGGGATGCGGATCTGAGAGTAAGAACCAGGGAGGAAGTCCATGTGGGCACCCTCGGGGAGCTGTACCTTGAACTCCTTGATGAACGTAGCGACATTGGAGTTAGAGATGACGGTGCACTCATACTCCTTGACACCGAGGACAGACTCTGGAACCTTAATCTTGAGGTCGCCCTTGACCTTGGTCTGGCAGCCGAGACGCCAGTGGTCGAGCTGCTGCTTGCGGGTGAAGTGACCCTTCTCAGATGGGAGGATGTCACCACCGCCCTCGAGGACCTGACACTTGCACTGTCCGCAAGAACCCTTGCCACCACAGGCAGAGGGAAGGAAAACGCCATTCGAGGTGAGAGTGGTGAGAAGAGATCCGCCGCTCTCGACTTCGAGATTCGTCTTGTCATTGATGTTGATGGTCACATTGCCAGACGAGGTCAGGAAACGCTTAGCCACCAGCAGTATGACGACGAGCAACATGATGATCACGAGGAATACCGCGATGCTCGCCAATATAAGAGAAGTATTCATACTGTTTTAATCTGTTTTATACCGGGATTAGATTTCGAGGCCCGAGAAGCACATGAAAGACATGGCCATGAGACCGACGGTTATAAAAGCTATGCCGAGACCCTTGAGAGCTGCGGGGACATTGCTGTAGGCCATCTTCTCGCGGATAGCCGCGAAAGAGACGATAGCAACAAGCCAGCCGATACCAGAGCCGAGAGCGTAGACCACCGCAGAGCCGAGGCTGTAGATGGCCTTGGGGTCAGTCTCCGCGAGGCCGATGCGCTGCTGCATGAAGAGCGAGCCGCCCATGATGGCGCAGTTGACCGCGATGAGGGGGAGGAAGATGCCCAGCTGGTTGTAGAGCGAGGGGCTGAACTTCTCAATCACCATCTCGACGAGCTGAGTGATGCCGGCGATGACAGCGATGAAGAGAATGAAGCTCAAGAAAGAGAGGTCAACACCCTCGACAAGGACATTGGGGTTCAGAACCAGAGTCTGGAGGAGGTAGTTGATAGGCAGGGTGACAGTGAGCACAAAAGTGACAGCCACACCGAGGCCAAGAGCCGTCTTCACGTCCTTGGACACGGCAAGGTAGGAACACATGCCGAGGAAGGTCGCAAAGATCATGTTGTCCACGAAAACAGAGCGGACGAACAAGCTTATAAGACTATTTTCCATTATTTACGTTTTGTAGGTCAAGGGTAAAAGCCCAATGACCGGTAAAAAGGAGACTATTTTTCCTGGAGATCCTTGTTATGAGCCCTCTCCCACCAGATGATGCAGGCGATGACTATGAGCGCCATGGCAGGCATAATCATCATACCGTTGTTCTGGTAGCCGATGTTCTTGAGCCACTCGTGGTTGAGAATGTTGAAACCTAAGAGCGTGCCAGAGCCGAGGAGCTCGCGGATGAACGCGACGATGACAAGAATCTTAGCGTAGCCGAGACCATTGCCGAGGCCGTCAAGCAAAGAGGGCCAGGGCTTGTTGGTCATGGCGAAAGCCTCGAGGCGACCCATGAGGATACAGTTAGTGATGATAAGTCCGACGTAGACCGAGAGCGCCTTGGAGACATCGTAGGCGAAAGCCTGGAGCACCATGTTGACAATGGTGACGAGGGCAGCCACGACGACGAGCTGTACGATGATTCGGATACGCATAGGAATCGTGTTACGAATGAGGGAGATGACCACATTCGAGAGAGCCACGATGACAGTAACAGCGAGACCCATGACAATGGCCGGCTCAAGCTGCACGGTGACAGCGAGGGCGGAACAGATGCCGAGGACCTGTACGGTTACGGGGTTATTGAGAGCTAACGGATGAACGAAAGCCTCTTTGTCTTGCTTTTTCATTCTATTTCCTCCTTGACTTATTTAAGGTAGTTGGAATATTTGCCGAGAGCATCCTTGAGCATGGCGTCGACACCATTGGAGGTGAGGGTTGCGCCAGTTACAGCGTCAACCTGCTCCTGACCGTCAGCATTCTTGCCTTTCTTCAGGACAGCGACAGAGACAATCTCGCCAGCGGCGCTCTTGATATGCTTGCCCTTGAACTGCTCAGTGAAGTAGCTGGCAGTGATCTCTGCACCGAGACCCGGGGTCTCACTCTCGTGGGCGAAGAAGATGCCATCGATGGTGTTCTTGTCGCTCTTGAGGCCGACATAGCCAGAGATGCCACCCCACAAGCCCTTGCCGCTCATAGGGATGATATACTTGGTCTCGCCATTATCCTCGCAGATGTAGATGGGGAGTTTGTCGCCCTTAGCCTCTTTGTTGAAATCGACCTCGAAGCCACCTTTCTCATTGACCACCTGGCCATTGGCGTTGATGACGGCGTCGCTCTTGATGTACTTGCCGAAAGCCTCCTCGACATTAGTGTCAGAGACATTGATGGCGGCAAGAATTTGTTTCTTCTTGTCCACCTGCTCATTAGCCACCTTCCTGTCATTGAGGACAGAAGAGACGAACGAGAGGAGGAAAGCGACGATGACGACGAGTACCGCCGCATAAATCAGCGTGTAGGCGTTGCTGTTGGTAGACAAGCCTTTCTTTTGTTCGTTTGCCATTTTCGTCGATAATTATTTAGAAAGAGTTGCACGTTTCTTGCGGCGGCTGACATTGCTCTCAACAATGATGTAGTCGATGAGCGGAGCCAAAGTGTTCATAAGCAGGATGGCGAGCATCATGCCCTCGGGGTAACCCGGGTTGAGGACACGGATGACGATGGCCATGAAGCCTATGAGCAGGCCGTAGATATATTTGCCACACTCGGTGCGGCAAGAGGTGACGGGGTCGGTTGCCATGAAGACTGCGCCGAAGCAGAAACCGCCATAGAAGAGATGGTCATACCAAGGCAAATTTGCAATGCCTGTGTCAGGGCCGAACTGGTTGAAGAGGAAAGCGGTGACTGCGCCGCCTACGAAGACGGAGAGCATAGTCTTCCAGCTTGCCACACCAGTGATGAGGAGGAAGAGGCCGCCAATGAGGATGCAGAGAGCCGAGGTCTCGCCGATGGAGCCAGGGATGGTGCCGAGGAAGGCGTCCAAGGTGGAGGTGTACTCGCCAGAAGCAGCCTTAGAGAGTGCGGTTGCGCCAGTTGCTGCATCAAGGTTGTCGCCATAGTACCAGACGCTGTCGCCAGACATCTTGGTCGGATAAGCGAAGAAGAGGAATGCGCGTGCGATGAGGGCCGGGTTCCAGATGTTCATGCCCGTACCGCCGAAGACCTCCTTGGCAAAGATGACAGAGAAGGCGGTGGCGATGGCAACCATCCAGAGGGGTACGCCAGCGGGGAGGACGAGCGGAATGAGGAGGCCAGTGGCGAGGAAGCCCTCGTTGACCTGCTCGCCGCGAATCTGCGCAGTGGCGAACTCAATGCCGAGGCCGACGACATAGGAGACGATGACCATCGGGAGGAAGATGTAGAGGCCATGGAGGAAGCAGTCGAGAGTCGAAGCCTCCTGACCTATGACATTGAAATACTGGTATCCCGAGTTCCAGATGCCGAAGATCGTGGCAGGGATAAGCGCGAGGATGACCATAGAGATGACCCTCTTGAGGTCAACGCCGTCGCGCACGTGAACGCCACCCTGGTTGGTGGTGGCAGGAGCAAACAAGAAACTCTCAAAGGCCTCGAAGGTCGAATGGAACTTCTCGTATTTGCCGCCCTTCTCGAAGTTGGGCTTCACGTTATCTAAGTAATTACGTAACGCTTTCAAAATACAGATGAGTTAATGGCGGGAGCAGAGTCGCCGCCGTGGAAAAACTGTTTTAAGCTTTTAACGAGGATGTTCGTTACCCTACCTCCTCCATCATGAGCGCGAGGCCGTTGCGGAGGATTTTCTGGACGGGGAGCTTGGATGTCGAGACGAACTCGCAGAGAGCCATATCCTCCTCGACGACCTCGTAGATGCCGAGGTTGATCATCTTGTCGATGTCCTTGGCAAGGATGGCCTTGATGAGGTGCTCGGGGTAGATGTCCATGGGGAAGACCGACTCCATCTCACCGCTGACGACGATGGCGCGGGGCTCGCCGTGGGTGTTGGTGTCGAGGGTGTACTCCTTGTTTGGCGTGAGCCAAGAGAAGAGCGTGCGGCTTGCCGAGAACTTGTTGAGGCTGGGGGTAATCCAACCGAAGAACTCGGGCTTGTTGCCCTCGGGGATGACAGTCACCTGACTGTCATAGTAGCCGAGGAAGCCGTCCTTCTGAACCTGCTTGCCGGTGAGGACGTTGCCCGAGATGATGCGGGTGTTGTCCTCATTGATGTTGCCATCGAGAATGGTTGAGAGCTGGGCGCCGAGCGTGGTGCGGTAGTAGGCGGGCCTCTTGACCTCAGAGCCATCGAGGACGATGACGCGTGAGAAATCGAGCTTGCCCTCGGCGAAGATCTTGCCGATGGCTACGACCTCCTGCGGCTGGATGGTGAGGACCGTCTCGCCAGCGTTAATGGGGCTGACGTGATTAATCTGCACACCTACGCAGCCGGCGGGGTGCTTGCCAGCGAAACTGGTGACAGTGGCGTTCTTGACGCCAGAGAAAGCCTTTGAGGCGCCCTTGGCGTTGACACCGACAAAGACGGGGGCTATCTTGGCGAGAGCGTTGACGCCGTCCTGGAAAGCCTGCTCGTTGCCACGGATGATGTGGTCATAGTCCGGGGCGAGTGGCGCAGTGTCAAAAGTCGAGATAAAAATGGCCTTGTGGGCAGCCGCGGGGTTGGCCACAATGTTGTAGGGGCGCTGACGGAAGTAGGTCCAAGCGCCAGTGGCGAGGAGCTTCTCGATGACCTGCTCGCGAGATGCGGAGGCCACATCGAGTTTGCCGACCTCGACGGGAGCGGGGGCGGCTGAAGCCTTGACTACAACGGCCTGGATGGCGCGCCTTTCGCCGCGGACGACAGCTGAGAGCTCGCCGGAGACAGGCGAGACGAATTTGATTTCGGGACACTGCTTGTCAAAGAAAAGCACATCCCCGGCCTGAACCTTGTCACCCTCCTTGACCGCCATCTTGGGCTTAAGTCCCCAGAAGTCGGTAGGCTTGATGGCGTAAAGCTCTGGCTCCGACGCCTGGCCATACACCGTTTCGGCTTTACCCTTGAGGCGTATGTCGAGGCCGTTCCTCAGTTTGATTACGTCAGACATTTTAAAGAGATGAATGTTTGTTTTTTACGGTTACAATATGCGACGAGAGCCGACACCCGCGGCTTGATGCCATAAGGTGCGGCTCTCGGTTGGTTTGCCAAGTATATGGAGCGCAGACGCGTCAGAGGCTAAGGGACAGGTGTTGCTTCCTATCCTTATAGTTCCTACATTTGTGATGCGCATCGCAATTGGTTTCATGTAATTGAATGGCCAAGGCGCGATGGTTCGGACACGCCGGCCTGAGGTTCTGTTCGCATTGCAAAGAAAACGAATATTGGAATGAAAACCGAATATTTAAAGAAAAATTTCTTTAATTGGATGCTAAGTGCATTCATTATAAATATGTGTGTCCCAGCCATGGCTCTCGACGCCACTGGGGAGCAGACCTACAGGGCCTCGGGCGTCTACACGGTCGAGTTGAGGAGTCCGTCGGCAGAGGACAGGACTCAGACCACAGTACCAGGGTGCGTCTTCTGCCATTTGGGCAGCCCAGAGACGCTCACTTTGTCATTCGACATGATGGGAGGTAACGTCAAGAGCCTGTATTACAGCTTTGTTCATTACAACGCCGACTGGCAGCGGTCGGACCTCATGGAGATGGAGTATGTGGACGGCTTCAACAAGATATATGACGATGACGACGCCGAGCAGTCATTCAACACGACGGTGCCATACGTACACTACACACTGAGCGTCTCGACCGCGATTCTCAAGGCGTCGGGCAACTACGCCATCGAGGTGCGCGACGCCTTGGACGAGACCCTCATCTTGCGCGAGCCGCTGTGGGTGACGGAAGATTTGTGCGGTATAGCCACACGCGTGGACAAGCGCGAGGCAACACAAGATGTCGAAGTCGCGGTGCGTTGGCCCAGCCATGGCATAGCGGCGCCAGAGACGGAGCTGAGCGTCATGGTGTGGCAGAACCGCAGGACGGACGACATCCGCGTGGCGGGTCTGCCGACATTCATACGCCCCGATGAGCTGACATATCAACATCAGGAGGGTTTCTCATTTTGCGGAGGCACAGAGTGGCGATGGATGGACACGCGCAGCATAAGGCTCATGGGCATCTCGTCCACGCACGTCGACTACCTGTCCACCATGTACCACTACACAATGGTGCCTGATCAGGCGTCGCGCACATACTCATATCATGAGGACTTCAACGGCGGCAGCTGGATTGAGACGCGCGACCGCCGCGACGGCGAGGCCGAAGTCGTGGCGGACTATGGCATAGCCCACTACTCGTTCATGCCAGATGACGCCTCGATGCTCGACCGCTGCGACGTCTACATCATTGGCGACGCCACAGGCTGGGAGCCGTCAGCCGGCAACAGGTTAGAGCCAGACCACGAGACCATGACCTTCGTGGGGCAACATGTTGTGAAACAGGGGCTGCACAACTACCTGTATGCCGCACGTCCACGCGGGCGCAAGGGACAGGACTCCGCCCCACAGATGACAGAGACAGAGGGTTGCCACGGGGAGACAGAGAACGACTATTACATAGCTGTCTATGCGCGCCGCCCAGGGCAGACGTATGACCATCTCGTCGCCATCAAACGCCACAACACGCTCAAGACGCGCAACGAGTTTATAATGTGAGAGGGGGAGAGGAGAAGAAGGGGGGGACCACTATCCATCACCTCCTCGACCTGATGTTAGGCGCGCTGTTGTCCCTACCCTTCTCAAACCACTGGGAGAAGCGCGATGAGTTCTTGTTCTTCCGCGAGCTTTGGCTGCTCCTGCCGCTCCACGTGCTGGAAGAGCCAGACTTCGAGGAGCGGGAGGATGATTTGGAAGACGACGGCTGCTGCGAGCCGACATTCACAGCTCGCTTAGACCGTCCCTGCTCAGGCATCTCAAAGTCATCGGCCGCAGTTGAGACCTCGGGGTTAGGCTGTGCGCCGTCCGCCTCCGTCACCTGGATGTCAGTCTGGAAGAGCCAACCGTTGTCTGACAGGACATAGGCGTCGTAGCTCAGATCGGGCCCATAATACTCAGGGTGGCCGACCATAATTCGCTGCTGTGGCTCAAGATGATCCATGACAATAATTTGCGACTTCTCGTCATATCTGATTGTCATGCTGGCCTGTGCCGAATATTGGAAGATGCGACGGCGGTAGGACATTTTGGGGTGGCGGAACACCTTCTCGCCAAAGAAGAGATTGCCCACCTTGTCACGACCGAGTACATCGATGACACGGGTCTTAATGGTGGGCGATGCCCCCTTGAAACCTACGAGTGCGTAATAATCCTTTTTCTCGTAACGGAACTGAATGATGCTTGAGTATATGGCGCCATACCATGACGCGGGATTAAGCAGAGCCTGCTCGGGCTGACCAATGACATCGGTGGCGTCTGTCAATTCGACAGACGTGGGCTCACCTCGTTTGGGGCGCAGGACAATCCATCCTCCGCAATGGGACGAGAAGTCATGGTGCGACACCATGTAGGTGATGGTGCGCACGGCATTGTCTGGCGAGTCGCAGAAAGTGAGCTCGGGAAATCCGGAGAGGTCGGCAGCCAATGTGGCGTTGGCATCGTGGAGACGGCTGCGCATCATTGGCTCAGCAAGTTCCTTCTCGGCATCGGAGAAAGATATGTCAGTGAGTATTCTCAAAGCCATGCGAGCCTCAATGTCGGGGACTGCAAAAAGAGGCTCATCGTCATTGGGACGAGCCACGGAAATGCCAGTGAGACCATCGGTGGAGAGAGCCGAGATGACGAGCGATGAGTCGGCAGCGCCAATGTCATCGACAAAGGCCATTGCCCTACGGCGGTCACCATTGATCAATCCGCCATCGGGAATGCATTGGTCTGACACCGCAAACCAGACAAGACGCCCCACACCACCGCGAACCCACAAGCCGCCCCACGCCACAGAGCCTGACACGGAGACAATGCGAGCAAGCCCATCGGGCTGGAAATTGGCGATGGCTGAGTCTGACGCGGCCGCCAAATAGCTCTCCACAGCCTGCACCCACTTGGGAGCGTCATAGGCCAACTGGTTTCGATCGGCCGTCGCGAGGAAGTGCGAGGTCATTTCATGGACGGCAGACAAATCGGGCTCAGCGCACGAGCCGAGGGTGTCGCCAGCGTCTTGGGCGGCAGCAAAAGTCGTGGGCAAAGCGAGGATTAAGGAGACGCCCAGAGCTGCGAAAAATTTCCGCATCATTGGATTTTTTCTGTATTTTTGGACAAATATAGCAATAATAAATCGCACGACCCCGACGAGCAATGGCAAAAGAACTGCAATACGTCAAAGGCATAGGCCCAAAGCGTGCGGAGGCTCTCATGCGCACGGCCGACATCAAGACAGAGATGGACGTGCTGGAGTACTTTCCCTACCGGTATGTAGACCGCAGCAAGATTTATGCCATCAAAGAGCTGAGGCCGGACATGAGCTACGTCCAGATTATGGGCAGGTTCATGAGCCGCGAGGTGGTTGGCGAAGGGTCTCGCCGCCGCCTGACGGCGAGGTTCACCGATGGCACTGGCATCATAGAGATAGTGTGGTTCAAGGGGTTGAACTATGTGGTGGACCAGATTAACGCCACCGACACCTATCTGCTTTTTGGCAAGCCCACGAGCTTTGGCAGCAGGATGAACATTGCGCACCCGGAGATGGAGCGCAACCCGGACAAGGCCCAGTTCGTTGGCAAACTGATGCCGATGTACACCATCACCGAGGGCATGAAGCGCGCATCGATGACCAACAAGAGTGTGCAGGGCATCGTGGCAAGCGTCTTTGCAGACCTAACCCTCGGCGGCATAGCCGAGACTCTGCCCACGGGGCTCATGGCGCGGCATAACCTGATGGGTCGCGCCAAGGCGTTGTGGACCATCCACAACCCCACAGACCTGCAGGTGCTCGAAGTGGCGCGGTTCCGGCTCAAATTCGAGGAGTTGTTCTACGTCCAGCTCGCCCTGCTGCGCAACCGCAACATGACACTGCGGAAAGTGGATGGCATAAGACTGGAGAACGCAGGCCCCCACCTGAGCGAGTTCTACGCCCACCACATGAAATATGAGCCCACAGGCGCGCAGAAACGCGTGGTCCACGAGGTATGGGCCGACCTGAAGAGCGGGCGCCAGATGAACAGGCTGGTACAGGGCGACGTGGGCAGCGGCAAGACACTGGTGGCCCTGCTGTGCATGCTCATCATCACGGGCAATGGCAAACAGGCGTGCCTCATGGCCCCGACCGAGATTTTGGCCAACCAGCATTACGAGAACCTCTCCGCCGAGCTCGGTGGGATAGGAGTAAACGTGGCTCTGCTGACGGGCTCGGTGACGGCCAAGGCGCGCAAGAAGATTTTGGCGGGATTAGCGGACGGCAGCATAGACATAGTCATTGGCACCCATGCGCTAATTGAGCCAAATGTGGTCTTTAAAGACTTGGCGTTGTGCGTCATAGACGAGCAGCACCGCTTTGGCGTCGAGCAGAGATCCAAGCTGTGGGGCAAGAACACCCGCCCGCCGCACATCCTTGTCATGACGGCCACGCCCATCCCCCGCACATTGGCCATGACCATCTATGGCGACTTGGATGTCAGCGTGATAGACGAGATGCCCCCCGGGCGCAAACCCGTCTACACCGAGCATTACTTCTACAGTTGCCGAAACCGCCTGAACGCCTTCATCCGCAGCGAACTGAAAAAGGGACGACAGGCGTATATGGTCTACCCCCTCATCAAAGAGAGCGAGAGGATGGACTTCAAGAACCTGGAAGAGGGGTATAAATACGTCAGCGAGTGCTTCAGCGAGTACAAAGTGTGCATGGTCCACGGCAAGCTCAAAGCCGACGAGAAAGACGAGGCCATGCGCCAATTCGTCACGGGCGAGGCTCAGATAATGGTGGCCACCACAGTTATTGAGGTCGGAGTGAACGTGCCCAACGCCTCTGTCATGGTGATTGAGAGCGCCGAGAGATTCGGCCTCAGCCAATTGCACCAGTTACGCGGACGTGTGGGGCGCGGAGCCGAGCAGAGCTACTGCATACTGATGACGGACAACAACTTGGCTCACGACACTCGCCAACGCATCGAGACCATGTGCTCCACATGCGACGGTTTCGAGATTGCAGAGGCCGACCTGCGCCTGCGCGGGCCGGGAGACATAGACGGCACCCAGCAGAGCGGCGTGCCATTCCAACTGAAAATAGCAGACTTGGCGCGAGACGGGCAAATCCTGACCTTCGCTCGCGACTGCGCCAAAAAGGTCTTGCAAGACGACCCGACACTCGAAGGACCGCAAAGTGCGGTGCTGCGCAATCGCCTGATAGAACTTCAGGCCAACAGCGTCAACTGGAGCATGATATCATAGGCGAGGGCAAAACATTAGCACGCCTGCCAACGTAGAACAATTGGATAACAGGAGAACAAACCTCACCACATAGCCAATGAAGAAAGTATTAGCCTTTGTGGCCATAATGCTCACCATCTGCTCGGCAGCCAACGCGCAGAAGAAGATGAAATATGGGACCACTGACAGCAAAAAAGCCAACGCCCTTTTTGAGGAGGGGCAGTCGATAAGCGCAGTGGCAGGCGCAAAGAACTTAGAGGCCGTTCAGAAGGCGCTCGATAAATATAACGAGGCGCTCGAGATAGACCCCAATTTTGTTGACGCCCTTTTTGCGGCATCAGACTGTTATAAAGACCTCAGCCAGCCGGGTAATCAGATTAACTGCATCAAACGCGCGGTGGGATTAGACTCGACCTATTGGACCAGGGCTTATTACAATTGCGCCATAGCCTTGTGCCAAAAGGCCCAATATGAAGAGGCGAGACAATGGTTCAACCTCTATGACAAGTTCACAGGCGGCAAAGGCAAAGAGGACGCCGAGGGACGCAAGTGGCGCAAGAAAGCCAACGCCGTCCTGGAGATAATGAGCCACCCCGTGCCATTCTCGCCGCAATACCCGTCAGACTACATCCGCGAGACGCCCTTCGAGACCTACTGGCCCTCCATCTCGCTTGACGAGACCGAGCTTGTGGTGACGTCGCGCCTGCCGCGTGACACAGTGGCCTTCAACCAGGACCCGACAATGATAGCCCGCATCAACAACAACGAGACCCAGGAGGACATGTACATCCTGCGCAGAGACGACACCAGCAAGGCGTGGAAGCCATTGGAGCCTATCTACAGGATTAACACCGACTTCAACGAGGGCACCCAGTCATTGTCACCAGACGGCCGATGGATGTTCTACACCGCCTGCGGATATAAGGACTCACACGGCTCGTGCGACATTTATTTCTCCCAGCGCACCATCAACGGATGGACAAAAGGCATCAACCTGGGTGAGCCGGTCAACTCGGCGTCTTGGGAGAGCCAGCCATGCCTCTCGGCCGACGGCAAGACACTATACTTCGTGCGCGGCAACTCGAGGGGTTACAACAAACACGGCAACATCATGCGCGCCAAGATGAAAGGCGTCAATGCACAAGGCGTTCCAATCTTTGCCAAACCTGTCAACCTTGGCGACTCGATTAACACCGACGGCGACGAGAGCCACCCGTTCATAGCAGCAGACGGCAAGACGCTCTTCTTCTCGTCCGACACGTGGCCTGGCATTGGCGGCAGGGACATATTCGTGTCTCGGCTCAAAAACGGCAAGTGGTCCACACCTGTCAACCTTGGCTACCCCATCAACACCACCGATGACGACGACGGTATGATTGTCACAGCCAATGGTCGCACCGGATATTACAATTCCATCAGGGTCGTGGAGGGCAACAGGCGCAAGAGGGAGGTCAAGATGTTCGAGCTCTACCCCGCCATACGCCCCACCCCCGTGCCCTTCATCCGCGGCGTCATAACCGACTGCGACACAAAGAAGAGCATCGAGGCCACCATCCTGCTTGACCGCATGCCCGACGGCAAGAACATCGTGGTGAGCCGAGCACTGCCCGACGGTTCATTCACCACGGCGCTGCCAGGGGCTGCCGACTACCTGCTCTCGGTCAACGCAAGCGGATATTTCTTCCGCTCAATGAAATTCAGCGTCACCGACGTCGAGAAGATGGACGGCCCGCTGACACTGAGCAGCGAGTCCACATGCCTCACGCCACTCAAGGTGGGACGCAAGATAGCCCTCAGGAACATCTACTTCGACACAGACAAGTATGAGATTAAGCCTGAGAGCAAGGTCGAGCTGAGCATAGTGGTGCGCGTCATGAAAGAGAACCCGAACATAAGGGTCGAGATAAGCGGTCACACGGACAACCGCGCCTCGGCGCAGCACAACCAGGTGCTGTCATTGAACCGAGCCAAGAGCACTGTGGAATACCTTGTGCAGCAAGGCATAGACCGCTCACGATTTGAGATTAAGGGCTACGGACTCACCCAGCCATGCGCCACAAACGACACCGAGGAGGGTCGCCAGATGAATAGGCGTATCGAGGCCAAGATAATCGAGTAGCGCAGAACCCACATTCAGAACAAGTCACCCGCCTGAAGTTAGACACTTCAGGCGGGTGACCTGTTTTATTGAGAGAGCTCCCTTGTTTGCGCCTGTCCTTTTATAAGTAGAGCGTTGTGTGGCGTTTTTTTATTTCATATAGCGGACAACGCATGCGCCTCCTTGGACGGAATTTAGTATCTTAGGGCAAAAAGATAGAGACCAATGGAGGAGCAGGAGACTCATGAGGCGAAAAGGACATTCACGCCCGACGGTAAACAGCAAAGCGTCATAGACTTCAACAGTGGATACGCCGTAGTGTTAGCCGCCGCCGGATGCGGAAAGACGGAATGTCTGAGCATGAGGGTGCTGAAGGCCCACAAATGTTATGGCATAGCATACTCGGACATGCTGTGCGTCACCTTCACCAACAGGGCGTCGCGAGCCATGAAAGACAAAGTGGCCGAGGTGGTGGGAGGCGAGGCTATAGACAACCTTTTCGTTGGCAACCTCCACAGGTTTTGCATCAACTTTTTGCATGACAACAAGATAATCTCCGATGACACGGGCGTGATTGACGAGTTGGACCAAGCCGGACTCATTGCCGAGATATTAGGCTCACCAACAACCGACATCCCGGCACGCGAGGTGAAAAAAGTGACCGATTATGCCTGCCGGATGGCTGAGCAGGAGATGGGCATCCCCACAGAGCTGTTTTTGCACAGCGATGCGGACTACCGCTATTACGAGGCCGCCGCGAGATATCGCAAAACCAAGCAAGAGACAAACGTCATAGACTTTGACGACCTGCTGCTCATGACCTACCATGCGCTCTCAGAGCCGGACTATCGCAAGAGATACACTCACAGCACATACATGTGGATACAAGTGGACGAGGTGCAAGACCTCAACCCGATGCAAATGGCCATCATTGACAAGTTGACGGCCAAGGACTTCACATCGGTTGTATACCTTGGCGATGAGCGTCAGTCCATCTACTCGTTCCTCGGCACCAAGAGCGACAGCGTGTACGCTTTGGCGGAGCGGCTTCACTGCCCAGTCATACACCTCAGCACCAACTACCGCTCGCCAGCCTATCTGCTTGACATGCTCAACGACTACGCCATCGAGCAGCTCGGGGCCTCGGCCGAACGACTGCCCACGGCCATATCGGGGCAGCACATAGACGACGGGCTGACAACCGTCAACTGCTTCGACAAGAAAGAGATGCTCAACATGGCAGCGGCATTGGCAAACGCCTTTCAAACAGGCAAACCGACCGAGAGCATAGGCATCCTGACACGGACGAATGACGACGCCGACAAGATATCGGACATCTTAGGCGATCACGGCCTGAGACATGCCAAATTGACCAAGCGAGACATGTTCAAGTCGGTGGATTTTAAGACTATATATAGTCACTTTGCAGTCACTGTGGCAGACACGCGACTGACAGAGTGGGCGCGCATCCTGTTTCAGACAAAGGCTGTCAGCCAAATGAGCTTGGCGCACCGGTGCGTGACAAAGATGCGCCAACTGGGGGTCACGCCTGCCGACCTGATGGAATATGCCGACAGCACCTACCTCATGGAGTTCGCCAAGGCATACGAGGGTAAAGAGATTGTCATATTCGACACTGAGACCACTGGACTGAACATCTTCGAGGACGACATAATTCAGATTGCGGCTCTGAAGATACGCAACGGGGCAGTGGTGCCAGGGTCTGAGATAGACATAATAATAGAGACAGACAAACAGATTCCCGCCACTCTGAAAAATGGCATCGTCAATCCGATGATTGAAGAGTACGCCCGGCGCAAAGCAGGAGTACGGAGCACCACATTCGAGTATTTCATGCCTGCCGATGAGGCTTTGGCAATGTTCGTCGACTACGTGGGAGATGACGACCTATTGGGACACAACGTCAACTTTGACATTCATATCCTTGAGAACAACCTACGTCGGCGTGCCACCAGAGTGACATTCTCCACTCCCACATATTGGGATACGCTCAAAATGGCACGCCTGCTCCACCCTGATCTAAAAAAATTCAACCTTGAGTTCCTGCTCAAAAAATTGGGACTTAACGGAGTTAACTCCCACAATGCGTTTGATGACATCCGCGCTACAAAATCGCTAACCGACCATTGCCATGAGAGCGAGGTCGGGCTGATGGCCGCACAGCGTCAGTTCATAGGCCACAAAGTGATGAAAGAGATTCAGGCCAAGATGGTTAGCAATTACCGCCCCATATACCTTCACAGCAAAGCCAAACTCTACTCGCCCGTGGTTAACGCCGACCACACATTCGACAGCGAATTCACCTATGTCCATGACACCTTCGCACGCCATGGGATAATAAACGCCATAGAGCACATCGACTACATGAGGGCTCTATTCAACAAGGTGGTGATAGACACCGAGCGTGACAAGTATTTCAATCACCAGGTTGTCAACCATCTGCACGAGTTCCGCACATTCAACGAGGGGGATCTCTATCAAAACGGAATCATCGGTGAGCGCATCCACGTCATGACCATCCACAAGGCCAAGGGGCTGGAGTTTGACAACGTCATTTTGCATGACATCTCGGCGCACTCTATTCCTCGAGACACATGCCGCGACACGAGCGAGGATGCCCGCCTGCTGTATGTTGGCATGTCGCGAGCCAAGAAGCGGTTATACTTGACTTATGTGGGTCACCTATCCCCATTCATAGAGGGACACGACAAGGTGGGGGAGCATTTCATAGACATGACAGAGAGCCAGAAGGATGAGGTTAGCGGATTGATGGGAGGAAAAAAGAGGACCGCAGACTGACAATTAAGTGAGGTCTGGGCTACTTGGCGTTATTGCTTGACACCCTCTATCACAGACCTCACCTCATCCTCCGTCAGGTTTGTCACCTTAGAGATGAAGGCGGCATCCATGCCTGCGGCTGCCATATTTTTTATTATCTCGAACTGTTTTTGTTCGGCGCCTTCTGCTCGGCCTTCTGCTCGGCCTTCTGCTCGGCCTTCTGCTCGGCCTTCTGCTAAGCCTTGAGTTCGGCCCTCGGCCAAGCCTTGAGTTCGGCCCTCGGCGACACCCTCTTTCCAGCCCTCCTCTTTGGCTATCCTTTCCCCATTTTGGAAATAATAAAGCTGGTTTTTGGCATCGAGATAGGCGATGAGGCTGGCGTCGTAATTCCGTTTCTCGTCCATGTTCATCTTGGCCACCTCGCAAACCTTAGCAAGGCGGTCAAACACTGATTTCTGAGCCCTGAAGGGCATCCTCTCCAAAGTCTCCATGTTCTTAAGAATATAAATCCAACGCTCGAAGTCACTTTTGCACTCATCGGGATGCTTGATGCTAAAGACAGGCAGTTGCAGGAAGACCATCAGCATCTTGTCAGAGAATTGGCTGCCGTCCTCGCTATCCGCCAGGATTACGTCGGTGCGGAATTTAGGTTTCACCGCCTGCTTGTCCATCGCTACCCCGAGTTTAGGGAGAGCGTCATCCCGCATCACAAAGTCGAGCAGGAACACGCCTATTACTGCCTTTAGATCGCCATAGCCCCACTCTGGGCCTGGTTTGCCTTGCGACGCGACCACACGGCCCATGTAATAGACAGCGCGGTTTCTGAAAAAGATTTGCGCGCCATTCTGCATCTCGACTATTATGTGCTCACCATTGGAGGTCAAACAATGGATGTCAAAGATGCATGTCTTATCGAAGACCCGCTCACCCTTGTCCTCCTTGTCAAGGAAAGACACGTCCTCAATCTCATACTTACCCTTAAGCAGCTGGTTGAGGAAGTCAATGAGGAGATCCTTGTTCACCATTTGCCCGAAGATAATCTTGAAACCGACATCGGTGAACGGGTTTATAAACTTTGACATGGCGTGGCTTCTCTTTGTTGGTCTTGGCAAATATAGCCATTTTTAGGTAGTAGAAGCAAAAAGGGAGGCTGAAAATATTTGGCATTCAGGGCATAGGCTGACGAGCGCATGCCTCGCCTCAGAGAAATTACCCCTTCCGCCCATTTGCGCGCCTCCTGTTCTTTAATGTTTTGATTTGCTCGATCATAGCAAATTAAATTGGTCATGACCGGTTTGTCTTATGGCCTAATTGCCCATCGACTCCGACCAGTGCAAAGTTCGGTTTGTCAGACAGAGGCAAGGTTGGGACAACTCTCGGAAAGCTCAAATCATATATCTTTATCTATCAAGACATTGCAGAATACACACCTGAGTTTTTGCGCAACTTTTTATGACAAAGCCACCCATGAGTGTAGCAAGGAGATGGTGAAATAGCAGCGGAAAGAGACTGCGCAACAAAAAGCGACACGGAGACGTAAACGACTCTTGGTGGCGGCGCATACGCCACAGACTCACCAACAGGCCGGCGCATGGCCCACAAAACACCGAAACGACATGAAATTAGCAGAGGCGTTGCAACGACGCGCGGACATCAATAGCAAGATTAGCAAGTTGCGCAGCAACATGGAGGACAGTGTCCTGGTTCAGGAGAACGAGGAACCCGATTTCGACATTGCCAAACTGCTCAAGGAACACGACGAGCTGATCGAGGAGCGCACCGAGTTGATTGACAAGATCAACGAGGTGAACAACAAGACAGTAGACCCGGAGACGGGCAAGACGGTGGCTCAACTCATATCGCTCCGTGACAGCCTTAAGACCCGCATGGCCACCTATCAGCAGATTGTGGACAAGGCAGGGCAGAAGAGCTGGCGGTCGTCCGGCAAGGAGATAAGGACCGTCACCACTGTCAAAGTGAAGGACATCCAGAAAAAGGTGGACGAGATGGCGAAGATGTTCAGGCAGGTGGACAACAAGATCCAAATGCTCAACTGGGCCACGGACATCGAGTAGGAGACACCACAAAGAAAGAGACAGCGGGAGCGGCACGGCAGGGGCGGACGACTAACCTTGCGCCCATCACGGTCAACAGCAAGGTGAAAATCAAAAAAAGTTGGCCCGTGGAATAATTATGAGTCCGGCACGGCGCCATAATTGGACAAAAAAAACTTACAATTCAGCCGATACCGAGTATAGCTTACCTGAGCCACGTACAAGACACAAATTACTACCTGTCGTAGGCCTGACGGAGCCACTCCCGTTTTTTTAAGCCCACAGTTTTCTGTGCCACGCATTTTTTCACACAACATACTCACGCAAGAGCAGTATTGCGGAGACTCTCTGATTTGAGAGACTCACTGATTTGACAAAGACAACGCAAGACGGCCCGGAGACGCAAATCTCCGAGCCGTCTTGCATTTTTTTACGCGGAATGGGCATACTACTACGCCCGAGCAAGGGTCATGGAATCTAATCTTGACGCATGACCGCCTTGATTAATCCTGACGGAACCACTTGACGAGTTCCTTGAAGGTCACCTTCTTGCCATACATGAGAATGCCGACGCGATAGATGCGCGCGGCAATCCAAGTGAAGAGGATGAAAGTGGCCACGAGGACGGCGAGCGACAAGGCGACCTCCCAGGCTGAGACGCCGAAAGGCACGCGCGCCATCATGATGATGGGGGATGTGAAGGGGAAGATGGAGGCCCAAAACGAGAGTGCGCTTGAAGGGTCCTGCATGGTGTGGATGGCGATGTAGACCGCGGCGAAGAGCGGAATCATAACTATGACACTCAATGTGTTGCCCTCAGAGGGCGAGTCGATGGACGCTCCGCAGATGGCGAAGAGGCTGGCGTAGAGCAGGTAGCCGCCAATGAAATAGGCGATGAAGAGCGAGATGAGAAGCGGGAAGTTGATGGACTGGAGGAGCGACAGTATGTGAGCCGCATCTGAGTTGCCAGCCGTCTGAGTAGGGATGACACCTGCCGCGTCGCCCATGGCGCTCATCTGCTGCATTGAGGCGATGGTGTCAGCGTCGGTCATGAAAAAGGCGGAGGCCGCGACCATGAGAATTACGCCACAGACAATCCAGATGGCCAACTGAGTGAGAGCCACGAGAGCTATGCCGATAATCTTGCCCATCATGAGGTCGAAAGGTCGTACTGACGATATGAGGACCTCGACAATGCGGTTGTTCTTCTCCTCCATGACGCCCTGCATGACCATGGAGCCAGTTGTGAGGACGAACATATAGATGAGCATGGCGGCCAAAATGGAGACAATCATGCCTACCTCGGCGAAATTCTCGCTCTCGGAGCCATCCTCAGAGAGATTGATGGTTGTGACGCGCGCCTTGGCGTCGTTGACCTTGGCGAAGAGCGAGTCGATGGCAGGGACATTGCCAGCGTAGGAGTCCATGATCTCACGTTTGAGGGCCTCGCGGAGATCGTCCTCTGTGTGGGTCGTGACCTCCATGGGCAGAGTGTTTTCCGAGTAGAGGCGGACACTGTCGCGGCTTGACGGGCATCCGTCAATGACCATATAGGCGTCATAGCCAGAGTCCTTGTAGGCTGAGCGGAGCGCGGCCTCGTCAGAGTCGGGCGGCAGGAGCGAGTAGGCCACGGCCTGAGCGTCAGTGAGGCTCTGAGCGTAGCGCGCAGTGCGGTCAATGACTGCCACGCGGGTGGTGTCAGTGGTCCCGATCATGGCGATGAGCGTGGGGAGGGCCATGAGAAGGAGCATGCCGACGGGCATGAGCAAGGACATGACAATGAAGCTGACCTTGCGGACGCGAGTCACGTACTCGCGCTTTATGATGAGTGGTAACTTGCTGTGTGACATCGGTGTTTTTGTTCGATTATTGAGCGTGCGCGGCGGGCTAAGACTGCGACACGACCTTGATGAAAATGTCGTTCATTGACGGCAGTCGCTCCTCGAAGCTGGCGAGGGTTACCTGGCCAAGGAGGTAGCGGATAAGGTCGTTGGGCGTGAGGTCCTCATGACCTGCCGCAGGGCGGACAATGGCCGAGGTTAGATTGCCATCGGCCTTGACATCGGAGATTGAGACGAGGCTGTCGGGCGAGGATAGGGCTGCAGCATCACCCGAGAAGCGGATGGCGAAGATGTTCTCCTTGAACCGCTGCTTGACGTCGGCGACAGAGCCGGAGAGCACGGCATGGCTCTTGTTGATGAGAGTGATGTCATCGCACACCTCCTCGACCGAGCTCATGTTGTGGGTGGAGAAGATGACTGTGGCGCCGCGGTCGCGGAGCTCAAGAATCTCCCTTTTCAGGAGATTGGCGTTGACGGGATCGAAGCCACTGAAAGGCTCGTCAAAGATGAGCAGCGCGGGCTCATGGAGCACGGTGACAATGAACTGCACTTTCTGCGCCATGCCTTTGGAGAGCTGCTCGACCTTCTTGTCCCACCATTCGGATATATCGAACTTATCGAACCAGGCGCGGAGACGTTTCTCGGCCTCATAGCGGGTCAGGCCTTTCAGCTGGGCGAGATAGAGAGCCTGCTCGCCCACCTTCATCTTCTTGTAGAGTCCGCGCTCCTCGGGCATGTAGCCTATGCGCTCAATGTCATCGGGGCAAAGCGGCCGCCCGTCAATGAGCACCTGACCGCTGTCTGGGCGGGTGATCTGGTTGAGGATTCGGATGAAAGTGGTCTTGCCCGCGCCATTGGGGCCCAGCAGGCCATAGACGTGGCCCTGTGGGACGGAGAGTGAGAGGTGGTCCAACGCACGGTGGCCGGAATAGTCCTTGACCACGTCTTGTGCTTCAATAAATGACATTTCTCTTGTTATATTTGATAATTCTCCAAAATTAACGCATTTTCCGCCATAATATGCCACACTGAACCATAATTGTAACTACGTTCTCCCATTTACCCCGAAGCAGAACCGCCGCTCCCCAAAAAAGGAAAGCACAATATTGGCAATGCAATTGCACTTTTTCTGCCAGGCACGCCCGATAGGGCACAAAACAGAATATCTGTCGTCAGAAGATAACTAAACAGAACCGTTTTCCAAAGAAAAGAAAATATGCAAAACATATCACACAAAGAGCATAACTTTGCAATGTCGGGAATGAGAAAGGCGGACGTGCTGAGAGGGGCGACCCCGCGACACGGAGCAAATCAGTTCTGACGACAGACAATTAGAAAAACAACCCACAGATTACTGACAACAAAAAAATACACTAACACCATGGCACAGAACAAACTTCACTTTGAGACCCTCCAGCTCCACGTGGGCCAGGAGAACCCCGATCCAGCAACCGACGCACGCGCAGTGCCCATCTACCAGACCACGAGCTACGTCTTCCGCAACTCAGAGCATGCGGCCGACCGCTTCGGACTCCGCGACGCCGGCAACATATATGGTCGTCTGACCAACTCGACTCAGGGTGTCTTTGAGGATCGTGTGGTAGCCCTCGAGGGTGGCACGGCCGGTCTCGCTGTAGCATCAGGCGCAGCGGCCGTCACCTACGCACTCCAGAACATCTGCTGCGCTGGCGACCACATCGTGGCAGCCGACAACCTCTACGGCGGCTCGTTCAACCTCATCACCCACACGTTAGCAACTCAGGGAGTGACGAACACCATCGTCAACGTCAACGACATCAAAGCTCTTGAGGCAGCCATCCAGCCCAATACCAAGGTCATCTACGCCGAGACCTTTGGCAACCCCAACTCGGATGTAACTGACTTAGAGGCCATTGCAGAGGTAGCTCACAAGCACAATATCGTCTTCATTGTCGACAACACCTTCGGCACGCCATTCCTCATCCGTCCGCTTGAGCATGGCGCCGACATCGTAGTCCACTCAGCCACCAAGTTCATTGGCGGTCACGGCTCAAGCCTTGGCGGTGTCATTGTTGACGGTGGCAAGTTCGACTGGAAGAAGAATGCCGACAAGTACCCCACCCTCGGCAAGCCCGACCCATCATACCATGGCGCCATCTTTGCCGACGTGGCAGGCCCTGCAGCCTTCGTCACCCGCATCCGCGCCGTCATCCTCCGCGACACTGGCGCCACCATCTCGCCGTTCAACGCATGGATCCTCCTCCAGGGACTTGAAACCCTCTCGCTCCGCGTGGAGCGCCACGTGGCCAACGCCCTCAAGGTAGTGGAGTACCTCGCCAAGAACCCCAAGGTGGCCAAGGTCAACCACCCGTCTCTGCCCTCACACCCCGACCATAAGCTCTACGAGAAGTACTTCCCCAATGGTGGCGGCTCCATCTTCACATTCGAGATCAAGGGCGGCAAGGACGAGGCCTGGAAGTTCATTGACAACCTCAAGATCTTCTCACTCCTCGCCAACGTGGCCGACGTCAAGAGCCTCGTCATCCACCCCTACACCACGACCCACTCTCAGATGACCGACGAGGAGCTGGCTCAGCAGCACATCACCCCCGCCACCGTACGCCTCTCAATCGGCACCGAGCATATCGACGACATCATCGCCGACCTCGACCAGGCTTTCGCACAGATCTAAGCGACGCGACGCACCGGCTTCGGTGAACTTTAGTAAGGATTTTTTTCTGCCCCCCCTCTGCCCTTGATTGGGTGGAGGGGGTGACTTGTTTTTTGTGGATAAGGATAATTTGGGGTAACTTAGAGGACAAAAGCAAGCGCAAAGAGGCGTATTTTTTGTGAGGCAGAGCAATGGATAAAGTTCAAAACATAATGAGCCGTTGGCAATCTCTGCAACCTTTGTCTGAACGAGACAGAGAGTTGCTGAGTAGGAGGTTCACCATCAACTTCAATTACAACAGTAACCATATTGAAGGCAACACACTGACATATTGGCAAACAGAGATTCTGCTTCTTTTCGGCAAATTACCGCTACATTCGCATCCACCCATTTGAAGACGGGAATGGCCGCATTGCACGAATGATGGTCAACTACATCCTATGCCGTCACGGCTATCCTATGATTGTGGTCAGGAGCAGGAAGAAGGGCGAATATTTGGAAGCACTACATAAAACAGACCTCACTGTTGGCTCGACACCATCACTGGGAGCACATGCGTCAAAGCGAGACATTCTGCAATTTCTCACCTACTTCACAAAACTATTTATTGAGGAAGTAGGCTACAACATCCGGTTCTTGACCGAACGAGGAGACAAAGTTTGGTGGTTTGACGGGGAGCGAGTCACATTCAGGACTGAGTCGACAAGCAAAATTCTCAATCTGATGTATTCGGTTCCCGACATAACTATTCAAAAACTTTCTGAAGAGGTCGGAATAAACTCGGCCGCTGTGAACAAGCAGATTAAACAACTTATGACAAAAGGGTATGTCCAACGCTCGGAGAGAGACGGGAGTTGGCGACTTGTCATAACACCGTCTTTGTAGGGACATTCGCGAAAAATCGCCTTGAAAGGTAGACAGTGTATACCTTTATGAGCGTTTTTTCGCGAGAGGGGAGAGCAGCCACAAGAGGCAGCGGCAACCCGCCACCGTGTGCCACACAAGCTGAGGAGGCGGGAATAGGAGCTAAAGGTGGTTGGTTACCACCTTGGGGAGTGGCAACAGGGAAGAGATAGCCGCACTGCGCACCGGTGACGGTGAGCTCGGCAAGAATTTCAGCGTCCTCGCCGCCCAAACAGAGCAATGGCGGCGTTTTGAATTGTTAACAATTTGTGGTAACTTAGGGACTGGAAAAGAGAAAAGGCTCACCACTCATAATCACAAGCTATAGAAGGCACGCCTCCATAATGAAAATAAAAAACACCCTGTTGGACAACTCGTCCGAGCGACTGATGATGGTAAACGTCATCGGTGACCTTATTGGTGACAACGGATGCGACAAAGTATTGATAGCCACGGGATATTGGGACATCCCGGGGACGCATCTCCTTTTGCCTAAACTGAAAGATTTTTTCGGCCGCGGTGGCGAGCTTCAACTGCTCATTGGCACTGACCCCATTGTACGCCAAAAGCAGCTGAAGAACCCAGAGATGAAAGACGCAAGTTTTCCGCAAGACTTCATCAGGCGCGACCTGCAAGATCTGGAGGTGAAAGACGAGTGGGTGGAGACGCTGCAAATGCTGCGCGAGAACTGCAAAGAGAATGAGGATGAGAGCCAACTGAAGATAAGGATATACAAGAAAGACGAGAATGGCGACGCGCAGTTCTTCCACGCCAAATGCTATATATTCCTTGGACAAGATTACGCCTATGGCATAATTGGCAGCAGCAACCTCACGCGAAAGGGACTTGAGGGGAACTCCGAGCTAAACTATTTGGAGACGAATGACACAGTCGTGATGGCCAGGCCAGACGACAAAGGGTACTCAAACACCAAAGGCCACGAAATGTGGTTTAACGAGAAATGGGACATCTCGACGCCATGGAACAAGGAGTTCTTGGAGGAGTTGATGAAGAGTCCTGCCGGGAAGAAAACGGCTAAGCCCAAAGAGAAAAAGATTGCACCACTGACGCCGTACGAGTTGTACATCAGGCTGTTGAGTGAAAGATTTGGCAACATAGTGGACGCAGACCAGCACAAGCGCATAGAGAGCTACCTGCCCAAGGGGTTCTCGCCGCTCAGCTACCAGATAGATGCCGTCAAGCAGTGCGAGGCCATCATGCAAGAGCACGGCGGTTTCATGCTGGGCGACGTGGTGGGCCTGGGCAAGACGGTGGTCGGCACTCTGCTGATCAAAGAGTTCCTGACCAATATGACCACCGAGGGGCGGCCGGGCAAGGTCCTCATAGTCGCCCCGCCAGCCATAATGGGCTCTTGGAGAGAGACGATACAAATCTTTGACGAGCAAGAGAGCGACGAAAACGCCAAGATGGAAAGCCACGTCAAAATCCGCTCAACAGGCAGACTACAGACAGCCATGGCAGGCATAGGAGTCTCGGAGGACATTGAGATTGAGGAGGAGTACGAGGACGATGTGGTTGAAGAAGAGGAGGTAGAAGGAGGAGAAGGGGAGGCCACAGAAGAAGTGGACGAAGAGAAAGACGGCGAGGCGCAAGACGCCCCCAAGGAGACATGGGACACCATCGACAAACTGCGCAAGACGCTGTACAACACGTTTGACGGACTGGACTTCGGCCTCATCATAGTGGACGAGAGCCACAAGCTGCGCAACGCTGACACCAACATCCACAACATTCTCGACCAACTGATTGGCTACATAACAACCCACACGGGACTGACGCCCTACGTGGGACTGCTCTCGGCCACGCCGCAGAACAACAGGCCGCGAGACCTCGCCAACCAGATATACCTGTTTGAGCGCAACAACACGAACAGCACACTCAAGAAAGCGGCCAATGGCGACCTGCACCACTATTTCTCAGAGAAGGACAAAGAATACAGGTGCCTCATCACGCCCAAGAAAAACAACATGGGCATGACGGAGACGCTCACCCCCGAGGAGGCTAAGAAGCGGAACGAGGGTCTGCGCAACCTGTCGGCCGACATACGCGAAAAGGTGCTGGACGACATCATGGTGAGGCGCACCCGCACCGACGTGGCAAAATATTACGCCGCTGACATCGAGGCGCAAGGGCTGCGTTTCCCCAATCTGGGCGACCCGGTGGAGATGCGCTACGCGATGGACCACAGCCTCGCGACACTCTTCCGCCGAACGCTGACAACCATAGCCCCACGGGACAAAAAAGAGCTTTTCGACACAGGCATTGTGCCGCTGATGTACTACAGATACTCGGCCATCACCTTCCTGACAGACCCGGAGAACCGCGGGCTCTATGAGTTTCGTAACCAGACGGCCGAGGTTGTGGCCCACAGGTTAAAGAACTTGATGCGCAACCAATTGGTCAAGAGGCTCGAAAGCAGTTTTGACGCGTTCCGCAAGAGCCTAAGCAACATAAGGACCTCGACCGAGAACATGATAAGGATGTGGCAGGACGACAGCATCTTCATCTGCCCTGACTTGGACATCAACGCCGAGCTGGACGTGAAAGCGAAGCGCGAGAAACGCGACAAGCCCGACCTCACCATCGAGGACTGCTATAACGACATCCGGAAGAAAATAAAAAAGATGCCGAGCGACAAGAGGAAGAAGAACCGCGAGTTCAAGCGGAAAGACTTCGACCCTTCATACATTGACATGCTGCTGTGCGACAAGAGGGTCATGAACAATCTGATTGACGCATGGAGGCACGTCACAGAAGACCCGAAGAAAGAGGTCTTCAAAGAGTACCTCGGAGACATGCTGAGCAAGAAGACAAACCCGGAGCAAAAACTCGTGGTGTTCACCGAGTCGACCCAAACGACAAGTGTGGTGAATGCAGCCATAAGAGAGGAGCGCCCCGACCTGCGAAACCGCATCCTCGTGATCACAGCCGACAACCGCGAGGAGAAGCGCGGCACCATTGCCGCCAACTTCGACGCGAACTTCAGGGGCGAAAAGTGCGACAAATATGACGTCATCATAACAACCGACACGTTGGCCGAGGGAGTCAACCTCCACAGAGCCAACGTCATAGTCAACTATGACTCGCCATGGAACGCCACGAGGCTCATGCAGCGCATAGGCCGCGTGAACCGCATCGGCTCGGCGGCCGACAAGGTGTACGTCTATAACTTCATGCCGAGCGACGAGGGCGACAACGCCATAGACATCGTCAACCGCTCGCACGGCAAGCTGCAGACCTTCCACTTCCTCTTTGGCGAGGACAGCAAAATATTCACATCGGGCGAGGAGGTGGAGCACTTCGACCTCCACATCCCCGAAGACGAGGGCGAGAGCCCCATGGAGCGATATATCGGCGAGCTGCGAAGCTACAAAAAGAGCCACGCCGAGCGATACGCCCAAGTGGTGGCCGCCACAGACAATCTGGAGACAGCCACCCCCGAGGCGGACGGGCAGAGCGGCCTCTTCATGATCCGCAAGGGCAGCCACGCCACATATTTCGTCCGTGCGGCAATCGGCAAGAAGCCGCGCATCCTCCAGCCCACCGAGATGTTTGACGCCTTCCGCACCGATGAGCAGACGCCCCGCGCCCCACTGCCACCCGACTGGGACGAGCGCCGCGAGCGCGCCCTGATGAGGGTGCGCCAGGTGGCGGCACAGACGCAGAGCATCAAAGAGACCGCCAACATTAAAGCGGCCAAGGATATTGCGCTCAATCTGAAGCAGAAGTTTGAGAGCAAAGAGACCAAGAAACTCATTGACGACGCATACGGACTGATTGACGAGGGCGACAACGATTTGGCAAACACCATCGTCACACTCAACGCCAAGATGAAAGAGAACGGCAAAGTGCTGATTGACATGACCGAGCAGGAGTTCTATGACATCCTGGGCAAGGCGATGAAGACGGCCGTGGAACACGCCAAAGAGGAAGACGGCGAGCCCGTGGTCGTTCTGGCACTCGACAAATAGCACCCCAGCCCCCAAAGCCCGTAAAAAAAGAAGACCCCCACCCAAAAACACTGAAACACAAGGAAAGATGGAAGAGCAACAAAGCCTGCGAAAATATTTCGAGGGACAATATAAAGGCACCCAGTCGTTCCGCGAGAACGTGATATACCCCATTTTCGGCAAGGAGCACTTCAAAGACAAGTTTGACACCCCGTTGCTTGACGAGGAGGAGGACACTCTCGACCTGCGCGCCGAGGCTAAGCGGGCGGGCATCCTGAGCATCGCGCACATTGGCCAAATTGCCATCCAGAAGACGAATCCCATCGAGGTGTTCGACTTCGAGGTGAGCGACAGGAGGAGCCTGTCGCGCTGCCGCGTGGGCGTGTCGCGCATCATCAACAGGATGCTTAAGACGCACACCAGCGCCTTCATGATCTTCCACTACGCGGGCCACTCGGACTGGGAGTGGCGATTCTCATTCAGCCACAAGGGCGCAGGCAACACCGACATGACGGACGGCCGCCGCTTCACCTTCATGCTCGGCCCGGGGCAGAGCTGCCGCACCGCCGCCGAGAACTTCGAGAAGCTGAGGGACAAGGCTGCCGACGGCACACTCGAGGCCACCGACATCGAGGCGGCGTTCAGCGTGGACGCCCTCACGCAGGCCTTCTACCGCGAGCTGGCGGGATGGTTCCAGCGGGCGGTGGACCAGGACTCGCACATCACCTTCCCCAACGACACCAGCACGGAGGACGACGACCGCGAGGGACTCGAGGACAAGGTCATCCGCCTCATCACGAGGGTCATGTTCGTCTGGTTCATCAGGCAGAAAGGTCTGGTGCCGAACTGGATTTTTGACGTGAAGCGCCTTGGCGAGATACTGAAAGAGTTCGACCCGGCGAGCGAAACCGACGGCACATATTACAACGCCGTGCTGCAGAACCTCTTCTTCGCCACGCTCAACCACGCCATAGACAGTGACAAGACCAAGGGCCGCCGCTTCGCCACCAACACCAAGGCCGACATCAAGACCCTCTACCGCTACGCCGAGCTGTTCAACGTGGGCGAGGACGAGGTGATAAGCCTCTTTGGCACGGTGCCCTTCCTCAACGGCGGGCTCTTCGAGTGCCAAGACAAGACCAAGACCCTCCACGGAGTTAAGCACGCCATCAACCGCGACGGCTTCAGCCGCAACGACAGCCGATTCGCCGACGGGCGCTTCAAGCACCGCGCCGTGGTGCCCAACGCCCTCTTCTTCGCCCCCGAGACGGGACTCTTCAGCATTCTGGGGCGGTATAACTTCACCATCGAGGAGAACAGCCCCGACGACCAGAAGGTGGCGCTTGACCCCGAGCTGCTCGGCAAGGTGTTTGAGAACCTCTTGGGCCTCTACAACCCCGAGACGCGCGAGACGGCGCGCAACCAGAGCGGCTCGTTCTACACACCGCGAGCCATCGTGAGCTACATGGTGGACGAAAGCCTCATGGCCTATCTGGGCGACACGCCAGCGGCGCGCCGCCTGCTGGAGCCCACCTTCACGCCCCCGGAGGGCGAGGCCGAGACTTATGCGGAGATGGCAGTGAGGCTGCGCAAGGTCAAGATCCTGGACCCTGCGTGCGGCTCGGGCGCCTTCCCCATGGGCGTGCTGGCGCGGATGGTGGACATCCTGGGGCGCATCGACCCCGAGGCCGCCAGCGACCCCTACCGGCTGAAAATGGACATCATAGAGAACTGCATCTTCGGCAGCGACATCCAGTGCATAGCGGCCCAGATAACCAAGCTGCGCTTCTTCATCTCGCTCATCTGCGACTGTGAGCGCGACGACGCCAAGCCCAACTACGGCATTCCCACCCTGCCTAACCTCGAGACCAAGTTCGTGGCGGCCGACACGCTGGTGGCCATAGGGCGGCAGGCTGGCGGCGCCGCCCACGAGGGCAACCTGTTCGGGTGGAGCGAGGTGGCGGACCTCAAGGACGAGCTGCGGCGGGTGCGCCACGAGCACTTCGGCGCCCGCACCGCCTACCAGAAGACTAAGCTGCGCGAGCGCGACGAGGCGCTGCGCGACAGGCTCGCCACGCTGCTGAGAGGCGAGGGGTATAACACCATGGCGGACGCCGCCATGATGGCCGAGTGGAACCCGTATGACCAGAACGCCACAGCCCCGTTTTTCGACCCCGAGTGGATGTTTGGCGTCGACACGGGATTCGACATCGTCATTGGCAACCCGCCCTACATCCAGCTGCAGGCGGGCGGCGGCGAGTTGGCCAACCGCTACGAGGGTTGCGGATATAAGACCTTCGCCCGCACGGGCGACATCTACTGCCTCTTCTTCGAGCGCGGCCACCAGCTGCTCAGGCGTGGCGGACACCTCTGTTTCATCACCTCGAACAAGTGGATGCGCGCGGGCTATGGCGAGAAGACGCGCGGCTTCCTCGCCAAGGAGGCCAACCCCAAGCTGCTGGTCGACTTCGCGGGCGTCAAGGTGTTCGAGAGCGCCACGGTGGACACCAACATACTGCTCTTCGGCCGCGAGGAGAACGCGGGCGAGACGCTCTGCGCCGTCATGACCAAGATGGGCCGCGATAGCGTGGGCCGCCTTGGCGACTTCGTCAGGGAGAACAGCGCGCCTTGCCGCTTCGCCAAGAGCGAGAGCTGGGTTATCCTCTCGCCCATCGAGCAGAGCATCCGACGGAAGATTGAGAAGGTGGGGACGCCGCTCAAGGATTGGGACATAAACATTTATCGTGGTGTTTTGACCGGCTACAACGACGCGTTCATCATAACGACGGAGCGACGGGAAGAGATACTGGCCCAGTGCAAGACGGAGGATGAGCGGAAGCGGACGGAGGAGCTAATAAGGCCCATTCTTCGCGGCCGCGACATAAAGAGGTACGGGTATGAGTGGGCGGGGCTGTGGCTGATTGGGACCCACAACGGAGTGAAAGGCGAAGTGGAGCGAATCCACATAGAGGACTACCCCACTGTGAAAGCCCATTTGGACCAGTTTTGGGACAAAATATCAACCAGAAGCGACAAGGGAGACACGCCTTACAACCTTAGGAACTGCGCTTATTGGGGCGATTTTTCGCTGCCGAAGATTGTGTGGA
>CAVFBC010000022.1:37229-42351 GCA_963620575.1 Alistipes putredinis | reverse complement strand
CGGTAATATCGACACAAGCATTGCCTATCTGCTCATAATACCTGTTATCGTCACCCCGGAAGATAACAGTATTGTTGAGGGCAGACTTCTTTAGTTTGCCCTCTTTCACAAGGCGTTGCTTCTCCTCTTTAATCTGCTGCAATAGTTCCTTAGCAGAACCTTCGCTCTCTATTTGCGGCACAAGTTTGCCTTGAATAGCCTCTTGTAGAATGGATTTCCTTAATTTATCATAGATGTTTTGATTGAGATAGTTTAATTTATTTGCTTCTGACTCATATTTCGCAATTAGAAACAAAAGCAAATTGTATCTTTCGAACAATCTGTTTTGTTCTGATAAAGGAGGAACTGGCACAAGAACTGCTTTTAGATATTCAAACGGAGGAATATTCTTAATGGCAGAACCAGCTCCTTTCATTTGTGCCTCATTCAAAAGCATATAAGCAAAATACATTTGCCAGTATTTCGCCATGCTCAAATCAAAAAGCGTAACCCTCATCAACGCTTGATTGATAATACCGACAGGAGCATCTGATGGCAGAAGATAGGTCTCACCGATTGTTCCTGCGCAGCTTACTATAATGTCGTTTGGCTTGACTATAAAGCTTTGCATTGCTTCAAACTTTTCTTTGCTGATATAATAATCGCCAAGAGTAAAGTCTTTTTGTATTGCATTCTTTTGCTCATAAACCTTGACACTTTGATTGCTTTTAGCCACAAACATAGACTTTGTTAAGCTACTTCCAAAAGGCCCTTTTCTATACAGAGCCAAGTCGTTGAACCTGCACCATTCCCACCCCTGTGGTATCTCAAAAGGTACTTCCTCGTCTATGCACTTCACCTCTCCCGTAGCGAGAACCTTCTCATAATAGGAATTATCCTCACCACGGAAAATGATGGATGCGTTTTTGTCTCGCTTGATTTTCTTCTCCTTGATCAAGCGTTCCTTCTCCTGACGAATCTTTTCAAGCAATACGCTTGCTGGTTCGTCGTTCGGGTCTTGGGGTACAAGTTTGCCTTGTATCGCCCATTGTAGTATGCTGTTCTTTAATTGTTTGCCGTTCATTGTACTATTCTTCTGTTTCATCCAATAATTTGTCGAGCTGCGCCTGCAGTTCTTCACGCTTGGGCAAATAGAGTTGGTAGCGTGCCACGAACAACTGATTGGTGATGCCTTCCAAGGCATATTCCATCAACAGCTCATCCTTTCTTGCTCCCAAAACTATGCCAACAGGCGGATTGTCGTCTGGTTGGCAAACCTCTGTCTTGAAATAGTTCAGATAGAGGTTCATCTGACCGATGTCTCCATGCTTAATTTCAGCTCGTTTGAGGTCTATCAGCACATAGCATTTCAAAATGCAATGGTAGAACACCAAATCCACCTTGAACTGACGGCTACCAATCTGCATGGAATATTGTCTGCCTACAAAAGCAAAGCCACGCCCCATCTCCAAGAGGAATTGTTCCATGTGCTCTTTCAGAGCTTTCTCCAAGTCGCTCTCCTTATAACGTTTTTGCTTGGGCAGTCCTGCAAATTCAAGCACAAATGGGTCACGGATGATGTCTTGCGGAGTTTGTACTTGATGACCTTCGTTAGCCAAAGCAAGCACTCCAGCCTTATCAGTGCTTAATGCCAGTCGCTGAAAAAGGCAACTTTTCATCTGCCTCTTCAGTTCCCTAACTTTCCAGCCTTCCTTGATGGACTCTTTGTAATAGAACTGCATTTCAAGTGAGTTGTCACACTTCAAAAGTTCGTAATAATGACTCCATGTCAATTTGTGGGACACTGTCCCACAAATTGGAAATGCGAGGTAGAACTTACGCATATAGACGAGATTCGAACGGTTAAAACCCTTCCCATTTCTTGTTGTAAGGTCTTTGGAAAGGTTCACTAGTAACTGCTTACCATACTCAGCTCTGTCCTTACCTTTTAGTTCAAATTCCACAATATATTTACCTGTCTGCCAATTGGCATCAAGTAATTCTGTGTTTACCGCAGTGACAGCTTTGGCTTTGGCATTACCCCATAAGGAGGTAATACTATCTATCAGTTGTAGATAGGAAGCATCGTTGATATTTGCCAATTCTTTATTTCCCATGCCAATCTATTACATTTGTGGGACACGTCCCACATTTTACAATTCCTCCACCTTCACATCTATCCCCAGTATGCGCTGTATCTCTGCCAATGTCTTGTCTATCTCGAGGTCAAGAGCCTTGCGCTTCTTGAAATAGTCGGCAAGAAGTTCGGCAGGAGGAAGAATCTCCTCATCCTCTTTTGGGAACTTACACAAGTCGAAATTGCAGTCCGCCGCGATAAGGTCTTCAACAGAATAGCAACGTGATTTCTCATCACCATCGGCAATAATGATTTCCTTTCGGTCGTTCCACCACTCTCGAATCGGGTCGCAATGCTCTGACTTCATGGACTTTGTCTTGGAGAAATGCTTGTAACCCTCGGGCATGTCCAAGCGGTAGAACCACGTCTCCTTTGTGGAATAACCCTCTGGCGCATCCTCTGCACACGTATTGTCGAAGAACAGAATGTTCGTGGCAATTGAGGTGTAAGGAGCGAAGACGCTGCCCGGCAGACGGATGATGGTGTGCAGGTTGAAATCTCTGAGCAGTTTTGTTTTGATGGCAATCTTTATGTTGTCCGCTCCAAACAGGAAACCGTCAGGGACAATGACCGCAGCACGGCCATACTTCTTCAGTCGGTACATGATGAGCACCATGAACAGGTCGGCAGTCTCACTGCTGCGCATGTCGGACGGGAAATGCGACTTGACATCAGACTTCTCATTACCACCATATGGTGGATTCATCAGAACGACATCAAACTTGTCCTCATCCGTGTAGTTGAGCACGTCCTTTATCAGAGAGTTGTCATGATACACCAATGGCGTGTCAATGCCATGAAGCAACAGGTTTGTGACACACAGCATATAAGGGAACTGCTTCTTTTCTATGCCAAATACCGACTGGTTGAACTTCTTGCGATCATCGGTAGTCTTTACTTTTTTATCCAATTCACATAGCCAACTGGTAATGAAGCCCCCCGTGCCGCAAGCGAAGTCTGCCATTCTCTCGCCAATCTGCGGGTTTACAATCTCCGCCATGAACTCCGTCAAGGCTCTTGGAGTATAAAACTCGCCAGACGAGCCGGCCGACTGCATCTCCTTGAGGATAGTCTCATATATCTCACCGAAAGCATGACTCTCCTCATAGTCGCCAAAATTCAATCTGTCAATGACATTAAGCACCTGACGAAGTTGGACGCCATCTTTCATATATTGATTGGCATCCTCGAAAGTCGTCTTTACGATAGCCTGCCGAATGGGCGTCTCAGGAGAGACCTCAATCTCTTTGAGTCTGACAAACAGGGTGTTATTGACAAAAGAGAGCAACTCGTCACCCGTCAGGGCATTGCCGCTGCCGTCATCATGCGCCCAATTGCGCCAACGGCACTCATCCGGGATGATAGAGACGTAGTCATCATCATCCAGCTCCCAGTCATTCTCTTTCTCGTCATAGACCTTCAGAAACAGCATCCACGCCATCTGCTCTATGCGTTGCGCATCGCCATTTATGCCGGCGTCATTGCGCATTATATCGCGCACTCGTTTTACGAAGTTTGATAAGCTCATATTTTAATTTTGCCTTACGCCACGTTATATATGTTCTGCTCAAGTTCTTTAACAGCCTCCAGATAGTCTTGCTTGCCGCCAAACAGCTTCACAATGTTTGCCTTGGACCCCAATTTGCGGAACGGGTCATTTTCAAGCACAGTGAGGCTTTCCAACTCAGACACGCCCTCATTGGCGTACTTATCCAGCAGGGCATCGAGTACAAGCCGCGCCTGACCACCATACTTGCTGAATATATCTCGTTTTTTCACCTGTTCAACACGCTCACGCCGAGTAAGAGTCTTCTTGCCATAGGCGATATGGCAAATAAAGTCAAAATCATCCACATCGTCCATGTTCTGGTCGTGCTTCAACGCGGCAAGGTCGATGCCACTCTCTTTGAGCATTTCTGCGAAGTCTGACTTCCTCGCCGTCTCTCTCCATTTGGAGACAAACATGTCAATCGTGGCATACGCGCCGATGATGTTGTTCTTGGTATAATCCGTAATACTCTCCGTGCGGAGCAGTTTTCCGTCAGAGTCATAAACAGATACGATTTTATTGATGATCTTTACAGGGCACCCGTCCTTGTCAACAATCGGCTTCTGCCTTGGCTCCGGGCCAGGCTCGTGCACTACAGGCAGATCAGGATCTTCAGGAAGAGGATACGGTTCAGGGTCTTGGGGTTTGGGAGGATAATCAGGATCAACCACAATCGGCCCGTCCCAATCCGGGTCAGCAAACAGTCGTGTCACATTGCGGAAATCCATCACCGTAAAGTATGTCTTTCCCTCCTTCTCCCTTAGGCGAGTGCCACGACCAATAATTTGCTTAAACTCAGTCATTGAACCGATTTGCTGGTCAAGCACAATGAGCTTCACCATTTTACAATCAACGCCAGTGGAAAGCAGTTTGCTCGTCGTGGCAATAACAGGATACTTTTCGGAGACTGAAATAAAGTAATCCAACTTGGCTTTGCCATATTCGTCGCTGCCTGTTATACGAACCACATAGTCGGGATTTTTCTTGCACATGTCAGCATTGGCATTGGTCAAAGCCAAGCGCATCCGCTCCGCATGAATCTCATCAGCACAGAACACAATTGTCTTGGCCATACGGTCAGTGCATTTCAGATAGTTGGTTATCTCCTGCGCCACTTCCCTTATGCGGTCTTCTATGATAATTTTGTAGTCGTAGTCGCTATTATTATAGATGCGATCATCAATCACATTACCGTAAATGTCCTTTTGGCCCTTCGTCGGCCTCCACTCATCACCAATGTTCGTAGTGATATTAATCACCTTGAAAGGGGCAAGGAAACCATCCTCAATTCCGTTTTTAAGACTATACGTATAGACCGGCTCGCCAAAGTAGGCAATGCTTGACTGATACTTTGTCTCTTTTGGCGTGGCAGTCATACCGATATGAGTTGCCGAGGAGAAATAATCCAAAATGTTTCTCCAGTTGCTATCATCCTTTGCGCTGCCCCTGTGACACTC
>CAVFBC010000022.1:0-37219 GCA_963620575.1 Alistipes putredinis | reverse complement strand
CAATAACAAGGTCAAAATAGTCAGGATTCGGGAACAGATCCCTATAATTCTGGGCATCATTCTGCCCGATCAGCTGCTGATAGAGCGCAAAAAACACCTGATAAGACCCCAACTCCTCCAAGTGATTCTTGTCTTTTGAGTAGTCAACCTTATGCGTTACCTTTTCCAACGGCTTAAAGTCCTGTTGTATGGATTGGTCAACCAAGATATTGCGGTCGGCAAGGTATAGAACCTTCTTTTTCAATCCGCTTTTTAGCAAACGCCACACGATTTGGAAGGCCGTGTAGGTCTTTCCCGTACCAGTAGCCATGACCAGAAGCACCCGATGCTGCCCTTTGGCTATGGCGTCAACAGTGCGGTTCACAGCATTACGCTGATAATATCGTGGGGGATATATGTTCTGACCAGTGCAGAAAGGTTGCTCAAAGACAGCTATTTCCTGCTCTGTGAGCCCTTTGCCGTCATTAGCCTCATTTTTATATCTTTCGACAAGATCATCTTTTGTAGGGAACTCTTCCATTGAGAATTCTCGTTCCTTCCCTGTCAGAAAATCATGCTCGGCAAACCCCTCTCCATTTGAGCTATACGCAAACTTCACGTCAAGCATTTGCGCATAGGTCATGGCCTGTTGCAAACCATGAGAGACAGAGTGGTTGGCATCTTTCGCTTCAACAATGGCAATGGGCGTAGCTTTGTTGGCATAAAGCACATAGTCGGCAAACTTAGGCTTATCCCTATGCACAAGATTGCCATGAAGGCAAATTTTACCATCGGTAAATTTAACCTTCTGCTCCATGAATATGCTGTCCTTGGGCCATCCTTTCTTTGTGATGGCATCGTTGATATAGCGGAACTTAATGTCCTCCTCTGTGAGATCTTTGCTTTTGCCCATGTTCAAATAACAATTTTAATCGGAAGTCGCACATGCTTAGCCACACACTCTCGTCCCTTGCATCTGCTCGTTCTCATCCGCAGTGTGGTCTTTCATGCCTACATGCTGACATTTCCGTTAGTTATAAGCCATTTTTCGCTAAGATAGGGAAATTTGCTAAATTTGCCCTCACAAAAATCCAAAGAAAGAAACTACCCAATGTCCAGATCAAGGAAAAGCAAGCCGATGCTCTTAGGAGTCACGGTTAGCGACATGGCAGCTGAGGGTAAATCGATTTGTCGCGTCGACGACCAGGTCGTTTTCATCACAGGCGCCGTCCCCGGAGACGTAGTCGACATACAGATTACCAAGAAGAGAAGCAACTACTGCGAGGGCTTCGTAACCCGATTCATAAGCTACTCGCCCGTGCGCGTCGAGCCATTCTGCAAATATTTCGGCAAGTGCGGTGGCTGCAAATGGCAGTTCATTCCCTACGAAAAACAGGTTGAGTATAAGGAGCGCGAGGTTCTTAACAACCTCCGCAGGCTGGGCCATGTGGAGCTGCCAGAGAGCTTGCCCATCTTGCCATCCGAGAAGAACGAGTATTACCGCAACAAACTTGAGTTCACGTACTCCAACAAGCGTTGGCTCACACCCGAGGAGTTGGCGGACCCTGAGGTGGCCAAGACACCGGGTGTCGGTTTCCACATTCCCGGCCTCTTTGACAAAGTTGTGGACATAACGGACTGCCATCTTCAAGCCGAACCGTCAAACGCCATCCGTAACTGGACCCGCGACTATGCCTTTGCCAACGGACTGACGTTCTACGACCTCCGAGAGCGCACCGGACTCCTTCGCAACCTGACCATCCGCACTGCCTCGACGGGCGACATCATGGTCATCGTGGCTTTCGGAGCTGACGAGCAGGACAACATAAAGGCTATGCTGACAGCCCTCAAAGAGCAGTTTCCTGAGGTTACCAGCCTTATGTACGTCGTCAACACAAAAGCCAACGACACAATAACAGACCTCGACATCAACTGTTTCGCAGGCGAGCCCTACATAACAGAGCAGATGGGCGACATCAAGTTCCGCGTAGGCCCCAAGTCATTCTACCAGACCAACTCGGAGCAGGCTCACAGGCTCTACGATGTGGCCAAGGAGTTCGCAGGCCTGACTGGTTCAGAAGTTGTCTATGACCTCTACACCGGCACAGGAACAATAGCCAACTATGTGGCACGCTCCGCACGCAAAGTTGTCGGAATCGAATATGTGCCAGAGGCAATAGAGGACGCCAAAGTCAACTCGCAGATTAACGACATTAAAAACACAGAGTTCTTCGCAGGTGACATGAAAGACGTGCTGACGCTCGACTTCATTAACACCCATGGCAAGCCCGACGTCATGATTGTAGACCCCCCACGCGCAGGAATGCACCCCGACGTCGTCGAGACCATACTGAAAGCAGCGCCTCGCAAGGTTGTCTACGTCAGCTGCAACTCGGCCACTCAGGCCCGCGACCTTCAGTTGATGGACAAGCAGTATAAGGTTACAGCCCTCCGCCCTGTGGACATGTTCCCCCACACACATCATGTGGAGTCTGTAGTCCTTCTTGAGGCGAGACAGTAAGGAGTTGCTACAATGAGATAAAAAAGGTGACGCATTTTTCGGATGCGCCACCTTTTTTGTTTTGTTGCGATAAGTTTGACTATTTAACGACAGGTAATCCAAGCTCTTGCCATTTCACAATCCCACCTTTCATGTCGTGGACATCGAAGCCAAGCGACTTCATTTTTCGGGCGGCAGCATTGCTTCGTCGGCCACTTCGGCAATAGATGTAATAGGACTTCCCTTTGTCTAATTTGCTTACTCCAGCAGAAAAAGCATCAGCATCTAACCAGTTGAGATTCATTGCGCCATCTATGTGCCCGTCAGCAAACTCATCAGGTTTCCTCACGTCAAGAAGCACAGACGAGGTATCCGCCTTGGCAGCAGCAATAAACTCTTCCGGCTCAAGGACATCCACAACATCTTGACTACAGCCGCTGACGGCGACACCGAAAAATGCGGCAATAGATATGAATATGTTTTTCATAAATGCGAATATTTAGTTTTTAAGCCATAAAAAGCAGAGTCATGAAACCCAAGAGGAGGGCATAAGTAGCCTCCTTCTGAAAACCATGCGCATGAGTCTCAGGAATCATCTCGTCACTCGTGACATAGAGCATCGCTCCCCCCGCAAAACCGAGCATGACAGGCAAAAGTTCCTCACTCACCCCACCCATGAGATAACCGGCACCCACACCCAATAGTTCGAGAAGGGCTATGGCCACCGAAATAAAAAAGGCTCGCCAATGCGAAACGCCAGCCAAGAGCAGAGGGGTGATGACGACCATTCCCTCTGGCACATTCTGTAGCGCGATGCCAAACGTGACAGCCCACGATGCCTCATCCACAGAATGCGTGCTAACGCCAGCCGCCATGCCCTCCGGGAACTTGTGAATGGCTATCGCCATGACAAAGAGCAATATGCGGTTAATCCGATTATTGTTGCGGTGCTCCTCAGGGTCAAGACCTGTTATGTGGTGCAAATGAGGAGTCACAAGGTCAAGGACATTGAGAAACAAGGCGCCACACATGACCCCAACCGCCACGACTAAACGTCCCGCCCAACTTGACTCCATGCCAAACGCCGGGACAATAAGACCAAGCGTAGAAGCGGCGAGCATGACACCAGCGCAGTAACCCAACAAGGTGTCATTCCACCTGTGAGGCAGATTCTTGACAGCGAAACCAAGCAAAGAGCCGATTATAGTCGCTCCGCCAAGCCCAGCAGCGCACAACCAGATATCATTCATGGCAGACTACTCCATTCGGCCGTATTTCATCTCGTCTCCATTTTTGTCATACTCCTTACGTTTGCCGGTTGGAGGCTCATCAAGAGTAATCTTGACGACAGCAGTGCGAGCGAGACTACGCTTTACCGCCTCCTCAAAGCAATCCATATGCCCCGGGAGAAACCTCTGACTGATAAGGCGTAGCGCCTCAACCTTTTCCGCATCATCAGTCACCATCTCGGCATGACCGAAAGCGATGGCAGACTTGTATTGCAGGGAGAAACTGCCATCCTTGGGGCCCGCAGTTGGCACACAGCGAGTCACAGCCGAGAGGCAGACCTCAGGATGCGACGCAATACAATCCAACTTTTCACCCTCAAGGGCGCAATGAAAATACCACACATTGCCATCGGCCGAAGCCAAAGACAGAGGCAGTCCATAGGCAGAGCCATCTCGGCGAGTGAAACTCACCGTGATGTATGGGGCCTTGCGCATCACATCAAGAGCCCAGTCGGAACTCATCGCCCTACTCTCTTTTCTCATATTGTTTCTGGTTTTAAAACTGTTTTCTCAAATTATCTTATGTAGATAGCAACCCTCGTCATGTGAGTTTATCACACCGATGGCTTGCAGGTAAGAGTACACAATCGTAGTCCCCACAAATTTCATTCCCCGTCTTTTGAGATCCTTTGATATGCCATCAGAGAGAGAAGATGAAGTCTTGTCGCACTCGCATATTATTTGGCCTTTTGTAAATCCCCAGATATAATTATCGAAACTGCCGAACTCGCACACTATATTTTTAAAAACTAATGCGTTAGTCACAGCCGCCTCAATCTTGAGCCTGTTGCGCACAATTGAGCTGTCTTGCATGAGCGACTCCTTTTTCGCATCATCATAATGAGACACCGCATCGACGTCAAAATTGTCAAACGCCGCCCTAAACGCCTCTCGCTTGTTGAGAATGCACTCCCAAGACAGTCCAGCCTGAAACCCTTCGAGCACAAGCAGTTCAAACAACATATGGTCATCGTGTTCTGGCCTCCCCCATTCATTGTCGTGATAGTCCACATAAAGTGGGTTATTCAAATTGCACCAACGGCACCTTTTCACATCGTCCATTGCTAAACTACTCATATATGGTGGCAACAATCCTCCTCTCGCCCCCATAATTGCGGAACTCGCACAGATAGATACCTTGCCAAGTGCCGAGATTAAGGCGACCGTTAGTTATCGGTATGGTAAGGCTCACGCCAAAGAGCGAGCACTTGGCATGGGCCGGCATATCATCAGCTCCTTCGAGCGTATGATCGTAGTAAGGTTCATTCTCGCGAACCATGTGATTTAAAATCTTCTCCATGTCGTTACGCACATCAGGATCAGCATTTTCATTGATTGACAATGCACAAGACGTGTGCTGAACAAAGAGATTGAGCAGACCAGCCTGAGGGAGAGGGCCAATCTTTTGTAAGACCTCGTTAGTTATCAGATGGCAGCCGCGCCGTTTAGCCGACAGATTGAAAAAAACTTGCCTTACCATGGATAGTGGTTGTTGATTGTTTAGAACGGTTCAAATTTAGTCATTTCGATGACACAATCAACAGAGGGGAGCACGAAAAAAAAGACAGCCCCCACCAGAAAGACTGGCAGGGGCTGATCCGCAAAAGGTAGTTGATAAGTGTATATGGTTTATTTTGCGGGTCTAAAATCGGGGGCGGGAGCCATTGGCGCGGGGCGGCCATCGGGAGTTGCCCCACCCTTGTGCTGACCTTGCTCTCCTTTGGGGCAAGGCTGCCCATCCTTAGGTGCACCCTTCTCTCCGAATGGCGCATCTGGGCGCATTTCATCACCTTCACCCGGAGCGACGGGGCGACGATCAGGGGCAGGCATCTCAATTTCAGCGCCACACTCTGGACACATGAACGTGGGCGCCTTGTGGTGACGGCCATGCTTCTTGCCTTTGTGCTTCTCCACTTGGGGTTCAGACTTATGCGCCGGCACACAAGCCACACCCATACCCCATATTACAATAAGGGCCGCCAAAACGAGACCCACTATGCCTAAATTCTGCCTGTTCATTGTCATATCGGTTTTTGGTTTTGTCAAAGGTGGAGCTTTTTACTGAAACGCGAAGCATTTTTTCGGCAAACGGGCTTTCTTAAATCACGAATTGGCAAATATGCAGGTTTTTTGTTATCCGCATTTAGCAAAAGGCGACAGAGTGACTATAGAGCTTTCTAAATAGGGAAATTTTTCTTCAATACGATATGCGTTTTTCGCCCAAATGTTATAATTTTGGGTTGCGCAAAAACCCGGTTAAAGGCGTTGCGCATGAACCGAAAACTTTATAAAAACTAATACAATGTCTGTCAATTACAAGGATCTTGGCCTCGTGAACACCCGCGATATGTTCGCAAGGGCTATCAAGGGCGGTTGGGCTGTTCCAGCTTTCAACTTCAACAACCTCGAGCAGCTTCAGGCTATCATCAAGGCTTCTTCAGAACTCAAGTCTCCGGTCATCCTTCAGGTTTCTAAGGGTGCTCGTAACTATGCTAACGCTACCCTCCTCCGCTACCTCGCAGAGGGCGCAGTAGCTTATGCTAAGGAGCTTGGCTGCAACCACCCTGAGATTGTCCTCCACCTCGACCACGGTGACAGCTTCGAGCTCTGCAAGAACTGTGTCGACATGGGCTTCTCGTCTGTCATGATTGACGGTTCTTCTCTTCCTTACGAGGAGAACATCGCCCTCACCAAGCAGGTTGTAGAGTACGCACACAAGTACGATGTCACCGTTGAGGGTGAGCTCGGCGTTCTCGCAGGTGTTGAGGATGAGGTACAGGCAGAGGAGAGCCACTACACCAAGCCCGAGGAGGTTATCGACTTCACCTCTAAGACTGGTGTTGACTCACTCGCAATCTCAATCGGCACCAGCCATGGCGCTTACAAGTTCAAGCCCGAGCAGTGCACCCGCGACCCGAAGACCGGCCGCCTCGTTCCTCCCCCACTCGCATTCGACGTCCTCGAGGCCATCATGGTTCAGCTTCCTGGCTTCCCCATCGTCCTCCACGGCTCATCTTCTGTTCCCCAGAAGTATGTCGACATCATCAACCAGTACGGTGGCAAGCTCCCCGACGCTGTCGGCATCCCAGAGGAGCAGCTCCGCAAGGCAGCTCAGCTTGCAGTTTGCAAGATCAACATCGACTCAGACAGCCGCCTCGCCTTCACCGCCGGTGTCCGCAAGACCCTCGCTGAGAAGCCTGCAGAGTTCGACCCCCGTAAATACTGCGGTCCCGCTCGCGACCTCATGGAGGAGATGTATCGCGAGAAGATCACCGATGTACTCGGCTCAGACAACAAGCTCGGCAACCTCGACTAATATTTAGTCTCAGGTAAACGACCTAATAAAAACTTAGCCCTCATCAACTTGGTTGGTGGGGGCTAAGTTTTTATATACTCACGCATGATTATCGCTCGACCTAACACAGCAATTTACGAAGAGAACCTTCCCACTTCTCATTCCGGCTTCTGCATACTTGATAAGTATAAGTAATTTCCACCTCGCAAATAGATTTCATAACCAAACCGCCCTTATTCGTTAAAACAATTAAATTCATACTGCGTTTTCCGCAAAATCGGCATTGTTCATAATTCAACACCAAGCATAGTTATACAACCGATTGCACTCAACTTCTCGCATTGTTATTATTATCACGCAAATCCTCATAGAACAAGCAAGACATCAAGCCAAGCAAACCTCTATTTTTCAACCATTTAAGCATCACCGAAAAGATACCTCCTAAATTTATCTTCTCTTAATGTTGCCATTTGAAACATTTCTGTAATTTTGCTCTGTTTATAAAATGTCTAAATAGAAAAAGAGTTTAAGACACTAAAACAATGTAAATCCGCCGAGATGCGCACGACAAGGCGAAAAACTTCGAGACGGGACGTCTCCGAGCGCCGAAGCACTACGCGTCAACACGGCTTTACTTCCAAGATAGAGTTTCAAGCATATCCTTACTAATCACTTTAATCTACAAAAATCAGTCATGGCAGAACTGAACGCTGAGGCTTGGAAAGGCTTCAAGGGACAGAGATGGCGTGAGGAGGTTAACCTCCGCGACTTCATTCAGAACAACTACACGGCCTATGAGGGAGACGAGAGTTTCCTTGCCGGCCCAACTGAGGCTACCACCAAGCTTTGGGGCATGCTCCAGACCCTCCAGAAGGAGGAGCGCGCTAAGGGTGGCGTACTCGATATGGAGACCGAGGTTGTCTCCAGCCTCACGGCTTATGGCCCAGGTTACATTGGCGAAGGCACCAAAGACCTTGAGCAGGTTGTAGGCCTTCAGACCGACAAGCCCCTCAAGCGTGCCTTCATGCCTTATGGTGGCATCAAGATGGCCGAGCAGGCTTGCACCACCTACGGCTACCAGCCCTCAGAGAAGATCCACGAGGTCTTCACCAAGTACTGCAAGACTCACAATGATGGCGTATTCGACGCTTACACCGCCGAGATGAAGAACGTACGCCACAACCATATTCTCACCGGTCTTCCTGACACCTATGGCCGCGGCCGCATCGTCGGTGACTACCGCCGTGTAGCCCTCTACGGTATCGACTTCCTCATCGCTGAGAAGCAGAAGGATCTCGACAACATGGGTGACCAGGGCATGATTGATGACGTCATCCGTCTCCGTGAGGAGGTCGCAATGCAGATCAAGGCCCTCAAGGGCATGAAGGAGATGGCCAGCATCTATGGCTATGACATCTCTAAGCCTGCAACCAACGCACACGAGGCATTCCAGTGGCTCTACTTCGGCTACCTCGCAGCTGTCAAGACCCAGAACGGCGCTGCTATGTCAGTCGGCCGTGTCTCAACCTTCCTCGACATCTACATCACCCGCGACCTCACCAACGGTGTCCTCACCGAGGAGAAGGCTCAGGAGCTTGTTGACCACATGGTCATGAAGTTCCGCATGGTCAAGTTCGCCCGCATCCCGAGCTACAACCAGCTCTTCTCTGGCGACCCCGTATGGGCAACCCTCGAGGTCGGTGGTCTCGGTCAGGATGGTCGCTCTATGGTCACCAAGAACGACTATCGTTTCCTCCACACCCTCGTCAACATGGGCCCGTCTCCCGAGCCAAACCTCACTGTCCTCTACAGCAGCCGTCTGCCTAAGAACTTCAAGAAGTTCGCAGCCATGATCTCTGTAAAGACCAGCTCAATCCAGTACGAGAACGACGACGTAATGCGTCCTGTTTGGGGTGACGACTACAGCATCTGCTGCTGCGTATCAGCTACCCAGACTGGCAAGGAGATGCAGTTCTTCGGCGCACGCGCTAACCTCGCCAAGTGCCTCCTCTACGCTATCAACGGTGGTGAGGATGCCAAGAGCCGTGAGCAGTGTGGCCCGAGCATGCGTCCTATCCAGGGCGAGTACCTCAACTATGACGAGTTCATGCCCCGTTTCGATGTCATGATGGATTGGCTCGCTGGTGTCTACGTCAAGACCCTGAACCTCATCCACTACATGCACGACAAGTACTTCTACGAGGCTGCCGAGATGGCTCTCATCGACACCGATGTACGCCGCACCTTCGCAACTGGCATCGCAGGCTTCAGCCATGTAGTTGACTCAATCAGCGCAATCAAGTACGCCAAGGTCAAGATCCTCCGCGACGAGACCGGCTTCCCCGTTGACTTCGAGACCGAGGGCGAGTTCCCACGCTATGGTAACGATGACGAGCGCGCTGACGAGATTGCAGTATGGCTCCTCAAGACCTTCCTTGGTAAGATTAAGAAGTACCACACCTACCGCAACAGCGAGGCTACCACTTCTATCCTCACCATCACCTCAAACGTCGTCTACGGCAAGTACACCAACAACCTGCCTGACGGTCGCCGCGCTGGCACTCCTCTCTCCCCTGGTGCTAACCCAGCCTATGGCGCAGAGAAGAACGGCCTCTTGGCATCTCTCAACTCAGTTGCCAAGCTGCCTTACGAGTACGCACTCGATGGTATCTCTAACACCCAGACCATCTGCCCGAGCGCACTCGGTCACAACGACGACGAGCGTGCTAACACCCTCGTTGGCGTAATGGACGGCTACTTCAACCGTGGCGCACACCACCTCAATGTCAACGTCTTCGGCATTGAGAAGCTCAAGGACGCCATGGAGCACCCAGAGAAGGAGGAGTACGCTAACTTCACCATCCGCGTCTCTGGCTACGCTGTCAAGTTCATTGACTTGACCCGCGAGCAGCAGCTCGACGTTATCGCACGCCAGGCTCACGAGACTCTCTAAATTTGACAAGGCTTGAGGCAGTATTAGCCGCCTCTTTGTCATAATTAAGTCGTCAGGCGGCTTCATCTTTTACGATGAGGCCGCCTGATTTCTTTTTCTCACAATTTAAAAAGTAACGATATTAGCGGGATACTTTTAGATCAAATTGAGATGCTGAACAGAGTCAACTTTCGCCAGATTAAGGAGACGGACGACCCAATGATACGAGCCATTGCACGAAGCGCATTTGAGGAGTTCGGAGCACCACTCACAGGCTCAGTCTATTGCGACCCTCGGATGGAACACTTGTCGCTTGAATTTAACAGGAACGATGCGGAGTACTGGGTCATTGAGGGGGGCGATGGCACAATATTTGGAGGAGGAGGATTCTACCCGACAGAGGGACTACCCGATGGAATGGCCGAAGTGGTAAAAGTTTATTTCTCGCCAGAACTGCGCGGGAAAGGGTTCGGGAGCAAGTTGCTGCGGCATATTGAAGAGCGCGCACTGAAAGCCGGATATTCGAAACTATATATCGAGTCATTCCCCGAATTCGGTAAAGCAGTCAGCTTATATGAGAAATTAGGTTTCAAACATATCTCGCACGCGCTTGGAAATTCAGGACACCCGGCAGTCTCAATATGGATGACAAAAGACATTAGTTCCCCTTGTGCGGACAATGACGAAAACAAATAGAGTGACGATAGAAACAACTGATTTATGAAGAAAGTAAAGATTACAGTCCTGCGCAGAACATTGCAGCAAGACCTTGCGGACGAATATGGAATTGACGGTTTCACCAAATGCCCAATGCTACAAGAGGGGCAGGTGTTCTACGCCACATATTCAAAACCAGAGGGCTTTTGTGATGAGGCTTGGAAGGCTATTTACCAATACGTCTTTGCCCTCGCCCATTTGGGGAAGGGGACAAAAGAGTTGTTCTATTACAAGGATTGGATTCGTAAGCCTGGTGTTGCCATTTGCTCTTGCAATGACGGATTGCGCCCAGTGATTTTCAAACTTGAGGCGACAGATGAGGATGACACACTTGACTATACACCTGTAAAATAACGCGGCATTGTGGTAAGAAGGCAAGACAGTAGGCAACCGACCATAAAGATGGCTGCCGACACATATTACATCTGGGTGGGAGGAAGTTGCGATTACGCTCACGAGAAGAGGGCCGGGGGCGGAGCTTATATCATGGAGAAAAACGGTGTGGAAATCGAAAGGTATGATGTCGCGGACATTAACACCACAGAGTTCAGAATGATGCTTACAGCCATGACACACGCCATGAATTGCTGCCCCGACGGGTCTGAAATCGTATTTCTCACTAATGTGTCATACATCCAACAAAATTTCTCAAAGCAACCAACAGAGAAATCAGCCAACCAGGACCTGATTCTGGAATGCATAGAGGCGCAGAGACATCATTCGTCAGTAAAAGTAAAAATAGTGCCTTATCACAAACACCCGCAACTACAGGAGACTCACGACATGGCGCACAAGGCAATGCTGAGCTTACGATAAAGCAGATCCCCCAATAATTGGACAGATTAAGTACTGACAGATTAAGCCCCACAATATCGTCATTCGCAGCGCAAAAAAAGAGACCGGCAGTAAGTTTGATAACTTAACTGCCGGTTCTTATTTGTAGCGTCACCACGCCTTTGCACAAGGCCAAAACATGGCTCAACAATTAATCTATAGACGATTACTTTTACTGCTCAGGGGCGAAAAGGGGATCCCAAGCTGGGAGTTCAACAGGAGTCTGCTTGAGCAAATCAAGGATAGAGGCCGGGACGTATTTCTTGTCAACTACGACTCGGAACATATACTCGTTAAACCACTCGTCTGTCATGATGAGATGACCCTTATAACCAGACGACGCGCCCCAAGAGTTTTCAACCATCCACTTCTTTGGCGCACCATTCTCATCGAGGTCAACTGCCATAAGCGTCATAGCGTGACTTGAGGCGGAGGCATGAGATGCAATGCGCTCAGCCTTGGTCATGGGGAAAGTCGTGTTGAAGAGAGAAGCGTAGTCGTAGTTGCGAAGCGAGAGAACACCAGTCTTAGAGTCATAGCATTTGCCCACATCGCAGCTGAAATACATCATTGTGGAATCTTTGATGGAAGCAATGGCGAGAGGCTTGAGCTCATCAATGGGAAGATTGATGTAGGTCCACTGTATGCCGTCATAGGAGTGGCGATCCATGTTGATGGTGTACGTCTTGTGATAAGGGCGTGAAGGGTCGTTCATAAGCATGACGTAGGAATTCTTGAGATCCTTGCCTAAATACTCGTTATAGAACGACATTGGCGTGTATTTCTTAGTGCTTACGGGTTTTCCAGAAGCGTCCTTCATTGTCCAAGTAAACTCAGCAGGTGGCTCACCGAGACTTATGGTGAGGATGTGGTAGATGGTGCCGAGCATCTCAGTCTTACGTTTAGAGAGCTGTGCCTTCTTCTCTCCGTCGGCCACCGCCTTGCGAAGCGTTAGACCATACTCGCGCAGCTTAGTCGAAATGATGTTGGCCATGCGCGAGGTGTTGTTGGCATTGAAGCTCTCAGGCATCACGTCCGACGGGACGAGACCATATTTGCTCACCACGTCAATGACACCACAGAAAGTGCCACCGTCAGAGAGCGGGTTTTGAAAAAGCCAATCCACAAGCTTGTCATCCATAGGTTTCTTGGCGTTGTCAATGACTGCTTGAAGGAACAGGTTGCTTTTCTCAAGCTGGTCGTAGAAGAAACAGTAGCTCTGCGAGAACTGGAACTCGCCAAGGTCGTATTTCTTAATCATCTCGGCGCGCATCACATTGAGACCAGTGAAAAGCCAGCAACGTCCTGAACTTTTCTGGTCTGTTATGCCCTTTGATGGCACCTCGTTTGAGAAGTACGTGTCAGTGGCATCGGGGTTCTCTGCCGAAGTCGCGAGCTGATTGATACTCGTGCCGGCAAGGGCGTTACGCAGGGCGCGGTCACTTGCAGTCACGGGATTTGACTTGCGGATTTGCTGCAACATGTCAGAAGAGATTCCGCCTTCAGTCGATTGGGCTAAAAGCATTGCTGCAGGAGTTGCGAGCAAGATGGTAAGTAAGAATCTACGCATTTGTATGTGTATGTAAGTGTATTTCTGTTTTTTTACTAAAGGAATTCAGATGCGCTCCGTAGCTTTTTTGAGCCAATTGCGGTCGGCCTCGTCATCAAGCAGAGGGAGTATGCGCTCACACACGGTGGCATGGTATTCATTTATTTGCCCCACCTCCTCGGGGGATAGCAAGGAGCGGTCAACAGGCCGCAGGTCATAAGGGCAAAGAGTGAGCGTCTCGAATCTGTCAAAACGACCGAAATCTGTAGTACGACTTTCCACGCAGACAAGAACATTCTCAATGCGCGCTCCGAAGCGGCCAGCCACATAGAGACCTGGCTCATCAGTCACCGTCATGCCTGGACGGAAACGCACAGCAGTGCATGGGCGCACATCCTTACGTATCTGCTGCGGACCCTCGTGTACACAGAGGCGCGTACCCACACCATGGCCTGTGCCGTGACCAAAGTCGTAACCTTCATTCCACATATGCTGACGTGCTGCGAGATCAAGTTGCAGTCCCGTCACTCCATCTGGAAATTGCTGGCGTGCCAAGGCGAGATGCCCCTTCAGGACAAGAGTGTAGACACGTTTCTCCTCGTCAGTAAGTGGGCCAAGAGCCACAGTACGTGTGATGTCAGTCGTGCCACAGTCATATTGAGCACCGCTGTCGAGCAGAAGAAGACTTCTCGATTCGAGCTGCACATCTGTCTCGGGGGTCGGCTCGTAGTGAACCACAGCGCCGTGGGGACCATAACCGGCTATGGTTGCGAAACTGCGCTCCTTGAAACCGGGTTGTTGCGCACGGAGGGCTGTCAACTTCTCATCTACAGATATTTCAGTGAGTTTCTCACCCTTTGCAACGCTCTCATCCAACCAACGATGGAACTTAACGAGAGCTACACCGTCTCGCAACATGGCCTCGCGCATTCCATTGAGCTCGATTTCGTTTTTTACCATGCGCAACTCTGGGATGACAGGGGGGAGGTAGCCATTAAGTGCTGCCCCTTTCTTGTTTGAGCCATCAAAAAGCACGGAAGCCGAGTGGTCTAAAAGCGTGTCATGCTCTGAAACAAACGTAGAGGCATCGGCATAGGGACGAACTTCAACATGGATATCAGCCAAAGCCTTACGCGCGTCAGAGGTAAAGCACTCCTCATTTGCGAAAAGATACGCCTTATCATCTGACAAGCCAACCCACAAGTAGGCTATAAAGACGGGATTAAACTCCACATCGCAGCCGCGAAGGTTTAGCAACCATGCAATCTCGCTCAAGTCGTTGACAAGGTAACCGGCATTAAGGAGACACGGTTTAACATCCGCATCCTGCGAATTAAAGACTGCATATTGCCCATCATCGATAAGGCTCTTCACCACCGACCGTACACGGATAAGTTTGTCAGACGCACTTTCACCAGCAAACTTTTCAGGGAAAGTGTCAATAGGCCCATGGGGCAAAGCGGGGCGGCCATTCCAAATATCATCGAACGCGTCTTTACCCACATAAAGTTCAACACCACGTTGCCGAAGTTCATTAGCCATCTCATTGCTGAGCATGTCGGCATGGCAGGCCACCATTCCGTTTATGACATCCTTGTTCCGCCAGATCCATTCTGTTGGCGAAGGAACGCCCTCCCGCCCATCGCGCATGAGGCTGAATGGAGAGTCATTGAGTTGCTCCTCAGCCTGAAGCCAATAACGCGAATCAGTCCAAAGGAGGGCTTCGTCTGGAGTCACAAGAGCTGTTCCAGCCGAGCCAGTAAAGCCGGAAAGCCACTCTCGGCATTTCCAATGGTCTGGGATATATTCATCATTGTGGGGGTCAGCCGTCGGCACAATGTAGGCTGTGATGGTTTTATCAGGATTTGCTACAGTCTGATTTTTCATCCAAAGGCGCAAAGCCTGGACTTTTTCTGTTGTTGTCATGTTGGAAGTTTATTTCAAGAAGAGGGATTGCTCGTTTTGCCCACCCAAGACGGGACACATTTTATATTTCCACACCGCCATGGTGCTCGGACAACAATCCAAACAAATGTACGAATTTATTGCTGACGTAGCAAGCCGGATGATAGCATTTCCGATATGAGCTGTTATCACTCTATCGACACAGGCTGCGCCTGCACACACCTCATGTTTTGCTCCAGCTGTCCTACAGAACTTGCCCCAACAAGGACACTTGTCACGCCATTCTGACTCAAAATCCACGCCAAAGCCATTTCCGCCAAAGTCTCATTGCGCACAGAAGCCTTGGCATTAAGTTTTTTGAGATAATCCAGCAGTTCAGGAGTCAGAGCGTCACTCTTCAAAAAATGATTTTTCGCCATACGGCTATCTTGCGGAATACCATTGAGATAGCGGTCAGTAAGCAGACCTTGGGCGAGAGGGGAGAAAGAGATGAAGCCTATGCCATTCTCCGCACAATAGTCGAGAACGCCATTCTCTTGCGGGCCACGATTCAAGAGGTTGAGCTTATCCTGATAGATGAGTAGCGGGACGTCACGTTCCCTTAGGTACTTGTCGGCGAACTTGAGAGCTTCAAGAGGCCAGCGGCTGATGCCGAGGTAGAGAGCCTTGCCATGCCGCACGATGTCCACCATCGCCTGGAGGGTCTCCTCAAGAGGCGTATTGGGGTCGTAGCGGTGGCTGTAGAACAGGTCGACATAGTCAAGACGCATGCGCTTGAGGCTCTGGTCGAGACTTGCCATGAGATACTTGCGAGAGCCCCAGTTTCCGTAGGGGCCTTCCCACATGTCATAACCCGCTTTGGTGGAGATGAAAAGCTCGTCGCGATAAGGGCGGAAATCATTATCAATAAGTCGTCCCATTGTCTCCTCTGCACTCCCGTATGGAGGACCATAGTTGTTGGCGAGGTCGAAATGGGTGATGCCATGGTCGAAAGCGTAGTGGGAGATGGCGCGGCTACGCTCGTAGGGGTCTACGCCTCCGAAATTGTGCCAGAAGCCGAGACTTATCTTGGGCAGGAGGACGCCGCTCTTGCCGCATCGCACGTAGAGGGCTTCAGAGTCGGCATAACGATTGGCGTTTGCTTGATATTTAGATTTTAGTTCCATATATGCGCGCGTTTGACCGTTCAGATAAAAGATTGATTAAACAGGCGCAATTTACAAAATCGAACGCCAATAAAGTGATGAGTGCCTGATAAGATAGGGTAATACAGTTTGAGAACGACAACCTCCACACAGTCATAAAGACTTTCAATGCACCAGAAAAGCGGATTGAGTCCGATATTTCCCTAAGCTTTTGATGATATTTTCTGCTCCTGCCTGTTTGCTTTTTATATAAATTCTTTTTGTTTTAATTCTTTTTGGCTAAATTTGAATAGATTTCTCAGTTCGCATAAGAGACGAAGAAAACTGGGACACATGGAAATAATAGAAATCCTTAATGAGAAAAAGGCTCGGATGAGATTGCCGGTGGACAGACTTGGCCTCATCATGGCTGAATGAACTAAATGTGTGACATATTCGCAAATCGAGAGGGTACGCAGCTAAAGTCAACCATTCACCGAGGCCACCTATTGCAAAAATGGGTTTCTTTTGGTAAAATAGCGATATAAAAAATATAGCGAAATGAAAATGAGGGGATTAATTATTTCTTTCGTCATTACGTTGGCAACGGCCCAGCTGTCCGAGGCTCAGCTGCTTCGCACCACAGTGGAGCAGGGTGAGATTGAGGGCGTGGAGCATCAGGGGCACGCCCTGTATAAAAATATTCCCTATGCAGAGGCACCCGTCGGCGACTTGAGGTGGAAAGCACCAGTGCCAAAGAAGCCATGGACGGGTGTGTATAAAGCCGACAAATGGGGCAACCGACCACCACAGCCCACAGACCCCAATCAGAATGGCAACGAGATCCCGATGAGTGAGGACTGCCTGTACCTGAGTGTTGAGACACCCGCCCAAAGCACGTCAGAGCGTCTACCCGTGTTCGTCATGATACACGGCGGGGCATTCCTCACGGGTTCTTATAGCGGCACGCAGGAGAGCTTCGTGCGCGAGGGCATTATCTACGTCAGCGTGGAGTACCGATTAGGTGCACTTGGCTTCATGAGCCACCCCGAGCTCAGCAAAGAGGCTGGCGGACTGTCGGGCAACTATGGCATCCTCGACCAGATTGAGGCCCTTCGGTGGATACATAACAACATATCGGCATTTGGTGGCGACCCAGACAAAGTGACCATAGCGGGCGAATCGGCGGGCGGAATCTCTGTGAGCATCCTATGCGCCTCGCCACTTACAAAGGGACTATTCCGCGCAGCAATATGCGAGAGCGGCAGTTCATTTTGGCCTGTCAGCGACCAGCGCGGCGGCAACACGGCAATGTGCACTATGCGCTCCGCGGAGCAAAGTGGACTCGATTTCCAGAAACGCCTTGGCAAGAAAAACATTAGGCAGTTGCGCAATGTGCCGTTCCAGACGCTCGTTGACAGCACTCGAATGGAATCCTTTTGGCCGATTGTCGATGGCTATGCCATTACTGACGACCAGTATAAACTCTACGAGTCAGGGCTGTATAACGACGTGAACGTACTTATCGGCACCAACTCCGACGAGGGATCAATGTTCTCATTCCCCATGCCGGTCGAGGCATACAATGAGCGCATCCGCACCACTTATGGCGATTGGGCAGACCGACTGCTTGAAATATATCCAGCCACCAATGAGCAAGAAGTCTATTTCGCACAGGCCGACATCTTTCGCGACGGCTCATTCGCTTGGGGAACATACGCATGGGCTAATCTGCAGACAAAGACAGGCAAGGGCCGTGTCTATATGTATTACTTCGACCAAGACTCAGAAAACACCATTCTCAAGAGTCGCAAGGGCGGCGCCAGCCATGTGGCCGAGATGCCTTTCATCTATGGTTACACATACAACAGTGGCCGCATGACAGACACTGAGCGTCACATGCAACAGATAATGTCGCGCTACTGGATCAACTTCACAAAAACAGGAGATCCGAACGGAGACTCCCTGCCATATTGGACAACCTACGAGCAGAACAAGCCCACAGTCATGATTATGCGCGAGGGCTTCCACCTTGACAACTTGCCCAATCAGCGGAAAATGGACTTCTTCGAGGACTTTTTCAGAAGCCGCAGAAAGTAGAGTAAAAAGCACAGCAGGGCCAAGATGAACGCGCGAGTCTTATTTTAGTAACTTTGCCGCCCGTATGCAAAACGCGTTCAACAATAGACGGGGCGACTTTGCCAAGCCGATGGGGCTGACAGAGGCGAAGGAGGCAATAAACAACTTGGGAGCCGTAAACGAGCCATTCCTCTTCGTGACGGATTACGAGGCCAAGGCATGGCACGTCGGGCTGCTCGGGGACATAGACACAGCGTCGTGCCTCTACGCCATTGGTGCTTACACCAATGCCCCAAGCGAGCCACGCCCCAAACCAGCAATGGCAATGCGTCCGCCACGCTTTGACGACTACGCCAAGGCTTTCGACATCGTCATGCATGGGCTGCGCCGTGGGGATTCTTTCCTAACAAACCTGACATGGGCGGTGGAAGTAGACCTCAAAGAGTCGCTCTCTGACGTGTTCCACACATCCCGAGCGCCATTCAGACTTTTTCTACAACCATTTGGCGGTCAACCATTTGTTTGTTTCTCTCCAGAACCTTTTATATCCATTGACTGCAATGGCACAATGCGTTCCTTCCCAATGAAGGGGACTGCCAGAGCGGAAAACCAAGACTCACTGACAGCCCTGATGAACGACGCAAAAGAGTCAGCTGAGCACGCCACCATAGTGGACCTGATCCGCAACGACATGAGCCAACACTGCTCGCAAGTGAGAGTGGAGAGATACAGGTATGCGGAAAAGATAGAGACGAGCCGCGGCCCCATTTGGCAGACAAGCAGTGCAATAGCCGGACAACTGCCCAATGGCTATCGCAACCACATGGGCGACATTTTGGCATCTATGCTCCCGGCAGGCTCAATAACAGGAGCACCAAAGAAAAAAACAGTGGACATCATAGCCCAAGCGGAACCAAGCGAGCGCGGCTACTACACCGGCGTTATGGGAATCTGCCACAATGGGATGATGATTAGCGCAGTGATGATCAGATTCATAGGCCAAGAAGCCGACGGCGGTTATCGTTATCACGCTGGTGGCGGAATTACGGCACGCAGCAACGTAAGGAGCGAGTATGACGAGGTGCTTACCAAAGTTTATTTGTAGAAGTCCGCTCGCGTAAGACACAAAAAATTGGCGCAATAGCTCGTTTGAAAGACAAACGGCTATTGCGCCAATTCTTATACACTTAGTCTCAGAGTGTCTCTGCTGCTCCTCCGTCCAATTCGCACATCTGGTCGGGGACGGCATTTATCACACCATCAACTGTCGAGAAATACTCGACAGCGCGCGACATTGCCATGCTGTCCGGCTTCTCTATGGCTAACATGTTGAAATTAACGTAGTCATAGACAATTTTGCCCCCCACCCTATCCGCAGCGGAATAGAGCGCAGTCTTGCCCACGCCTGGGTCATAAGAGACCATGACAACCTTCGGGTCGAAACGCCCAATTGAGCTATCACGGCTTACCTCAGTCATTGGCTGCATAATTGCCTGAGCATCTGATGCATGACCTTGTACAGAACGGCAACCGGCACCCAGCACCGACAAGAAAAGACAAAGAGGGACTATACGTAGACGCATGACACTCAGAGAATCTAAAGTTTATCAACAATGAACTCGTCGGCATCCATCCAACCGCCATCATTGGTCACCTGCTTCTCGCGTGTGCAGAAGAGTCCGGTCTTAGCACCAATCCACTGGCCAGGCTGGGCGGTAAACTCCTTGCCAAACTTTGTGAACTTCTTGCCATCCGTGCTATAAGAGAAAGAGCAGATCGCGTCAGCGCCTTTCTTCTTCACCTCGACACGAAGCCATACATACTGGTCTTTGGCAACGGCAACGGCATCTGAGTTGACACTCTCGGCTGTGCCTTTCTTGGCACCCTTGCACTCCACTTGAGTCATCTCAATGACGTCACCCTTGTTGGTCATGACAAGGCCGGCATAATCCAATCCCATGACAACCAATCCACAACGCTCACCAACATGTTTGTCAGACGGATGGAAACGCACCTTGGCTGTAGCCTTAAAGTTGGGAGCAGGGAACTTTTGCAACAGCAAGTTACCTACGCCCCACAAGTTCTTGACAGGTTCGCCAGCAGCATCTTTCCATGGCCAAGAGAAGAGACGGAGCACACCCATCTTTTGATCGGCGAAACTCCACAGAGCGTTGGAGTTGGAGTGCCACTGCCACTGCAAACCGAGTCCCGTATGGTTGAAATCATCACTCTCAACAGGGGCGCAGGGAGTCTGCTTGGGCAAATTAGGCTTCTTATGTTTAATGACGGGGTCGCCACAAAGGTCTCCATCCTTATCAATACCCATAACAGGCCAACCATCAACCCAAGTGACAGGCTGAAGATGAGCTATGCGGCCATAGGCGTCGACATCCTGAAAGTGGATAAACCAGTTTTCACTGCCGTCAGGCGTGTCAACCAGTCCACCCTGATGAGGGCCATTGACACCAGACTTACCCTCGGCCATGACTATCTTCCAATCATATGGGCCATAGATGCTCTTAGACCTCATGGCAAGCTGATAGCCAGTAGGGACACCGCCAGCAGGGCAAAGGATATAATAATACCCCTCACGTTTATAGAGTTTTACGCCCTCGATAGTCACATTGTCCACATGACCGTCATATATCACGCAGTCCTCACCGATGGTTGCTGTGCCATCCGGCGTCATCTCAATCAATCCCAAAATGCTCTTAAGGCCTGCACGCGAGCCGGCAAAGCCATGACCAATGTATGCTCGGCCGTCCTCATCCCAAAATGGGCAGGTGTCAATGATTCCTTTGCTCTTGTGGACCAACACAGGCGCACTCCATCGCCCAGCGGGGTCTTTGGTCTTGACCATGAAGATGCCATTATCAGGGTCACCCCAATAGATGAAGAACTCACCATTATGGTAGCGAATGGCGGGAGCCCAAACGCCGTCACCATGTCGCGGACAGTCGAATGAGTTATCAATGAAGATTCGGCCATCGGTCACAGTGGTCGGACTAACGGTCTGTGCGCCGTCATAGGCCTCGGCAGGCACCAATCGGTCAAGGGCGTAACCTATTATGGTCCAGTTGACCAAGTCGCACGAGTGGAGAATAGGGAGGCCCGGCACACAGTTGAAAGACGAGGCCGTCATGTAGAAATCATCACCTACTCGGCACACATCAGGGTCTGAATAGTCGGCATACAAAATTGGGTTCTGATAATATCCGTTGCCAAGGTCAGCCATCCATGCCTTGCTGACGTACGAGTAGTCAGGCGCAGCTGATGTCTGAGCCATGACAGGGGCCGACAATGTCACGGCAATTAGAGGGAGAACTATATTTTTCATGACCATATTTTATCTTTCTAATTATTACAGTTCAACAGGCTGTCCATTGATAACCAAATTCTTCGACTTGACATTCTCAACCATGCCGGAGATCTTGTTACCATCCTTCACACCATCGAACTGGCAATTTGAGACATTTATATTCTTAACGTTGCACGATTCCTTGAGACCAATGATGAGAACACCATAGCGACTCTTCTGGCTCGTCACATTCTCAATGTTAACATCCTTTACTGTCGGAGGGAAGCTGCGGTCGCAATTCTCACGCGGCTCATAGTCCAGATTGATTTTCAAGACAGCCTCGCGGCACTGGCCAACCTTGACATTACGCACATTGACGCCCTCTATGATGCCACCACGGCATGGGTTTGTCTTGATGCGGATGACGCGCTCAAGCTCAGGACTATCCATCTCGCAATCCTCAACCCAGAGATTCTTGAAGCCGCTGCCTATCTCACTGCCTATGACAACACCGCCATGCCCATTTTTCATGCGGCAATTACGAACAATAACATTCTCCGTGGAGACATTGATAGCACGGCTGTCATTATTTCGTCCACTCTTGATGGCAATGCAGTCATCGCCGGTGTCAAAGAAACAATTCTCAATGAGCACATTCTTACTGCTCTCGGGGTCGCATCCATCCGAATTAGGGCCATGGCTTATGATGGTCACGTTCCTGACAATCATATCAGTGACGAAACAGGGGTGGATGACCCAGAAAGGCGAGTCGCGCAAGGTGACACCCTCAATGAGAACACGCTGGCAATCATAGAGGTTGATGAGCTGTGGGCGCAAGGCGTCACGGATGCCCATGCGGCGGTCCTCCACACTCACCTTCTCTCGCTCCATCTTGCTGAGAAGCGGGCGACCGGTGTTGTCGTCACCATTGTTAGTTTTGAGCATTCCCTCCTTATAACCAAAGCGGGCAACGCCAGTCATCGGCCACCAATGCTCATTTGAGCCCTGGCCATTGATTGTGCCCTCGCCAGTTATCGATATGTCGGTAGCTCCATTGGCATAGATGAGCGGGTGGAGATTGTAGCAATCCAGGCCTTCCCAGCGAGTGCGCACCACAGGCAGGTAGAGATCCGGATTGGTGTCAAACAGCAGCGTCGCGCCATTTTCAAGATAGAGGTCCACATGACTCTTGAGGGTGATGGGGCCGGATAGCCATTCGCCATAGGGAATATAGACACGCCCGCCACCAGCGTTTGACGCATGGTCTATGGCCGCATTGATGGCTGCCGCGTTGGTCTGCGCATCAGCAATCTTCGAGGCGCCAAAATCAGTTATCACAAAACACGAGTCCGTGTTGATGGCTGGAGTAGCTATGGCATCGGCCACAGCCCTACCCTTCGCCCAGACGTCGTCGGCCTTCTTGCGGCCGTGCGCCTCAGCCGTAGCCCCTATCGTGGCCAAGGCGAGAAACGAAATTAGCAGTTGCTTTGTCATTGATTTTTTGATGTATATATTAATTGATGATGAAAAAAATGTGCCAATTATTGATTTACGTTCATCCTTATCCGCCACTCTTTGGGATAATAGTTATTGAACCTGTTGCCCATCCGCTTAACCAGACCGAGGGCGAGCCCACGATGCGAAATCACGCACCAGCCGTCTCCCCCTTCTGGCAAGGTGAGGTCAGAGTCGCCATGCAAAAATTTCAAGGCGTTCTGCTCATCGACATCCGCAACAGCTATAGATGAAGAATCAAAAGCCTGCGACAACGGAAGTTCAGGTGCTGGAGACAACACAGCGACCCCTCTCTTTTCCAAGACAGAGCCGACGCAAGTGCCGGCAAGCAAAGGGTCGAGAGCCTCGGTGATGGTTGACATGACCATAGCCTTAGCCTGCGGAAATGCGCACACCTCGTCGCCACGCCTGTATAACTTGGAGGCTTGGACAAAAGACTTCCCGAGTTCAGTCTCCTTGAGTCCAGTAGGCTGCTTGCCTTTCTTCTTATCCTTCCGTTGCGAGACCGATGAGACAAAGTTTCTCTCCCCTGGTTTACGCAACAGGCACACAAAAATCCCCTCGCCCTTCACCTTGTGGGGATAGAAGGCATACCCCTCACCACCCTCAAAAGCAATGGTTGTGACACCCACGCCTTCTGGCATAGGCAGCGGAAGCACCTCTGCGCCAAACTCCTTAACGAGCCACTCCATATTGCGCTCATTCTCATCGGGATTAAAAGTACAAGTGGAGTATATCATGTAGCCACCCTCATTGAGTGCGGGCCATATGTCAGTGAGGATATCGCGCTGTCGAGCTGCGCAATCGGCAGCCGCCTTCGGAGTCCATTCACTCACAGCCACATCATCCTTGCGAAACATTCCCTCGCCAGAGCAAGGGGCGTCGACAGTTATGAGGTCAAACCTCAAGCCGGACTCAGCAATTTCCGCAGGACGCTTATTTGTGACAATGGCCGAAGGGCATCCCCACTTAGCCACATTTTCTCGCAAGATCCAAGCCCTCTGCCGGACAACCTCATTGGCAACGACAACCCCATCACCACCTACCCGACTCAAGAGCAATGTAGTCTTGCCACCAGGGGCTGCGCACAAATCGAGACACACAGGCGATGACGGCAAACCTTTCAGCGCCTCAGCAATAGCAACGGAATAGGACATGCTCGAAGCCTCCTGGACATAGAACGCCCCAGCGTGAAAAGCCGGGTTGAGGGTAAACGTCGGGCGGTCTGTCAGGTAGAAGCCATCAGGGCACCAAGGCACGGGAGCTCCGAGCGCAAGGAATCCTGCGCTCCATTTGGCGGGATTAGTCCTCACCGAGAGGAAAGGCTCGCGACCGATGGCGGCAAGAAACTCATCAGCATCAGCGTGCTTCGCTTTGATACGCTCCACAAAAGCTGCTGGAAGTTCTTTAGCCTTCTCGATGGTTTCCATATAGTTAGCTTGTATATTGTCGATTAATAAAAAGTTACCAAGATGACGGCGGTTCAATCTTCACATCTCACGAAAAAATCACTCACCGACACAAAGATAACTCAAAAAGCGGAACGGTACGAACAGATAGCGACTAAAAATAAACGCACCTCACTATTTATGGACCAATAGACAGGCAACGCCCCAGACATCAGCACAAAACATCACCACCCTCGGACTAATTTTTTCGGTGGAAATTGCATACTTTTGCCGGGACAAACACACGCCACTAATGGGACTCGCCAACAACTATCAACGAATCACCCAAATAATAGTCATAGCCACAGCCATTTGCCTTGCCTCCTGCCACAAAGAGCGGGAGGAGGACAGGTCGTCATATATCCGCCAATTGGTCGTTAGGGCGCAAAAAGGTGACACAACGGACTATGCGCAAACCGGGGGACACCCAATAATCAAGAAAAACGACCCCTATGCAAAAATAGGAGCCGACGTGGTGCGCGCACTCCGTTTCAAGTCAGCCGACAAGCCAGACGCGGCCGTGCTCTATGCCAACTCCGCCATCGCCAACATCAAATCTTCGGAAGACAGCGCGAGCATCATGGGACTGCGCCTGCAAGCCGAAATGGAATACATAGCCGGGTCTGCTTACGCCACACAACAAGACCTGACACAGGCCGACAACCACCTGACCACCGGAACCGACTACGCCATTAGAGGCTCTTACCCCGCTGGGATCATAAAACTCTCATTGCTCAACGCTAAGGCCCACTGCAGGGCAATGGACTTAAGCGTTAGCCTCGCCAAGTTGCGCCAAGCCGAAGTAGCAACAGACACAACGCGCGAGGAGGCATTGAATGCGACAAGCAAAACATCAGCCTATTCAGAGATTGCGGGTGTGGCCATCGACATTAGCGACGTTTCTACGGCTACTCGCAACCTGCTCAAAGCCAGCGAGACATTCGACATGGCGTCCGACTCTGCCAAGATAGCCTACCTGAGCCAACTCGCTAAACTACGCTTCCTCTGCGGCGACATGCCACAAGCCATAACAACACTCAACCGGCTCGAACTGCTCATTGGCAAGTCGGGACAGAGGGACATGGCGCAAGACGTATACGCCTACCAGGGACTTGCGAGAGCCAGAATGCAAGACTACGACTGGGCAACGCAATTCATGGAGAAAGTTGACACGTCCAAACAAAGAACAGCTGATGGCAAAATTGGCTACAAACTACTGATGGCCTGCGTCAGTGACCTCAACGGCGACAAGAAGACAGCGCAACAAATATTATTCCAGGACATACCGAAGTTAAAATACATAACACTATTCGAGCGTTCTATTTGGGATGACTGCAAAATATGGCACTGCGAAAAAACAGGGGACTACGAAAAGGCGAACAAGATACAATCAGAGCGAAACAGCCATGCGGACATCCTACGCAATGACATCCTGACAATCAACGACCACAACCGCGAGGCAGACGTGGCCCGCGCCGCAGCACTGCGAGCCGCCCAAAGCACGATTGTGCCTGAGGAGCAGCCGAGCCAGACGATTTTAGTTATTGTCGCCACCATAATCATCACACTGACAATCACAGCCATAATACTCTTCCACATCCGCAGAGCCAACCGCAGGGCGCACTCTGACGAGGCGAGCAAGGGAATTATAGACAAGTATGAAAACAAAATAGCCATACTCGAAAAGCAGGCCGAGGCATTGAGTAAGACAAACGACCGAATATCAGAGAGCATAGCATATGCCGAGCACATCCAGCACGCCATATCGCCATCGCCAGAGCAACTGAACGCCTACCCGATAAGCGGGTCATTCGTATTCTATAGCCCTCTCGACGTCGTCAGCGGAGACTTCTTTTGGTTCAAAAGCGTTGGCGACAACCTCGTCATAGCCTGCGCCGACTGCACGGGGCATGGAGTCCCAGGGGCTTTGTTGTCCATGATTTCCGCCACCATACTCAATGAGACTTGCAACCGTATGGACGAGGAGAAGCTCGACCCCGCTAAGATATTAGAGCAGCTCGACCGCAGCCTCATCCAGAACCTCAGACGCAACAAGCAGAACACGGAAGAGGTTAAAGACGGATTAGACATATCAATAGCCGTGCTGAACGTGGTGACACACGATGTTCAACTCGCTGCGGCAAGGCGACCTATCATCATAATCCACAACGGAATCCAGACCACCATACGCGGAACCAGACGCAGCATTGGCGACACAGAGCCCGTCATAAGATGCAGGCCTTTCGAGACCACACGCATGAAACTGCGCAAATACGACAAGATATACATGTACACCGACGGCTACAGCGACCAGTTCGGCGGACTTAACGGAGAAAAACTAAAGAATACAAAATTAGAGCATCTGCTATCAAGCATTTGCGATGATGACATGGATCAACAGAGCCTGACCATCCAAGAGGCGTTCACCCAATGGAAAGGCGACTACCCACAGAACGACGACGTCACGTTCATCGGCATAAGTGTTTAAAGCGCCCAAAGCTTTATAGCCGCCAGAGTGCGGAAGACGAGCAAACCCCGTGAAAGGCTCACAAGGCCTTCACGGGGTTTGCCTTTCTTATTGGTGCGCCATTATTGCCCGTTTGTCGAAAATTGCGCGAACAGCCGTTGCGTTTTTTACGAATAATAAGATAAAAATATTAAATTTGCTTTGCGTTTGGTGACAAGGAGAACAAGCCTTGCGCCGTCGCAACCGACACTACGTTAAGAACTCGTATAGTTATAAACAGAAAATGCAAACCAATAGCCTCAAAGGCGCAATCGCCAAGGGTGACACCCTCCGCACGCTCTACGGAAGCGATGCAGCCGTCATCGAAACACAAAAAGAACGTTACACCAAATTGGTGGACGAGTTCGTCGCCACTTACGGAGATAAAGACCTCACCGTCTTCAGCAGCCCCGGACGAACAGAGATTGGCGGCAACCACACAGATCATAACTTCGGCCGCGTGCTGGCTGGCGCTGTCAACCTTGACAACGTGGCGATAGCCGCACCCAATGGCACAGACAAAGTCCATATCCTCTCATCCGGCTACCCTCAGTTTGAGGTCGACCTGAGCATCCTCACTCCCAACGAGAAAGAGTACTACACCTCGGTGGGACTCGTGCGCGGCATCTGCGCCCGCATGAAAGAGCTCGGCTTTAAGATTGGCGGTTTCGACGCTGTCATCAACAGTGGCGTGCCCAAAGGTTCAGGACTCAGTTCATCGGCATCCTTCGAGGTTCTCATCGGTGCCATAGTCAGCCATCTTTTCAATGAAGGCAAGCTTGACGCCGTCCTTAACGCTCAGATTGGACAGTACGCCGAGAACGTATTCTTTGGCAAGCCTTGCGGACTCATGGACCAGACGGCATGCTCAGTCGGCGGCCTTGTCACGATTGATTTCGCAGACCCCTCAAAACCCATTGTCAAGAAGGTTGACTTCGACTTCACCAAGACTGGCTACGCCCTCGTCATCACCGACACCGGCGGCAACCATGCGGATCTCAATGACGAGTACGCGTCACTGCCGACCGACATGAAAGGCGTGGCAGCCAAGCTCGGCAAGAAAGTGCTCCGTGAACTCAGCCTTGAGCAGATTCTCGACGCCATCCCCACCCTTCGCAGCGAAGGCGTCTCGGACCGCGCCATTCTCCGCGCCATCCATTTCGAGATGGACAACGCCCGCGTGGCAGAGCAAGTTGCCGACCTTGAGAAGGGTGACTTTAAGGCATTCTTGGCAAAGGTCATAGCCTCTGGTCAGAGCTCATTCATGTACAACCAGAACGTCTACCCAATTAACAATGTGGCTGAGCAAGGTCTGTCTGTAGCCCTCGCCCTCTCACAGATTGTCCTCGGCTCGGAGGGCGCATGGCGTGTTCACGGCGGCGGATTCGCAGGCACCATCCAGGCTTTCGTCCCGACCAACCTCATTGACAAGTACGTCGAGACCCTCGAGCACACCTTCGGCAAGGGCAAGTGCCACAAGCTCTTCATCCGTCCGCAGGGCTCAATCAAGGTTGAGTTTTAAAGAACCAAGAAAAAGAATACGTTAAATGACACAAAAGAATAATAGCAACATTGTTGCCATCATCACCATGTGCTTCATATTCGCCATGATCTCATTCGTGACGAATATGGGTGCACCATTCGGCAATATATGGGGAGTGAAGTACGAATGGGCCAAGATGATGGGCAACATGATGAACTTCGCAGCCTATCTCTTCATGGGAATCCCGGCAGGCAAGATGCTCACCAAAGTCGGATATAAGAAGACGGCACTCATTGCGCTCATTGTCGGCATTGCGGGCCTTCTCGTACAATACGCGTCCAGCATCTTCGGCGACGACATCATGGTCATGAACTACGATGGCAAGCCTGTTGCGCTCAACCTCTTCATCTACCTCCTCGGCGCTTTCATCTGTGGTTTCTGCGTATGCATGCTCAACACTGTCGTCAACCCCATGCTCAACATTTTGGGTGGTGGCGGCAACCGAGGCAACCAGTTCATCCAGATTGGCGGCACAATGAACTCACTCACTGGCACCCTGACCCCGCTCCTCACGGGCGTCATGATTGGCACTGTGACCGAGAGCACGAGCATGAGCGACGTGGCTCCACTCCTCTGGATCGGCATAGGCGTCTTCGCACTCTCGTTCATCATCATCAAGTTTGTTGAAATCCCTGAGCCTAACCTCCAGAAAGACGGTGAGCAGATTGTCTACGAGCGCAGCCCGCTCGCCTTCCGCCACTGCTTGCTTGGCATCATCGGCATATTCTTCTACGTTGGCATCGAGATTGGCATCCCAGCCCAGCTCAACTTCTACCTGTCTGGCCTCAAAGACATGGCCGGCAACCCAGTAGAAGGTGCGGCAGCCGTAGGCGGCACACTTGCCGCAGCCTATTGGTTCCTCATGCTCTGTGGCCGCTTCCTCAGCAGCTTCATAAGTGGAGTAATCTCAACTAAGGTCCAGATAACCGCAGTATCATCACTCGCCATACTCTTGTTGCTCGTTGCCATCTTATTGCCAGACAGCATGACGACGACTTTCCACGACGTGCCAGTCCCCGTCAAGTGTTTCTTCATTGCGGCGTGTGGCATATGCACATCAATCATGTGGGGTGGAATCTTCAACCTTGCGGTCGAGGGACTCGGCAAGTACACGGCTCAGGCTTCCGGCCTCTTCATGATGATGGTCGTTGGTGGTGGCATCATGCCACTCATTCAGGAATCCATAGCCAAGAGCTTCGGCCCGATTAGCAGCTACTGGCTCGTCATCGCCATGCTCGCCTACATCCTCTACTATGCGATCATCGGCTGCAAGAACGTCAATACTGACATCAAAGTAGACTAAGCCAAGCGAAACTCCACCACAAACGGAGCTGACAAATAAACAGGCCGGCTGACAAGCATTTGTCAGCCGGCCGTTTTTTATTTTATCACCGCGTAGCAAAAAGAACATATAACTTCAGCACTCATCCGCGTTTTTGAATGTGTGGGGGGCAAAGGGTATAAAAGAGAAGTGCTGAAGGTTTGGAGACAGATCACAACATATATCCGTTCAACAACAACAGAGATTGACACGGATAGCTATTAGATGGTTTATAAGAAGGGGACAAAAAAAGAGGACCGTTTTTTCAGTCCCCTAATGCCTAATACGCCTTAATCGCCTTGATTAGCAGTTTCACCGCATCGGTCAAATTATCCGCTCTGTAATTATAACTATATGTTGCAGCCTCTGCTCCCACGGGGATGGAGCAAACCTCAACCTCACTAAGATTATTAAGATTGCTTAATATAACCTCAGCCTCGACCTGAGACATGACCTGCACACCAAGTTCGTTTTTCTGAACTCCTACGATAGTTGAGAGCAAAGAGTCGCCATTATCAAAATCCAACCGCACATCAAAGCCGAAACAACTTATAGCACTGTACTGCGCCACGGCAGTAACTGTCACAGCGATGGCGCAAATCGCGATTATTAATCTCTTCATGAAGTCTTGTTTTTAGTTAGTTAGTTAGTTACTTCTATAACGCAAAAGCCGCTATTTTGTTGTTATTCAGACGTGTTTTTTTAATCAAAAACCTATTCGCGATGATGTTGACTTGTGGAGCGGTGTGATGGAGAAAGCAACCTATTCTGAAACACGGCGAAAAAAAAGTTCAGCCAACAAGACCTGATTATCAATAACTTGCAAAAAACATTCAAAAAAAAGTGCCTCAAGGTTTGCAAAATGAATTATTTGATATAATTTTGTCATCGCAAAGCAAACGGGTAAGTCCTACGCGACCAGCTCCCTTCGAATCCTCCAGGGCCTGACCGCAGCAAAGGTACTAGGTTGAGCGGTGCGACGTAGATCGCTTACCCACCTGCCAGCATAGCTCAGTTGGTAGAGCAGCTGATTTGTAATCAGCCGGTCGTGGGTTCGAGTCCCTCTGCTGGCTCTCTTAATGAGAGCAAAATTACTCTTTGAAAGAATGGGAGGTTTCCAGAGCGGTCAAATGGGGCAGACTGTAAATCTGTTGCTTCGGCTTCGTAGGTTCGAATCCTTCACCTCCCACCATTCTTCACTGAAAAAGGTGAAGGTATAGAGTTAAATTGCGGGAATAGCTCAGTCGATAGAGCATCTGCCTTCCAAGCAGAGGGTCGCGGGTTTGAGTCCCGTTTCCCGCTCAAAGGGTTAAAGCCTCGGACGTTCTGACGTTCGAGGCTTTTTTCTTTATTCACGCACGAGTATAAAGAAAGTGGAAGACGAAAACATGAATAGCGCTTACACACTACTCTACTATTCCTTCCACAAGCGGCTCAAGAAACCCTCATGAGACCGACCCCACAAAAAGTCTCCCCCGGTTAAAACCAAGGGGACTTTTGTCATTCCCAAGATTACACGTTAAAGGGCCGACACTCCGAGAAGAGTGCCAGCCCTGTTTTTTTTGTAAGGCTGGACCTCTACTGTCCAAATCAGCAGTTACCGATTAGCACCGCCAAACTTCTTCAACCATTTCTGATACCGCTTAATGACTCGAAGGGGCGAGTCGCCAATCCAGCTATACCCATTTCGGCGCTCATAGCCGACCTCTGAGAAATCATAGCGTTTGATGCCATCACGATCGCAATAGAAAGGCCGCTCCGTCTCCAAATCATAATACCGCGCCCAATTGACAATAGAGGAGTCCCCCGTCTGCACAATGCGCCTGTCACGTTTGCCATCCTCATTGGTGAAATACTCAAAGTCGACACCTCGCAGCGCATGCGCCTCAAGCCACTCGACACCGGCCTTAATCGAGGTCCTGACCTCATCCGACGGATTAGGCAGATCCATGAGGAGCATGAGAATGTCCACGGTCTCGCCATGAGCGGTGAACGAGGGCAACTCATACGCCCGGGCAGGCGCGGGGGCCAGCGTCACCTCGTCATGCTGCTGGCACCAGACGGTCAATTTGCCATCCTTCCTTATTTGGCAATCGAGAACGCACTGCACTCCCTTGTCAAACGACTTGCGACTACGGCTTCGCAAATCGCCATCAAGTTCCGGCACATCGAATGGAGACTTGGCCTCGGCGACATCCCGCAAAAGCTTCATGACGTTGACCATGGCGTCATCATTGAACGTTATGTGGTCGGCATAAGGGGCCACATGGTCATAACCAGAGCCGCGGGAAGGCCAGAACTGCGGCCACCCACCATTGGCATATTGGCAATTGATAATATAATTAATGCCGTCGACAAACGACTTCAGATAGCGGGAGTCGCGGGTCAACGCATACATCTTGGCTAAAAAGACAATCTCTTGGCTCGTCGCGTCATTGTCAATCGTGCTGCCAATGCCGGTGCTGCGCATAGCCTCGCGCAGTTTGGCTCGCTCAGCCTGCTCGCGTCCGTCAATGTCACGTCGCTGCCACTGATGGTTCTTGGGCCAACCGCCAGACGGGAACTGGTAGGCAAGCACCGTATCGGCCGTCATTCGGAGTTTAGCTAAGTCATACACTGTCATGTCATTAGACATCGCCAAATGGTGAAACGACACGTCGCTCTGCGCCACCGCGCCTACTTCAGCCAAACCTGCGGCCAAGCACGCTAAAAAGGTTTTCATTTTCATGTGGTATATTATATCACTCACAATATAGCCCTTTTTAGCATCAAACCGGCCATTCCATGAGTTAAAATTCCATACCTTTGTCATTGTTAACCATTTGCACCTCCAAAGTGAACACAAAGAGCCTAATCGCCCAAGCAAGAGATTTCATCGACACTGGATTATGGAGCATTGACACGACCGGCATGCCGCTCCCCAAACGCATGGCATACGGACTGCTGCGCATCATCGTCATGACCATCAAGGAGTTCATGGAGCAAAAGGCCAGCATCAGGGCGTCAGCCCTCACCTACTACACACTGCTGTCCATAGTCCCCGTCGCCGCCTTGGCCTTTGCCATATCCAAGGGGTTTGGACTTGAGAATCTGCTGAAGGACTACATAAACGAAAGTTTCTCCATGTCTGACGGAGTGGCAGACTATCTGATAACATTTTCGAGCAGCGCGCTCCAAAACACCAAGAGCGGCCTCATAGCCGGAGTTGGCGTCGTCATGCTGCTCTACTCCGTCTTCAAGCTCCTTGGCAACATCGAGGCGGCATTCAACACCATGTGGTGCGTTAAGAAACCGCGTGGCCTATTCCGCAAAATAGCCGACTACATGTGCATAATGCTCTTCTCTCCCATCCTGCTGCTCACGGCGTCAAGCGCGACACTCCTCATCAAGTCGTCAGTCAAAGTAATCTTCACTGGCGAATTGACGCCCTTTCAGGACATCCTGCTGGGCTTCCTACCCTACCTCCTCCTGTGGACAGCATTCACACTGCTATACCTCGTGATGCCCAACACCAAGGTAAAGTTCGTCCCGGCTCTTGTGGCAGGCATAGTCACCGGCACGGCATTCCAGATTGTGCAGTGGGTCTACATAACCTTCCAAATCGGAGTCAACAACGCCGGCGCCGTATACGGCAGTTTCGCATTCTTGCCACTTCTGCTCGCATGGCTGCAAATCACATGGACAATAGTACTGGCTGGCTGCAAAATAGCATTCTCTATACAGAACGTGACCGACTACAGCTTAGAGCACGGGGTGGTAGAGGTCAGCCAAAACATGAGGCGCAAAATGTCTGTCCTGATAATGCACAAAATAGTGACAGCATTCAAGAGGCGCGACAAAACCCCATCCGGCATCGAGATTGCCAACGAGACCGGCATGGCTAAGCCCTTGTTCTTCCATTTGATTGAAAGGCTGAAGAGGGCGCACCTCGTGGCCGAGCTCGAGAATGGCGACGACAAGTCGATGGAACGCACATTTATCCCGGCAATCGACATAAATGACATCACAGTGACCTTAATTTGCTCCGAGCTTGACAAACTGGGCGACGACGACAAGATGAGCTATCTTCGCAATGAGGAGTTCAATCGAATTGCGGCAGCCACAGACGCCTTGATGAACGATGGCGCAAGAAATGCGGACAAAACACCATTGGCGGACATATAGGCGCCCCCAACACGGACAATCAAACCACGGAAGGCGGCCACAAGACCAACCACACAAGTGATGGCAAAAAGTCCAACTTTCATCTTGCTATATTTCAACAGAATAGGCAAGCCAAGAAAAAAAAGTTCAAAAAAAGTCAGCCTTTGCTATTGCAGAATAAGAAAAGAGCAGTAATTTTGTCGTCGCAAACGGGAAGCAAACGCCTCTCCTACTGCGACAAGCAGTGTTGAGATAAGGTTTTAATCTCTCAAAAATTAAGACTCACGTTTAAATTCTTTGTTGCCCATAATGAAGTCGAGCCAAGCAAATTGGGAGCAGAAGCGAGACTAAGGCATTATAACAAATGCGCAGGTGGTGAAATTGGTATACACGCTACTTTGAGGGGGTAGTGGTCGAAAGATCGTGTGAGTTCGAGTCTCATCCTGCGCACAATCAATGCGGAAATAGCTCAGTTGGTAGAGCACAACCTTGCCAAGGTTGGGGTCGCGAGTTCGAGTCTCGTTTTCCGCTCAAAAGACATATTGAAATGCATTGCTTCTTGTCGATGGGTCGACTTGATACAAGCTAATGCGCAGGTGGTGAAATTGGTATACACGCTACTTTGAGGGGGTAGTGGTCGAAAGATCGTGTGAGTTCGAGTCTCATCCTGCGCACAATGTCTTAAAGCCCGATTTAAGTCGGGCTTTTTTTTTGCCCATACATTTCACTACTTTTGCCCCGAGGCGGGCGAAAGCATCGCCCCAAAATTTCCACGCCTCCCCCACCCCAACATAAAAATATGGCAAAGCAAGGCTACGCAAACAACAACGGCAAACATCAGCAAGATAGACCGGCACCCCGCAAAGAGGATGCAGGAAGAGCTGAACGCCGCACTGATGGCAACAAAGGAGCCAATAAAGCACAACACCAGCAAAGCCTTAGCCCAACAGCAGGCAAAACCACCAACGGGCAGCAGCAAACAAAACAGCAAGCAAAACCAACGGCGAAGACTGAGACTAAGGAGCGAAAGGATTTGCGCCTGTGGCTGCCGACGAGCGTCAAAGAGGCCGAGCTGAGGGGATGGAGTGAGATGGATGTGGTCCTCTTCAGCGGAGACGCGTATGTGGACCACCCGTCGTTCGGGGCGGCTGTGATTGGCCGCATTCTGGAGGCTGAGGGCTTCCGCGTGGCCATTGTGCCGCAACCCAACTGGCAGGATGACTTGCGTGACTTCAAGAAATTCGGAGCGCCCAAATATTTCTTCGGTATATCGCCAGGAGCGATGGACTCGATGGTGAACCACTACACCGCCAGCCGCCGCAAACGTCATGATGACGCCTACACGCCAGGCGGGCAGGCTGGGCGACGCCCCGACATGCCGTCCATAGTCTACACCAAGATTCTGAAAGAGCTTTTCCCAGACACACCCGTGCTGCTGGGCGGCATAGAGGCCAGCCTGAGGAGGCTGACGCACTATGACTATTGGGAAGACAGGCTGCGCCCCAGCATCCTGATTGAGAGTGGGGCCGACCTCCTTGTGTTCGGAATGGGCGAGAACCCGCTCGTCGAGATTGCCAACCTGATGCGAAAAGGCGTACCGTTCAGCTCGCTCAAGACAGTGCCGCAGACCTCTTTCATTCAAGACGCTGACGCTCCACTGCCCAAAAACAAAAACTGGGAGACACTTGAACTGCACAGCCACGAGGAATGTGTGGCAGACCCCACACTCTATGCTGATAACTTCCACCACATTGAGGTGGAGAGCAACAAATGGTACGCCAAGAGGCTGACACAGCGCGTAGGCGACAAGATGATTGTGGTGAATCCGCAATATGAGCCGATGACACCGGAGCAGGTGGACCATTCGTTCGACTTGCCATACACGCATATGCCGCACCCGCGCTACGACGGCAAGGGCGACATCCCGGCCTACGAGATGATCAAGAACTCCATATGCCTCCACCGCGGATGTTTTGGCGGATGCAGTTTCTGCACCATATCGGCCCATCAGGGCAAGTTCATCGCGTCGCGGTCAGAGGAGAGCGTCATGCGCGAGGTGGAGAAAGTTGTCAAGTTGCCAGGTTTCAAGGGCTACTTGTCAGATTTGGGCGGCCCGTCGGCCAACATGTATGGCATGAGGGGCAAAGACATCAGCCTGTGCAAGAAGTGCGCGCGCCCGTCATGCATACACCCCTCGGTGTGCCGCAACATGAACACGGACCACACACGCCTCATAAACCTCTATAAGCGCGTCGACGCCCTGCCCGAGGTGAAAAAATCGTTCATTGGCAGTGGTGTGAGGTATGACATGCTGCTGAATGACAATGCGACGCCCGAGGAGAAAAAGAGCCATCAGGCGTATATGGAGGAGCTGATAGCCCACCACGTGTCGGGGCGCCTCAAAGTGGCACCCGAGCATACGTCAGACGCCGTGCTCAACGTGATGCGCAAGCCCTCTTTCTCGCTCTTCTATAAGTTCAAGAGGAAGTTTGACGAGGTGAATAAGAAGTATGGGCTAAACCAGCAGCTAATCCCCTATTTCATGTCGAGCCACCCAGGTTGTCAAGAGGAGGACATGGCCCTATTGGCAGCCGAGACACATGATTTGGACTTCAAGCTGGAGCAGGTGCAGGACTTCACTCCGACGCCGATGACAGTCTCCACCGTCATCTACCACTCCGGCGTCCATCCTTACACTCTGAAACCCGTCTTCACAGCCCTATCGCCAGAGGACAAGGCGAAGCAGCGAATGTTCTTCTTCTGGTATAAGCCGGAGGAGCGTCGCGCCATACTTGACGAGCTGCGCAAGATGAAGCGCGAGGACTTGGCGGACAGGCTTTTCGCTGCGCCATGTCGTTTTGCCCCCAACGGCTATGCGCCGGACAAGAGCAGGCGAGTAGACGACAGAAACACAGACAGCCGCCGCACAAAAGAGACGCCCCACCCCACTCAACACGGAACGAGGGGACATGATGCCAGGAGCGGCAACTTCAAAAGCAAAGGCCGCGACACAGGCGGCACGAAGGGCAACACAGGCAACTCGCAATGGAGAGACGGCAAGAGGCCGTTTAAGGGCGGAAAGAGATAGGGACGGAAGTGATATGGACACCGCACCACAAAATGACAAACAACCGGGCCATTCCTATGAAGTTTGGGAATGGCCCGGTTGATTTTTCTGATTAAAGTTTATTGCTGTCCGCTAAAACTTTTTGAGCATAAAAAGATAGGGCTGGATTCCTCGC
>CAVFBC010000021.1:0-42791 GCA_963620575.1 Alistipes putredinis | reverse complement strand
GCCCATTAAGTTACCTTTGTTTGAGCCTAAAAATAGGGTAACTATGAACAAAGGCACGCATTTTGGCAAGCAATAATAATTTTTAACATATACACCTGGAAAATGGCAGGAGCCTGTATTGTTCCCTCCGTGCCGCCCGTCACAACTACGACTTCGGCTGCAACACGCTCGACTACCTCTGCGACCAGTTCAACATTCCCGAAGGCAAGCACCACCATGCCAACGATGATGCCGAAATGTGCGCCCGGCTGTTTCTGAGAGAAATCAAGGATGCAGGGTGGTGTGAACAGAGTGAGATGAGCTATTGTGGATGGAAATTATAGTCAGGAAAATGTCTCGGTTCAAACTTACACTATGAATAAAAACATATCCCAACCTGAAGAGCAGGATAGTTTGCCCATAACAGCCAAGTTCATATCATTGAAAGACTGTTATTTCATTTAGCTATAACATACACCAAGACGCATTATGATTTTAGCAAGTTCGCGCATGGTAAGTCAGCTGTACATCAGAGCCTTGAGAATCTGAAGCAAATCAAAGCAGCGTGCTTGGACAAGATGTTTGTATAACCAAAGAAGTAAAAAATATGTATATACCTCCGTTTACCATATCCTCCACAGCCATCAATCTGATAGCAGATATTTCAGCCCAGATGGAACGCTATGCCATCCGGTTGGAACAAAGTGACGGTTTGCGACTGCGTAAGGCAAATAGAATTATGACCATCCACTCCTCCCTCGCCATAGAGGGAAACGAACTGAGTGAGGGGCAGGTGGCTGACATTATCAACGGCAAGTCGGTGATAGCTCCACTGCGCCAAATACAGGAAGTGAAGAATGCAATTGCCACATACGAAATGTACGCTTCGCTCAATCCTTTTAGCGTAAAAGACCTGTTGCGTGCTCATGGTACTATGATGATGGCTCTTACTGACGATGCGGGAAAATTCCGAAGTAGTAGTGTGGGCGTATTCTCAGAAACAGGTCTCGTGCATATGGCTCCTCCTGCGGAGCGTGTTCCGCAATTGATTGATGACTTGTTTGACTGGCTGACCAAAGCAGAAGATCATCTACTCATCCGCTCCTGCGTGTTTCACTATGAGTTTGAGTTCATCCACCCTTTTTCTGACGGGAATGGGCGGACTGGTCGCCTGTGGCAATCGCTCATCCTTGGCAGGCTAAACCCGTTGTTCGCTAACCTTCCTGTGGAGAACATGATATATTCCAATCAGGAAGCCTACTATGATGCCATTGCAGAAAGTACGGTCAAAGCAGATTCTGGACCATTTATAGACTTTATGCTTGGTGAGATATTGAAAACGCTAAAAGACCATCAGGGTGCTGAACAATATGAGTATAGCCCTAATGAGTCGTCTATAGACAAGCAGTTCGGTGTAATATTTGGTAAACAGTTCGGTGTAAAGTTCGGTGTAAAGTTCGGTGATACAGAAAAACAGCTCCTGCTTTTGCTGAATTCCAATCCCACCCTGTCTGCCCAAAATTTGGCAGACAACCTTGGAATAACTAAGCGAGCGGTAGAGAAACAGATAAAGAAACTGCGTGACTTGCAGGTCCTCTCTCGTCAGGGCAGTGCCAAAAACGGATTATGGCTTATTAACGCAGAATATTAACGATACAAACAACCTTTTCGTTTTAAGCTATATGCGCGAAGTCAAGCAAGCTTGAGCTTTGCCATAGCGAGAGAAGGAACATGAATGTGAACATACAAGATATGCCAGTAGGGCGTATTGATACGTCTATTCACTAATGAACCGGACTTTGAGGAAGCATCGTCAATCTACCCACACAGCATGGATGAGTACCCATGGTAATCAAGAATCCGACGTGGAAAGACCTGATAAATATCTTGCATTGATGAAGTGGCAAGAGTAAGATTAAGAAAGTGTAGCAAAGTAAATTTCCCCTACAAAGCTGCTGACCGACCTGAGAGCTTATGCTCCCCCCTCTTCCGAGTCGCCGAAATGGATAGAGACGATCGACGTGTTGTCTCTGCCTCCCGCCGCGAGAGCCATATCGAGGAGCTTGTCTGCCGATGTCGCGTTTGACGCTATGTCCTGATCATCAATCATGTCAAAGAGACCGTCTGAACAAACAATGAACACGTCTCCTTTGACAATGGCGGATATGCCCACGTCTACTGTGGCCCCTGCCATTCCGAGGCAGTTGGTGATAACCCTTCTGCCGTCTCTCGTCATAGTATGCTCGTTAGTCAGCAGTTTGATGTTGCCATAGCGCAACCGGTAGGTCCGTGAGTCGCCCGCGTTCAATATGAATGCCTTGCCGCCATAGATGAGCATCCCTGTGAGAGTGGATGCCATTCCGCAACCGCCGCTGTATGAGAGAAGCTTCTCGTTTGTCTCCGCAAAAGCCTTTTTCAGGCATCGAAGCAGCTGGTCGTCATCGAGGTCGGATGCGAGAGTCTCAAAAAAGCTTTTTAGGCTTTCGCACGCCCTCATGGAAGCCTCCTCGCCACGGGCGTTCCCGCCGACTCCATCGCAAACCATGATGGGGAACACCATGCCATTCTCCGGCATCTCAAAACAGAAGGCGTCGGAGTCGTCGCGCAAAATGACATTACCGACAAGAATGGCGTCCTCGTTGTTGTGGCGCACAAGCCCGCAGTGGCTTATCGCTTTGTAACTAAGTCTCATTCTGCTATAAAATCATAGGCGTTAGCAAGTCTTATGGTATCTCCGACATCGAAGTGCAGTGGCGAGTATGCCCACTGGCCATTGACGGCTGTGCCGTTGCGCGAGCCCTCATCCGCTATAATCCAGCCTTGGGCGTCCTGACGGATGGAGGCATGACGGGCGGAGAGGTATTTAAGCGGCGCAAGCATTGACGCATACCGGCCTTCAAGACGCCCCAGCACCAGCCCATCCGACAATTCGATGGTGAGCCCCATCTCGCGGGAGACGAGGCGTGAGGCCTTTGTGGCCGTGCGGCTTTGACCCCTGGGTGGCAATGACGATGCGTCCACGAGAACGCTTCCGCACTGCCCGCAGCGTTTCCCCTCCCCTTTGCCTGGAACGTGGCACTTGGGGCAAATCCAAATCTTCTCTCCGCATTGGTCGCAGAAAAGAGAGTCGTCATCAATTTGTTGTTTGCAATGATAGCATCTCATTCGATTATCATGTCTTCACGGCGCAGCCAATAGAGCTCCTCACGCTCATAGGCGCCCATTTTGCGCAGGCGCGCCCCTTGGTTGATTTTTACCTTGTTGAAATATTTCACCGCCTCGGCCGCATTGCCGAAATTGTCTCCCTTGTTATAGACAAGCACCTCAAAATAGCGGCGCATCTCATCCTGTGCGGGCTTCTCGGTTTTCATGCCCTCTTTTTTGAGGATATTCATGAATATGGTCGCAAGCTCATCGGCCGAGTAGTCCTCAAAGAAAATTTTCGTCTCGAAACGACGGTCAAAGCCCGTGTTGGTGGCTAACCACTGGGTCATTTCGCGCGGATAGCCGGCGGCTATACAGACCATGCGGCCCTTGTAGTCGTTCAGCAGTGTGAGCATCTCTGGCGTGGCGTCGCGTGTGCCGAACTGGCCGTCGTTAAGTCCGTAGGCCTCATCAATAAAGAGGACTCCACCCAGCCCGCGGTCCATCATCTTGCGGGTCAGCGGCGCCGTCTGTCCCACAAAACCGCTAATCATGTCGGCCGGCTTCACCTCCACGAGTTTGTTGCTTGGCAGAAGCCCTAACGAGTAGAAGATGTCACCCATGATGCGCGCGACGGTGGTCTTGCCAGTTCCCGGGTTGCCCAGAAACAGGTAGTGGCTCATCGGGTAGCGGGGCTGCCTATTCTCAGCTGCGGCGCGCTCCTGCTCCACGGTGATGGTGTCGGCCAACTCGCGTACCATCTTTTTCACGCTCTCAAGCCCCACGAGGGCGTCTAATTCGCGCATGCATTGCCTTATGTCCACTCTTTTCGGCGATTCGTAGGGAATGTCGGCTGCTTCGATAGTGAACATCTGCTCTTCTGTGAGCTCATCAATGCTCTCTCCCAGACGGTCGCCTTGCCGTTCGATGGTCTCAGCGTATAGTTTGACCATGGCTCCGGCGTTTCCGAAGTTCTTGTCTTTCATCGTCACCATCTCCTGGACTTTTTTCTGCAGCAGCTCTTCCGCGGCGGGCGTGAGGACGAAATTGTCTTTCTTTGCCAATCCTTTGTAGATCTCGACGAGCACGTCCGCCGGGTAGTCGTCAATGTGAATGCGGTGTGTGAAACGCCGAGCGAGACCAGGGTTGGCATTGGCTATGAACTCGTCAATCTCAGCTTTGTAGCCTGCAATGACGGTGATGAACTTTCCAGCGTCGCCCGACATGCGCGTCATCAGGGCTTCAATGGCGGCCGTCCCGTCCTTATCCTTGTCTGAAGGATTGTTCATAGGGATGAGGTTGTAGGCCTCGTCGATAAAAAGCACACCTCCCAGCGCCTCGTCGACAGCCTTGTCCATGTTGACCCCGGCCGAGTTTGCCATTGAGTCGAGCAATGTCTTGCGCTCGCGCTCCACCACGTGACCTTTAGACAGCACACCCATGGCCTTGAAGATGCGCCCCAGGCGTTTGGCTATCTCTGTTTTGCCGGTGCCTGGATTACCCGTGATGGCTATGTGTATGTTGAGCACTTTGCTTTGTCCGCGGTTCGTCTGGGCGCGGCGGCGATTAAGCTCCACGGAGCGGGCTATGCTTCTGATTTGCGATTTCACACGCTCCATGCCCTTCATGTCGTCGAATTCGGAGAGTATCTCCTCCACTGATTTCGTCTTGCCCTCTTCTCCCTCTATGTCCTTCATCGTGAGGAGATAGCCTGACGAGGGGGCGGATGCGAGACGGTTTTTCATGTTCTCGACGGCGCGGTTGAACACGCTCTTGACCTCTCGGGCGTTTCCGAATGTGCGCGACCGGGTGAGATACATCTTTTTGAACACATTGCCCACCTGCTCTTCTGCCTCAGGGGCAAGCCGCAATCCGTCTTTTGATGATGCCACGAGCCGCCTGAATATTTCGGTGAGTTCTTCTGCCGTGTAATCGCGGAAGTTGATTCTCTTGTCGAACCGCGAGTCAAGGCCCGAATTGATTTGGACAAACTCTCCCATCTCCTTGGTGTAGCCTGCCATGATTACCACCAGTTTACCGAGGTTGTTTTCGGCCTGGGTGAGAATGGTCGCTATGGCGTCTTTGCCGTGGTCGTCATTGCCGAGCTGATACGCCTCGTCAATAAAAAGCACGCCGCCCATTGCTTTTTTGAACACGGACACGACTTTTGATGTCGTGTCGCCCACAAAACTCGACACGAGGTCATCTTTTGTCACCTCCACCAAATGCCCCACGGGCAATGCTCCCAATGCATTGAGCGCCTCGGCAAAGAGGCGAGCCATGGTGGTCTTGCCTGTGCCGGGATTGCCGAGGAACTGATAATGGTGCATGACTCTGGGCGGCAGTCCTGACTTGGCGTCTTGCTCAATGCTGTTGGCAACTGTGCGAATCTCATTCTTAATCTCGTCGACACCCACAAACTTGTTGAACTCGGCCATGACCTCGGGCAATGTCTTTGGGATGAACTCCTTGCCTTTGACATACTCTGGGCCGAGTGGTCCGGCGGGTGCGCCAAGTGCGGCTATGTCAATGCCATATGCGCGGGTTGCCGCATTGTGGCCTCCAGCGCCAAGTGCGTCTGAGGGATTCCTGCGGTCGTTCTCGAAAATGCGTCTGAGCTTCTCTATGGCCTCTGTCGTGAGCGCCCTGTGATATTTTTCCGCGAGTTGCCGTGTCGCTATTCCCAACAGCCCGTCAATGGATATCTCATCGGTTTCGAGGAAATAGTTGATGGCGGCGGCTGAGTTCGGGTTTTGTGAGAAAAAATCAGCGAGCCGTTTGCCTCCTGTGATAATCACGACAGGCTTGGTGGCGTCTTCTCGCCATTTGTGCGCCATTTGCAGGATATGGTCGAGTTTGGCCACCTCTCCAGCTTCCCCGTCTGGCACCAGTTTTTGAGCCTCCTCTATGACGAGGGCTGAATTGGCAAGCCTCTGCGCATGCTTGTCGAGGTTTTTTATCCAGTTGTCATAGTCTACCGGGTTGACAACCTCTGCCACATGACTTTTCAAAACACCCGCTGCCGCAAGTGCTGCGGCTATGGTTTGAGCTACAGTGGTTTTGCCAGTGCCGGCATCGCCTGTTATGACAAAGCTGAGCTGCATCCTGGCGGAGATTCCGTTGCGTCGGCAAAATTCCGTTTTGGCTTTGGCCTTATTGACTATGTCTTCGAGCTGCGATTTAATCTCGGGCTTGTCAATCAAGGCGTCGAGTGGCGCAGCGTGATCGGTGGCGCATCCTTCGACAATTGCCGATATTGCCGCCCCACACCATTTGCAGAAGTGGGCCGACGGCCGGTTTGGCTTATTGCATTTCGGGCAGTTCATTATTTTCTCAATGTGACTTTGCGATGATTATTTTTTGAGTTGCAGTACACGCCCTCAGCCATCATGACTGATTCTCGTGAATATGTCGTGTCTATCCGCAAATAGATTGACGGCTCATCGGTCTTTGGCAGCAGGACTGGGAATTTCTCTGGCATCGCTCCCTGCATGTCCTGCTCAATGGCGCCAGAACGGTAGCGGATGTTCATCACTGCCTTGATTGAGCCATCGGAGAGCCTGAGAAAATTCACTGTGGCGGGCGTTCCCGCGATGTCGCCATCGTATTTGCCTGTGAGGACTTCGATGGCCAGCGATGAATCCTCTTGCGGAGAAGAGAGCCCTCGCACTGTGAACCAGCAAAGCGCAGCCCCCAGAAGACTCATTCCGAGCATATAGATGGCACTTTTGCGAACTTTGGGCAATTCCTCCAAAGCCCTGTCCGTGCTCTCGTCAATCACGCACACTGGGTAGTCGTCCGGCACATTCTCGGGGAAAACTTTGTCCATGCAGTCAAAGCAGACGCCGACATAGTAACGGTCTACCGTCTCGCTCCAGTCCATGTCGGTATATTGGTCGTCTACATACTTCTTCTCTCCGAAAAAGATTTTTTTACCCATGGTTATCAAGGCGAAGAGCATTAGTCCAAGCACAAACCATGGGGCGATCATCCCAAGAAAAGCGAACGCCAATTTGGTGAGGGCGAAACTAATAACGCCCACCACGCCTGCCACTATCAGGCCATAGTCATCGTCAAACATATTGAGGAAGACTATGCCGCCTATGCCAATCCCAACCCAATAACCAACCTTACTCAGGCTGCTTGAGAGGTCCAACGCGCCCATGTCTATGGTGAGATATGTGCCAATGGCTATCATGACGAGAAGGGGAATGAAACCGAGAATGGTGGCAACCCACCTCCAAATCTTCACTTTGCGCCAATTCTCATTGTAGGCTTGCATTGATGCCTGAATGTCTGTCAACCCGTCATGTGATTGCAGTTCATAGGTGCAGTCTGGCAAGTTTCCGAGCATGTCGACATATTGCGATGTCAGTTGGAAGTATGTCTTTTTCTTATAGTCGGCATTCGGGGCCTCTTGATAGAAAAGTGTCAGCCAGTCGGCCATAATGTCCTGCTCGTCAGTGCTGAAGTCGCTTAAGTCCGCCTCTTCTATGTCGGTGGGCTTGGCGAATGAGTCGCCCCTGATTTTTATGGGTGGCACGCTCCCGATCAGTCCTGCCGCAATCTTCATTTGTGCCACACGGAGTGTGTAGGGGGCGAATTTCTTTTGGTTGTCTGCCGAGTTGATGTCGAGGCAATATTTAATCCATGAAATTTGCTTGTCGTATATCCATTTCGATGCCAAATAGGCATGCAGACGGCTCGACGCCCATCTTCTGTCAAGGCTCATAGTCAGGGCAGCGGAGGCTTCTCCTGAGCATTCCGCCATTATCTGACGGCCCAATTGCTCGGCTGTGGCAAGTGCGCTTTGTGTTACAGGGCAGAAGTCGTACCCCCTCTCGGGCAGAAGGCTGTAGGCTATGCGCCATGCGTCTTTTGAACTCTTCATGGCTTTCCCGGCTAGAGTGGCGTCGCGTGTGGCGGCCCACATCAGAAAGGTCTCCGAGGTCATGACATCCACGTGCCTCTTGCTCAAAATTCCTTGTTCAAGCGCGTCGCCCAGTTCTTTCAAATTATGGATGTGGATAACCTTGCCCGAGCTGTGAAAGGGGTAGGGCATGGCTGGGTTCAATGTAAGGCAGGCCGCATAAAGCCCCTCTTGTCTGTCACCTGGGAAACGGTTTTCGGTTATATCCTCCATCGCCATGGCTAACTCTGGTCTCTCGATGTTGCGAAACCATTCTGCAATCTTGTCGGAATAGAGATATTTTTTTGCTAATTCCTGATTACCCCACATCATGTCGCTCAACTCCTTGGGCGTATGGGCTATGAGTCCATCGGTGGCGTTGAACACTATTTTGAACTCGGCAAGCGTATCGTCCTCTCTCTCTTGGTATATGTTTTCTCCCTTGGACCAGCGGACAACGTCTTCAAAACCAGCACGGACCTCCGGGTTTCTACGAGTCAGAGCCTTGACTAATCCGATAGTGTGGTCGCTCATCTCGCCGCGTCTGGGGTAGGGTAGGGTCTCCTCTTGCTTGTCGTGGACCAGTTTTGTCTCGTCTGCTAACAGTTTTCCCTCGCCTATCCAGAGCGCCATCAGTGTCATGCCCATCGAAAAGAAGTCCGCTTTGGGGCCGACGTATGTAGGTGTGCCCGGGATGTAGGTGTACATCTCGGGTGCGGCATATATTTTTGTGCGCCCATCGTCGGTTACTGCCCTCTTGTCTTTGTCTAGAGTCTTGGCCAATCCCCAGTCGGAGAGTACGAAACGAGTCTGCGATTTGTCTGTGAAAAGGAAATTGGCCGGTTTGACGTCGCGGTGCAGCACCCCATTGCTATGGGCGAAATCAAGATCCGCCGCCATTTGGCAGGCTATTTCTTTGAGACGCTTTTCGTCGCCTTGTATGTTGATGGTTGCGAGTGACCCTCCGTCGCATAGTTGCATCACTTCGTAATGATGGTCCACCCCCGTCACTTCGTCATGCCACAGGCCATGGGCATATATGTCGACCAACAGCCCATTGCCCTTGAGGCCCATGATTTGCTGCAACACTTCATGGTTCGGCACAACCCCTTGGCGATAAAGTTTCAGCGCGTAATGCTCTCCTTCATGCTCGACATCGAAAATTATGGCTTCGCCTGACTGGTCTGAAATCACTCGGCTGACAGAGAACAACAATCCGTCTAACGTATAGAATGAGTATACTGGGCATTCTGCCTTTCCTCCTGTTCTTTTTGCGGGTGAGCTATTAGTAGACTCCTGTGGCGCGCCCCCCCAGCTTTTGTTTCCAGCTGTCGTGGATTCCTGTGGCGCAGCCCCCCAGCCCTTGTCTCCAGCTGTCGTGGATTCCTGTGGCGCGCCCCCCCAGCCATTGTTTCCAGCTGTCGTAGACTCCTGTGGCGCAGCCCCCCAATGTTTATTTTGTGCCATTACCCATAAATTATTTTAGCCACAGGAGTGGGTTGTTTTACAAATATCCATGAGCCGCCGAGTTCTGGCGATGCACACTCACTGGGCTGCTGATGGTGGCATCCGCAGAAGTTGCACACCCACTCCTGACGGGTGGCGCGCATCTCGACTGTCATTATCTTGCGGGCGCAGAAGAAGTTGCGTTGCTCCTCGGGTGTGGCGGATGGTGGCGGGAGCAACGAGGCTATTGTCTGCTGCAACTCCTGGGCCTTGGCTTTATATTCGGCAATGGCTGCCTCAAGGATGTCCCCTGTCAGCACTTTACCACGGGGTGTGGGTCTTATGGTTGGTGACTCGGGAACTTTGATTGATGACACGTCCCCAAAAAGGTCTGCATATCGGCTTGCGGCTCTGCGGGCCTCTTGGTTTTGGCTGGTGTCCATTCTCGGCCGTGCGGCTCCCGCATTCTCAATCTGTTTTTCAAGTTCGGCAAGCTCGGCGGCGAGTTGTTCCGCACGTTTGAATGCAGGGTCTGCTTTTGCCTGCCTTAAAGCCTCGCGTGCCACGTCGTTGAGCGGTGTGTTGCAGTGGCTGCAAAAACTTCGTCGGCTCATGGTGCCGCAATTAGGGCATCGTATTCCTTCACGTGGAGACCCGCAGTCCGGACAAAATTGATCGTCCTCTTCCATGGCTGCGCCACAGAACGGGCACGTCCTCACCTCTTCGGCAGTTTCATCTGCCGAATGTTTGTGTCTCTCAAGGTGTCGTTCCCTATGATTATATTGGTTCATCGTCGTCTGTGTTTAGGTTGACAATACTATTCCCCTCACGTCAGAGAAGTCATACGCTTCCTGTGCTTTAGGCGAAATCAGAAAATCGAGTACGCCGAAATCCATGAAGTTGAGAACGAAGTACTTGCCCTCGAATGAGTCTATTTGTAACAGGATGACCCAATCCTCAAAAGGCGCATTCTCCATGTCAGTCAAATAAAACTCCCGGGTTCATCTCCATCGGTGAACGCCATTCAATGCCATGGCTCGCAAAGGCTGCTTGCCTCTCATGCCAATAGGCAAAGCAGAAGCCCATGCCACGCAGTTGGCCGGAAAGACGTTTGTCACACTCTGTCTCAACATCTAAGATCACCTCCTCATATTTTTCGGTGCGTTCCACGGGGTCGAAAAGTAGGTGACGACTATACTTTTTGCAGAAATCCTCCATGGAAAGGTCCCGATTAATGTAGTCTTGCAGCATACCGCTTTTGAGGATGTTGTCTTCATCCTCGGGATTGAGCCGCGCAATCTCGTTGCGGATGGAGATGCAAAGCCGGGGCGTCAGAAGTTCGTCCATCTGGTCGAGCATATTGCAGAGGATTTCTCCCTTTTCCGCAGGGGTGCTGAACTCGTCAGGCAAACAGTCTGGCAGTTCGCACATCATCCCAAATGCGGTTCGCCCCAAGTCGATGTTCTTCCAAAATTCGCCAGCTTTTGCGTTTTCTACCATCTTAGTAAAAATACTAACAAGCTGTTTTATAATCTCTTTCATGGCTATGCTTCTTCTACCACCTCTTGCGATACTCATCCCCATAAGCCGTCTCATGCGCATACCGTCCTTTCTCCTGCCTGTCAAGCTCGGTGGTGATGACAGAGGTCGTCTCCTCCACAAGTCCGCATTTGGTGCATTTATAATATTTGCGATAATGGTCGAGGCGATAGAGGACATCATAGCTGATGTATTCATATGTCCGATAATCCTGGGCCTGGGTGTGGACATCCTGGCGGTGGCTGCTGCTCGATGTGTGGCCGTCACCATATTTGTATGTAGTCGTGACCTCTGTCCATGCCTTCCAAGAGGATGTGCGCTCACCCAGCAATTTCCCGCGCACCACGTCCTCTCCCCTCTTTTCCTCGGAGTACTCAAAATCCTTATGCTCAAACTCAATGGTATACATGCGCCTGCACTTGGGGCAGCGGATGTGCGGATATTCGCACAATGGGCTTGACGCCAACTCGTAGCCATACCAGCTCAAAATGAGAATGAGCAAACTAAAGACGGGGAACATGCCCCACGCCATCATCACGATGCTCCAGACATAGAAGGAGACTCCGAACACGCACAGCATCAGCCCTTTCAACCATTTGTCCGGGAGTATGTAGAAGACGGGCGGGAATTTCATGAGCCAACCCATCAGCAGCACTGGAAGCTGAGGCGTGAAAAACATCCAGAAGAAATAGCAAATCAGCACAATAACCACTAAGCAAATCTGCAACACCTTGACTATGCCACTGGGCATTGTGTCGCCTATGGCGTCATAGCGCGACCCGCGTGTCATGAGTGACGTAAGAGGGCAGTCGATAATCGTGCTCGCCAAAGGAAGAGTTTTCAGCCACCATGCCCCGCGGCTTGTGGGGTCGGACAGACTGACCGCAATGGCCACGGAGTCTGTGCCGAATGTCACGTTCGGCTTGAGCATCTTGCCTGTCAATGGCTCAAACACTTTCCATGAATATTGCGCCTCCATGCCCTTGGGTGTCATGTGCAATAACACTGGGCTGCCAAACTTATCGTTGACCTCACTGAGTGTCTTGCCGAGTGTCTCGGTTTCAAATTTCCGATTGCTGCACACCCCGGCACGCCCATCTCGATTGTATTGGTAATCCGCAAATCCGTCAAGGACTGGTATGAAATCATCTGTGGAGCGCTCTTTCTCCTCGCCCTTGCTGTTTGTGTATGCGTATTTATGGATATGAGAGCCAAGCCACACCGTGCGCACTATGGTGACTGTGTCCCCTTTGTCATGCCCATCTGTCACAATTTGTCTAATGTGTGGGAGGTCACCTGCCTCAATCCAGCCTATGTCACCCCTCTGTGTCTCCACCAACCACAACTGGCCGAAAGAGGACTTGTCAATCCCCAGCACCTTGACGCTGTCTCTTGCCGCCAGGGTTGTGCATATTGTGTCGCTGTCGAAGCGCTGCCGCAAGGTCGTCTTCTTGCTGAGGCAAATCTTAGGCCCGTCGGCTTTTAGGTCGCAGCCGCCTCCGTCCCATACTGCGAAGCCTATGCTGCACGAGATTAAAATCAAATATATAAGGCAGCGGCGAGGTGCGTTTGAGGTCTCAAGCAGAAAGTCTTTTAATCCGAACATATGTGAAAAAGATTGGTTTCCTCTAAAATTATAGGGAAAGCCAATCTATCACTTGACAACGGGTAAAAAGAAGACCCCTTGACGCTTTACTCTTCGTAAAAATCTCTTAACAATACATACATTACTCTATGACACAGCATATTAATGAGCTTGACTGGTCGATTGCCTGAAGGCTGTCGGCGAGCATCCCTTGTGTTTTGAGAAGACTCTTGAGAATGCTGCGTGACTGCAAAAACCAGAGTTCCTGCCAATCTCATTTATGGGCATGTCGGTCTCCGTAAGCAGGCGGCAGGCGTGCGCCACACGGCGTGCGTTCACATATTCGTAAAAGTTGGTCGATGCTCCGCGGTTGAAATAGTTGCTCACATATGTGCGGTTCGACCCTACGGCTGTCGCTATGTCAGACAACTTCAGGTCCGGTGTGAGGTAGATGTTCTGGACTGTGAACAATTCCTCGATTTTTGTGGCAAGCGCATTATTCTCAACAACGCCGCTCGCTGCCTCTGGCTTCCAGTCCGACAATTCGCCCATGACCATTTCGTGGCGGTATAGGAAGTAGGATATCACCATCCAAAGCCCCAGGTTGCAGAGCAGATACACGCACTCCATGTCAATGTGGATCACTAAGCAGTCAAAGACCCAAATCCCCAAGATGACATAGAATGTATAGAGGATGACCCTGAGCCAGCCAAGGTTGATGTTCTCTGTATATGAATATAACTCCTTCAGATGCCTGTTATATCTGGGGATGTTGACCATGGCCCAGATTAAAATGCCGGTGCCGTAGATGGTCGCATATCCCACTTCAAGGTGGAATATCCTTTGCTCGCCCAAAGCGATATATAGAATCGGCATCAAGACAAACGGCAACTCGTGCAATATCATGGTTCTGCGTGACAATGCTCCCGGCCTGATAAGCTCGGCCAGCACAAATCCGTACATCGGCACGGCGACCATGTCAATGGCCGTTATCGTGTCCCATACCATAGGGTCTGCATACAGACCCGCATTTATGAAAACGAAGTCTTTGACGCTCTCAATGGCGATAGTGCCGGTCAGCAATGCCACAAGGCGATGTAGCAACTCCCCGCGCCTCCAAAAGAACCACGCCATCATGCCGAAAAACATGGTGGACAGGCCGGATATGTAGCTTATGTTCACGAATTCCATTATATCTCGCAAGTGTCAGTCTCTGGTTGTAACGCAATATATGAAGAAATTCGGCTATCCCCTCAATCCGCGTCTCAATCTCAAAGAAAATAATACCTTGAGCCACACCTACTCATTCCCCATCTCCCTGTCTCTCAATATCTGAGCCATGTTGTCTTCCGCCCAGCCTATCAGGTTGTCTATTATGGGGATAAGTGAAATGGCCCTCTCTGTCAGTGAGTACTCCACCCGTGGTGGCACTTCCGCATACACTTGCCTTGTCACATAACCATCCTCCTCCAATGTCCTCAATGTGCTTGTGAGCATCTTTTGTGACACGTCCGGGATGAGTTTGCGCAGAGCGTTGAATCGGAGTGCCTCGCCGCTGTGCGTATGCAATGTGTAGATGACTAGCATCGACCACTTGTCACAAATCCGGGTCAGGACGTTGCGTATCGGACAATCCGGATACATTTTGTCTTTTATCGCGCTTGACATCGCTCTCTTGCTCTAATCAATTTCAGGCCTCCTACGTGCCTCGTTTTCAGTAATAGGATATAAAAGTAACCAGATTACCCATATTCACTTACGTGATGGTTGTTAATCTAAGTTAATGCCTAATTTCGCCATGCCAGATAAAATCACAATAGTTACTTGACGGTAACCATCTTACCCTTTTGTGCCTTCTTGCGCACGGTCTCTTTCTTCCGCAACTTTGTGTCCGAAAAAGGGCAGGCGAAAGGCTCAATGCCCTAAGGCAAAGTTAAACAACGCAAAGAATGAAAGTTATGAAAGAAGCAAATGCAATCGCAAAGGCCGCCAATTTCACGGCTGTCGATTTCGGCAAAATGGCAGAGCTCAAGGATTATGTCATGACGCTCTCTCCCGAGGTTAAGATTCCAGGCAAGGTGTTCGGAGGCCAGAGTGTGAATGCCACGGGGGCTGAGTTCTCTTTCCAGAGTTTCTCCCCGGGGCAGGAGACAGGCTTCCTTCACACCCACAAAAATCACGAGGAGCTTTATTTCGTCTTGGGCGGAAAAGGCGAGTTTCAAGTTGATGGCAATGTGTTCCCCATCACCGAGGGCAGCGTGGTCCGTGTCGCTCCTGCCGGCCGCCGCAGCATCCGCAACAATGGCAGTGAGCCTCTCGTCGTCCTCTGCGTTCAATACCGCGGTGCCACATTCACTGCCGATGATGCAGCAGATGGTGTGATATTGGGCGACAAGGTGGAGTGGGATTAAATCCCTGATGACCGCATCCTCTTGTCATCCCGTTGAGGCATGACCGCCAAACAGCCTGTCGCCCAACGGTGGCAGGCTGTTGCATTTTTTTCGTCATTGTGCCAACTTATGGAGCAAGATATGCCGTTCTTTGACTTTGAAAAGAAAAATGAAAAGCTTTTACGGCTAATAAACTAAATGCTCCACTTATGAAGAAAGTTCTACTCGCTATTCTTATGGCCTTGCCTCTCATCGCCAACGCTCAGTCCGTCAAGAAAGGCTACCACGGTTTTGTTGACGTGGGCTATTGCGCCCATGTCAGTCAGCTCAGCCCTCGCACAATCGAGGTCACCACTTCGCATGGCTACCAGTTCAACCCGCATTTTTTCATTGGTGCTGGCACTGGCTTTGATTTCACCGGCTATTGCTCTTGGGGCAATGTGAGCGGACACCCTTATGAATATCGTGAATCGCAGGCGGACATCCCTGTCTTCTTCAACCTCAGGACCAATCTGACCAAAACAAGGTTCTGCCCTTTCGTTGACGCCCGCATTGGCGCCTATGTCAACAATGAGGGTGGTATGTATGTCAACGAGGCCTTGGGATGCCGATGCGCCATCAATGAGACTTTTGGAGTCTCTTTCGCTTTCGGCTACGTGGCGCGGAAGGTGACGGCTCAAAGCCTTGTGCTGGAGTCTTATGGCGCGCACTTGTTTTACTCTTACAGGGAAAACCCCGAACAGACCGTCAATGGCTTTATTTTTAAGGTTGGTTTCGATTTCTGATCCATGCCCAACAATAACTCTTCAGAGGGTTCGCTTCTGCAATGGAGGCGAACCCTCTGAACTTTTTCTGCCTACCTCCTCTTTACGTTTCTGTTAAAACTTCTCACCACACACCACTCATGTGTTGTTTCTTTTTAAGAAAATGGCTATATTTGGCTCGCCGTTGTCAAGGTGAGGCCTCTCCCCGCTGCTCACCCCGATGAAACACACGGCGGTCTCTTCTCCTCACAATGAATTCTAACACCAAAGGCCATGAAAATTGAACAGACAAAGGTCGGGACGGTGGGCGACAAGGACGCGCTCCTCTTCACCCTCGCTAACGACAAAGGGATGACGGTGAAAATCACCAACATTGGCGCAACCATCACAAGCATCACGACACCCGACAAGAATGGCAACATCGGCGAGGTGGTCATGGGTTTTGACGACCCCATGAAGTACATCGACCCCGAGTACCTCAGCCATGGCTTCTTCTTCGGCGCGACGGTAGGCCGATTCGCCAACCGCATTGCCGAGGGCAAGTTCACCATCGACAACAAGACTTATCAACTCGAGATTAATAATGGACCCAACCACCTCCACGGCGGCTCGGGTTCTTTCAACACCAAGCTGTGGGACGCGTCTGTCATCGACGGTGAGGAGCGTGTGGGAGTCTCCATGCAATATGTCAGCCCCAACATGGAGAACGGCTATCCCGGAACTCTCACAGTGACCGTCTTCTTCTGCCTCAATCAGGAGAACGAGTTGCAGATTAACTATAAGGCGACAACCGACCGCAAGACTATCCTCAACCTGACCAACCACTCCTACTTCAATCTGGCGGGCAAGGGCAATATCCTTGACACTGAGGTCAGCATGCACGCCGCCAAATATACGCCCAAGGATGAGAATAACATCCCCACTGGCGAGGTCGCAAGCGTCAAGGACACTATGCTCGACTTCATCCTCCCTCACAAGATTGGCGACCGCATCTACCACTCGGATGACGGCTATGACCACAACCTCGTCATTGACGGTCTGGGCGGAATACTCCGTGACGCTGCCGAGGCTTACGACCCACGAAGCGGACGCACGCTCTCTTTCCGCACTTCCGAGCCGGGTTTCCAGTTCTACACAGCCTATTACCTCGGCGGAGAGTATTCTCGTGGCGACCTCAAGTTCGACCGTTTCGGCGCTTTCTGCTTTGAGGCTCAGCACTATCCCGATTCCCCTAATAAGCCCGAGTTCCCGTCTCCCATCCTTAAGCCGGGTGAGACCTACACTCAGACCACCATCTATAAGTTTGGGGTCAAATAAGCATCCGCAGGGCTTAGTTCGTCAGCAATAGCATTGGCTCTGATGCCGCTATTGTCTGCGGAGCATCCTAATAAAAAGAGGCATCCCCTCATCTGTTGATAATACAGATGAGGGGATGCGCTTTTATGTGTGTTTGGCTTCTTTATTTTCCGAGGGTCTTCTCCTGATTAATCAGCGGGTTGGCGTATGCTTGCAGCATCTGGCCAAGCACATAGTCATGGTCAGCTCCCTCAATGGCCGCAATCTTCTGGTCGGCATAGGTCATGAAGGCGTCGCGCTGCTCCTTTGTGTAGTGGTCTGAGTGTTTAGCCTCGCCACTTATCGCATCCAAGGCAATGTAATTGTCAGGATAGAGGCGGTAGTTGGTGTAAATCTGCCGGTCTATCATCTCTGCGATGGCGGTAATCTGGTCATTCTTAGCCATGCCCGCAAGTTTGGGCAGCTCGCTGTTGATGGGCGTGCCAAAGGCGAAGTGCACGTGACCCTTGCGACCGTTCAGACCTGTGGACATGTGGGTCAAGTCCTCGTTCTTGCTCTTCTTGTACTCTGGGTTGTCGCGCTTCTGCTGATATTGGTATGCTTTCAGCGCGTCGCACGGGTCATACTCATATGTAATGGCCACAGGCACGATGTTCAGCTCCGTGAAGTTGGATATGATGTCGCTATTGCCGCTCAGGTTGAGCATTTTGAGAACCGCGCCCTGGGTCTTGTCATTGCCGTCTTTTGATCGGCCCTCGCGCTGGGCAATCCATATGTTCTGATGCCCCTCAGTTATCCTGTCGCGGATATATGCGGAGAGCGTGGCCGAGGCCTCCATCATCTGGCGCACTGGCAGGTCGCGCTTCACCACGAATGACTTGTTCAGTTTGACCAAGTCCACAATCCAGTCATAGATGAGCAGGTTGCTGCCTATCGCTATCTCGGTTGTGTTAAGCCCGGCGACATCCAGCATGACGTTCATGAAGGCTGAGTCGAGGATTATGTCGCGATGGTTGGACATGAAGATATAGCCACCCTTGGGGTCGAGCCCCTCAAGTCCGCTGGCCGTGATGCCGTCGGTGCAATTTTTCTCCAACCCCCTGAGGTAGGGGATTATGAACTCGTGCTGGAACTCGCTTACCGAGCGCAGGCTTTTGAGCTTGGCCACAATGGCTTCAACAGGGACGTTGGGGATGAGGCGCCCCAGTATGTTGAGGAAGTAGGGCACCTCGCAAAGGGACTTGATGACCTCTGGGACTTCGTTGTCGCGGAATGGTCTTATTTCGTCAAATTTCAGGTTTTCTGCCATTGGTGATTTGTTTCTTTGGGTGCAAATATAACTCCTTTCATTGAGTTTGTGGCTCGGTATGTCGCTTTAATGGGAGTCAGCCAATCTTGTCCCGCCAATCTTATCATAATTAACACCCTCGCTTGACTGCCATGTGTACTTATACTTGCCCAAGATGTTGAACTTGAAGTTAGGTCTCCTCCCTCACCTCCTCCTCGCATACGTATAAATAATCAGTTCAGCCTCTTTTCGTCCCGCCGCCCAACTAAAATGCGTCTCTACTTTGCAGTTTGTCACATACTTGTACTCTTTGCCCGAAATGATGTCCGTCTCTTGGAGTGGGGCGTCTGCGTTCTGCGTTGAATAAGTCAACTCTCTCCTGACGTTCCCCGCCTCGTCATATTCTGTCGTGATTAACAGCAGGACATCATCCGCCCTTTGCTCCTGTTTTACTATCCTGCCATCCTTATACGTGTTTTTCTCGCTGCTGACTTCGTGCCAGTCTCCATCCTCCCACATCATAAGGCGAGCTGCCGATTGTACCCATTTCGCGCTGTCTTGCGAATTGGTCTGCTCCCACACCCATTCCTGCCGCTGCTCGTTCACCCATTCCGTTTCACCCGTTTGGCGGACGGAGTGAGTCTCGGACTCCTTGTTCCCGTGGTTGTCATATGTCATGCTTATCATCACCTCATCGCCTGCGTCGGTCACTGAGTGGCTTTGCGTCTGCTGTCCTGTGCTGTCGTTGGTGAATATTGTGTGCGCATGTAGCTTTTCGTCCATGCTCTCCGTTGTCATGTCCTGCTGGGCGAGGTTTCCGCTGTTGTCATATGTGTACTCAATTCTTGTGACATGGTCAGCCAATGTGACAAGTCTGCGTATCACTTTGCCCTTGTCGTTATACGTTGACCTCGCTTCGCCCTTGCCCTCACCATGATCGAAAGTTATGAGCGTGTCCCTCCCCTCGGCGTCATAATAATACGCCTGTCGGCTCAATACGCGCCCGTCGGCCGCCATTTGGATAACGCTATCCACCACCATGGCGCTCTCGTCCCAGCGAATGGGCTGGTCTGTTCCGCATGATGTCATGATAGTGGCTATGGCAATGAGGACTATGGGCAGTTTTGTTTGTGTCATCGGGCAGTTTTGTTTATGAGCGTCAATCTTGGTGTAAAAATATGAATAATATGCATTATGTTTGCCTATAATTAATGTAGCGCAACCATGTTTCATCTTCTTAAACACGCCGCCCTCGCCTCGGTGGCTGTCTTATCCTCTGTGGCCGCTCTCGCCAATGATGGCGGGATCCACGTGCCGCATGACTACACTTGGACCAGCCAAAGCAAAAACTCGTCGGAGTCTATGCCCGTGGGTGGCCACGACATCGGATTGAATGTCTGGGTTGAGAATGGCGACCTGCTCATCTATATGTGCCAGAGCGGATGGTTAGACGAGAACAACACGCTGCTCAAGGCAGGGCGTCTGCGTCTTCGTTTCTCGGATAACGTCCTTGCAGGCAGTGATTTCCGCCAAAATCTGGAAGTCTCGACAGGGCTGATGACCATCTCGTGTGCCGACATGAGCATTAATATTTGGTCCGACGCCACTTCGCCAGACATCTATATCCAAGTTGACGGCAAGACAAAACGCCACGCCACGCTGAGCTACGAGAGCTGGCGCACCAAGGATGAGGTCGTCCCTCCCGATGCGCGTATGCAATGCGCATACAAATGGCTGTCAGGCGACTGCATGATGTATGCCGACTCGGTCTCGCCATCCGCGCACTCTGTCACGTTCAGCCATGTCAACCGTCAGGAGACCATCTTCGACCGCACTGTGGCAATCGAGGGGCTCGACCCCATCAAGGCTTCGCTCTACAATCCTTTGGCAGGTCTTGAGATGAGAGGCGAAATGAGTGTCCCCGCCCTAAAATACACGGGAACCTCAAAAGGTAAATATATCGACACTGATTTCACAGCGTGGAATTATGAGGGCGACGCCAAAAAGTTCGATGTCCACGTGCGACTCACATCCTACCCAGACGCTCCTGCCGCAGCCCGCAAACCAGCCGACTCGCGTCTCCGCACTGCCTATTGGTGGGCCGATTTCTGGAGCCGCAGTCACATCTATCTGCCGCGCGCTGAGTCTAACCTCTCCGAGCCTGAGCCTACCGACTCGGCAGCCGTCATCCTCCGCAACTATGACCTCATGCGTTTCATGCTCGGATGCAATGCGAGCGGACGTTGGGTGACTAAGTTCAATGGTGGCCTCTTCACTTTCGACCCGTCGCTCGTCGACCCGTCGCGCAAGTTCACACCCGACTACCGCTGCTGGGGTGGCGGCACTCAGACTGCGCAAAACCAACGTCTTGTATACTGGCCCATGGTCAAGTCGGGCGACTTGCAGATGCTCCGTGTCCAGCTTGACGCCTATAAGAGGATGCTTGGCAACGCCACGGCGCGCACCCGTTTCTACTGGGGGCATGATGGCGCATCGTTCACCGAGCAGATGGAGTGCTTCGGACTCCCTAACCCCGCCGAGTATGGTGAGCACGCTCCCGGACAGGATAGGGGAGTGGAGAGCAACGCCTGGCTTGAGTATCTGTGGGATACGTCGCTCGAGTTCTGCATGATGGCGCTTGAGGCCAACAAATATCAGAATATGGACATTGCGGACTATGAGGATCTCATCTGGCAATGCCTCCTTTTCTTTGATGAGCACTATCAATACGAGGCTCTCAAACTGGGCAAGTTGTCTCTCGCTGAGGGCGATAAGCTGGTTATCTATCCCGGAGCCGGTGCCGAGACTCACAAGATGGCGTATAACCCGTGCAGCACTGTGGCTGCGCTTCAGGTGGTCGGTCAGGCGTGGGTGGACTACGCCACCAAGGTAGGCAAGCCTGCCGATGTCATTGCCAAGGCTAAGACGCTGGTCAGCCACGTGCCTGAGATTCCTTTCCGCTACATTGACGGACACAAGGTTATATCACCTGCCGTCGCTTGGGCGCGCATCAATAATGTGGAGACCACGCAGATGTACCCCGTCTTCCCGTGGCGTGTCTTTGGCGTCGGACGACCTGACCTCCAAGTGGCTATTGACACGTGGACGCTCGACCCATGGTCCATTGAGATGAAGTCCGCCCGCGGCTGGAAACAAGACAATATTTGGGCTGCGTGCTTGGGACTGGCTGACGAGGCCGCTAAACTCAACTATGAGAAGATGGCCAACGGCCCATATCGCTTCCCCGCTTTCTATGACATGGGTTTCGACTGGGCGCCGGACTTCAACCGCGGTGGCTCAGGCATGATCGGCATTCAGGAGATGGTGATGCAGCGCACACCCGATGGTCAGATTATCGACCTCCCAGCCTGGCCCGCCCGATGGGGCAAGGTGGTCTATAAGCTCTACTAATTAGAGTGCCAAATGGCGGTGGGGTGGGGGACGGCAACCCTCCCCCCCCCTTTGCTAAAAACAACCGACGAGGTGCTGCGAACTTTTTCGCAGCACCTCGTCGGTTTATTATTTTGCGTCCACCCGTCCCCTAAAGAAAGGGTATCCGCTCTTTATTGTTACTCCGCTTGTGCCAATGCATAGTCAGCCGCCGAGAACTCCAGCTCGTCATCATAGAAAGCCTTGCGCTCGTCGAGGTAGTCGCAATACTGCTCCTCCATCTCGTTGCGCTCTTTGTCCGTCTGGCTGCCGAAGATGAGGCTCATTATGCCCATGTGACGCTCCAGCGTTACGTCCATATCTCGCATCCCCGTGGCAGTGAAGTTTTCGGAAAAGTCGAATATCTTCTCAGCCTCTGCGTCGACAGCGTCTAAACGCTCTATTTTTTCTGCGAATACGATGTCTTTCCCTGCCTCCTCGCTGTCTGTTCTCTTCGTGTGCGTCACGCAATACATCGTGCAGTCATCAATCGAGCCCTTCTCTTTCAACTCCTTGGTCAAAACAACCCAGTCCCCGTTTCTAAATGTAGTAGCTTTTAATGTCATAGGCTATGTTTGTTACTTTTTCCGCATGTTGCCATGTGGTTTATTTCGGGGGCTTTAATGCGTCGTGTGGCGTTTCCCGTCCCCTTTCACAAACATAAAACGCAAGTGAACTTTGCTTTATTGTGCTTTCGACTGATTATTTTCCCCACTTTAACGTTTTTTTGTCCTACGGGCTGACTTTGCTGATGGCGTTCTATATCTTCGGTTTCTCTGCCAAGGCTGTGCAGCCGTCAAAGGCCTCCTCAAAAATTGCTTCAAGTGATGAAGGTATCGTCACTTTGGCCAACTTGACGCAGTCATGGAAGACGCCTATTCCCAAATACTTGACCCCTTCGCCTATTGTGACGCTCGTCACGTCGGCATTGCCTGCCGCAAAGTTGTCTTCCACCATCTCTACTTTATATGTCTTGCCATCTTTCTGCACCTCGCCAGCTATGACTACGTCTGTCACGCCGCTCGCCACGTTCACAGCCCCAGCTGTGTTGTTATATTCGTAAATGGCGTAGGTCACGTTGTCCACTGTCTGGCTCACGGCTTGCGCCCTCGCCGTCTCGTGTGCCGCCATTCCAAGGACGGCAATGCACATGGCTATGTAGGTCTTCATCTTTAGGTAATTTTTCACTGCATACGTATTACGTCATTCCTCTCTAATTGTTTCTTCCTGACGGCTTTATGTTATGCGGTTTTGCGGTCTCCTGTCATGTGCTTTTCATATCCAAGTTAATATTGGAGAAATTGAATACTGACAGACTAAGTGATAGTTTTTTTTGCTAATTTCATAAAACTATAAAATCATTAAACCTAAACCTATCACCTGTCACACCTCTTGTACCTATGGCCAAAGTAAAGAAGAAGCTCAAGAAGCTTAAGTCATCGGCACTTAGCAGAATCAAAAAGTTGAGTCGCGGCCAGATGAGCCTGCATGCCAAGATGTTCATTCTCCTCGGGGTTTTCGCCCTTGTGCTTGGCATTGTCAATATCCTTAACATGGTTGTCGGCGGACAGCTCATTTTCAAGGATTATTTCGCCATTCAGCTCGAACGTGTCACCAAGGGCATCCAGGCCGACATCATGGTCGGTGCCAATACGCTCGACGATTTCATGGTCAAGATTCCCGCCAACCACGCTGCCGAGCTCGACTCGCTCCGACGTGGCAAGTATGAGCCTATTGAGATTTTGGCTGATGAGGTTGCCGCGGCCGGCTCTTTCTATGGCTATATACTCACTGATCCCGAGGGCTCTGTGATAAACTGCACGCAAAGGTTAAGTTCCCTTCAAGGCGGTCAGAAGGTCTCCAAACTTATGGCCGAGCTCAAAAATGGCTGTTATAGTGGTTATGCCGAGGTTGGCAATCTTGGTGTGTGCTCTGTCGTCACACGCACGTTCTATGGTCATGATGGTTTCACTCCTGTGGCAACCCTTACTTTTGTGTTGAGCCACTTGAATGACCCTGCCTTTCTTGATGGTCTCAAGGAACGTTATCAGGTAGATCTTGGCATTGTGGCCAACAGTGTGTTTACGCAGACCACCATCAGGGACGAGGCAGGCAAGAAACGACTCTCCGGCATCAAGGTCGAGGATCGGGCCGTCAGCGACTCCATCTATGTGTCGCATGTCCCTTTCGTGGGGTCGAGCACTGTCGCTGGCCGAGATTTCTCTGTCATCTATACGCCCATCGAAAGCAATGACGGGACTCTCTGCGCCACGCTTTTCACTGGCATTGAATATTCTCATGCGCAGGTCCTCATGGGCTATCTTGGCATCGCTATGTTTGGCGGTGGCACGTTTTTCAGCCTCTTTGTCGTATTCTTCTGCTACCGCTATGTGCGTCGCCACATAACCAACCCCATCAGCGATGTGGCCGAGGCCGCCCGCCGTGTGGCTGAGAAGGATCTGACGCAAGAGGTCAAGGTCTACAACACTGGTGACGAGATTGATGTCCTCGCTGCAAGTGTCTTAGATATGCAAGACAGTTTGCGAGACACCATTGAGGAGGTGCAAGACGCCGTTGCCGCCCTCCGCTCCCAGAGTCAGGAGATTTCACGCGCCTCACTCGCCATTTCTGACGGCGCAAACAATCAAGCTTCGTCCCTTGAGGAGATTGCTTCGTCGGTCGAGGAGATGACGTCCATCATTCACCAAAACACGGAGAACTCTAAGAAGACGAGCAAGTTGATGGTAGACAGCGATGCCGCCATAAGTCATATTGCCGACATCTCGACCGACAGCATGGCTGCATCTAAGAAGATCGCCCTCGCCATCAGGAATATCAACGCCCTTGTCAGTCAGACTAATATCCTTTCCCTCAACGCCTCCGTCGAGGCTGCGCGCGCAGGTTCGCGTGGCCGTGGTTTCGCTGTCGTGGCTCGCGAGGTGGGCAGGCTCGCGGAGCAAACCAAAGGCACGGCAGTCTCTGTCTCCGAGACGGCCGAGGCGAGTATCCATGCCGCCGAGGAGGTCGACTCTAAACTTGATGAGGTGACCCCACAGCTCCATGAGGTGGTCGACCTGATGAGGGAGATAACGGTCTCAAGCGTAGAGCAAGGGCAAGGCGCTGAGCATATCAACGCCGCAATTGCTGACCTCAATCAGACCACGCAGAGGAATGCCGCCGGGGCTGAGGAACTGGCTGCAAGTGCCGAGGAGTTGGCTTCTTCTGCCGAAATGCTCAATAATGTGGTCAGCCAGTTCAAGGTGAAAATGCCAGAAAATAATGAGTCTACAGAGCTAAATGGCGAGCACGAAGCCGAAAACGCCTAACTGACGTTTGGGCGACTTTGGGTATCTGTAATCCCCTTCATAACAAAGCGCGACGGATGACTCGATTCCGCCGCGCTTTGCTGTTTTTTAAGGAGGTATGCCTGTGTAGTTGGCACTCCCCAAAAACAGAAATTCCCCCGAGGTTGCGGTTGCAACCTCGGGGGAATTTCTGTTAATCTATAATCAGTGAGAGCTTTTTAAAGCATCTCCTTGACCTGCTTGTAGACGTTCTCGCCAGTGAAGCCGAGCTTCTCGTCCAGCACCTTGTAAGGAGCTGAGAAACCGAATGAAGGAAGACCCCAGATCTTGCCATCGGTGCCTACGAGACCCTCAAGGGTTACGGGCAGGCCGGCGGTCATGCCGAACTTCTTAGCCTTGGCTGGGATGACGCTCTCCTGATACTCCTTGCTCTGGGTGCGGAAGAGGCCCTCAGAAGGAGCGGAGACGATGCGAACCTTGACGCCATCCTTGCGGAGCAACTCTGCGCCAGCCACGAGGGTTGAGACCTCTGAGCCTGATGCCACGAGGACAACATCGGGGTTCTCATCAGAGCCTGCTACGACATATGCGCCCTTGGCGGTCAGCGAGTAATCGTTGCCTGCGGGCAGGTTGGCTATGTTCTGGCGTGAGAAGATGAGAGCCGTCGGGGTTGAGGTGTTCTCCATGGCGAGTTTCCAGGCCTGCGTGGTCTCCTCGCAGTCTGCGGGGCGAAGAACGAGGGTTGAGTTCTTACCACTGTGGTTCTGCAACTTCTCCATGAGGCGAATCTGGGCCTCCTGCTCAACAGGCTCGTGGGTAGGTCCGTCCTCACCTACGCGGAATGCGTCGTGGGTCCAGATGAACTTGACGGGCTGCTCCATGAGGGCTGCCATGCGGATGGCGGGCTTCATGTAGTCAGAGAATACGAAGAATGTAGCGCATGCGGGGATGACGCCACCGTGGAGGCTCATGCCGATGCAGACGCATGCCATGGTGAGCTCTGCCACACCAGCCTGAAGGAACTGGCCAGTGAAGTCGCCCTTGGTGAAGGCGTGGGTCTTCTTCAAGAAGCCGTCGGTCTTGTCCGAGTTAGAGAGGTCGGCCGATGCCACAATCATGTTCTCAACCTGGGTAGCGAGTGCGCCGAGGACGGTTGCCGAAGCGCCACGGGTTGCTGAACCCGGCTTCTGCTCAATGGCATCCCACTTGACTTCGGGTGCCTTGCCTGAGAAGAAGAGCTCAAGCTTTGCTGCAAGCTCGGGGTTAGCCTTTGCCCATGCGGCTTTCTTCGCATTGCGCTCTGCCACAATCTTCTCAAGCTCAGCTGCACGCTTAGCGTAAAGCTCCTTGACCTCGGGGAAGATCTGGAATGGGTCGTCGGGGTTGCCGCCGAGGTTGGTGATGGTGTTGCGGTAAGCGTCACCGCCGAGGGGTGCGCCGTGGGTTGCGCAGTTGTGCTCGTAGCTGCTGCCGTCTGCCTTGATGGCGCCTTTGCCCATCACGGTGTGGCCAATGATGAGGGTAGGCTGGCCCTTGACTGCCTGTGCCTCCTTGATGGCTGCGCGCAGTGCGTCAGCGTCATTGCCCTTCTCTACCTTGATGACCTTCCAGCCCCAAGACTCATATTTCTTTGCGGTGTCCTCGCTCGTCACGTCCTTAGTCTCGGTTGAGAGCTGGATGTCGTTCGAGTCGTAGAACATGATGAGGTTGTCCAAGCCGAGGGTGCCAGCCAAACGGCCCGCGCCCTGCGAAATCTCCTCCTGCACGCCGCCGTCCGAGATGTAGGCGTAAATGGTCTGACCCATAACCTCGCCAAAACGCGCCTCAAGGAACTTGGCGGCAATGGCTGCGCCAACTGCAAAGGTGTGACCCTGTCCGAGAGGACCAGAGGTGTTCTCAATGCCGCGGTCTACGCTGACCTCTGGGTGGCCAGGGGTGGGTGAGCCCCACTGACGGAACTGCTTGAGCTCGTCGAGGGTGAACTTGCCAGTGAGCGCAAGGGTGGAGTAGAGCATCGGGCTCATGTGACCCGGGTCAAGGAAGAAGCGGTCACGACCCTCCCAACGGGGGTTCTTGGGGTCGTATACGAGGAACTCGCTGAAGAGGACGTTGACGAAGTCGGCACCGCCCATGGCTCCACCCGGGTGACCCGAGTTGGCCTTCTCTACCATCGAGGCAGCCAAGATTCTGATGTTATCTGCTGCTTTCTGTGTTGCGTTTGACATAGTATTTTCGGTTACGTTTTTATTTCTGTCTTGATTGTCTTTTTACCTTTTTGTGAAAAGAGACGGCTCAGAACCTGTCTATCTTCTCAATCCTCCTCTGATGACGACCGCCCTCAAACTCGGTCGAGAGGAAAATCTGAGCCAACTTCCAGCATGTCTCCTCAGGAAGGAAACGTGCCGGCATGACACAAATGTTGGCATCGTTGTGCTGACGTGCGAGGCTCGTTATCTCCTCTTGCCAGCAATAGGCCGAGCGCACTCCTGTGTGATGGTTCAGTGTCATGTTGATGCCGTTGCCGCTGCCGCAAAATGCGACGCCGCGCTTCAACTCGCCAGTGCTTATGGCGTGTGCCAACGGGTGGGCGTAGTCAGCGTAGTCGCAACTGTCTGCCGAGTGGGTGCCAAAATCCACCACCTCGTAACCAGCAGCCTCAAGGCGGGCCTTGATGGCCTCTTTCATGGTATAGCCGGCGTGGTCGCTCGCCATGCCAATCTTCTCTTTCTCCATTTTGGGGTATGTAGTTTTTTCCTTTTTCGGTCTTCTGTCATGGCATGGCGAACCGCCTCTGAGGCTCTCTTAACCTCCTCGTCTGTTCGCGCCGTACTGCCATTTCCGAAACCAAAAGTAACATTTTTTCATCAAATGGTGGTGGATTTAAGATGCCAAATTGGTGTATTAGTCTCTAACAGGCTCTCTATGCGGCTCAAATACACTTTTATGGACTTTTGTGTGGATTATTCTCGCATTCCCACGACTATCTTTTGCTTCATTCAACGTCAATATGCCATCTTATGGGGGCTTGACATTGTTCGCCTATCCCCGATCTTATCATATGTTGAGTGCGTGATGTGCGGTAGTATGTAAGTCCAAAAAGTAATGTACCCCTCACAAAAAAAGCAAAGGCGTCAACCCCCTCGGGTTAACGCCTTCACTTCTGTTTCTTCACATGCCCTCGTGTGAGAGCCGCGTCTCCTACTTGCGTATGAGTTTAATGATGAAGAGGAGAATCACTGCGCCAATGACTGCCGTGATGAAGCTGCCAAAGCTGCCACCGATGAGGCCGCCAAGAAGCCAACCGCCAAGCCAACCGCCGACAATGCCGACGATGATGTTGACGATGATGCCGCTGCGGGTCTTCATGATGAGGCCAGCAAGCCATCCTGCGAGACCGCCGAGGACGAGGGTGATAATCAAATTAATCATAATACTTCTGTGTTTTTAGCTGTTTAACTGTAATGTGATTCTGTTTGAATAATGTGCGACCGACTTACCCTTTGTTCCCTTTGCCCGTCTCTTTGTGGGGGAAGAGTTTCAGGAATTCGCTCGGTATCGGGGTCTCAAAGTTGAGTATGCGCCCGGTCATGGGATGCTCGAACTCAATCTGTCGCGCATGAAGGCAGAGACGGCCGATGGGGTCTATCTTCGAACCGTATTTCTTGTCGCCGACTAATGTGTGGCCAATGTGCCTCATGTGGACGCGTATCTGGTTCTTTCGCCCGGTCTCAAGCTCCAATTCGAGAAGTGAGAGGCCCGGCACTTCGTCAATCAGACGGTAGTGCGTCACGGCTCTCTTGCCAACACCCGGGCGGCTCACGTAGACGCGCGTTGTGGCCGGGTCCTCGTCAAGCCATGTGCTGACTGTCCCCTCGGTGTACTCCATCCGCCCTTCGACTACGGCCACATATTGGCGGCTCAGCACCATCTGGTCCCAGTTGGAGCGCAAGATGCGCTGGACGTTATCGTTCTTGGCGAATATCAGGAGGCCGGAGGTCATCCTGTCTATCCTGTGGACTATGAATATTTTGTCGGTGCGCTTGTAGAATTTAAGGTAGGCCGACAAATAGGCGAACGCGGTGTGCTCTTTCTCGGTCTCCGTGGCTATGGTCAAGAGGCCAGAGTCTTTGTGCACCACTATTATCCAGTCGTCCTCATATACAATGCGCAGCCCCTGCGGCATCACGAACTGTGGCTCGGGCTTGGGGGCTATTGTCACTGTCGAACCTGCAAGTATCAGGTCGTCCAAGTGACGCAGAACTCTGTCGCCTATTCGCACCGCGCCTTTGCTCAGCAGCTGGCGTTGACTCGTCTTGCTCTTGCCTTGCATCTGGCGCTCAAAGAACTCCTGCACTGTGCAGTCGCTCTTGACGCTATATGTCGTCGGCTTCTGAGTCTCCCTGTAGTTGTTATTGTTTTTCATCGCTTCTGCGCACTCTTACGCATCGGCGGGGCTTATTGTTTCTGAAAATCTTCAATCATGCCCTCCGCTATCCAACGGGCCATGGCCTCGCGGTTGTTTGATTTGGCCAAGCGCACCATGTCCATGTCGTTCTGGATGTTGCCTATCTCTATGAAGACGCCAGCCGGGTTGGTCTCGCGCAAAACGAAGAGGTCGCGCTCTTTCACCTCGCCCGAGAACCCGCGGTTGGGCTGGTGCTTGGCATATTTCTCTGTCATCTTGGCTTGCAGGCACTTGGCCAACCTCTCTCCGCGCACGCTCTTCTGATAATGGTAGAAGAATATGTCTATGCGCTTGTCTTTTGACCGGCTGTCCACATGGATGAAGACTGACCGGCAATAACCTTTGCGCTCTTTGGCATACAGCGAGTTGATGGAGTCTGACCTTTGGCGCAGACGCTTAATCTGGTCAAGCGGAATTGGGGCTCCCATGCATGTCTCGTCGTCATCGCATGCCAACGCTGCGTCATCGCGGATGCCGTCGTTCGGGTCTTGGATTATTATGTGGACTTTGGCCCTGTGGCTCATCAATTGGCGGGCGAGTCGCAAAATGACGTCATAGGCGTATTCGTCCTCGCAAATGGTCTGACCACCATATGTGCTCATGGCTCCAGGGTCTGGTCCGCCATGTCCCGAGACTAAGTAATAGGTTGCGCCCTCCAGTTTACTGTCTACTATTTTGACGGTCTCGTTCTCTTTGCCGAAGAGTGGCTCTACTACCTGTTTAGGCTTCTCTTGCTTTGCCGCAGCTTTGGCGGTCTGTGTGTTTGCTGTTGCGAGTCCTGTTTTCTTCTGCTGCCTATACTCCTCCCTTGCTTTCTTCTCTCGCTCCACTATCTCTTTTTCGCTCTTTATGTCCTCGGCCGTGGGGAGTGAGTATTTATATCCCAGCATCAGTCCGTCGTTGTCTGACAATATCCGCCAGTTGAGGGCAATGAAGAGCTGTTTGCGGCTTGTGTCCACTCCTTTGCGAGTCAGCAGCTGGTCTATTCGCTCGCCTGGCTCAGCCTCGGTCTGGGTTCGCTTGGTCTGCGAATGGACGTCTATTGTGGCGCAAATGCAAATGAGGAGTGTGAGGAGGATATTGGTTATGCTTGGGCGCATCTTTTCTTTCGGGTCGTGTGTCTGTCTTTCGCCGGCTTCGTCATGCCGTGGCGGACTTCACTTTGGTTTATGTTCGTGTTTTGCAAATATAGCTGATTTATCAATGCCTTAGCGGCAGATGCCTCTTTTTAGGCTGCCCTTGGTTAAAATCATGCGGAAAATAGAGTGGGGGACTTAACTGGGTGGGCGATATAAAAGCACTCAATGTAAAAGCCCCCGGCAGATTGTTGGTCTGTCGGGGGCGAACTTCTTGTCGGCTTTTTGGGGGGCGGACAAAAGTTACTGTCTCTTGTCGCTCTTACTTGGCAAAGGCGTCAAGTGTCTTCAGCGGGGTGTAGCTGTTGGCGGCTGAACCATATTTGCCAAACGCGCCTTTGTTGTACCCGCCGTTCCAATCGTAGCTCTCGGGCTCCCAGTAGAATACGCCAGCTATGGTTGAGCTGCTCTTGCCTGCGTCAACAAGCTTTTTGAGGCAGGTGTAGCCAGTCTCGGGGTCGTCCACTGAATAGCCAAACTCGCAAACCATCATGTCTTTGCCATAAACGACTGCGAGCGCCTCCATGTTGTCTATGGTTATCTGGACGATGTCGAGTGCTGTGCCATATTTGTTGCCGTAGCTCTTAATCACGTCCTCGGGGTAGAGTGAAACGCCCAGGATGTCATAATCCACTTTCTGGGTCTTGAGGATGTTCATCAACCAGCTTGTGGTGTTGTAGTTCCATCCGTTCTGCACGTGGATTACTATCTTGATGTCGGGAAATATAACCTTGGCTGCGTCTATGCCTGAGGTCAGCAGCTCGGCGAATTGCCCGGGGTTGGTGGACGCCTTGCCGTCTCCCCAGAGAAAACCACCGCCCACCTCGTTGCCAATCTGCACCCAGGCCGGGGTTACGCCTTTCTCTTTCAGTGTTGAGAGGACGTCGGTTGTGTGGTCAGCCACGGCGGCTTTCAACTCATCGTATGTGTAGTCTTTCCAAGCATCGGGCTTCTCCTGGTTGCTCGGGTCTGCCCACACGTCAGAGTAATGGAAGTCTATCATGAGGTTGAGGCCGAGGGCGTTGGCGCGCATGGCCTTGGCCACCACGTCGTCTTTGTCGCAGTATCCGCTCGCAGGGTTGACCCACACGCGCAGACGGATGGCGTCGACGCCGAGGCTCTTGAGCAGGGTCATGCATTCGGTCTCTGTCCCGTCTGCTGAGTAGAATTTGACGCCGTTGTCCTCCATCTCTGTCACCCAAGAGACGTCCGCTCCGCTGGCGAAGCCTTCGCTTGAGCCGTGATAGGGGGTGTAGGTGTTGGCGTTCTTGATCTCCACCATGTCGTCAACGGTGTCGTCGTCGCATGCCGGCATCGCCACTGCCGCCAACGCCATTGCCGTAGCCGACAATATGTTTCTCAGTTTCATCTCTTTTCAATTGTTGTTGGTTAAATGGCGTGCCACCCGTTTCTTGTGGATGGCACGCCACCTTTCTGTTTCCTGTCTTGCCTTTTCTGTTTGTGGCTATTCCACTAACGTCAAGGTGTACGTGTTCGTGGTCAGGTCTATGGTCAGTGTGTATGTGCCTGCCGAGCCGACCCAGAATTTCCAAGCCGATGAGCCCGAGGTCAGGTTCCCATCGTTGTCAGAAGGACCATACAGTGTGCTATCCCATGATTGGTCACCATAGACTTTAAATTGTGTATCCTCTGTCGCAGTGATGGTGCCGCTGTATGTGCCAGTGCCTGTAGATGCTATGGCTACCCATGTCGCCCAATCGTCATTCATGCCAATGGCATAGAGGGTTTCGGGATAGGTGGTTGTATCAGAACCACTGTCTCCGCTCTCGCTGCTGTCGCCGCCGTCACCACTCTCGCTGCCTGCGGCTGCCAGGGTGTAGGTCATTGTGGCGAAGTCTACGGTGAGTGTGTAGTCTCCTGCCTCAAGGCTCTGGTCGTCGGTGATGTTGCGCTTCTTCCAGCTGTCAAGTTTGCCTTCCTCGCCGCCAAGGGTGATAGCCCAGTCGCCAAGTACAATCTGGAATCCATAGGATGAGGCTTTGCTGATGGTCACAGACGCCGTGTATTTGCATGCTGAGCTTTCGTCGGCAGTCATGCTAATCAGTGCCCAATCGTCGTTGAAGCCGGCGCAGTAGATGGCGTCGTACTTTGTGGTCGAGTATGTCAGGTTCTTCAGGTCGGTGGTCCAAGCGTAGACGCCAGTACTGGTGAACTCGATGTTGGTGTCTGTGCCAACTTTGAGTGTGCCGTCTGTTCCGCCATAGCACCAACCGTCGCCCCAGTTGTCCTGCTCTTTGAGGAACTGGTAGCCCCATGGGCAGCTGTTAACACCGAACACGCCATTGTAGACCCAGTTGTCCTCGTCGGTCAACGTCATGGGGAAGTTAAAGCCCCATACGTCATTAAGTCCGCTCATGTAAATCTGCTCGGGTGCTGTCTCTACAACTTCCTCCGCTCCAGAAGCTATCTTGTAGTTGAGGGCGCTGAAGTCCGAAAGGTAGAGGTTGATGGTGTATGTGCCGGCCTTGGCTACGGTGAATACGTCAGTGCCTTGGAATGCCAGTTCGCCGTCGCCACTGCCTGCGCCGAAGGTCACGGGGTAGTCAACAGCTTTGCTGTCATCTGTGCCGGTGGTGTAGTTATACTCTTTGCCAGTGCCGCTTATGCTGAATGTCTGGCCGTCTGCCGTGGTGGTGAAGGTGCACATCCAGCGGTTCTCGTTGCGGATGTAGGTCATGTCGCCGCTCACGTCGCCGCTCAGGCTGAGCGATGGGATGTAGACAGCTGTCCAAGCCTTTGTCTCAGCAGTGGCGGTTACGTCTACTATCGTGTAGTAGCAGCCGTTGTTGCCAGGATACCAGAAGTTCCAGCAGGTGACGTCCGAGCTGGTCTTGAACTCGTTGCCGTCTTCACCGACGTTGCCCCAGATGGTGCCATCGTTCTCCTGCAGGTACCAGTTGGCCCAACCGCCTGCGCCATAGAAGCCGCTGTAGAGTCCCTGGGTGTCGGGGTCGCCATCGCCATCTGTGTCAGTAGAGTAGAGGTAGCCGATGGTTGAGGACTGGTCTGAGCTCAACATCTTGGCCTTGGTGTAGTCTATCTTATACGGGGTGACGTAGAGTGTCACGACGTTAGACTCGTTATAGTCCTCACTGTTGGCGCTGAGGGCTGTCTTCAGTCGGACGTATACAGTGACGCGCTCGTTGGCGTTGGCTCCAAGCCCGCGCACTATGGTGTTGAGGCTCTGGACTGTATAGGTGGCTATGCCGTCGTCGACGCTCTCGGTGTACGAGGTCTTGAAGTCCTCTGTCAGTGAGAACTCGATGGTGTAGGTCGGCAGGCTCTTGTCGGCTATGCCCACATAGCTCGGGCCATGCAGGATAAGCTTGCTCTCGTTGGACCATGTGAAGGATACGGCTGTCTTTGAGGCGTCCTCACCGCTCAACTCGATCTCGTTGGCTGAGCTGTGGATGGTGGACTCTTCAAGCCCGTCAACGTACCATTTGTCGGCGTCGGAGTCGCAGCCCGTGTCCATCATGCCCGCCGCTGCTACTGTCAGTGCCGTATATATTAGTCGTTTCATTGTTTTTGTTTCTTAGTTTAATACTCTGGGTTGGAGAGGTTGGGGTTGGCGGTCAGCTCGGTCTGCGGAATGGGGTAGTAGTTATACTTCGCTTCCTTGTTCTTTGGACCGCAATCCCATCCGCCTTGCGTGAAGAGCCCGAAGCGGATGAGGTCGGTGCGCCTCTGGCACTCAAGCTGGAACTCGCGTCCGCGCTCGTCTATGATGTCCTTGAGCTGCACGTCGGTATATTTGGCCGATTCGCCAGCCGCACGTACTCTGATGGCGTTCAGATAATAGAGGGCGTCGTTTTCAGCACCCGTGCCGCCTCGCAAGATGGCCTCTGAGATGTTGAGGTAGGCCTCAGCTATACGGAATAGGGGGAAGTCTGTGTTGACGCCGTATGAGGCTGTGTTGCTCGCCACTTCGCCCGCGTCGGTCAGGTTGGTCCACTTGGTGAACACGTAGCCCTGGTTCTGGTCATACGTGTCTGTCACTTCGAGGCTCTGCCCGTCGGTGTAGAAGGAGTAGCGGACGTCGTTCTCCGTGTATCCGCTGAAGAGGCCTACCGCCTGACTTGTGGCGCGCCACATGCTCCAGCCAGAGGCTATGCCCACTGAGCTGGGGTCCTGCGATGTCGATGAGTTGGCGCATCCGCAGACAATGTAGGTCGAGGCGCCCCATGAGACGGTGGTCGTGGCGTCGCTTTCAAGTCCGAAGACAATCTCGTCGGTACGCTTGTCGTTGTCGGCGTTGAAGAGTTCCAAGTAGTTGTCATGAAGCGTGTAGCCTTCATTGATGGCCGCCTGGCTATATTTGATGACCTCGTTATAATATGTCTTGGCTATGCCATAGCTCGGAGCGTTCAAATAGAGGCGGCTGAGCAACATGTAGGCGGCTGCGCGTGGTGCGCGCCCATACTCCTGCTCGGTGCGGCTCGGCATCTTGTCTGCAATCTCTAAAAGCTCGCTCTCCACATAGTCGAAGAGTCCCTGCGCGTCGGCCACGTTGGGCACGTAGGCTCCCACGTTGTCGTTCTCGGTGACCATGGCTCCCTTGTGGTAGAGGTCAAGAACCTGCCAATAGGCAAGCGCGCGGAGGAAACGGGCCTCAAGCTTATAATCCTCTATCTTGGCCTGGTCACTCTCGCTAAATCTGCTTATGTCCTGTGCATTGCGCAAGAACTCGTTGGCGAGCGACACGGAGTAGTAGAGCCAGTAGTAGGTGTCTGCCACCCACACGTCCTGAGCATCCCATGTCATGTAGTTGATGTCGGTCATGTTGTCACCGCTCATCCAGCTGAAGACCAGCTCGTCCGTGCAGCACTCCTGCAGGTTGAAGTAGCAACGCATGAAGTTCTCACCCTTGTTGGTGGTGATGTCGGTGCCTCCGTCCGCGCCCTTGAGTGAGAGCACGGAGTAAATCTTGGCCAAGACGGACCGGTAGTTGGCCTCGCTCGTGTATACGGTGGCCGATGTGGTGTCGGCGTGCGGAAGCTGGTCAAGGTCGTCGCATGACGAGACGAGCGCGCTCAGTCCCATTGCTGCTGCCGCAATCGCATATGTATGTTTCATCTCTTTTGTTCTCTTTGATAACTAAAACTCCAAACCTACGCTAAGCGAGAAGATTCTCGGCCTCGGGTAGAAATTCTGGTCGATGCCGCTCGGCACCTCGGGGTCTATGCCCGTGTAGTTGGTCACGGTGAAGACGTTTTGGACCATGAACGAGGCGTTCAGGTTGACCGCGTCGGCTATCTTGCCGAAGTTGTAACCCAGCGTCACGTTGTCCATCTTGAGGAATGAGGCGTTCTCCACGTAGTAGTCGGAGTAGTGCTGACGCATCTTGAAGCCTGTCTTCAAATAGCTCGTGCTGAGGTTGTTCAGCTGGTAGTCGTTGTATTTCATGGTCTCGGTGGCGCCTGTGTTCATCGCCATGGCGTTATAGACGTAGTTGCCTATGTTGCTGCGCAGGCTGGTGCCGAGGTTCCACTTGCGCCAACGGAGGTTGAGCGAGAAGCCCATGATCCAGTCGGGGGCGGGGGAGTGGAAGCGGTAGAGGTCGGCGGTTGTGATCTGGCCGTCGCCGTTCATGTCGGCGTATGCGCCCTCAATGGGCTTGCCGTTCTTGTCGTAGAGCTGATGGTAGACGTAGAACATGTTGGGCGCGTAGCCCTCGGTGAGCACCTGCACCTGCTTGCCGTCAACTGACGAGCCTGTCAATGTGTTGGTTATCTCGGCGTTCTTCACGAGGCTCAGGTTCTTCACGGTCTGTGTCTGCCATGCTGCGTTAAATGAGAGGTCCAGTCCCCAGTCCTTGGTGTCGAGGGGTGTGCCGGCAATGTTGATCTCGACGCCCTTGCTGTCGATGTTGCCGACGTTGGTGGTCACGCTCCTGTTGAAGTTGACGCCTGCTGCGACTGGCACGCTGGCAATGAGGTCCTCGGTCTTGCGTGTGTAGTACTCCACGCTGCCGGAGAGGCGGTTGTTGAAGAAGCCGAAGTCGAGGCCGAAGTTCCAAGCCTTGGTGGTCTCCCATTTCAGGTCCTCAACATATGTGCGCGGCGAGTAGGTCTTGACCACCTGGTTGCCAAAGACGTAGTCGTTCTGCGTGGTGCTCTCCACATAGATGGGCAGGTAGCCGTAGTTGCCGATGTCCTCCTGCTGGCCCGTCACGCCATAGCTGGCGCGGAGCTTGAGGTTGGTCAGCACGTCCACGTCTTTCAGGAAGTTCTCCTGGTTGATGCGCCATGCCAATGCTGCTGATGGGAATGTGCCCCAGCGGTTGTCCTCGCTGAAGCGGCTGGTGCCGTCTCGGCGGATGGTGGCGGTGACCATGTATTTCTCCATCAGGGTGTAGTTCAAGCGTCCGTAGTAGGAGATCATGGCGTGGCGCTGGTCGTCGGCCTTTGCCGTGCCTGTCTGCTCGCCAATGGCGTTGTAGTAGATAATCTCGGGGGTCTTCGATTTCCAATACTGGTAGTCATATCCGGCGGTGAAGTCCACCCTCATGATGTCGAAGTCCCTGTTGTAGTTGAGGTAGCCTGTGAAGAGGCGGTTGTACATCTTCTGCGGGCCGTATGAGTAGTCCGAGCCGTGGCTCAGGAATCCGCCGGCCGATTCTGCCGAGGTGTACACTGTGCCCTCTCCCTTGCCGTAGTCGTAGCCCAAGGTTATGTGGGCGCGCAGGTCGGGCAGGAAGTGCATGGTGTAGTCCACGTCGAGGTTGCCCACGAGACGGTTGACGGTGCTCTTGTCTTTTGTCTGCTCCAGGAGTCCGAGCGGGTTGAGTGTCGCGCCCGAGACGGGGGTGGCAGTCACGTTGCCGTCGGCGTCGGTGGTGTAGCTGATGGCCTCGTTGTAGCCGCCAAACTGGTCCGCCCCGCTATATGTGGCGTAGACTGCCTGTGTGGGGTCGTAGGTCGTGGCTCCCCAGATGGCGCTTGTCGATGCGAAGCGGTTCTTTGAGAGTGTGCCCTTGAGGCTGAGGTTGAGTTTGAGGAAGTCGTCTAAGAAGGTGGGCGAGACGTTCAGGTTGCCGGTGACGCGCTGGGCCTTGTCGGTCTTCAGGATGCCGTTCTGCAAATAGTAGCCCACCGAGAGGCGCACAGGCACGCGCTTGGCTATGCTGCCCGAGAGTGACACGTTGTTGTCTGTGCCATAGGCTGTCTGGAACACCTCGTCGTTCATGTTGGTGTCTGCTGTGCCGAGCATGTTAGCGTAACCCTGCTCCGTGGCCACGCGGACAAAGTCCTCGCGACTCAATGTCTCCACAAAGTCATAGGCTTTCTGCAGCGAGTGGGTGGTGTTCACGGTCACGTGGAAGCCGCTGTTTGAGCCTTTCTTGGTGGTGATGATGATGACGCCGTTTGATGCGCGGCTACCATAGATGGCGGTGGATGACGCGTCTTTCAGCACTGTCATGCTCTCGATGTCGGCTGGGTTGATGAGCGACAGGAAGTTGCTGCTGTTGCCCGATATGCCGCCATGCTCCAATGGCACACCGTCCAAGACGATCAGAGGGTCGTTTGACGCATTGAGCGAGGCGCCGCCACGAATCTTGATGGTTGAGCCTGCTGTTGGCGATCCGCTGTTGCTCATGATCTGGACGCCAGACACTTTGCCGTTGATGAGCTGCTCGGGGCTGCCAATGAGTCCCTGGTTGAAGTCGTCGGCTGTGACGTTGCTGATGGCGCCCGTCAAGTCGCCCTTGCGCTGCGTGCCGTAGCCAATGACCACGACGTCGCCGAGCGTGGCTATGTCCTCCGTCAGGGTGACGTTCACCGTGTTGCCGTTGGTCAACGCCACGGTCTGGGTGTCATAGCCGATGAAACTGAACTGAAGTTGTTTTGACCCGTCCGGCAGTGATATGCGGTATTTACCGTCTGTATCAGTAATTGTGCCTACTGTCGTTCCCGGCACAATGATTGTGGCGCCCGGCACGGGCTGACCTGCATCGTCGGTGACTGTTCCGGTCACCACGCGGCCCTGGTTCTGGGCTGAAGCTCCCACAGGGGCTAACGTCATGAGACCCGCTAATATGGCGGGTGCCAAAAACGCGTGGAATAGTCTTCGCTGCATTGAGATTGATTAGTTTGTAATTAGTTATAGGTTCCTGTTGACACCGAACAGCGGTCTCCCGGCTGCACTGTATCATTGCAAAGATAAGTGAAAGTATTTGAATTTTAACGGTTATAAACGAATTGAGGCTTGCGGTTTCTGTTCGCTCAATTCGGCTCTCAATGGCGAATGTATTGTCTTTTAATGCTTAAGGGATAATTTTCTGCAAACGTTACCGCAAACGTTTGTGGCAATTTTTGCTCAATTCGCAGAGTTATTGCACGCTTTCACCGATTGGGTGAGCCAATTCACAGATTTCTCTTTCTCGGAACCCCATTTTGCCCACAAACAACTACTTTCTGGCACTTCTGGCTACATATTAAGTTAAAAAGCAGCAGTTTTAAGTTTTTTTTGCGATGTTTACCATTGTCTTGGCATATCTTTGCGCCCAGTATTTCAGAAATAATAATCAATCACATGAAAGCAATCAAGTTTCTGGCTGTAGCGGTTCTCGCTACTTTCGCCGCTAACGCTTCCGCCCAGCTCACCAAGGACACTAAGGGCTGGACTCGTGTCGAGGTCGCTTTTGACGCTCAGAAGATGAAGCTCAAAAATGGCTCTAACTCAGCTGAGAATGATAATGACAAGACCAAGGGTGCCGCCATCGCATTCATGAAGGGTGTCAACATCACTTCCAAGATGCCTCTCTTCCTCGAACTCGGCGCTCGCCTCTCTTGGACTCATCAGAAGGATTCTTGGAGCGAAACTTCTAACGGCTTTAGCCGCAGCTCTGAGTCTAAGACCACTTTCATGAACATTGCCATCCCTGTCAATGCCGCATATAAGTTCAGCTTCGCCAGCTCGGCTATCAATGTTGTTCCTTTCTTCGGCCCTAACTTCAAGTTCAACTTCTACGGCCGCACCAAGGATACCCAGACTGTTAATGGCGAGGAGACTGAGTATAAGACCAAATGGCTCAGCAAGGATGGCGCCGATGCTCGCATCTTCCAGTTCGGCCTCAACCTCGGTGTCGGTGTCAACATCAACAAGTTCTATGTTGGCTACACCTTCCAGCCCGACCTCTCAAGCTATGTCAAGGATGGTGACTACAAGCTCAAGACCATCAACAACTACATCTCTGTCGGCGTCAACTTCTAAAAGTTTAGCTGACTTTGTAAGTCTTAGATATAAGTCATAAAGAAATCGAGGAGTCCCCCACATTGGGTGACCCCTCGATTTCTTTATGGGGGACTTCTCACTTCCTGCATGCCGCTCATTGTGGCTTTCCCATTAGTCCCGAATATGCACAATAAAAAGTCCGCCATCGCAAAAAGCCTTTGCGATGGCGGACTTTTTTATCTAACGCAGCCTTTGCCTCTCATTGGCAAATAGCCTCAGCCAAAGCCTTCAGTGCCTCAGCATCCGCTTCTTTCATGCGTCCGCGCAGTGTCACGGTCTCGCCCATGATGGTCACGTCTTTCATCTCGCCCACCATCTGGGTCATGACCTTGGCTGCGCACGGCGCCCACGACCCGTTCTCCATCAGAGCCACTTTGCGCTTCTGCCAGCCCTTGATCTGCAGGTGGTGCAGGAAGTCATACATGGGTGGGAAAAGCCCGCCGTCGTAACTTGATGCCGCTAACACAATCCGTCCATATTTAAAGGCGTCCTCAATGGCCTCCGCCTGGTCGTCACGGCACAGGTCTGCCACTGACACTTTCACGCCTTTGCCGCGCAAAATCTCAGCCAATCTTTCTGCCGCCTCTGCCGTGCAACCATGGATGGACGCATGTGCGATGAACACGCCCTCGGTCTCGACCCCATATGTGCTCCAGATATTGTAAAGTCTCAGAGCCTCCGCCAACTTCTCTCCCTCGAGGTCGGGCCCGTGCAATGGCAATATGCGCTCAATGGCAAGTCCCGCCGCCTTTTTCAGCAGTGTCTGCACCGGCTGCCCATATTTGCCGCAGATGTTGAAGTAGTAGCGCCTCGCTTCGCATGCCCAGTCATCTGCGTCAGCGTCGCGTGTGCCAAATTTGCCAAAGCCGTCGGCGGAGAAGAGGGTTTTCTCCACGTCGTCATAGCTCACCATGACCTCGGGCCAGTGCACCATGGGTGCCATGATGAAGGTCAGCGTGTGGCGGCCAAGGTTAAGCGTGTCGCCCTCTTTCACTGTCATCACGTTGGCTGTGAAGTCGGTCGTTGGGAAGAACTGCGGCATCATCTGCGCGGCGCGTGCCGAGCAAACAATCTTGGTGTCAGGATATTGCTTCATGAACTCGCCAATGCCGCCCGCATGGTCCGGCTCCAAATGGTGCACCACGAGGTAGTCCGGCTTGCGACCGCCCAACACCTTGGCGAGGTCCGCTTTCCACGCCTCCAAAGTGCGCGGGTCGCTCGTGTCCATCACTGCCACTTTCTCATCCATGATGACCCATGAGTTGTAGCACATGCCGTCCGGCACTTTATACTGCGACTCGAAGAGGCGTGTCTCCGCGTCGTCCTGCCCAATGTACTTTATGTCGCTCATCATTTTTCTGTTTATTTTATGTGTTTGTTAGTGTTATTTGTCTTTTTCTGCAACATGCAAATTGCATCGTGTGCGACATATACGCAACTCTTAGTCCCTTTGTTCCGGTGCAACAGTCATATTTAGTCCCCAATCTGCAGTCTCTGCTTATCCTATCCCCCCCTCTCACTCCTGTCCCATAAATCTCTAATGACCCTTCCCCTTTAGCCTGAAATCCGCATATCATCATGCACTTTTTTATGCTCATCATGCTCAATTTTCTCCCTAAACACCCATTTTTATAATCTTTTAAGCCCCTGTCTTGTGAAAATATAATAATTTAGCCCGCTGATAATGATAGAATTGCCCGTAGGCCTGTAACCCTACGCGCTGAAAAGCGTATCAACGTCAAAAACCGGAGAGAATGATGCACGGCATCTCTGATGCTCATGCTTCTCTTTCCCCGATTAAAATGAATCGAGATTAAAGAAATCAACTTTAAGCAGTTATATTTATGTTGAAGAAATTTTCTGCCTTCGTCTGTGCATTCGCCCTTACCGCATCTTTCGCATGGGCTCAAGACGAGGCGTCCTCAGAGTCGACAGATGAGTCAACTGAGGTCTATTACCCCCAGAGTGAAGTAGTATCCGTCCTTAATGATGTTGACGAGAACGGAAATTATGTGGCTGAGTGGGATGGTGACAACGTGGTACTGAGGTTTAAGTTCACGTATCCTTGGGAGAAAGTTGATACGATGTTTTATTTTGGTCTTGAAGCTGAAAATTTTTCGCCAACTAAAGCACCATGGGGGGCAACACAGGGTAAGAAATACGTGAACTTATTGCCGGGTGGTGCTAATCCCCCTATTTATTTTGCCCAGTTATCGAAATTCTTTTTACATGGTAAGGATAAGAGCGTGTTTTTGCAAAAGGAGGATTCGTTTGAATACAAAGCATACAAGAATGAGGATGGAAAGGTTGAATATTGCATTTTGACTGTTGTCCTTGTCCCTGAACAACATAGGGATTTCGTTGCGGTAGGTGATGAACTTAAATGGGGCTTTGGAAAAGTTGGCGTCCTTCTCAAGGACGCTTCTGGTGACAGGTTGGTTGTGCGGGAGTATGAACCAGCTACGTATACATTCTTAATACCTGGCGATGAGACTCATGTCGCTATTAATGAGAACGTGAATTCGTCAGCCCTCAATATTGGTGAGGGTGCCTGTATATATGTAAATAGCCCTGCGATTCTTAACATAGACAATGAATTCTCTTGTAAGAATATTTTTGTTCAGCCCGCAGATGAGGTGAATGGCGGTCTCGCTGCTGGCATTGTTGTAAATGAGGGTGCTTCGTTGGTTGCAGACTCTGTGTATTTCGGAGTAAATAATTTAGACGACCGCTCATTGCCATATTTAGTGAATAATGGCTCCTATGATGCGGGCAGTGTATTTGCAAAGGATTTAACCAATGAAATATCAATTGCTGAGAGTTACGCGAAGAAGTATGATAGATTCCGTGAAAATGGT
>CAVFBC010000020.1:0-44815 GCA_963620575.1 Alistipes putredinis | reverse complement strand
TACCGTTTTGTGGCTATATTGATGCGTTCGTTTCTGAGCATCTTGATATGCCCCTATGCTCTTTGTCTACCTTGCCATCGAGGTAAGAATAAAGCGTTTTGATGTTTTGGATGACATTTTCGCGCGTTTCTATGAAATCGGTTCTACCCATAAGCGTTTATAGTTTTATTTATATCACCAGACATAAACTTTACGAAGTCACTCATTTTGAACTCTTGAATATCAGACATTTTGTTTAGTGTTTCAAGAGAAGGCTACGAAGTGCAAGCCATTTGGCAGTTTCATTTTACTCCACAAGAACACCTTTATTCTGCTGAGCATTCTTAATGCTTTTACTAATTGATTTATTGGGCGTTCCCAAAATACAATTTTTATTTAAAGAAACCACACGAATCGACGAAAAGCGAAGAACTAATCAAGCCGAAAAGGCCATTCCCGATGATAAGAGGAAAGCCGTAAGAGAACATCTTGACATGGAGATTTTTAGAGTTAAGTTTTTGGACTAAGAAGCAGAAGAGGGCATGGAATTGATTAGACACTTTTGCAAATATTGTTATATTTGAAACTTGAAAAGACAACAAACGTTGCAAACCCGATGACACGCATAGGCTTAATATCAGACACGCACGGCTATCTGGACCCACGCCTAATCGAACTGATGAGCGATGTGGACGAGGTGTGGCATGCTGGCGACATAGGCAGCATGGCCGTGCTCGAGCAACTGAGGGCGTTCAAGCCGTTAAGAGCCGTATATGGCAACGCTGACGGGCAGGACGTCCGCCAGAGCATTGAGCCGGGCGCACGCTTGGCCTTCTGTTCAGACCCCGAGGAGAGAGCGATAGCCGAAGAGCAGGACAGGCGCAAGGGGATGCTGAGTTTCAAAGTCGAGGGTGTCGAGGTTCTGATGACGCACATTGGAGGCTACCCCGGCAAATACAGTCGCACGGCTGCAGCAGCAATCAAAGCCATCAGACCTCAGATTTTCGTGGCTGGGCACTCACACATCCTGAGGGTTATGTATGACAAAGTCAACGACTGCCTGCACCTTAATCCCGGAGCCTGCGGGCACTACGGCATCCACACCAAGCGCACGGCTCTACGATTCGCCATTGACGGCACAGACATCAAAGAGATGGAGATAATAGAGCTTAACCCCGACAAACAATGAAGAGATGGAAGACATCATAGGGTATTTCACAGACATATTCCATTTGGACAAACACGCCCCTCTGCCAGAGGGCATAGTGAACAAACTGAACGCCCTCGACAGGGTTCAGCGCGGTGAGCTGAAGTCGCGCCTATTCATTGAGGCCAAGCGGCTTGGCGTGGGTGGCGACGGGATAAGAGCAATCAGATGGCTCGAAACCACATTTGAGCAGATTGAGAAAAACTCATTCCGCCTGCATGAGGTCTTGTTCAGCCCCGGGCAGGACATACCCGAGAACTTAGCCTTCTACTTGTCTCAGGCGAAGGCGAGCATAGACCTGTGCGTCTTCACCATTTCAGACGACGTGCTGTCCGACTGCCTGAAGAAGCTGCACGAGAGGGGCATAAAAATCCGCATCATAACAGACAACAACAAGATGCGCGACGCCGGCTCACAGATAAAAGAGCTGGCTCGGTGCGGCATTGACGTCAAGGTGGACAACAGCCGCTACCACATGCACAACAAGTTTGGCATAATAGACGGCAGGATAGCCTTCACAGGCAGTTATAACTGGACTTACACAGCCAAGATGCACAACCAGGAGAACCTGCTGCTGACCACAAACTTCACCATAGTCCACAAATTCCTCAACGAATTCGCCACACTATGGGAGCAAATGTTCTGGCTGAAAGTCAAGCAGTCACGTGACGGGCAGACCCACGCCAGCGTCAAACTGAGTTCCGAAGAGGCTGCAAAGGCCCACACCCGCGAGAACAGCGAGAAGAGGCGCGAGCAGCGTAGAATGCGCAACCAACAAACAGGTGAGAGAAGGCGCACGGCCAAGAACGACACGGAGGACGACATGGTGGACGACTACGCCACTACGCAGGGCGACAACAGGCCAAACCAGCAAAGACGGCGGAAGCGCAACAGAGGGCGGAGGACACCCTACAACAAAACAGAAGAGACGACAAATAGCTCAACGGCTCAGACTACGACAGAGCCAAAGGATGCGCCAAAACAACTCCCGCTCTGGAAAAGAGTTCTCAGAATCAAATAGGAGAACAGCGCATAGGCTGACCAGAAAACACTAATGGGCATGACAAAAAGCAAGTTAATGATATTTTTCACTAACTTTGCCCGCTGTTAAATCAAAAGAAGCTACATAAGAAATGAAAGCATACGTATTCCCCGGACAGGGTTCGCAGTTCTCTGGCATGGGCAAAGACTTGTATGAGAACGACGCTCAGGCCCGCCAGCTTTTTGACGAGGCGGACTCCATCCTCGGGTTCAAGATAACCGACATCATGTTTGCCGGCAGTGACGAGGAGCTTCGTCAGACCAAAGTCACCCAGCCCGCCATCTTCCTCCATTCGGTCATCTTGGCGAAGGTTCTCGGCTCTAAGTTCACTCCGGACATGGTGGCAGGCCACTCACTCGGCGAATTCTCTGCGCTCGTGTCAGCAGGCGCCATGTCATTCGCAGATGGCGTGCGATTAGTCTCACAGCGCGCCATGGCCATGCAAAAGGCATGCGAGGCTGCTCCGTCAACGATGGCCGCCATTGTCGGCCTTGACGACGCAGTGGTCGAGGAGGTTTGCGCAGAGGTTGAGGGTGTTGTCCCTGCAAACTACAACTGCCCGGGTCAGCTTGTCATCTCCGGCTCAGTCGAGGGAATTGACAAGGCTTGCGCCATCTTGACAGAGAAAGGTGCCAAGCGCGCCATCAAGCTCGCGGTAAGCGGTGGTTTCCACTCACCATTCATGGAGCCTGCCCGCGCAGAGCTTGCCCAGGCCATAGAGGCTACGGCATTCAAAGCCCCTATTTGCCCTGTTTACCAGAACGTGACAGCATCAGCAGAGACTGACCCGGCAGTCATAAAGAAAAACCTTGTGGCTCAGCTCACATCGTCAGTCCGTTGGACCCAGACCATGCAGAACATGATTGCCGCCGGCGTAGACGAGTTTGTAGAAGTCGGCCCGGGCAAGGTACTTCAAGGCCTCATCCGTAAGACCAGCCGCGACGTGAAGGGCTCAGGCATCTCCACACTTGCCGACATCAACGCGTAAATGCGTTCATAAATAGCCGCTATAAGAGAGCGGAGTAAAAAAGAGCGCTTAGTGGGAATAGACGTGTCCACTAAGCGCTTTTTGACGTATACATTTGTTCAGGACAAAAACTTAGCCCCATGATTGATTTTTTGGCAAACTTCATGATAGACACACCAGACAACTGGTGCGGCAAGTTTTACCACAATGGGGAGTATCGTGAATTGTCCGATCCATTGTGGGGGATAAAGTCATCGGCCGTCGGGGGACGATATATTCATGAGGTAGTACCCCTACGCTCCAATCACCCATATGGCAACCTGTGGCGCGACCACTTCATGTCCATCACAAAACAGATGAGGATATTGGGGCTGAACGAGTATGACATAGACACGTCCGACACAATACTGCGCAAGATTGAGGTACTCGCCTCACGCAACAAATATCCCGCCCACTCTTTGGCTCACATCTACGTATGGCGCGAGATGTCGACCTCAGGGGGAGTGGCGGACTATGCCATATTTCAAGAGAAGAGGGAGACGAGCATATTCGAGACCGACAACACGCGACGAATAATAATAAACGCGGCTGAGCACGAAGTGATAAACCTGCCAGCAGGACAGTGGGCTGACACCATAGTGGAGCAAGTGGCACACCAAAGGGCCATGGATAGGGAGCGCAGAGAGATGATAGGGATTGCCGGAACTTGCCTGTTGCGTCCAGACCAGCGCATCGCCCGCACAACGATAGGCAACCTTTACCTCATATCGTCAAGGAAAATAATTGGCGTGGCGGATGGCGAGGGGGCGAGACAATGCATATTGCGTCCACACCTGAGAGAAGTGGTAAAAAGTTTGAACCTGAGCTATGAAGAAGTTGACGGCCTAACACCACCCATGATGACAAATGCGGTGGAGTGCTTCATTTGCGACGCCGCCATCGGCATAGGCCGAGTGCTACGAATAGGTGAGGCTAAAACATTCATGCACAGACTTGTGCCAGAGCTGTCAGCCAAATTCAACGAGAGATTTATTTTTTAAGCGCCGCCCTCCCCACAATCACACCGCCAGCAGCCACAGTGGCAGGGGCTAAAAACAGTGCGAGAAACCGCCCGACAAAGGGAATTAGCATAGCCAAGGCAAAAGGCAAGCCAAGACCAATGGTGAGACCAAGGTTATTGAAAGGGAAATCACCACTGCGCTTAGGCTGAATAGCCCCCTGGTTTTCCGCCCTCTCCACAGCATAGTCAATCATTGACTGCCCATAGAAAAACGCCGAGACGATAAAGCTAAGCAACGGCGCAATGATGCCAATGACAGGCACAAAGGAGAGAACAAAAAGCAAGACGAGGCAGAAGATTTGCAAAATGAGACAGCGGATGGCAACCCATACGCCCCTAAGGATACTCTTGAGCACATCAGAGGCAGAATCATGAGGTTCTGGATTACCCTCGGCCACCCAAGCCTTGTCCGCCACATGACTGAGAAGAGGACTGAGAATCAACAAGATGACAGAGCCACTAACAACACACACGAGAAGCGTGACGCACACCCAGACCATGACGCCACTGAGCCATGCGGCAGCTCCAGACAAAAAGTCGGGCAACCAATCGGCAGCCACCTCCGCTAAAAGTCCGCTTATAAAAAAATGCATCAAGTCAAAAGCCCAGGAGCCAAGCCAAAAGCCCGCAACAAGGAAGAGAACGCAAAAAGCCACGATTACGGCATAGACACCCCACCCTATACGGGCGAAAGACGCAAAAACCTCTGAAAAACCTTTGAAAAACGGACTCATGACTCGATTATATTTAATTGCTTACTCCTTAACCTCCTCGCCAATAAGCGTGGCGGGAGTAGAACGCAAGATTTTAACCTTTACCGTATCGCCAATGCGATGACCGCCAGCCGGGAAGACAACAGCCTTGTTCTGCTCATTGCGTCCCATGAGGTCATTGGCACTCTTGCGAGAGCGGCTCTCGACCAAGACATCGAAAGTCATGCCCTCGTCCCTCTTGTTGCTCTCGGCAGAGAGGCGACCTTGCAAATCAATAATCTCCTTGAGGCGGCGAGCCTTGACCTCAGGCGGGACATCATCCTTCATATTCCGGCTGGCATATGTGCCCGGGCGCTCCGAGTATTGGAACATGAAAGCGCTATCGAATCCAGCCCACTCCATGAGGCTGAGCGTATCGGCGTGATCCTCCTCAGTCTCACCACAGAAGCCGCAGAACACATCAGTAGAGAGGCCACAATGAGGAATAATGCGCCTGATGGCCTCAACGCGCTCCATATACCACTCGCGGGTGTACTTGCGGTTCATGGCCTTAAGCACACGCGTGCTGCCGCTCTGCATTGGCAGGTGGATATGATTACAGATGTTAGGATATTTGGCAATCACCTCAAGAGTCTCATCAGTCATGTCCTTAGGGTGCGACGACGTGAAGCGGAAACGCATGTCGGGGTGAGCCTCGGCGCACATGGCAAGCAGCTCGGGGAAACGCACACCAGTCTCTGCGAAGTCGAACGAATTGACATTCTGACCAAGGAGGACAGCCTCGCGGAAGCCCTTGGCAGCCATGTCATCAATCTCCTTGAGGATGGACTTAGGGTCACGGCTGCGCTCACGTCCGCGAGTGTATGGCACAATACAGTACGAGCAGAAATTATTGCAGCCTCGCATGATAGAGACGAAACCAGAGATACGGCTGTGGCCAACCCTGACAGGCACGACATCGGCATAGGTCTCTGTGGTTGAGAGGTTAGTGTTCATAGCCTTCTCGCCAGTCTCGGCCTGAGCTACGAGCTGAGGGAGATCGAGGTAGGCGTCCGGCCCGACCACAAGATCAGCCCCATTGTTAAAAAGAGTCTCCCGTGTGCGCTCAGCCATACAGCCAATTACACCGATTATAACCTTCTTATCGCGGCGGAGAGTCTGTAAATCAGCCAAACGGCCAAGAACCCGCTGCTCAGCATTGTCACGGACTGAGCAAGTGTTAACAAGCACACAATCTGCTGCCTTCAGGTCTTCTGTAAGTTCATAGCCCACAGTCTGCATGACAGAGGCGACGACCTCACTATCAGCCACATTCATTTGGCAACCATAGGTCTCGATAAAAAGGAGACTATTTTTTTCGTTTTGCATTTTAAGGAAAAGTGGTGAGTAAAATTGACCGACCCGGACAAAGATGTGGCATCAAATAAAATTAATATTTGGAGACCTCCGTATGTGAATTTTTGTTATCTTTGGCTTAGAAAGAAATCGGTCAAGACGCACAGGCGGCGGTTGACATTGGCGGCGGACATTAGCGTCCACAAGCCGAAACAAGAGCTGGCGCTTGAGCGTAAAAACTGAAAAAAGGATCACGGGTTGTAGCCTAAGTGGCTTCACCGGTTCCGATGGCAAAGGTAGTCAAACTTTTAAAAACTCGCACTTATGAGCAAGATATTGGTTCCGATTGACTTCTCAGAGAATTCAATCCTGGCGCTGAAGACAGCCATCATCATCGCCAACAAACTGCACACAGACCTCCGCATGATCCATATCGTATCAGAGGGCGGACACTTTGCCAGTGGGATGAGCGTCAACAATGTGTTTGACGAGCACCCGGAAGACAAGCTTGAGCAACTGATAAAGGAATATGGCCAGCAATACGCCGTCAAAGGCAAGTTTGACTACTACGTCGGGCATGGCAACGTCTCGGAGGAGATTGTGAACAAGGTCAAATATGACAACGACGTGGCGTTGGTTGTGACCGGCTCACATGGCGTGTCTGGCATATCCAAGAGTTGGATTGGCGGCAACGCATATAAGCTCATCAGCAACACGACAAGACCAGTCCTCGTAATTCGCCAGGGCATGGAGTATAACGAGGATTTCAAGAACATAGCCATACCCATCAACATCAACAAGAGCAGCCGCCGCAAGATGCCGCAAGCCGCAGGCATGGCTAAGCTATTCGGAGCTAAGACCACCATCATCGGCATGCAGACCTCATCTATGCTCTCTATCTACTTCAGGATTAAGACAGCAGTAAAACAGGTGGTCAAATACCTGCAAGAGAACAATGTGGAGGTTGCCAATTCCATCATGTTGAAAGGGAAGGACAGCATGGGCAGACTCTTTGAGACGGCTGCGACCCAAAAAGCCGACATGTTGATTGTGGAGGCTGAGAATACGGGAGCTTTCTTTGCAGACCGTTTCCGCCCCGAGCTGACCACCATCATCAACAACTCACCTTGCCCTGTGCTGGTCATCCCACTAATGTACAAATAATAAGACGACATGACGGAAAGCGAATCGGCAGAGCCGGTCAACTTCTTGAAATATTGCCCGCACTGCGGGAGTGACAAATTTAAGGCCATGGGTCCCAAAGAGTTTTCTTGTGGGGCCTGTGGTTTCCGTTTTTTCCCTAATTCCGCTGCCGCCGTAGTGGCTGTCATCCGAGATAAAGACGACAGGATACTGTTGACGCGCCGCGCCCGTGCGCCAAAAGCGGATTGGTTAGACTTGCCTGGCGGATTTGTGGATCCAGGCGAGGCTGCGGAAACGGCGTTACGCCGCGAAATCATGGAGGAGCTGAAAAGCGACATAGTCAGCGCAAAATATTTATGCTCAGCCCCAAACGAATACATATTTAGCGGTTATAAAGTCCGCACCACAGATTTGGCATTTGAATGCAGATTAGCCTCAATGCCAGAGGAGTGCGCGGACGATGTCAAATCCATAGAGTGGTTTAAGCCGAACGAGATAGACCTTAGTCAAATAGCTTTCAAATCGATAAGGGAAATTCTACGCACAGTCATTTCGGAAGGATAACTACTCGAATAAAGGAGCGGAGCAAAGGTCTCATAAGATTAGCCCCTGCAAGAAGTTAAATTTGCATCCTTTAGCATCTTGGCAAAACATGGTCTAAAATAATATGCCCATGCGGAATGGACTGCGCCTTTAAAAACTGATAGCGAAGACGATATTTTTATTATTCACGTCCCCACCGCACAGTAAACACACTCAAGTTTATTATATTAGAGGGTTTATTTGTTATTCTAAAACTAATCAACAAAAGTATATCCAATGAGAACGAGATATGCACTTCCCGCCATGCTCATGGTGATGGCAGGCAATGCATTTGCGCAAAAGGCAAACACACCATTCTTGCGCATAGGCGACAGCGTCACCACATACGGTGAGTTCAACCATATGTATGAAGAGAATCGCGAGGCCGCACTCACCCCGATGTCAGCGGCTGAATACTCGCGCCTCTTCATCAATTACAAGCTCAAAGTAGCCCAAGCCAAAGAGTTGGGCTTGGACACACTCAAGTCATACAAAGATGAGTGCGACCATTATTTGGCAGAATTGGCCAAGCCATATTTAGAGGACACGGCAGCCCTCCGGATTCTGACTGAGAGGGAGAATGTGAGGCTGCGCGAAGAGATAAAGGCTGAGCACATATTAATATCAGTCAGGCCAAACGCACTGCCGGCTGACACCTTGGCAGCATACGAGAGAGCCGTCAAGGCACGCGAGAGGGTTTTGGCGGGAGAAGATTTCGCCAAGGTGGCAGACGAGGTGTCTGAGGACCCGTCGGCCCGCAACAACCATGGCGACCTTGGCTACTTCACAGCCATGCGTATGGTCATGCCATTTGAGGATGCGGCCTACAACACACCAAAGGGAGGACTATCTGAAGTGTTCCGCACTCAATTCGGCTATCACTTCATGCACGTGTCCGACAGGCGAGAGAGCGAGGGGCAGGTAATGGTTCAGCACATAATGAAATTCGTTCCGAGCAGCCCGATTGACAGAGACGCAGAGGCAAGAGCCAAGGCTCAAATAGACAGCCTATATAAAATAGCCGTAGGAGGGACTGTCGACTTTGGCGAGTTGGCGAGAGAGAACTCAGACGACAGGCAGAGCGCAAACCGCGGCGGGATGTTAATGTGGTTCAGCCATTCGCAGATATTACCCGAGTTTGCTGACGCATCATTCGCACTTGCCAACAAGGGTGACATTTCAGCACCAGTCCGCACACGAGCTGGATGGCACATCATACGCCTTGTAGATCGCCGCACGTCGATGCCGTGGGAAGATGTGAAGAAGTCAATCAATCGTGCGGCAAACACATCAGAGCCATATAAAAGTGTGAAAGAGAGGGCCAAAGCATACCAGTTGGCCAAGGAATATAACTTCAAATGGAACAAGCCGGAGGTTGACACACTTATCAATCAATGCCTGAGCGCCCCTTCGGGTGACAAGAGGAAGCAATACATCAAAGGGTCGAACGCCGTAGTAGCGACCATCAATGGGGAGAACGTACACGTTTGCGACTTGGGCAAGTGGGCCGACAAGTGGAGGTCCGACGCCCTCCCCAGCGAGAACATCGAGAAAATATTCATGGGCTTCATGAGAGAGTATGAGACGAGACAACTCAGCAAGAAGTATCCTGAATATGCATACACGAGCCGCGAATATTTGGAGGGTTTACTGGTCTTTGAAATCAGCCAGCGTGAGATTTGGAGCCTGACGGCAGATTCGGCCACCATGGCAGAGATGTATGCAGCCAATACCGCAAGATATTCAAAAGATGGCACATTCGAAGGAGACATCTACTTCTGCAAAACAGAAAAAGATGCCGCCAAGGTGAAAAAACTCATAGCCAAGGGACAGAAAGCAAAGGCACAGAAAATAGCGGAGAAAACAGTTAATGGTCCGATAAAACAGGGGGACATTTACGATGATTTCATCTGGCCCTCGCAGCCAGTGAGCGACTTCGTGGTTGTGGACGGGAAAGTGACCAATGGCACTCCGAAAGCACTCGATGAATGCCGAGGCATGATAATTAGCGACTACCAGCAGAAGAAGGAGGCTGAATATTTGTCTCAGCTTAGGAATAAATTCAACCCTCAGCAACTGATAAAACTAAAATAATGAAAGAGAGCGTATTGACAATGTGTACAGCTGCGACCACCATAGTATTGGCAGGCTGCGACTGCAAAATGGACGTCAACATCGATAACGGAGTAACACCCGACACTTCGGCCTACACAACAACCACGCTGCCACACGGCGCAGAGTTGCTGACATACAAGGCTCAGCAGAACGACACGACCGGCAAGGCAGTCATCATATTCCCAGGCGGCGGTTACACGCATTTAGCAAAGGAGCATGAGGGTAAAGATGTGGCAGCCTGGATGAGCGCAAACGGAGTAACAGCCTTTGTGTTGTTCTACAACATGCCGCAAGGCGACGCATCCGTGCCCAACACCGATGCCCGTGAAGCCTTTGAGTACGCCAGGGCAAATGCGACAAATTTGGGTGGATATACAAAAATTGGCGTCATGGGCAGCTCAGCAGGTGGACACTTAGCATCGACAGTGGCGACACACACTGATTTGGCCGATTTCCAAATACTCCTCTACCCCGTCATTACAATGGACACAGCGACAACGCACCGCGGCTCGCATGACTTCCTATTGGGGCAAAATGCCACAGCCGAGGCGGAGGCGCTTTACAGCAATGAGAAGCAAGTGACGCGTCAAACGCCGGAGGCTTTCATAGCCCTCTCACTTGATGACAATGTGGTTCCTGCCGTTCCAAATGGATTGGCATATGCCACAGCTCTCGCCACAGACAGCGTATCGACCACCTTGGTATGCTACCCACGTGGTGGTCATGGATGGGGATGGCGCAACAGCTTCGAGTTCGCAGAGCAGTGGAAAGCCGAGTTGGCAAAATTCCTTTTTAGGAAATAGGGAATAAGGGAAAAATATTTCGCCCCGCAAGTGAAAAGATTGATGCTTTTTCACTTGCGGAGCGAATTTTTGTAGAGACCAGATCGGGCGACGCCCAACTACACAACGTCTACCAATATTTGATTGTACGCTCAGTCACATGTTGAGCCACGCCATCAATATAAGTGACCCTGCGAATCCAATTGCCATGGTCATCAACGTCATGAGTGAAAGTTAAAGTCTGCCTCGTGCCATCAGAAAAAACGAGAGTGGCGCGCGCAGGCAGCCCATCATAGGAAAGGGCGTATGACACATCGGAAGAGGACAAAGCATTGTCACGCACAAGCCTTGTCAGATGAAGATTTTTGTCATAATAGTATGTCGTCCGGACCTTCTCACTATCATTAAACTGCTCAAGGGTGACAGTGTAAGACTCGGCTGTGGAGACCTCCGTGGTTGAAATGGTCACCGCGTCGGCATCTGTGAAGCGCATACGGGCTAAACAGCCATCTGCCGTGTAGGCATATAGAGTCTGAAGAGACCGGTCGCCCTTAGAGTATGTAGTTGAGACCCTTTTCAGTCCATTCTCTGTGTATTGAAAGACTGTACGTGAGTCAAGTTGATTATCAGAGTCAAAGGATTGGCGAGACAGCAGATTGCCATTCTCATCATACTCATCAATCGTATGAGAGGATTGCTGAGTCTTGACAATAGTATGGTGAGAGAAGTCGACACCCCAAGTCACAGTCTCCGCAAAGTGCACGCCATTAGCAAGTTCAGCCGTAATGGCGTCAGATCCTCCAATAGGATTAACTCCAGCAGGCTGCGCCAAAGGCTTAGTGAGCAAACCGACAAAGAATGCTATTGCAAATAAACATTTTGAAGGACGCATAGGCTGTGTGATTAATTATCTGATTTGCACACCACTTGAGCGAAGCAACTCATCGGGATTCGAGGAGTACTGCTCAGGATCGACAAGATTGTACTTGTTCTTCTCATAATACTGTTGACGTAGATATAAGAGAGAATCCAAGGCATTGCCCTTGGGGCGGCCATAGTTATCGTACTCCACATCTCCCTCGACATTCGCCTCTGCGTAACGATAGTGCCATCGTCCGACCGTGACACCATAGCGATAGTTGCCTTTCTCTGCTACCTTGCCATCGGCGCCCCATCGCGTGTAGAGACCGTCAAGCTCGTCGCCTTTAAAATAGGCGACAATCTCCTTTGAGCCAGATGGGAAATAGCGCATATAGAGACCATTGCGTAGACTGTCAACCCATTGGCAGGCGGAGAGCAATTTGCCATTCTCGAAATAGAAACAGCGTTTGCCATGCAGTTTGCCTTGTGAGTAAGAAGCGGACTCTACCAGTTCTCCCTTCTCATTATAGAATAGCCAAAAGCCTTCGCGCTTCTCGTCAACATATTTACCCTTGCTCTGGACCTTACCGTTAGAGAAGTAAAAAATGGCCGATATTGTATCGTTGCCAGCCTTGTAGGTCAACATGATAGTCTTGCGACCATCCTCATCAAAGCGTGTGACCTTGCCAACAGGGACACCATCTTTAAAAGTGGCAGTGTAACGATATCTGCCGTTGGGATATTTTGCGGCCCATTCGCCTTGTTTGCGACCCTTTGCGTCAACCTTGTTTGGCTTATCAGGCAGATTGACCTTCTTTGTTGTCTTGTTTTTTGCCTTAGCCTCCCCCCGCTTAGCTGTTGACTCGCTTTTTTTCGTCGCCTCGGGTTCGAAACTGCCGAGGAAACTTTGAGCATTAGCGTTTTGGACAGCCAGGAACAAGATGAATGGCAAAGCCAAAGACTTGAGAAGGGTCGAAATTCTGGTTATAAAAAGCGACATATACTTTGGGGAAAATTGGGAACAGACGATGGACAAAGTTAAGTATTTATATGACATTTAGATGCCCGTCTGACGTAACGTTTGCCGCGTGCGTGTGGGCTATGAGGAAATCAACTACAGAAATGACAAATACACGATTGCTCAAATGATAAGAAAAACACCCAGTCACCAAAGAGACCGCGTCACCAACGGACGAGATAATGCTCCTTCTGACAGCCAGTTCGGAAGAAAGCAAGCCCCATCTGCGGCAGCTCGATTGTGGTATCTACACGCTCATCATTCACAATCTTGCGCCAAGCGCGAGTCATGCCATCAGACCAATAAATGTCATCAAAAACAATTACGCACATTGGGGCGTGTCGCGACGCTATAGTCTCAAAATAGTCAAGCGTAGCCTCCTCACTGTGATTGCCATCGACGAATGCCATCTCAACTTGACCAGAGGGCATAAGACTAATAGCCTCTCCGAGTTTTTGACCAATATCCCCCCTAAGCACTGTCACATTGTCGAACCCAGCCTGGAGAAGACTGGCCTCTGCCACATCAGCCACTGCGCTTAGCCCCTCAATGGTGACAATCTTAGCCTTGGGGCAGGCAGCAGCAAGATAGGCCGTGCTGACACCAAGAGAAGTGCCAAGCTCTATAACACCACCGACATTCAGGTCAGCGGCAAGGCGGGCCAGCATCCGACCATATTTCTCAGAAGTGGATGTGCTACGCGCTATGCGCGAGACTTTGCGCTTAGCAGGCTCACGCACAACAGCCCCGATGCTACCGACTGTCACAGTCTCGTCACTTGCATAAAGAGTCTTGCGATAGGACTTTGCCTTTTGGCGAAGATAGAGATCATTGGGTCGGCGGACAGTTATGACATCCCTCACAATATGAAAGACAAATGGGCTGTGAATGTGATGCCCACGCCAATAGCCCGCATGCACAAAATGGTGTACACGCATCATGAATGTGTGGACAGAGCGCTTACCCTTATCAGATATTAGTTTCATTTTTAGGAGGTGTACAAGATTTTAAAGAACCAACCACAGTTTGTTTTTCGAGACCGAATGGTATATAAAAATAGAAAACCGAGCCGACGCCAAGCGCACTTTTCACCCAGACATCACCGCCGAGGAGATTGACAAAGCCTTTTACGATGTTAAGACCGAGGCCCATACCACCGTACTTGCCTTTTGAGGCATTAAGTCGTCGGAATGGCTCAAAGATGACTTCAGTCTGACCTTGCGGGATTCCGATGCCAGTGTCTTCAATGGAAAAAATTAGCACATCATCGGAAGAAGGTTGTGAAGACGCCTTACACCCAAGCCGCATGACCTCCGCGTCTTCTCCACGCCACACGGTCATCTTGACGTGGCCGTGCTCGGTGAACTTAAATGCGTTGTATGTCAAGTTAATAATAACCTGCCTTAGGCGGTCCTTGTCAGTCACAAGTACCGCATCCCGCAAATTATCAGCTATGTCTAAGACATAATCTACATCACGACTTCTTTTCTCGACAGAGAGGATATTATAAGTCTCAACAATCCACTTATAAATGAGGACGTCAGACAAAACAGCCTCAATTTTCCCACGTTCAATTCGAGAAGTGTCAAGCAAGGCGCCCATGATAGACAGCAAGCTGTTGGAGCTGGCAAGAATGAGACTTGCGAACTCTCGCTGTTCATCCGCTGGGCAATTCTCGTCATTAATCAGTTTTGCGAAACCGACAATTGCGTTCATCGGTGTCCGCACCTCGTGTCCCAAACTTGCCAAGAATGCGGACTTCAGCTCACTACTCTCCTCCGCTTTAGCCTTTGCAGCCTTAAGATCACGGGTTCTCTCCTCAACCTTATTCTCAAGTTCCTCATTGATTTGCGCCAGCTCCTCATTCTTTTGCTTAATGAGTTGCTGATTGTCTCGCAACTGCTTGTTAGCCATGACGAGCATGTCACCCATGGTAGACATTTCTCGCTCAAGTTTTCGCTTTATTTGCAAATGCAAAGAGCTACGCCAGACAAAAAGAGCAAAAACAATGGCAATGACTGCAATGATTATAATCGCTATGAATATGCGCTTCTGATAGACATAAACATGGTTCACGAGACGCAACGTTGAAAAACCAGCCTGTGGATTACCATCGTCATCAATTGAGCGGAAATACAAATCATAGGTTCCCTCATTAAGACCTGAAATCATGACAGAGCCATCAGCAGGACATAGCTTCCAAACCTTATCGGTATTGAAACGCCATTCGACGCCTGTCACGTCAAGCCTGTCATAATTGAGCGACCTCACATCCAAGCGCAAGCCGCGGATGCTGGGTGGGATGACAATATCGCCAGAGCCATAAATGAACTCACGCCCTGCCATAGAATCAAAACCTTCGGAGATGGAGTTCATGTAGGTGTATGACGTGACTTTAGGAGTCGGGAAAAAGCTATTTGACGAAAAGAGAAGGGGGGAGAACTCGGTCACACCACATTTCCCTCCCATGAGAATTTCACCATTTGATCCACGATTGGAAGACCGGTTTATAAAACGGTCAACCAACTGATAAGCTTTGGTGGGGAACTCTACGACCTTGTCGCCATTGACACTGACGATGCCCAAATCCGTGGAAGCCCAAAGAACCCCATTGAGATCAAGCTCGATACTTCTTATTTGCGATTTAAGACAATCGCCGTCGTTCATCAGACGTCCACCAGGATAACCAGGATTTTTATATAGCAAGCCATCAGATGTGGCTATCCATAATTCATTCAAGCCGTTGCGTGTGTTGTGCCGTATATCTCGCACCCCACCCTTCACACTGTCCTCCACCAAGTTAATGACGTACTTGACACCAAGGGTCGAGAGGTCAATGCCTCGGACCTCCGATTTGCCGGCAGAGACCCACAACATCTTGCCGTCGTCGGTGCGTGAAACGTTAAACATCCTTCCCTTGGGAGGAAGAAGTGAACGAATCTCATGACCGTCTTTGGCGGAGATTACAGATATTTTCGACCTGCACGTCACGACAATCTCATGACCTTCTAAGGGTTGTGAGCAACGGATCATATCATTGTCATGAAACAACCAATGGACAGATTTGCCGTCTGTAGAGACTCTGAACACATCCTTGTTGGTCGTGACAATCATAGCGTCGCGTTCAAGAGTCTCATTGATGGAAAGAACCATGAAACTACCCTGTGGCCCATGTTGAGCTTTCGCGATCGGGACACTGTCGAAGTAGGCGGTATTGGGTCTTTGGACGTATAGTCCATCAATGCAGCCGACCCAAGAAATTTGGCGAGAGTCCTTAGCCACACTCCAGACCTGAGGGTTCTCTGAAGTCGAGAAGCGCCTCATGTCGGTATGCATAAACTTGCCATCAAAATAGCTGAGATAGACAAGTCCGTCAGCCGAACCGATGAAAAAGACATGCTGTCCGCGAACCTTGAGAATGCAAGACAGGTCATTGTCTTGAATGTTCGTATTAACTGTGTTGTAGACAGTTTGTTTGCGATCTTTAAAACTTAAGAAAAGCAGCCCGTGGTTTGTTGGCACCCAGACTCCGTCATCCGCAACAGCCACACCATGAGGAGAGGCTTCGCTATAGCCCAAAGTCTCAACTTCTTTGGAAGGCAAATGGTAAAGGTGGATGCCAAACTTACGGATGCGTTCCATGGTGATAAACACGAGAGTTGTATCATCCAAGGCAACGGCATCCTTAATGTTATGCCGCCCCATAATATCGACTTGCTCGACGGAGCAGAGACCAGCAGATTGTGGTTCAATGCGGAATATAACACCTCCGCCTACATTGTATATGGAACCTGCGAGGCGGAAAAAGGGAGTGCGCGCACTATTCATTCCGCCAGAGTAACGTTTTATGAGACTTGCGTGCCCGGTGTTTTTATTGATAGCGTAGAAACCTTTTGTGTTTCGGCACAGGAGCGTTGAGTCATCAAGACTCATCATGCTGATGACGACCTTGACATATTCCGAGGTCTGCTTGCTTTCGTCAGCAGGGATTGAATAGTCGAGCGTCGTGACCTCAAAATTCCTTTTGTCAATTCTGACAAGGCGCTGGGAGGTCTCTAATGAAGCCCAAATGCACTGACTCAGCGTATCATCCGCCATCGCCATGATTTTACATCCGGCAGCCACATTGCCTCTTAGACTATCGATGTCAAAATTCCATACTTTGTGGCCGTCATAGCGCGAAAGCCCATTAGCCGTCGCAACCCAGATGAAGCCCTCAGCATCTTGCAGAACATAATTGACAGTCGTGGATGAGAAGCCATCTCGCAGACATCTGAACTGTGGGCGAGTGCCTTGCATAGTTACATGACCACGGACAGCCTTGGGCAACTGAGCCGTGCACTCCTGCCCGCCACACATCGCAGTGAGCAGAAACGAAACAAGCAGAAACAGAATACCCAGATGTCTATGGCAGATGGTGAGGTGCACTTCAGTGATTAAATTAGAGCAATTTTCAATTCATAGCAAAGATAACAAATCACAACAAAAGAGAGAAGTCGGAAAGCATCTACGCTGAAAGAGAGAAACTCAAATGGCGGGCTTAGACAAAGTAACTTAGCAATGTTAGGGAAAAAAATCCGCTCCTGACGCGAAACACACGTCAGAAGCGGAGATAAGTTTGGGAACTCTTGTCCTGGCTGCAATCAGGCTATACGCTTTGCCAAATTGCAGATGATGTCTGTGGCTCCATCGATGCCAGTCACTCCCGTATTGATTACAATGTCATAGTTAGCAGCGTCACCCCAACGGTTGTTGGTGTAATGGAAATAGTGGTTAGCTCTTGCAGTGTTGACCTCATCAATCTTGGCAAGAGCAGCCTGCTCATCGAGATGCCTCTCTTTGGAGTTTTCTATTCTTCTTGCAGCGAATTCCTTATCAGACTGGATGAAAACCTTGAGAACATTTGGACGGCCACGGAGAATGAAATCAGCGCAACGACCTATGACAACGCACGGCTTTTGATTAGCCGCCTCGCGGATAATCTTACTTTGCGAGATAAAGAGTTTATCGTCCGTCGAGAGAACTACGCCTTCTGGTATGTCATTGCCCATGATGAGCATCTCGACCAGTCGCGAAGTAGAGATATTCTGCTCACGCTCAGCCACCTCCTTGGGCTCAATATGCATATCGCGTGCGGCCTCCTCAAGGATGGCATTGTCATAGAAAGCCACACCAAGCCTCTCTGCCACATCTCGTCCAACCTCACTGCCACCACTGCCATACTGGCGCGAAATAGTAATGACGAGCGGGCAAGCGCCAGATGCAGCAGCAGCCCCGACGGCATCTGCCGTAGCCTCCTGCGGAAAAGCCAAAAGACGGTCAAACCAGCTGAGATGGGGAGAAAAAACGCGAACCATGATACCAATGTAGACCATGGAGATGAGAGTGCCGAGACCCACAATGTCCCATCGCCACGCACCATAGAAGACCACGCAACTTGCCAAACCTATGCAAACAAGCGTCGTGTCGACCACAATCTTAACCTTGCTGAACTCCTTGCCTGTGACTTGGGCAATGGCAACCTGAATACCCTCACCAGGCATCATAACAGAACGGCAACGAACCTCACAAGCCACGCCGACACCCATGACAACACCTGCCACGGCCACGAGAAATAGTCCCCATGCCACACCTGCGGCTCCAGGGCCCGCAGAAAGAGGCTCCGTTAGAGCCATGTTAGCATCAAGGAAAACGCTAAAAAGAGTTCCTATGACCAACTGGAAAAGCTGGATGGGCTGATAACGGCGGCGAAGAATGAGAATCTGGAGAAAGACAAAAATAAAGTTCATTATGATGGTGTAGCCACCAACCGTCATCGCCGGGACATGAAAAGAACCTACCGTTATGCCAGACAAACCTGCAGAGCTCCATACAAGCGGCGTAACAGAGATAGCGGAAGACCCAAGATTAGAGCGAATGAACAGCGAGACACCAAACGTCATCACATAGAGCGCAGCCAAAAGCAGAAGCTGCTGCCTGAAAAAAAACTTTACCTTTTCCTTAGTCATTGTCAATTGATTAACCGGTCTCCCATTGGAAACCAGCTGCGAAGATACGGAAAAAGGGCTTATCTTATCTTCCTGATGATATTGAGCTGACTGACATTGGCCTCACTGCGCTCAAAGACAAACACTTTGTCAAATCGCGTCCGGTAACGATGTTGCAGAGCACGGCGAGCGTCGACAGGGTCATACGCATTCGACATGAGGAAACTATTTTGAATTATAAGGAGCCACTGCTCGTCGAGCCTATTGTCATAGTGCGACATCTTGAGGTCCTTGTCCTTGATACGCTGCGAGACGCTCCCAATGGAGAGAGGCTTAACGTGAGTGGACATGCTGGCATACCAAAGGGGCTCCTCTTGGCGCCCTTGCACATTGGTTATGACTATTGACTCAACATGCTGAGGGAGATGCAGGTCACCATACTTGTATTCCCTGTCGACCTTATATTGTTTCCCTGTGGACTCAGGGATATTGTCAACAACTATGTTAGATATGGTTTCGGAAAGCGCAGTGCGCAAGAGGCGCGCCTCATCATCGCGTCCCTCAGAGAGAATGAGTGGCGATATTGAGTCAGAGAAATGCACATCAACGTTCAAGACAAGGTCATGATTTTGCGAATAGAAGGCCAAGGCGTCATCCATAATCTTAGAGAGAAAATCCTCATGCGCCCTCATATTGAACTGCGAATCATTTCGCTCGTACTTAAGTTCAGTCAATTCAATGCCAATCCGCTTCGGTTTACCAGAACGAGACTTGGTTGAGACAATAAAATCAGGGCACTCACTCTTCTCAACATCACCAATAGGGAATGAGCTGTAATTCTGAATAAAGAGGTTCATGATAGTCCACTCCCTCTTGTCCCGTTTTTGCTGGTTTGCGCTTTCCACCATGATATTTTCTTAAGGGATTAGAAAAGGCCGACCATCAGGACGAAAACTCCCAAAGGTCGGCCGACAAATTTATTTCCAGTAGATATAAAAACTGGACCTATTTACCAATATTGTCTTTAACGAAGTTCAGCCCCGAGCTCGCGGCTAAACTGGTTGGTGAGCTGACTCATCACCTTCTCAATCTGCTTATCGGCAAGGGTCTTCTCATCATCGCGCAAGATAAACGTCACAGCATAAGACTTCTTGCCGGCTGGGAGGTTTTTGCCCTGATATACGTCAAAGAGAGAGACACTCTTGAGGAGTTTCTTCTCAGTCTTACGAGCCACTTGGCATATGTCCGCAAATGAGACCTTCTCATCAACAAGGAGGGCAAGGTCACGCTTGACAGCCGGATACTTGGGAAGCGGGGTGTAGTGAACCCTATTCTGCTGTGAGCTCTTAGCAATCAGCGTGTTAACATCAAACTCAGCGTAGTAGACGGGCGCGTCTATGTCAAACTTTGCCAAAACAGAGGCATTGAGCGAACCATATTTGACCAGAGTCTTAGTCTTCTCGACCTTGATTTCGACACCATCCGCAAACAAATCATTCTGGAGAGGCTCCTCTGAAATTGCTGACGGATTGAGACCCAAACGGGAGATGACATTGAGAACCTCAGCCTTGAGGTCAAAGAAAGACACCTCATCAGCCTTAGTGCACCAGTTGGGCTCAGACTTAAGACCAGTCATGAGGAGCGAGAGGTGGTAGCTCTCCGAATAGCTCTTATAGTCAGACTTTTCAGCGCCAGCCTTGAAAGACTGGACATTGCCCATCTCAAAGAGTTTGAGGTTCGGGTTGCGATGATTCCTGTTTAGACGAGCCACCTCAAGCGCGCCAAACACCAAAGATTGGCGGAGAGCGTTAAGGTCAGAGCTGAGAGGGTTAGCCAGCATGACGTTATTCTCAGCGGGTAAGCTCTGCGGAATGATGTCGGAATAAGCAGCCTTTGTGAGCGTATTATTCATAATCTCCTGGAAGCCACGGCTTGCGAGCATATCGCCAACAATGTTCATCACCTTTGTGCGGTCAGGCTTATTGGCGTAGACTACAGTTGTATGATTGTCACCAGGAAGTTCGATCTGGTCATATCCGTAGATACGAAGAATATCCTCAACGACATCAGCCTCGCGGGTGACATCGACACGATAACGAGGAACTCTCAAATCCATCTCATCGCCATCATCGGCAACAACCTTCATCTCAAGGCAATTGAGAATAGTCTGGAGAGTCTCCTCAGGAACGGCCTTACCAATAAGCGAGAAGCACCTCTTGCGGCTGACCTTAACCTCGAAAGGCTTAACAGGCTCGGGATAGACATCAGTTATATCGGATACAATCCTGCCACCAGCGACCTCCTTGATAAGGATAGCGGCACGCTTGAGGGCATAGATTACGCCATCGGGATCCGTTCCGCGCTCATAGCGGAAGCTGGCATCCGTGCTAAGCTGATGACGACGGGCTGTCTTACGGATTGAGACAGGGTTGAACCATGCGCTCTCGATGAAAACGCGCTTTGTCGAGTCGCTGATCCCACTTTCGAGGCCTCCGAAAACGCCGGCTATACACATCGGCTCCTCAGCGTTGCAAATCATAAGGTCATCAGCGCTAAGCTTACGCTCAACACCATCAAGCGTCACAAAGGGAGTCCCCTCAGCGCAATTGCGCACCACAATCTTGCCACCCTTAATCTTGTCGGCATCAAAAGTGTGCAGAGGCTGTCCAAGACCGAAGAGAATATAGTTGGAGACATCGACAACATTGTTGATAGGGGTAAGGCCAATTGACTTCAGGGCTTTTTGCAGCCATTCCGGAGACTCGGCCACCGTGACGCCGTCAATGAGTATACCACTGTAACGCGGACAAGCCTGCTGGTTCTGGACATCGATTTCGATACCCTTGCCAGCCTCGTCAACCTTGAAATCGTCAACTGATGGTTTTGTGAGCTTAGCTGAGCCGCCACGCGCATTGATGGCAGCGTAGACATCACGCGCTACACCCCAATGAGAAGCTCCATCCGCTCTGTTAGGGGTGATATCGACCTCGATACAAGTGTCGCTCTCAACGTGGTAATAGTCCTTAGCGAGAGTTCCTACAGGCACGTCATCAGGAAGAACAATAATTCCCGAGTGGTCGGTGCCGACACCAATCTCATCCTCGGCGCAAATCATGCCGTTGGATGGGACGCCACGCAGTTTTGAGGGCTTGATGGTGAACTTCTGGTCGCCATCATAGAGCACGGTTCCGACCGTAGCCACTACAACCTTTTGACCAGCAGCCACATTAGCCGCTCCACAAACAATATCAAGAGGTTCAGGAGCTCCAACGTCTACCTTAGTAACATGGAGGTGGTCAGAATTGGGATGCGCCTCGCAAGTCAGGACTTTGCCCACGACAAGGCCCTCAAGTCCGCCCTTGATGCTCTGCGTTTTCTCCATTCCATCGACCTCAAGGCCAATTGACGTGAGAAGAGCTGAGAGTTGCTCCGGAGAAAGGTCAAGATTGATATAGCTTTTCAGCCAGTTGTATGATACGTTCATTATGCTATGAAACTCAATTCGTATGTTTTGCGCGAAGGTAGGAATTATTATGTAGCCTTCACGTGTAAAGGGTTCACTTTCTCGTCACACCAGTGCCGACGACAATATTTTCAGCGTTTATGCAATCGGAGGCCTCATCAAAGAGGAAACGGACAACTTTGGCGACATCTTCTGGCCGACCCAATTGGCTACATTGGGTTTGCTGCTCACCGCACTCAGTCTCACCGACTACTTCTAAATCGCCATTGACTCTGGGGGTTATGCAGTTGACCGTTGTCGCAAAGGGTGACATCTCAGCAGACAATGATTTTGCTAAAGCGACAAGGACTGAATTTGTCAAAGTCAGCATTGGGGACGCGGGGGCGCCACTTCCCTCCAGCAGAGGTGGACATATACCAACCAAACGGCCATACTGTGACATCGCGGACTTACCGTCGGGCAGATTGCCATCTCTCCTCTCCCGTGCCATGAATTGCGCACAGGTGATGAGGGGGCGCAGAAAAGTCCCGCCATAAGAGCAAAGAGACTCTGACGTCGCATCAACCAAGGACACTAAAGTTGGAGAAGGGAAAACTATCACAATGATATCCACCCCACCCCATTTGCTCGCCACACTACTCAAGAAACCGACAAGTTCATCGGCATTATGAGGATCTGCGCAAAAAAAGTCAGAACCTGTTCGCAACGCAGTCTCCTTACCCGCCTCCTCTTTTGTGTCACAGAACGCTACCTTGTGACCAGCCACACGCAACGACTTGACAACAGCTGCGCCAATACCTTCAGCACCAAACACAACGACAGCACGCCTCTCCTTGGTAGGGGCATGCCGTGGCTTGACTAGTTTATAAGGCGCATTAAGATGCTCCTCAAACTTCTTTTCGAGATAGTTATCAGCCATTAGTCAAAATCTGCCGACAAGTGTGGGGCTACTCTATGTCGATAATCTTATCGATCTTCATGAGAGACAGAAGTTTACGCACGTCCGGTTGAACATTGCGCAAAATAAAGCCACGATTTTGCTCCCTCGAAGACTTGACGCCACTAATGAGGACACTGACACCAGTGGAGTCCATATACTTGATGTTTTGGAGGTCAAGATAGACATTGCAAGAGCCAGCCGAGAACTGTAGGGCGAGCGACTTCTTAAGATCGCCAGCATTCGTCACGGTGAGGCGGTCAACGTCCATAGGGGTTACAACAACGCCCTCGAGGCTTTTCTTTACATCAATCATATATGCAGATGTTCTTTAATAATTTTATAAGCGACGCCCAAGTGGCAACTGGGAGGACAAGTCACCGTCTCAATTTGACGGCCTCCTCTATTGCCAAATTGGACTGCAATTTACAAAAATCGACTAAAAGGGTAAGTGTTTTTTTTGAAAGATTTAATTCGGTCCACTGGTCAAGCTCAGGGGTCAGCCCATTAATTTGACTGACATAAAGCGCTTTGTCGGCATCAGAGAGATGACACATGCCATCACGCACAATCATTTTCTTGCAGACCACCTCAATCTTCTTGAGCGCATCGACCATGGGACTCATACCCATCGAGAGGGCTGTGGACCTCATTTTATGAGCGTCTGCAGCCAAACGGCTGAGATTGTCATTGGCGAGATGCGAAGCGAGCATATCGGGGAACTCGGACGCTTGGCTGATAAATATATTTATCAACTCGTCGCGCATCTCGGCGTCGCCACCGCAGGCGTCATCGAGGTATTGCAGATTGAGTACTGACATGGAAGGCTAAAAAAAATCAGAAAGAGAGACAGCCCCAAAATCATTTGAGAACCTTTAGCAGGGTCTGAATTAACTGCTCGCCACGGAGATTCTTGGCGATTATAGTACCATCTTGCGCCACAAGGTAGGAGCCGGGTATGGAATGCACGCCATAGGTCTTAGCGGCAGAACACTGCCAGCCCTTAAGGTCAGACAATTGAATCCAATTGAGCCCTAACTGCTCTACCGCGCCGAGCCATGATTGCTTAGAGCTGTCGAGTGAGACGCCGACCACCTCAAATCCCTTTGACCGGAAAAAGTCATATGCGCGTTTGACATACGGCATTTCCATCCGGCAAGGGCCGCACCACGACGCCCAGAAATCGATAAGAGTGACCTTGTTGGCCTTGACTACATCACTGACATTGACAGTTTTACCATCTTTGTCCGGCATGGAGAAATCAATAAATGTGCCGCCTGGAGCCAGACGTTTTTGCTGCCGTTCGATCTCTATCTTAGCCAGTGTGGCGGTATACACCGGGCGCTGAGGCACATTCATTGCCAAGACCTGAGAAACATCGGAGAGGGCGGAATCACTTAGCAGACCATAATACATTGAGAAGACAAGGTCAGCCACCTGGTTTTTGTAGTTGTCCTTGACAAAAGAGACCACATTGTTAGCGCGTGCCGCATTTAGAGAATCGACGGCAGACAGACACCTGCGTTTGTCTGCATCTGACAGGTTTTGGGTCTTGTAGGCCTGCACATAGGGCTTTATCTGTTGGACAAGTTCGCTCTCGTGGTCCGCAAAAGAGCGCCAAAGGGCGTTAGCGACACTCTTTGGCACCTCAAGCGTCCTCCCCGGCTCTTTAAAAAGCCTGACCCACAGTTGCCCAGGCTCAACGACAACGTCACTGCCATAGGCTGGGATTCCATTTTTCAAGCCAATAAGGAAGAGAAGCTGAACGCCATCAACAGTCCCAGAGAAGGAGAAAGCACCTTTGTGATAAACCGCAGTGTCAAGCGGCAAGAGGCCATCAGTTGTAACCCTCGCCAAAATGACGGAATCCGACTCCACACCCTTGTCAATGGCGCCGCGAAGAGTGAACGTATTTGTGCTTTGGGCCCAAACAGAAGATGTGGCAAAAATGCTCGCCACAGAAAAGGCGAGCCCAAGTAGAAAAGACCTCATGTGATTTTGTTCCTAATTTCAAGAAATATAAAAGCGAAAATAATAAAAATTGGCGACAGAGAACGGCAGTAGCCCCCCCCTGTAAGGGAAAAACCAAAATCAGAAAGAGAGGACTAAGCGAGCCACCGCAAGCAAATGGGTAGTGATATTGGAACACCCAACAGCCAAATAGTCAGAAAAAAAGGCTAATTTCGCGGCACACAACAGAATATACAGCCATGACGTTCGACGAACTGAACATCAAAAAATACTTCAAGACCAACCTGCGCGAGCTTGGCCTCCGCGACCTCACACTCATTCAGGAGCGCACATTCCCCGCAGTCATGTCCGGCAGGGACGTGATGGGCATTGCTCAAACAGGCACAGGCAAGACCATCTCATACCTTCTTCCGTCGCTAAACTTGTGGAAATTCTCACCTCGCCATGAGCCGCAGATACTGATACTCGTGCCGACGCGCGAGCTTGTGGTCCAGGTGATGGAGCAAGCGGAGAAGTTGGCCAAAGACTCGGGCATCATGGTCGCCGGTGTATGGGGTGGCGTAGGCATCCAGCCCCAGGCTGCCAGAATCCGCGAGGGCGCGGATGTGGTGGTCGGCACACCGGGTCGAATATTAGACATAGCATTGCAGGGCTCTTTGAGGTTTGGCGCAATAAGACGACTCATCCTTGACGAGGTGGACGAGATGCTGGAGCAAGGTTTCCGCACACAGATAGGCCGCGTGCTTGACCTTCTTCCCCACAAGCGCCAGAACCTAATGTTCTCCGCCACAATGAACGACGAGATTGAGAGTTTGGCAGCCACATTCTTCAACGGCCCGCTCAAAATCGAGGCTGCGCCAATGGGCACACCCTTAGAGAACATACGTCAGGAGGTCATTGACGTCCCGAACTTCAACACCAAAATCAATCTGCTAACCCACCTCCTGACAACAGACGAGAGCATGACCCGCGTCATGGTATTCGTATGCTCAATCGCCATGGCCGACCTTGTGTTTGAAAGACTGAGCGAGAGCATGGCGGAGGCGGAGTCCAACGGGGCGCGCCACAGGGACATTGACTATCTGCATTCGCGCAGGACTCAGAGCCAACGATTTGGAGCGCTCCGATCATTCCGCGAAAGCGGCACTGAGGTACTCATAGCCACCGACCTCATTGCGCGAGGCATCGATGTGGAGGGTGTAAGCCACGTCATCTGTTTCGACATGCCTTTCGAGCCGGAGCAGTACATCCACCGCATAGGCCGCACGGGCCGCGTGCGACTTGCGCCAAACGCAGACGGAGAGGGCGAGAGCACAATATGCGTGGAAGAGGGCCACGCAATCTCATTCTGCACGCAGACAGAGCAGACGGCACTCGCCAACATAGAGGGCCTGATGAAACAATCCATCCCGCACGCAGAGATGCCAGAAGGCGTAGAGGTCTCCGACGAACTCATAGAGAGCGAGTTGCCCGTGGTACGCATGCGCAATGCGCTGACAGAGGTTGATTCGACCCCAGGTGCGGCATTTCATGAGCGCAGCGAGAAAAACAGAAAGACGAACCACAGGGTTTCACACCGCACGCTGATGAGGCAAAAATACGGTAAACCCATCAAGCGTCGCCCCAAGAAATAGGCATAGCCGAGAAAACCCGACAGACCATGGCTTTTGGAAAACTCGACAAGACAGACTACTTGATTCTTAGGATTCTGCAGCAGAACTGCCACCTGACGAACAAGGAGATTGCCCAGCAGGCCCACCTCTCGACCACGCCAGTTTTCGAGAGAGTCCGCCGATTAGAGAAAGAGGGCATAATCAGGAAGTATGTGGCTGTTTTGGACAACGCCAAGATCAACTATGGGTTCGCGGTCTTTTGCAACATCAAGTTGAAACAATGCAACTTTCAGATGGCCAGCACCTTTGTGGAGGCCATACGCCCATTGAGGCAAGTGACCGAGTGTTACAACATATCAGGCGAGTTCGACTATATGCTCAAGATATACGCCCAGGACATGAAAGACTACCAGAATTTCATCTTGAACGTGCTTGGCAAGATCGACTGCATAGGTGGCATTCAGAGCAACTTCGTGATTGACACGGCAAAAGACGACATAGGCATCCAATTGCCGGAGCCCGAGGAGTAAGTTAAAATGGGTAACAACATCAAGATAGCGACAGCAGCCGCCATGGCATTGGCCATGACGGCGGTTGTTTTGTTTGGGTCAGCCGTGCCGACCGATTCCACGGCAAACAAAAAGTTGACGGACAAGCGTCCACACGACACCAGCGCACCATCCATCCCCACAGAGATTGACTTCTGCGGAGAATCAGTCCCCGTAAACCGTGTGGACGTGTACGAGAGCTTGGACCGCGAAATCGTGACAAACACCTTCCTTCATTCGTCCACTCTACTGAACATCAAACGGACAGGGCGTTACTTTCCCATGATTGAAGGAATATTGAGAGACATGGGTGTGCCAGACGACCTCAAATATCTCTGCATAGCCGAGAGCAACCTAACTCCCACCATCAATTCGCCAGCAGGAGCAGTTGGCCTCTGGCAATTCATGGAGAGCACAGCAAAAGAGTATGGCTTGACCGTAACAAGCGAGATTGACGAGCGGTATGACCCGGAGAAGAGCACCCGCGCAGCCTGCAAAATGATGAGAGCCAACAAAGAGAAGCTTGGCAGCTGGACTATGGCTGCCGCAGCCTATAATGGTGGCGCAGGGAGAGTGAGTCGCAAAATGGAGAAAGAGCATGTGACGAGCTACTACGACATACAATGGGCAGAAGAGACTGCGCGATATGTATTCCGCATACTCGCTTATAAGACAATACTTAACGACCCTGAAAAATACGGATTCGCCATATCAGAGGACGAGAAATACGCCCCCTACGACACACGGTTGGAGACACTCACCTGCCCACAAGAGGACTTGGCGCAGTGGGCCATAGACCATGGATCCACATACAAGGAACTGCGGATGCTAAACCCATGGATTATCAAGCCATACCTCAGGGAGACCAAAGGAGTGCTGCAAGTTAAGTTGCTTAATTAATTTGCTTTTTAGACTTACTTTCGATATCTTAGCGTGTGTTTGCAAACTGAAGGAAAACGCTTCATGACTATGCCAAATAATAAACTCCTTAACATCCTCTTAAGTATCGCATCGACTGCACTTGTGACGGCGGGCTGCCTGACGTCTCCACTCATAGCCACTTCTTGCTCGGAAGTTGACGATGATAGTTTTGCAGTAGACAGCATTGAGTTTGAACGCGTCTGGGCATTGCATGAGGTGATGGAGAACGACCCGATGGGAGGTCGCTCGCACTTCTACGTCAAAGTGGATTATCCGATGGACAAGGACACTGCACGATACGCTAAACTGAATGACAGTGTCCGCCTATGGATATCGGATCAATTGATGCCCGCGAGCAGCGAGCCTGTGCTTAGCAGGCGAGTGATGGAGGAGGCTTGCGACATATTCTTTGGCGAGACAGACGGCAACGAATGGGGCGAGGAGATGTCCTTGGTTATTCGTAAGATTTACGAGAGCAAGCGTTACGTCAGCTTTGAGGCTGTTAACTACGCATATAGTGGAGGATCGCATGGCAGATACTTCATCATGGGTGCGACCTTCCGAAAGAGCGATGGGCGAAAAATCGACTGGCAAGACATTGACAGGACTGATGCCCTGCGCCACAAGATAACGGAAAGCATGAAGGCAGAGAAGGAGATAAAGTCTGACAGCGCATTCATAGGGATGCTACTTCTCGACCCTGAAGATTACACGCTGGCAGACGGCTCATTCGCATTGCCGCTGCCAAACATCTGCCCATGGCTCACAAAAGAGGGATGGATGTTCGCCTATCAGCCATACGAGATCCTCCCTTGGTGTCATGGAGCCCCTGCTTGCAGGCTCGAGGATGGGGAATTTCAGTTTGACTAAGCGAGATTCCGCTTTAAGATCCACATCAAATTGCCATCAAAAAACTTAAATAAATTCATGAATAAAGATTACTCTTATGGCTTGAGCCTTGCCACAATCATGGCTATGGCTGTTGCCGGAACAATGACATCCTGTTCAACCCCAAACAGTGGAAGTAGCACCACCATCGCAGACAGCTGTAGGACTGTGCAGGAAACTCCAGCCGCCACAAGTGAAGCTTTGACGGAATTTGCGACAGACAGCATCACTGTTGAGAAGAGCATGGAATTTATTAATAGTGAACAAGAGACCACCACTGCGACATTCTCGGCCACTGTTGACTATCCACAGGATGGCAATGCAAAAACATATAAGTCACTCAATGAAAGTGTCAGAACTTTCATAAGTGACGAGATGGAACTCGGCGGAGACAGGCGAATAACGAACAAAGACGTAATTTCCGAATCTGCCAAGTCATTCATGGACTACATCCGCACCACAAAGGAGAGCGGGGAGAATGATTTTGAATACGGAGCTGAAAAGATTATCAACATCCGTAAGATTTATGAGGATGAGCTATTTTTGACTTATCAGGTCTACAACTACGGGTTTGAGGGTGGCGCACATGGTTCTTACACAATAACTGGAGTCACGTTTGTCAAAGAGGACGGCAGCAGAATAGGCTGGAAAAACATAAAGAAGACTGACGAGCTACAAAAAGAGATAACAAAGGGCATTGCCGCAAATTATGACATGGGCGTGGAAGAGTTCATGACAAATATGGTGCAAGAGCAGCCCGAAAAACTGTCAGACGGCACATTAGTTCTTCGCTGGCCAGGCTCGGAACCTTACCTGACTGAGGGCGGATGGACATTCACATATCAGGCATACGAGATAATGTCATATGCCGAGGGGGCGCCATCTGGCATAGTACCACGAGACAAAGTAGAGTTTCAGGAATAAAATTTGCCGCAAACATGTCAAAGTTTGCGCGACAAGACGAGCCCACGACTTAGAATAAGCCTCAATTGAGGAGCAAAGGCAGAATTAACTTACCACAAAAATTATAAGACAATGCATTCAGATCCCAAAGAGTGCCTGTATTGCACCAACAATCAGACCCTTCACGACTTGATGATTGAGATTGCCCACTTGAGCGTCTCACGCGTATTCCTCTTCAAGGAGCAGACCTATCGTGGCCGATGCCTCGTGTCATACGACAAGCACGTAAACGACCTCAACGAACTCTCTGACGAGGAGCGTAACGCTTTCATGGCTGACGTGGCACGCACCACCCGCGCCATGCAGAAGGCTTTCAACCCCGAGAAGATTAACTACGGAGCTTACTCAGACAAGCTTTCGCACCTCCACTTCCACCTTGCGCCCAAGTATAAGGACGGCCCTGACTATGGTGGCACGTTCCAGATGAACCCAGGCAAGGTGTACCTCAGCGACGCTGAATATCAGGAGCTGATTGACAAAATCAAGGCAAACCTCTAAACGAGCGTAAAAACGCTGAAACCTACATAACCACGGGTGGGCAGGAACGTGATTTCCGAAAGGCCTACCCGTGGTTATCTTTTTATATGCCATGGACAGAAACGAGGATTGCCACCATTCACAAAACTCAAAATCCGCAGAGCACAACACATGGCACGGCTTCTTCGTGTACATAGTGCGATGCGCAGACGGCACACTTTACACTGGGTGGACGACAAACCTGACCCAAAGGATGGCCGCCCACAATGGGACAAACAGGGGTGCGAAATACACAAAAGTTCGCAGACCCGTAACAATAGTCTATGCCGAACGATTGACTACAAAGAGTGACGCCATGCACCGCGAATATCAGATAAAACAACTGAGTAGACGAGAAAAGCTCAAACTGATAGGCTGGACAGATTAACGCAGAAGACAAAGGCAGCTAACAAAAAAAGGGGGGGGAGGGCATAGAATGCACAGCCCTGAAAACTCGGATTTTAAAGAATAACATACTGCCAAGATTAAGGCGAGATACCGTACAGTGGTATAATTATCTTATATAGCGACCACATATTAGCATATAGTTCCAAGTTAAATAACTTTGCCAGCATAAAACAGCAAATCAAGATATAGGCAATGTTAACAAACGTACTTGGCTATCCACGCATGGGAGCCCACCGCGAGCTCAAAAGAGCAGTGGAATCGTTTTGGAAGGGCGAAATAGACTCAGCGACACTGAAGCAGATAACATCTCAGATTAAGCGCGAGAATTGGCTCATGATGCAAAAGGCGGGCGTAGACCTGATTCCATCGGGAGACTTCTCGCTCTACGACCACATGCTCGACATGACACTCACTGTGGGTGCGATACCTGCACGCTATGACAATTTGCGAGGAGACAAGTTGAGTTTATACTTCGCAATGGCTCACGGATTGCAGAAGGACGGCAATGACCTGATTGCCATGGAGATGACCAAGTGGTTCGACACAAACTACCACTACATTGTCCCAGAGTTCACCAAAGAGACCCACTTTGAACTATACGACAACAAACCCGCACGAGACTACAAAGAGGCTTTGGAGGCTGGAGTTAAAACTAAGCCTGTCTTAGTCGGCCCCGCATCATACCTCATTTTGGGAAAAACGAAAGGTAGCGACGTAAACCTCAGCAAATTGGCAGAGAATCTCCTGCCTGTTTATGTAGAAATTCTCGATTCACTCAAAGAACTTGGAGCCGAGTGGGTGCAGATTGACGAGCCATGCCTCGTGAGAGACCTAACGACTGAGGAGAAAGCCCTCTACAAGCAATGCTATGACTATCTGCGCGGACGGACAAAACCGAAAACTATCATTGCCACCTACTTTGATGGCCTCTATGACAACACGGATTTAGCAGTCAACCTTGGTGAGGACTTCCTTCATATTGACCTTGTGGCTGCCCCCACACAACTTAAAGAAGTCTTAGACAAACTGCCAAAGAGCACAGGTCTAAGCATTGGCATCATAGAAGGTCGCAATATATGGAAAAACGACTTTGATCAGTCCATCAAAACAATTAGTGACATAGCCAACGAAATTGGCAATGAGAGGGTTATCATCTCAACAAGTTGCTCTCTGCTTCACTCTCCAATAGACCTCGAAAACGAGAGGAATGAGCAAAGCCTGCCTGCCGCAGTCAAGCGGTGGATGGCATTCGCAAGACAGAAAGTTGGCGAACTGCGCACCATAGCCAACATAGCTGGAGGGGCAGCAAACGACGCAGACACAGCAACTTTAGACAGAAACAGGCGCGACATGGCGGACAGGCGCACCTCGCCACTTATCCACCGCAACGACGTCAAACGCCGCATAGCCTCAATCACAAAAGCCGATAAGAGCCGCAAGAGCCCATATTCCGCACGTTCTGTTAAGCAGCGAGCTAAATTAAAGTTGCCAACGCTACCGACCACAACCATCGGCTCATTCCCACAGACCGCTGAGGTCCGCCAGTTGAGAAGTCGTTTTCGCAAAGGCGATGTAACGAGCAAAGAGTATAACGAATTTCTGCGCACAGAGATAGCCAAGGTCATCAAGACCCAAGAAGAGCTTGGCCTCGACGTGTTGGTTCATGGAGAGTTTGAGCGGAACGACATGGTAGAGTACTTTGGCGAGCAGCTTGACGGATTCGCCTTCACGCAAAACGGGTGGGTCCAGAGCTACGGCTCGCGTTGCGTCAAACCGCCCATCATCTATGGCGACGTAGCTCGCCCACGCCCAATGACGGTTGACTGGATAACCTATGCGCAAAGTCAGACCAAGAAACCGATGAAAGGCATGCTCACTGGTCCCGTCACAATCCAGAAATGGAGCTTTGTGCGCAACGACCAGCCACTCGCTACGACATGTCAACAGATAGCCCTCGCTATCCGTGACGAGGTTGCAGACTTAGAGAAAGCAGGCATTGGCATAATACAGATTGACGAGGCAGCATTCCGTGAGGGTAGCCCAATACGCAAGAGCCGCCAAACAGACTATTACAAATGGGCCGTGGATTGCTTCCGCATAACGAGTAGCGTGGCAAGTGACGACACACAGATTCACACCCACATGTGCTACAGCGAGTTCAACGGCATCATGGATCAGATTATAGCCATGGACGCAGACGTAATAACCATTGAGTGCAGCCGCTCTCAAATGGTACTTCTTGACGCCTTTGCCAAGAACAGCTACCCATATGAGATAGGGCCAGGCGTCTACGACATCCATTCGGCTCGCATTCCCAGCGTTGACGAGATTATAAACCTCATGCACAAGGCAGAGACCATGATACCAAGAGAGCGCCTGTGGGTCAATCCGGATTGTGGACTAAAGACACGCCGTTGGCCTGAGACCATAGCCTCGCTCAAAAACATGGTAGAGGCGGCAAAACAACTGAGGGGATAAGCCACACTAAAAACGCCAAAGCCTGTTTAGAAATTCCTAAACAGGCTTTGGCGTTTTAAATAAGAATGTTACTTCTGAATGGTATAGAAGTCAATAACTTGACGAATTGCACGCTGGCAGACCGGGCAGAAATCGGGCGTCTGATTATCCCTCATTCGGCAGTGCGGTGTTGGGCGATAGACACCCTTCAGGCTATAGCCAGCCCCTTCATACACACCTACCTTACCACAGCTGTTCTCCTGTCCCTCAAGGTCCTTCCATTTGGACGCATAGTCAACAAGAGTCGTAATATTGGGTTCCCACGGCTCAACGTCCACAGGATACATAGGAGGGGTGTCACCCTCGTAGGCATACTCGTCGGTCAATCCCGCAAAGCCATGTCCAAACTCATGGACAATAACGGGTCGGAACCACTCATTGTCAGTAGACGAGATGGTGTAGAAATTGAGGACACCACCGCCACCATAGACTGGAGTGTTGACCAGAACAATGATATTGTCGTAGGGAGTTCCGGCAAGAGCATCGTGAATGTCGCGAAGATGAAGAGTTGTGAGGTAACGATCAGAGTAGAAAGAGTCGAAATGAGAGCCGAGGAGGGTATTGAGCCACAAACCTTTGCCAGGGCGGCTTACTCCGTTTTCCTCAGAGACCGACTTGACTGCCACAATCTCGAACCGGTCGCGCATGTCGCTAAATGGAGGATGGGAGAATATCGCCTCTGTCGCCTCATGCACCTTGTCAATGAAATGGGGCATCTGATCAGCTGTAAATCCCTCTGCAAGGAAAGCGACACGAACACAATTAGTAGTATCCTTTGCCCGCTGGATATATTCAAAAGGATTTACACCCATTTTTCCACACTGGCGGATAAGGATGTCCTTGGGGTCGACAGGCCTTGTGGACTCCGCCACAACCTTTCGGTGGTGATTGAAGAGGCGGATGGTAGCCTTGGCTGGCCTCTTAGGCATAGGGACAAGAGCTACCCCCTCAAAAGAGCGGCTCATCTCACGAGCCTCATCATAGTAGATCCACTCCTGAAAAAGAGTAGAGAAAAAATTACGATAGATGACAGAGTCCGTCTCGGCATCAGTTATGATGATCTGCCCATTCCCCTCAAAAGGGACTGAGGATAGATTGACGCGGCGGCCGTACCAATGGGGCGTAGAGCTGAGTTCGTCAAAAAAGATCGACTGCTGCTCGCTGTTGCCCGCAAGAGTGTAGTCAATGCGCAACGTCTGGTCTGAGAAGAAATCAGAGAAGAGTTGAGCTTGAGCCGCAAGAGATGTCGCACAGAGAAGAGCGACGGAAACAAAGAGGCGGGGTAAATGGTGTAGCATTTTCATGTGGTTAGGATGATAAATGTATGACTCTGGGCAAATATATGTTTTTTTATTGGGAGTAAGAGCGAAAACAGGCTATGAATTTGCCAACGCCCCCCATTGCGACAGAGCGAAAGCAGGCATCACGTATCCTGCGCAAGCAAAATGGCCCTCAACAAGAAAAAGATTTAATAACTCATTCGGAATGCGAGAGCCAACCTCTCATCTCTGTTGGCACTGTCTTGAAATTTTGCTCGACAAACTGACGGAAACGGACAAAAGTCCTGTTAGCAATGCTGGTCACATAGAGTTTAGGGCTGTCATGGCGCTCGCCACCTCGTTGCACACGGATGAGGAAAAGCCTTAAGAGATAGAGCATATAGTCCTCGTGAGCGAAAGCCCCTGTGAGAGAATACTCATCGGCTACCGCCAGCCATTCCTCGACGCCATCGAGGGTGCGACGAGCAAGGAGATGCTCGTGTGCAACGAGGACGTCCAAGTTCTTCACGGCTTCGACAGCAAGGAGCACGCAGCAGCCAACCTTGAGTCTGAGATGTTCACGAAGCACGTGGCATCTGGTCTCGCCCCATACTTCCAGGCTGACCCTGAAATTAGAATATTCACCGTGGCAGGCTAAAAGCCACATCTGAGGACTTCTCGTCCTGCCTATCTTACAACACCATCCGCCTTGCACTGGTCACTCATCAGCCAGCGCAAAGCGGATGTATGTTTATTAACAGAGTTGGGCAACGAAATATGAGACTACGTTTAACAGCCTTGGCGTTGAACATCATGACTCTTCGTCATGGAGATACAGAGAAATAACGCCACGGCCATTAGAACCGCGAGCAGAATGAACGCCCTTTGGCTGCCGAGAGCCGTAGCCTCCGCAAATTGTGAGGCAGGCGCCGCCAACTGACATGAAGCAACTATAGTGGAAGCAACAGCAGTACCCACAGCCCCAGCCAACTGCTGGAAACTATTAATCATGGCGTTGCCATCGGCAGTGAGATCCTTAGGCAATTGCGAGAGACCGAAAGTAATGACAGTCGCGCAACCAAGTCCCTGACCTATGGTATAGACCACATAAAAGAGATAGAACATTGACTGTGAGAGCGAAGAGCCAAAGACAGAAAAGAGGACGAGAGATAAAAACATACAGGCGAAGCCAGTCACAAGCGGTACACGCGCCCCCACCCTATCGAGCAGACGCCCACTGAGCGGCGAAAGGATCGCCCCCACAATGCAACCAGGCACAAGGAGACAGCCAGCCACAAAAGCCGTGGTATGATTGGTTATCTGTGAATAGTTGGGAATGGCATACCCTAAAGCCAGAACCGCAAATTGGACGATTAGGATGCAGGAAAGAGCCATTATGAACTTAGTGTAGCCCAACACCTCGACACGAAGCAAGGGACTCGCCTCACTGCGCATCCTGCGGAAAAACCAGACGAGAGCCACAATTGCCACGCCCAAAAGAGAGACCACCGAAACGCTCAACCATCCTGCCGACGAAGCCACGACAAGGGCGAGGACGAAAGTGGTGTAGCCAACAGCGATAAGAAAGAAATCGAAAAAATGGAAATGTGACCTGTCATGAAGTTCACCTCCCTTGATGAGCCGTGTTCCGACATAAAGGGATAGGAGCAGAAGTGGCAGAAGCGAGACGAAGATGTAGCGCCAACCGAACATATCGACAATAAAACCGCCCAACACGGGACCGACAGCCGGAGCCACCGCAGTGACAAGCATGCCAATGCCCATAAAAGTCCCAATCTGCTCCTTGGGAGCCTCGCCCATAATGATGTTGAACATAAGAGGAAGCGCAATGCCAGTCCCTACACCTTGAACCATACGTCCTATCATTAGCACGGGGAATGACGAAGCGACAGAGCAGGCTAACGTCGCGACAAGGAAAGAAGATATGGCCGTGACGAACAACGCACGCTGTGAGAAATTACGCTTCAGATAAGACGACAAAGTAATGACGAGCGACAGAACCAACAAATAACCTGTGGTGACCCATTGCACAGTGCTCGTTCCGACCCCAAACTCACGCATTAGAGCTGGAAAGGTTACATTCATGGCAGTCTCGCTGACCACCCCACAAAAAGACATTATGCCAGTAGCAAATATCTTACCTACTAATCTTAAACTTTCTCTTTTTGACATCTGTTTGTTGTTGCTGAATATCCGGCCATCATTACATATACATATAGGTTGGTCGGAATTGCTCGGCAAAACTACCAACAACATTTCGAATCGAGAGCCACTGAATTACGATTATGTTAGTCGAAAGCGGAACAGTCTTTTGCAATCTGCCTACCTATACTTAGCTACGGCAGCAAGCCGCTCAGTTTCGCAAAAAACATTAAACAATTCAATAATGACGTTATCGAGATGAGATAATTACACATAAATTTGAGATAGTCAAATGCGTGGTGCACCGCACGCTAATTAACTTTAAAGCTAAAAAATTCTAAAATGGAAAATCAGCAACCTCAGATGCCACAAACTTACATGTGGCAGTCTATAGTGGTAACCCTTCTTTGCTGCCTGCCATTTGGCGTCGTCGGCATTGTCAACGCAAACAAGGTTTCCAGCCTCTATGCGGCAGGTCAGTACGAGGAGGCGCAGAAAGCCTCGGCACAGGCCTGGAAATGGACAAAGATTGGATTCATCGTGGGCATTGTGGCTTACGTCTTGTCCTTCATCATCTCAGGAGGCTCAATACTTGCAATGTTTGCAATGCTCGGACAATGAAGTTGAGGCGGCGATGGCTTAAAGCCGCAGCCTGTGTGCTGGCGGCGTTAGTGCTGTTGGCAGTCTACCACTTAGGAGACCCTGCGCATTGCGCGTGGTTTCCTAAGTGTCCGTTTTTTGTAGTTACCGGACTCAAATGTCCAGGTTGTGGTTCCCAGAGGGCCATACATTGCCTGCTCAATGGAGACATTGCCGAGGCGTGGGATTATAACGCGCTCTTAGTAGGCTCGATACCAGTCTTAATTGTTTTAGGTGTAGCCACATTGGGGCGAAAGACATGGCCAGACTTTTACAGGTGGACGAATAACCCCATATTCATTTGGATTGTTTTCGCCATCGTTATCTCATGGTGGGTTCTACGCAATATTTTTAACTTCTAAATCACACTAACGGTTATGTCAATTTTAGATGAAATATTAAACTCATCAGATGATGATGATGACGATGACGACTACGAAGAGACAGAAGACAAGAATACCGAGGACAGCGATGACGAGGAGAACCTTGAGACTGATAGCAGTCACGAAATGTCTCGGGAAGAAAAGGAGTTCTTGGAAGCGGTCCAATTTGCTCAACAAGTTGAGAGGATAAATCAGGCGATAGCGAAGGTCGAACAAGATGAGAATGGCATTCAAGCCGACGACACCGAAAATGATGACGACTCTGATGGCAATGCCATTTCAGACACCATAGATAAAGCAATTGACCAAACAAACAAAATCATGGCAGAAAGACACTCTGACAGTGACAGGATAAACTATCAGCAAGCCCCACAGCCTGTTGACATCTCTTCCGACAACAATAGGGGCAATACCACAGGACAGTCAAACAATTACAATATTGGCAACAATGTTGGTTATGCTCAGCAGCAAGGCTTTCCGGGCAATGCGCCGCAACCTAATAACACCGCGCCTCTTCAGTATGGCAACGCCAATAATGTGAACAACGGCGGAAACTACGGGAACACAACATATCCCCAGCAGCCACAGGGCAGCAATTACCCAAACAATGGCTACAATCAGAGACCTATGGTAAACAACCCGGGCCCGAATGGGAATATGCCTACGACTTATTTGTGGCAGTCTATTGCCGCCACTCTCCTATGTTGCCTGCCATTAGGCATTGCCGGCATTGTATACGCCAACAAGGTGTCCGACTTGTACATCATGGGAAGGCTCGAAGAGGCTCAGAACGCGTCAAATAAAGCCAAGACCTGGACAATTGTATCTTTCTGCGTTGGACTCGGCTTCTGGCTATTATACCTGTTGGTTATTGTTATAAGCGCATGTGCAGATTACTAAAAGAAAGCACACACGCATCGAGTGTCCTTAGTTTATATAGGCGAAAAGGACACGAGAATAAGCCCCTAAGATCTATTTGTAAAACAAGCAAGCCTCACGTCTATGACGTGAGGCTTGCTTGTTTTACAGGCTAATTACACATGACTTTATCTCCTTCAGGCCATAGAAATGAGCATGGCGGAATCTGGGCAAAATCAACAAAGAGGATGAGGCTCTATTTTTTGAACATGAAATAAACAGCCAATATGAGAAACACAAACGCTATGAGGTGGTTGGTGCGGAACTGCTCGCTCTGAAAAAAGACGAGCGTGAACACGGTGAACACAGAGAGAGAGATCACCTCCTGGATAACCTTCAGCTGGACAAGCGAAAAGGGGCCGCCATTGCCCACAAACCCGATCCTGTTCGCCGGGACTTGGCAGCAGTACTCAAAAAGGGCTATGCCCCAACTGATGAGGATAATCGCCAAGAGAGAGAGACCGGAGCCCCATTTCGTCTGCGAGAACTTGAGGTGCCCATACCAGGCCATGGTCATGAAACTGTTTGACACGATGAGCAAAAGAATTGTCCAAAGAGCTTTCATCGTCTTTATGTTTAAAATTGTAAGTTATTAAAGGGACTAAAACAACACTCACGGGACTCGCTCTGAAGAGCGCCTCCCGTGAGTGCTTATTATAAACTTTCATCGCAACAAGCAAGACAAAAGTCACGCGTCCTGCCCTGCGATTATTTAATAGGAGATAGCGAAAAGGACCCTCTGGTGGCTTGGTTTGCCCGTGAGGATGCACTTGCCCTCCTCCTGTGGATTGCCAAAAGGAATGCAGCGGATGGTGGCCTTCGTCTCCTCCTTGATGCGGACCTCGGTCTCCGTCGTGCCATCCCAGTGCGCAAGGACAAAACCACCCTTGTTCTTAAGGACGTCCTTGAACTCATCGTAGGTGTCGACCTTAGTGATATGCTGATTGCGGTAGTCGAGGGCCTTTTTGTAAATGTTCTCCTGCATCTCGTCTAAGAGTGCTGCCAAACGATCCTCAATGCCGTCAAGGCTCATCTGCATCTTCTCCATCGTGTCGCGGCGATGCACCTCACCCTCATTCTTTTCGAGGTCACGCGGGCCGAGGGCTATGCGAATTGGGAAGCCCTTGAGCTCATACTCGGCAAACTTCCAACCCGGCTTCTTCTTGTCATTGTCGTCATAGAGAACCGAGATGCCCTTAGCCTTGAGCTTAGCGACAATCTCAGCAGCCTTGGCAGAGATGGCGGCACGCTCCTCCTCCTTCTTATATACGGGAACGATAACGACCTGCGTAGGAGCAAGTTTCGGAGGCAGGACAAGACCGTTGTCATCCGAATGTGCCATGATGAGCGCACCCATAAGACGGGTAGAGACACCCCAGGATGTAGCCCACACGTAATCACTCTTGCCCTCGCGGTTCATGAAGGTGACGTCAAAAGCCTTTGCGAAGTTCTGGCCAAGGAAGTGGCTCGTTCCGCTCTGGAGAGCCTTGCCATCTTGCATAAGAGCCTCGATGGTATAGGTGTTGAGTGCACCAGCGAAACGCTCATTGGCAGTCTTCGTGCCCTTAATGACAGGAACGGCCATCCAATTCTCAACGAAATCGGCATAGACACGGAGCATAGTCTGAGCCTCAGTCTCGGCCTCCTCAGAAGTCTCATGAGCCGTATGGCCCTCCTGCCAAAGGAACTCAGCGGTGCGGAGGAAGAGGCGAGTACGCATCTCCCACCTAACTACATTTGCCCACTGGTTACACTTAATAGGGAGGTCACGGTAGCTCTGAATCCAATTCTTATATGTGTTCCAGATGATAGTCTCTGAAGTAGGACGGACAATAAGTTCCTCCTCAAGCTTTGCGTTGGGGTCAACCTCTACACCGGTGCCCTCCGCGTTGGTGCGAAGACGGTAGTGAGTGACGACAGCGCACTCTTTGGCGAAACCTTTGACATGGTCGGCCTCACGGCTGAAGAAAGACTTCGGGATGAAGAGCGGGAAATAAGCGTTAACGTGACCAGTCTCCTTGAACATATCATCAAGGGCCCTCTGCATCTTCTCCCAGATAGCGTAACCGTAGGGCTTGATTACCATGCAGCCGCGGACCGCTGAAGTCTCGGCCAAGTCGGCCTTGACGACCAGATCGTTGTACCACTGCGAATAGTTTTCGCTTCGTGGTGTCAGTTCCTTTGCCATTCTATTTTTGCTTGTTATTTAGCTATTTAATAATAGGTGCAAAGATAGATATTTTTCTCGTTCAGTGACCGATAGCGCGTCAAATGAACCAAGTTGGCATATATGCGCTAATATTTTGGTGATATTATATTTATAATAGTAAACATACGTTGCAAAATAGCGCAAAAGGTCTATATTTGCGCTCTGTAAGGGGAGGAATTGGCTGATGGCCAGAACCGCCACTACACGGAAAAGAAAAACAACTCAAAAAAGGAAATATGAACAAGACCCAATTGATTGACAAGATCGCAGAGAAGGCCGGCCTCACCAAGGCTGACGCGAAGAAGGCCCTCGACGCTTTCATCGAGGCTACCAGCGATGCCCTCAAAGACAGCAACGATGGCAAGGTTGCCCTCATCGGCTTCGGAACATTCAGCGTGAGCGAGCGCGGCGAGCGTCAGGGCATCAACCCACAGACTAAGCAGGCTATAACCATCCCCGCCAAGAAGATTGTCAAGTTCAAGGCTGGAAGCGAGCTCGAGTTCTAAGAAAAACCAGGTTCGGCAGTCTCACAAACCTTAAATGAAAGGAATTGCGAGGCACGACACAAAATCCGCCTGTCGGGCTGAGGCCTGAGGGCGGATTTTTTCTTTAAGCCCCCGAACAACCTGGCAAACCAACCACACCATTCTAAAAAAACAATATTCAAGAAAACGCCTTGTCCGTAGAAGTTTCCTTACCAAACAAACAGCAAATGGAGGCATTCCTTTCGCTATCACCTAGTGAAAGGATAGACCTTTTGCTGCCCTTCGTCAATGACAACAGAGTCGAGACCCTACGCAAAGTTCTGTCCAACCGGACAAGACACGTCACAGTAGCTCTCGAAAACATTTTCCACAGCCAAAACGCAAGTGCTGTCGTTCGCTCATGCGAATGTTTCGGCATCCAGGACCTGACAGTCATAGAGAACACGAGCCCATTTTTGGCGAGCAACGGCGTCGCGAGAGGAGCATCCAAATGGCTCACGTACCACAGGTTCAGTTCCAATGAGTTCAACACCCCCGAGGCCTACGCCTACCTTAAACAATGCGGATATAAAATCATAGCCGCATCACCACACCCTGGTCATGACATCAGCCTCTACGACATAGATGTCACACAGGGGCCAGTAGCAGTAGTCTTTGGAGCCGAAAAAGTAGGACTTTCGCAGTGGGCCATGGAGAATGCCGACATGCGCATGGCCATTCCCATGTATGGACTCACAGAGAGCCTTAACATTTCAGCAAGCGCAGCCATAACAATGAGCCATCTGAGGCGAGAGGTTGACCAGAAGTTGACACCAGAGCAACGAATGCTGCCAGAGAATGAGCGTCTCGAAATATACTCACATTGGCTATTAGCGTCAATCCGTGACGCGCACGACGTTCTTGAGCGAATTCTTTAAACATCAGCAAACACAGACAACACAAAATAAGGTATGAAATATGCGTCTTTAAGCATTGCCGCTCTGACCTTGGCAATGACAGCCTGCCAAAATAGTGGCAAGGCATCAGAAAACGAAGCCACAATAACAGTAAGCGGGCAAAACTTATCAGAGGGAGACACCCTCGTCCTAGCAACCGCCTCTATGGACCTACTTCCTCTTGACACGGCAGTAGTGGCCGACGGACAGGGCATCATCAAGTGCGAAGCCAACGAACACGGCACTCTCGCAGTCGTCCTGACTATAAAGAACGGCGAACCCGTGGCTGGCAGCACAGTCCTCCTTACCCCAGGCATGACCATGAGCATGGAATTGCCAACGTCTCCCGACCAGCCGGCCAAGACGGAAGGCAGCAAAGACAATGAACTGTGGAATGAGGTCCAAGGGAAACTTGCCGAATACATGAACTCGGCAAGGCCTTACATTATCGCCATGAACACAAACACTGGCGATGTTGAAGAGGCAAAAGCTAAGATCGAGCAGATGGGCAAAGACATGGAGCGCTTATACGCCTCATACATAATCGACAACTCACCCTCTATCTTTAGCGACATAATGCTTGGCCAGACCTTCCAGAGCTTTGAGGACTCTACACTGACAGCCATAATGGAGGCGTTGAGCAAATTCGAAGCCGACTCCATGCCTAATTACATTGCCGTGAAGGAGGTCATTGACAGCCGTGTAGTCATCAACGAGGGGCAACAGTTCATTGATTTCACTCTCCCGACAATTGATGGCGGATCTCTCCACCTTGCCGATGTTGTGAAAGCCAACAAGTTGACTCTTGTTGACTTTTGGGCATCATGGTGTGGGCCTTGCCGCAACGAGATGCCCTTCGTGGTCAAGGCATACGACAAGTTTAAGGGCAAGGGTTTCACTGTCGTCGGAGTTTCATTGGATGGCAACGGAGAAGACTGGAAGGCAGCCGTAGAGCAGCTTGGCATGAAATGGCCACAGGTTAGCGAAATAAACGGATGGGATGGCACCGCCTCACACTCCTATGGGGTAGACGCAATCCCGGCCTCCTTCCTTATCAACTCAGATGGCGTCATCGTGGCCAAGGGCCTGCGCGGCGAAGAACTGCTCACAAAAGTTTCAGAACTTCTGAAATAGGGCGACATAATGGGGCGAAACTTCTTAGTGGCAGATGGAGGCTCAACAAAGTGCGCATGGGCCGGTTGCGGATTGTCATTCAACACGACAGGGGTCAACCCTATCCAACTGACAGAGGACAAGATTATCGACATTTGGCGCAGTGAGTTCGGCAAGGTCGCCACAACAGAAGCCCAGCCACCCTTCGACCACATAGACACCGTGTTCTACTACGGGTCGGGATGCACAGGGGGCGAGGTCAACCAAAAGATTGCGAATGCCATTGGCAAGTTGACCGGGATAAAAAACATACATGTCGAGTCTGATATGCTCGGTGCGGCAAGGGCCATTCTTGGCGACAAACCAGGTGTGGCTTGCATCCTCGGGACTGGGTGCAACTCATGCCTATATGACGGTGAGAGAATAACAGATAACGTCAGACCACTCGGTTATGTCATTGGCGATGAGGGAAGTGGTGCGGACATAGGCAAGCGCATCGTTGCGGATGCCCTAAGGGGCATACTGCCTCACGATTTGCAAGACAACTTTTTTCGTTTCGCAGGCGAAGACTACGCAGACATAATCAAGCATATATACTCGGAACCCCGAGCTAACGCATATTTGGCAAACTTCACCCACTTTGCGGCCGAGAACATAAACAGACCCGAAATACAATCCATATTGCACGACCGGTTTGACGCCTTCATAAAGCGCAATATAATGCTTTACCCCAAGGAGGTGGTACGAAATCACGGAATTGGCTTTGTTGGCAGCGTTGCCATCCATTTCTCAGACATACTAAAAGATGTTTGTAAAGAGAATGGGATAAACAAAGTGACCATCACGGCCAACCCCATTGAAGGAATGCTGAGCTACCACAACTCATTAAGCTAAAATCAGCACAAAAGTAAAAAGGTGCGGTCTCTGCAACATATATGTTACAGAGACCGCACCTTTTTATAGTCTTAGATAAGAGGTTTTTACGGAGAAAATACAAGACTTTGCAAAAAGAGGAAACAATCTCCTCATGACTTTGCGCACTCTCAATAGAGACAAAAAAAAAGACACAACCCCGAGAAAGGATTGTGTCCTTGTGGGAGGTGAAGGATTCGAACCTACGAAGCCGAAGCAACAGATTTACAGTCTGCCCCATTTGACCGCTCTGGAAACCTCCC
>CAVFBC010000019.1:41411-44819 GCA_963620575.1 Alistipes putredinis | reverse complement strand
AGTTTAAAACAATCTCAGTGAGGAATATATCTTCCTTTTTCAAGTTAAACATCATACCTATGAAGAAAACCTTTTTTTTCGCTGCTCTTGCGGCTTCTACTCTGTCACTGATTTACATTGTTCCCAGTTCTGCTGTTAGTGGTGCAGAAAGAGGTAACTCGAGTGTGGTCGGTAATCAACTATCAGAAACAGAGGTTCGTCAGTCTGACCCCCAGAGTGTAAAAAAGACGACAACAAAGCCGGCAATGACCGTTGGGAATGCTGTAGACCTCGGTCTGCCGAGCGGGACTCTTTGGGCTGATAGAAATCTCGGTGCATCACTAAACACTGGCATTGGCTGGTATTTTGCATGGGGCGAGACCAGAAAACGTGTTCCCACAAAGTATAAGTTCCTTAATGGTGTGATTAAGAGAGAATGGGGTGTCAGCGAAGATATTTTGGATGGAAAAATCACAAAGTACGTAATTCCTGATGGGAGAACTGATAAACAGTGGTATAAAGCAAATGGTGACTACGACTTTTATGGAAATCAAACATATTCTTTTACTGGTGATGGAAAGTATGTGCTTGATTTGTGTGATGATGCAGCTCATGTGAATTGGGGTGGGAAATGGCATATTCCAACTTCTGAGCAGTGCCGTGAACTTTATGAGAGTTGTAAATGGCATTACACAGACAATTATTTTGGGAAGGGTATTGAAGGATGGCAAGCTGTTGGACCGAACGGGAATTAGATATTCCTGCCCAAAACAGGGATAGAAATAAATAAAAGTGATTATGTAAATAAGAAGTTAGTGCCTGCTAAATATATAGAGTCAGATTTTTGCGGCTATTGGACTTCTGAGATTGCTTCTGACTCAGTTGGGGTGGAAATTCAAGGAGCTGAAAATAATTTGCGTGCCAAGGCCCTTGTCTTAAGGGGTGCTTATCATTCCAATTATAGGGAAGGAATTATTGCAGAATGGCGGCATAGTGGTCTGCCTGTACGTCCTGTATGCAATCCTTCCCAAAAGTAGTAGGATAAAGTCGGATATTAAAAACTCCCAACTCTCTTTCAAAGAGCTGGGAGTTTTCCTTTATCTATGCCGAACTACTTCGTGGGCTTATTATGATTCCTGTGTATAGAAAGGTGGGGTGACAAGATGCTCTAAGGTGGTGTGGCGTTAGCCGCTGCTTGTGTTGGTCCGTGCTAATGCATTCTCCATTGAAATCATTTAAATAACAAACGCCCTCAAAGAAATAAAGTCACATATCAATCGTTACAATAATTGACAAAAGCAGGTCTAATAAAGAATTTCACCCAAACAATATTAAAATGAAAACACCGTTACGTTTCTTTACACTTGTGTCTTGTGCCGCGTTGGCATTGGGCATCTTGACAAGGTGTGCGTGTTCCGGCGGGGCTGATGAAAGCAATGAGTGCATGGTGGACACCGTGATCATTGAGAATGACACGCTTGTCCTTCCGAAGGTGATGCCAACGAAAGATGTACTGCCATCCGACTCTGTTGCGCTACTCGACACCTCAGCATATAAGCCCGTGAAGGTTAAGTCAGGTAAAGTATATCATCAGGCCACTCCTTTCCCTGCGATTGAGCAAGAGCATATTGTCACGGACTCTATCGGCCGACGCGCACTCGACAACAGGCTTTGCGTAATCATCAAAAAGCAGAGTGCCAGCTCTTCCATCCTTGACAAGTGGGAGCGTCAGTTCAAAACCCTTTATCCTGATAGTCAGTATTATGTGACGTACAAGGAACCTTTCGCCTTGGTTATGCAAATCGCAGTACCTGCTGACAAGCGTGTCGAGGTGCGGGAAGCGCTCAAGAGCAACATAAAGGACATCAATTTTATGGTTGTGGACGAGGAATTGTCCAAGCCTCAAGGTGATTACGTACCCAACGATCCGATTTTCAATAATGATATCTTTAATCTCTTAGGCTACGACTATTATTTTGACATGATTCAGGCTAAAAAGGGATGGGCGTATACCAAAGGGTCTGAAAAGATAGTTGTCGCGGTCTTGGATAACTATTTTGATTTGAACCATCCAGAACTGAATGGTTGTAATATAGTAGAACCGTATAGCGTGATCACGGCAACGCGTGATGTCCTTCCGCCTGTCAATGAAGAGTTAAGCGGACACGGCACTCTGGTGGCATCGCTTGCAGTAGGACAGATGGATAATAACAGGGGTGCCTGTGGCATTGCTCCCGGTTGCAGTTTCATGCCGATAAGTCTTGGTGGGCCTGAAGCTGCTACGAGCGCTGTTGTCGTGGGAATATTCAGAGCCATTCATAGTGGAGCCGATGTGATAAATGTTTCACTTGGCTGGGCTGCGAATTTTTCACAGGAAGGAATGTCAATCAAGGACCAGATAAAATGGAGTCGCCGACATCTGAAAGAGATGGAGGAATTCTGGGACTATGTCTATGAGGTGGCAGCCGCACGAAATGTCGTCGTTGTATATGCGGCTGGCAATGAGCGTGATTACATAGCTGTTAATCCTCAGAAAAGAAGCGATAATATCATTAATGTCTCTTCTGTCGATATGGATGGACATTGGTCCTGCATGTTTTCTAACGTCGGAAACTTCCCTCAATATGGAGCGCACGCGTCGACGCTTTCGGCTCCAGGTGAATATATGTTCGGTGCGTTGCCTGGCAACAACTATCAGATTGATCTTACACCGTCTTGCGGAACGAGCTATGCCGCACCTCTCGTGACTGGTGCTGTTGCGCTTATAAAAAGTATTGATAATTCACTATCTACAAAGGAGATTATTGAGATCCTTCAAAAGACAGGGAAACCTGTTACTGGCGTTGGTGGAAGCACGATTGGCAATATCATTCAGATTGGAGACGCTCTTGAGGAGGTGCAGAACAAACTCAGTGTTTTCAAAGATTTTGTGCGTAACCCTATCGGTCTGTGGGGGGCCATTGAGCAGTCCAAGTGCTATATAGCTTTGGATGATGAAACCGGGGAGTCTGGACCTTACGCTGGGCAAGCACGGCAATACTTCAGAATTAAGTCATTGAGTGAGTATGGTGTGTGCGGTGAACAGATTATCTGTCAAGTTACTGATGTCAAAAGGCTTGTACATTGGGAGATGAAAGATTGGATGTTTGTGCACCGAAATTTCATTAGTCCTTGGAAGAATGGAGAGCGGAAATACAGAATAGGCGAATCTGAAGATGACTTGATTAATAACACTGCATTAGTTTTGGCAAGTTATGATGGCAACGGCCGATTGTCTGATCGGGACGGACATGGTTTTTGTGGTGCCACATGTATGATTTTTATGCAAGGACCCAATGGTACGTTGGTTGCTCATACATGGGACAAGTGGAATCATCACAATACGTTTACTTTAAAACGGTACAAAAAGATAAAGCGAGAGTATAAGGC
>CAVFBC010000019.1:7182-41401 GCA_963620575.1 Alistipes putredinis | reverse complement strand
CGATGTGTGTGGTCTGATGAAAAAGCAGATGAGCCTGTTTTGCCCGTACTGTGGAAACTATAAAGCTTATGCAGAAAATGGCGGTGACTTCGTACCTCGATGTGAGAAAATTCCTTTTGAGAATATCATTTCACCAACGTGGAGCGATCTTTATAAGAAATGGCCGGGTGATGTCTGATTTACTGAGTGTATGCAAATATATGAAGAGTCGTGTTAGTCTGCGTTGGCTAACATGAGTCTCTGTGGTGCAACGAATTAACTTTGTCGGTGTGATGTGATTATTAAGTGGTGAGTCTCCTGTAATAAAAGGCTTGCACCCACAACCCAAACAACAACCGCCCGTCCCTGCTCATCAGGAACGGGCGGTTTTCGGAAAACTATTGAGAGATTTACTGTTGCTTATTAATCTTGATTGCTGTCAAGGTTTGCGTTGGGAATGACCCTTTCTGCCCACCTCCTCTTTTCTCGTAACAGAATATATAGTAGTTGATTACTATTTCTCTATTGCGCCGATAAATGCGCCTCTGTTTGCTGCTGAGACCTCGCGCAGACGGCCAACCGGCACATACTGGTAGGGCACATACTCCATGAGCATGGCCGATGCGTAACCGCCATCTTTGGTGAACCAGGCCTTGAGGCAGAGGGGGAGGGTGGAGCTGCTTGAGTTCGTCTTTTTCAAGACGTCCCACTTCTCATTCTCCAATGCGCTCAAGAGGTTGCCCTTCTCGGCCGCCTGGAAGTAGAGACTGCGAGTCTCTACCTTGGCGCCAGTTTCAGAGTCGGTAAGAACACTGCAGCCGAACGCCGCTTTGATGCCGCCGTAGAGGCCGAGGGCCAAACCGCCCAGCACACCTACATAGAACAACGCGCCTCCCTGTGCTGTCTCCGTGAAAGCTGCAACCAAGAGGCCTATGCCTACCAAGAGGCAGACTATGCTGACTATTCGTTTCGTGGTGTCCGTACGTTCTACGAAGCGCAATTTGAGCTCATCCGAGAGCTCATTATATTTATCTGACATTTTCTTCTTTTGCTTTTTGTTGAAAAGAGCGTCGCAGGAACATAAGAGTCATTATAATCTCTTTTTGCTGTAAAAAACGACGCTGTGCTCTATCGTCTAAATCTCCGTCACCTCTGCCGTCCTTCATGTTCTAAGGCATCAGTCCGTCATCATGCCCACAAGTCACTGAAAAAGCAAGACAACAACACTTTGCATTCGCTCACCCCCATTCTATATGGGAATGATGCGTGCGCAGAACAAAAAGTGATGGCATTCCGCATGACACTGGGTTCAAGTCCGCTTACCCTGATGTCAATTGATGGGAGTGCAGAAAATTTAGCTTGGGTTTGTCTTTCCTGTTTGGTGCATGGCGTGCCAAGGCAAACCAACAAACCTCGGTCTACGCTGCCCTTAATTTGGAACGACACACTGTCACATTGGGCGTCTTGACCCTTTGGTCAACATTCTGCCGCCCAATCTTTCAAATTTGGAGAACGCAGACGCGCAAAAGAAGTGAATGGTTGGAATGGATGATGTGTTTGAAATCCAACAGCCCGAAACGGCTCTCGACTATTGTCGAACCCGAATGTTCGGCAATGACTTTCGCAAGTGATGTGCGTTCACTCACGGGTGTGCGCCGTTGCGCAACTGTCTGGGCAGGGATTGTCAGAGTGTTAGGCGCCTGTAGGCTGGTCTCGGCCGTCCGCATCGACAGGCGGAAAGGGGTGTACCGGCCTTGCTCGTCTTTGCGAATCTCATTGCCATCTGTGGTGCGGTTACACTCGTCCCCGGTGGTCAACTGAGTCTCCTCGCTCGACTGCTTGCCTAAGGTGCTGCACACGCTCCCGCTCGCCGCAACCCAACAGAGGCTTGCGACGGACAATATAAGGAATATGCGTAGCAACACGTTTCTCATGTCAGCAAATTTATAGATAAACGCAGAGATGTGCAACTCTGCATCGTCCAATTTTTGCGTGGTGCGCTGACTGTGACAAAAAAGGGCGGAGTCCCTAAGACCCCGCCCTGCAAAAGGCTATTCTTCGCCTAAGTAATCACTTATTTGAACAGGTTCATCTGCGACCTCCTCTTCGGTCTCTTCTGCCTGCTCTTCGCCCTGGCTCTCATCTTCGACCTCTTCGTCAGGGGTCTCCTCTGTCTCGGTCTCTTCCTGCTCGGTGTCAGTCTCTTCTTCTTCGGAGGTGTCAGTCTCCTCGTCAGGCATCTTGCCCTCCATGATATCCTCGGTGTCAGCTTGGGCGTATGCGTCGTCCGGGATATTATTCAAGCCAAAGCCTTCCATGAATTTGTTCAGGTAGTCCTCTGACGCTATTAGGCATTCTGTGCTGCGCGACCTGTTGCGCCTGTCGCGTATGTCTATAGTGCCAATGGTCTGGACAACATCGGGGTTGGACGACCTGACGCTTAGGCGGTCATAGCCATGACCCATTCCGCTGCGGAAGTCTATGTAGTACCAGGTCTCTGGGTCTATGGTCATTTTCATCCTGACGCGTGAGCCTCCGTTTTTCCTCACGAAGAACTCTGCCTGCATCTTCACTTTCCTGTAGATGGGGTTGTAGTGCATCATCATCAGGTTCACTGTGGTGTCGCAGACGTAGCATTTCTTCTCGGTGCTCCAGGTCAGCATCATGCCGTCGAATGTCAGCGCCGGGCCATTGTCCAGCATAAGTTTGGTCTTGGGGTCGAAACCGCCATAGAGGCCTCGCTTTATCCCGTTCACTGAAGCCGTGTCGTATAGTTCTGCCATGCGAGCCTCGTATCGTCTGCTGGTTGAGTCGCACTTAGGCGCTTTGCTGCTCATTATGTCGTTGTAGAGCATTTGGGTGACCTGCGGGTGCATGTAGAAGTACATTTCCGTGAGCAAGTTTGCCGTGATGACGTTCTGGCCGCGGTCATGGCGCAGGTCTCCCGCGCTGCGGAAGTCAAACTTGCCAGTGGGTTTCTTGGTCAGGAACACGCGGAGGTCCACCTGTCCAAAGGCCGTCACGGCGTCCTCGTTCGGATAGTAGCACATGTAAGTGCCAATGGTGTCCGGTTTAGCTATCTTGTCGGGGCTGTTTATCTCATACCTGTCAAAGATGTTGTTGTGGTACAAGAAGCCCTCCGGGGCTGCCACCATGGCCAGGTCGCTCGCGTCTTTGTAGCGCTCCATGATGGTTGAGTAGATGTGGGTCGAGTCTTTTGCTATTCTGAATGAGTGGTATATCTCATCCACTTTGTCTTTCCCGTTACCCTCTGTTTTGTCAAAAGAACGCTTGTCTACTGGGATTTTGACTTTGGCGGGGTCTAAGATTGACGAGAAGCGGATGTAGGTGCGCGGACCTTTCTTGCCTATTTGGCGCATCTTCGCTCCTCCATCAAACTCCAGCAATTTCCTGTTTCCGACAAGGTTGGTCAAGCCCTTGAACGCGAAATATTTGTCAATGGGCATGTCGTCCTGCACCAAGCCTTTTGCCGTGGTTATCGCATCCTCGGTATGGATGTCGCCCATGAAGATGACGTTCTTGCCGCCTTCGTTGTCGACGAATGTGTAGTCGCCATAACCTTTATATTGCTTAGCTCCGAGGATTGTTATGTTGGCGTTGTCGAATGAATGGTATGAGGCCGTACTGTCCGCCCTCACGTCCACGTGCGTCTTCTTCAACTCCTCCATCTCGGCGTTTTTGTGGATGGTCACCACGTCGCCCACCTTGAGGTTGACTTTGGCATCGGCAACGTTGATGAACTTGACCTCCTCGCAGCGCAATATGTTGGCGTTGCGGTCGAAGATGGCCACGGGGACTAAGAAGTTGAGCGAGTCGCCGCGCTCTTTCGTGCAGACAAACCTGTTGCCCGCTGTGCCTGATGTGCCTATGGTCTCCTCGCCTCGCTCCAAATCCCACGTGTAGTTCTTGACCATCGTGGTGTATTTGATGGCCGAGAAGTCTTTCTCATTGCCGCCAGCCGAGTTGTAGACAAATCGCCCTTCGCGCTTGTCGAAGTCGATAAATGTTTCCTGGCTTCGGCTTATGAGTTTGCGGGTTATGCGGCGACCTTTTGAGCGGTCGTTGCACACCTTGCTGACAATGGAGTCCTCGCGTATGGCTGTGTTGACATATTTGCCGCGTGTGATGGATGATTTGGCGGCATAGATGTCCTTGTCCATCTTGTTGATGATGTCGCGCCTCAACTCGCCCGAGGCGACCACCTCCTGCTGGTCCTCACCTGTGGCGAACGCTATGAAGTATGACGTGTCCGCCTTAATGGTGTGGTCTGTGAATATGACGGCTCGGCTCTCAAGGGCAGATTTAGACAGCCCCCTTTCTGATATAATCTCAAGGTCTCCGTGGCCGATGCCTTTCAGACCTGTCGGGGTGACGTTTATCTGTCCGTCAAACTTACACTCGAAATACCCGTCTTTCTTTGTGTTGGGGAACATGTGGAATTTGCCCTCCATGTTCCTGAACTCCATGCGGTCTGCCTCGGGATAGAATTTCATCTGGCTCTTGCCCGGGACTGCAAAGTTGTTCGCGTCGCGGTGTGTCTGGTTACTTCCCAGCTCCACTTTTGGGAATGTCGGTTGCACTGTGCTTTTGGCCACATCAAATTGGCGCGTGTTGCCCTCCGCGTGTCTCTGCATGAAGTAGAAACACTCGCGGTCTGATACGCCCTCGAAACTTCCATCTGAGTTCAACTCGGCGTAGCTTGTCGATTTTGAGGCGGAGTATGTGATGTCTCCTATGCCTCGCAATCCATGATTGCTCAGGTCGAAGTCTTTATAGAACGTGGCTTTGCCTCCATATATGGGGTAGCCCTCCTCCGGTGTCTTGGACTGGAAGCCTAATGACCCGTCAGGGCGGATGGACAGTTCGTGGCGGATGTCTGGCAATATGTTGGTGTGCAAGACACCCGTGAACGGCAGGTTGCTGTTAGTTATGTTGTTTATGTCCTCAAATGTGAACGTGTCTACTTGGAAGTAGAACTGCGCACTGTCATAATAATATGTTGCGCCGTCCTCACCCTGCACGCCGTTCGGGTAGTATATCTTGGCGGGGGTTGTCGATGACAGTTTAGGATAGCCCGTCAATTTCTGTTTGCCGGACTTGTTTTCCGGGTCGTTCAACTGGACTACTCCACTCATGTCGGTTAGCGTGCTGCCGAGTGTCTTTTGCTGGAAACGCCCTCGGCGGAAGTCTGTCGAGTCTGTCACCGACATCTTCATCTCTTTGATGCTGTCCAACTTGATAAGGAAGGCGTCGTAGTCAAAGTGGAAGTTGGTGCCTGTCGCTGTCACCTGGCCCACTATGACCTTGCCGTCATAGTCTATGTTTCTGTTTTTCTTCAGGATTATGTCTCCGTTGGCAGGTGTCAGGTAGATGTTCTGGTTCTCGGAGTCTGAAATCTGCACACCTTGCACCTTGCGCATGTGGAAGTTGAGGTCCGCAAGGTCGATGTAACCGTTGGGCGCGGAGGCTGTCGAGTCCACTGAGATGAAGCGCATCTCGTCATAGTCTTTCTTGCCCACGTCAAACTTCAGGTAGTCGTAGAGTCGCTCCGTCGCCTTGGCTACTTTGTTGTTGCTTATGGTGTAATAGTCCACAAAGCCGTCATACGACAACTGCAAGAGCAGCTGCTGCGCCTGAACCTCGGTCATGCCCGTGAAGTTGGCGAAGTCTTTCACCTGGAATGCGCCGCCGCCATTATAGCGTGTGAAGTCCGCCACCACCTGCATAGGGTGCTTGGTGTTCATGCCCCACAACTCGCGATATTTTTCCTCGTTGTAGTATGATATGCTCTCGAAGTAGGCTATGTTCATTGGTGAGCCAGCCAACTGGGTTATGAAGATCTGCGTGCCGTCTATGTTCCACTTGATGAGGTTGGCCTCGATGAGCATCTTATGATACGTGTCGCGGTACTTGGCGCGGTCCGACCCCTGATTGCTGCGCGTTAGCTCAATCTCTCGCGTGTCGTCTCGATATCGGAAGCTTAGGCCCGGGTGGGTTATGGCGTCGCGTCCCAACGCGATGTCCACCTCCGTGTCGGTTCCCTCAATGCCGTTGCGTGAGACGTTGAATGTCTGGGCCTTGAATGATGCCAACACGGTGTCCGCCTTGTGTATGTACACTTCGGCTGGATATCCATATGCGCCACTACCCTTGAATGATGAGCCTGTTTGAGTAAATCCGCCCTTAAATCCCACTTTGTCAAAAAGGTCTGGAATGTCGAGCGTGCTACTCTGGTCGGTCTCGAATTTCGGGTATCGCGTGCCGTAGGTCGTGTTGCGGCTCAGGCACTTGTGCGTCACAGTTCCCTTGAGTGGTGAGTCGAAGTAGTTTTTATTCACGAAGTTGCAGTTGTCCACCGAAACCTCGTTACTCTTTGTGTCGATGCTGTAGAAGCCGAATGTCGCATACACTTGGCTCGCATCCAATCCAACGCGCTCCCACGTTATGCGTCCCTCGTTGCCGAGCCATTTGTTGGTCTTTCCGAAATACATTCCGCTTGTCTCGATGATGTCAATGCTGTCATGCTGGCTCATGCAGCGGAGTGTCGTCTGACCTACTTTATAGTTCAGGTCGCCGCCCGCATCTATAAACTCCACTTTGTCAAGGTCCATGACTCGCCATGCGACAGAGCGCGACGAGTATATGGCCCCCTGCGTCTCGTAGCTGTTTGTCTGGTCAAGGAAGCTGCGAAGCTTGTTCATGTTGCCGCACTTGCTGCCCAGCACAGCCTTCCACACCTCGAAGTTGTGACCGTTTATGCGGTTGGTCTTGCTCATCTGGTCAAAGACGCTGATCACGTTCACATAGTCCGGGAACACGCGGGCTTTCTTCTTGCGCATCTTGTTGCATGTCTCCATCAGCAGGTCCTGCATCTGCGAATTGCCATTGCTCATGAAACGGCTCAACTGGTCAACCGCGCTCTTGGCCCTCTCTTTGTCTGTTCCCTGCTGCATCATGAGTTCGCTCATCTGCTGCGTGAACTCCGTCGGGTCCATGCTGAACTCGTCAGACTGCCTGCTGCCTGTCACCACACCGCACACAAGCGTCAGGGCAAGTGCGCCCGCTGCTATCAATATCTTCGTGTATGTTCTCATCTCAAATCTTTGCCCTGGATATATTTTGGCTATGTGCCTATTTATACGCCGCTCTTAAAATCTGGATGCGGCAATCTTCGCCCATTTTATTTCTTGATAATCAAATCAGACAGCCTGTACCTGTTGCAGTACAGGGCGTTCAGGTCGACAACAGAGTTTATGCCCGGGATGTCGCCGATGTCGGTGAATTGCCAGATGTCGGCGCCCTCCGGTCTCGTCTCCGCGGCATACCGTGCCACCCAAAGTGGGTTGTCGGGGAAACTCTCTCTGCATCCCACTACACTGTTGAATTTATGTGAGCAGTATATTATTGGCTTTACTCCATATTCTTTCTTGAGGCGTGTCACAATTCGTTTAAGGATTTTGCGGACATCCGCCTTGTCTTTCCCGCCCAATATGCTCTCTTCCAAGTCTATCACGGGCGCCATGTCGCCCTTTTGCAGACCGCTGTTGGCAATGAAGTTGTCCGCCTGCTCGTCGCCGTCGCGCATTGTCATCACATGATATGCGCCAACCACGAAACCCGCTTTCCTCGCATTCTCTATGTTCTCGGCGTGCCTCTTGTCCTGATGGTTCGCACCCTCCGTGGCCTTTATCATCACGAAACTTATTGACACTGAAGCAGTGGACTGCGCACGCCCCTGCCTCTGAGTCGCAAGGTTATAAGGTATTTGGCCAAGAGACTCCCAGTCTATATTCCCCTGATAGTGTGATATGTCAATCCCGTAGCCGTCAGCCTCGGGCATCTTCGGACCCTCGTAGAAATAATATCGTATTGTCTGATAGAACGGGATGTACCTCCCAATGCGGACGCCCGTGTCCGTGAAGAGCAAAAATGCCACGGCGGCCACGGCACATACTATCGCCAACCCGATGGCCGTTATGACCCGGATAGCTATTCTCCGCCTGTCGTTGGCCGATGCCTTGCGGCGCGCCCCCCTGCTTGTTGTTGCCTTTGCCATGTTGTATCAATTGCGAAGATAGACAAATGCGAGCATTTTTTTATAAATTTGTAGCCTGTATATCTTTCAGTACCACAAACGGACTATAATTACTTTCAAAGACATGAATATAGCTCTCATTGGCTATGGCAAGATGGGTAAGACTATCGAGGAGATAGCTGTCAGCCGTGGTCACGCCATTACAGAGAAAATTGATATTAATCTCCCTGGCTCTTTTGACAGCGAGGGTTTCAAAAAGGCCGATGTTGTAATTGAGTTTACCGCTCCGTCCGCCGCCTACGACAACTACATGAAGTGTTTCGAGCGCGGCAAGGCAGTTGTCTCTGGCACCACGGGCTGGCTCGACAGGCTCCCGCAGATCCAGGAGCTTTGCAAGGATGGCAGCCATACTTTTTTCTATTCGAGCAACTTTAGCCTCGGCGTGAATATCTTCTTCGAACTTAATCGCCAGTTGGCCAAGCTCATGAACAAGTTCGACGCCTATAAGGCTTCTATGACCGAGACGCATCACATCCACAAACTCGATGCGCCCAGTGGTACTGCCATATCTCTCGCAGAGGGACTCGTCGCCAATATGGATCGCCTCGACGGCTGGATGCTCGACCGCACCATCTACACGGCGGGCGACAAACCAACTGAGGTAGCCAATAAGGACATCCCTGCCAATATGTTGCCCATCACCGCCTACCGCGAGGGTGAGGTCCCTGGCATTCACACCATCCGATATGACTCCGACGCTGATTATATCGAGATTAAGCACAGCGCCAACAGCCGCAGAGGCTTTGCCCTCGGTGTGGTTCTCGCTGCCGAATTCTCGTGCGGTAAGAAAGGTTTCCTCGGAATGAAGGATATGTTGGGCTTCTAATTTATCTCACGCTCTGCCAATGTCAACTGCAAACTCACAAGGCTCAAGCAAGAGCTTCAAGCAAAGGATCGCCGCCGCGTCTATCTTTGATTGGATCATAACGGCTGTCCTTGTCCTGCTTTACATAGGGGTAATCGTCTGGACTGGCAACCCGTGGCTAATCATAGGGCTGCCCATCGTGTTCGACCTCTATTCGACACGCTACATCAACTGGGGTTTCTGGAAGAAGCCAAAGAACGGCAAGAAGCCTTCTAAAATCTTGGAATGGATTGACGCCATTGTTTTTGCTCTCGTGGCTGTCTATCTCGTCAATATATTCCTCTTCCAAAACTACCAGATTCCAACCTCCTCGTTAGAGAAGTCTCTCCTCGTGGGTGACCATCTCTTTGTCAGCAAGATATCCTACGGCCCGCGCATGCCAAACACACCCATCGGCATGCCTCTCACGCAGAACACTATGCCCATCACTGGGACCAAGTCCTACCTCGACTGGCCTCTGTGGGACTATCACAGGCTTGCGGGGACTGACAGTGTCCGCCGTGGCGATATTGTCGTCTTCAATTTCCCTGCGGGCGACACTGTCTGTGTCAATATGTCTAACCCCGATTATTATAATCTTATCCTCAGCTACGGAATAAACGCCCTCCAAAGGTCTGACATTTCGACGATAAGTGAGTTCAAGACTTCGTGGGAGCGTAACCACTACATATCTGACATTGGCCGCCGACGAGTCCGCCAGCCGTCATCTCCACTCAGTGAGATTGTGGACCGCCCTGTTGACAGGCGCGATTGCTACATCAAGAGGTGCATTGCGCTCCCTGGTGACACGCTCTCTATTTCACATAACGTGGTCAGCATTGACGGCAAGGTGCTCCAAGATTATCCCGATGTGCAATACTGCTATAGGGTCGAGGCTACAATCCTCTTGCCAGACAAGTTCTTCGAGCAGTACGGGATTTCTAATGATGACAGGGCTCAGGCTGGCCGCGGACCTGTCTATGTACTCCCGCTCTCTAAGGACAAGGCTGAGGCCATCAGCAAAATGCAGGTGGTTAAGTCGGTCGAGATGATGGAGGAGGAACCAGACTCTCTCGGCCTGCGCGTCTATCCTTTCAGTGCAGACTACCCATGGAGCCGTGACAACTATGGACCTCTCTGGATTCCTAAGAAAGGTGCGACAGTCCCCCTCACTCCGCAAAACGCGCTCCTCTATGAGCGCATCATAACGGCCTATGAGGGGCATCAGCTCGATGTGAGAGACGGTAAGGTTTATGTCGACGGAGCTCAAGCTGACTCCTATACGTTCGCCATGGACTACTATTTCATGATGGGCGATAATCGTCACAAGTCTGCCGACTCTCGCTATTGGGGCTTCGTGCCAGAGGATCATATAATTGGCCGTCCCCTCTTTGTCTGGCTCTCTCTTGACCCGGACAAGTCTGGCTTCAGCAAGATTAGGACGGACCGTTTCTTCAAGACCGACTTCGACAGGCAGTGGTAAACAAAAGGTCTTCCTTCTCTTGGCGAGACCATAGGCTGACAATCCTCGCCGCCGTCATAATAATAGCGGCTGCCATTTGGATTCGAGCTTACCCGGTCATCATTCCTGTTTTGATTGTGGCTTGGGCCTATGTGAGGACGGATATGTTTGTCCAACTTGCAGATTGGGTCGAGTGTCACACTCCGCTCAGCCGCACTCTGCTCTCGTGGGGATTAGCTGTCGTGTTCGCTCTCTCTGTCACTGCCTATATCCTCATTTTTGTAGTCAACCTGGGTGTCTATTCCACCCCGGTTTCTGAGGACGGGCAGGTCAAGACGGTCGACAGGCTTTGTGTGGTTAATAAGCTCAAATATGGTGTTGCGCGCAATGCTGATTCTCCAGACGACTATTACCGCACTCACCGTCTCGGCCCCATAAGCCGGGGTGATAATGCGATTGTTGAAACTCCCGACGGATGTCTCATCCAACGCATTGTGGCTCGCCCAGGAGACACTGTCAGTGTGTCATCAGCTGCACTCTACGTCAACTCGCAATTGGCCGACGGGCGAAAAGCGGTTGCCACTTTCTGCCTGCGCCCTCATGTCCCTTATTCTGTCATCCGGAATATGAAACTGGCAAATGAGGAACTCGGAAGTCGTGCAAACCTGTTGTTCAAGCCGTTCGAGGTGACGTTCCGTGACGGCCACTCTATGTTGGCTGACACTACCGCCATACGTCTTCCTCTGCTAAAGGTGATTGACGATTGGACCGTCTACACTTTCGCTCCCATTCAACCCAACCTGCCAGACTCTCGTTGCTACCCCTACAACCCTGCCCACCCGTGGAATGCCTACAATTGGGGCCCCATGCGCCTACCACGCAAGGGCGACCAGATTATGCTGACCTATGCAAATGTGACTTTGTATGGCCCGATGGTCAAGAAGTATGAAGGTGCCGAACTCCGCCCACAACCTGGAGTCTGCTATACGCTCAAGCTGAGTTATTACATGACTCTCTGCGAAGACCGTGATGTCTTGTGTGACAGTCGTGTCTATGGCCCAATACCCGAGTCCAAGATAGTTTCAAACGTCGTCAAATTGTAAGTATATCCCATGATAAAGTATATACTCATAGCGGCTGTAGCCATTTCTGCTCTCGTCAGTTGCTCAAACGGAAACACCCCGTCTGATGCCAACGGTCAAAAGACCTCTTCTGATTCTCTTGTCCTCGTTCGTCCGCAAGACATCAAGAACCCGGTAGAGCTGTTATCTGATGATTGGATGCTGCTTTCTGCTGGCAATAAGGAGCATTTTAATGAGATGACCATCGCATGGGGACAACTTGGTGAGCTTTGGGGACGCCCCGTGATGACTGTTTTTGTCGATACTCTCAGGTTTACTCATCAGTTCATTGAAGAGAATGACTATTTCACGGTGTCTGGTTTCCCCACTGTGTATAAGAATGACCTTCAGTATCTTGGCACTCACTCTGGCCGAGATGGCGACAAATTGTCCGAGACCGGTCTGCATGCGGCTTTCACTCAACTCGGTAACCCCTATTTCGCCGAGGCTAATTTGGTCATCGAGTGCAAGAAAATCTATGCCAATGAATTTGACACCTCTAAGATGCTTGGGGATTTTTCTGATTTCTATGCAAAACGCGGCTCAATCCACACTGTCTACATAGGTGAGATTGTCAACGTTTGGAAGAAGTAATTTTATTTTTTGTCTTATGCGTTTCCTGTTTTGTCTCATTCTCTCTCTCGTCCTCTGCTCTGCGAATGCTCAGCGGATGACTCGCCAGCAGTATGTCGCTAAGTACCACGGATGGGCTGTAGCGGAGATGAATCGCACGGGTATCCCCGCCAGTATCACTCTCGCGCAGGGCATCTTGGAGAGCGATTGCGGCAATTCGGATCTCGCTGTCGAGGCTAATAACCATTTCGGCATCAAATGTCACTCCGATTGGACTGGCAAAACGATGCACAAGGACGATGACAAGAGCAATGAGTGTTTCCGCAGCTATGAAAGCGCATATGACAGTTTCAAGGACCACTCGGACTTCCTTACGTCCAAGTCGCGCTACTCTTCTCTCTTTAAGCTTGAGACAACCGACTATAAGTCTTGGGCTCATGGCCTAAAGAAATGCGGCTACGCCACTGAACGCACTTATGCCGAACGCCTTATTGCTATTATTGAGGATGAGAACCTATCCGCTTATGACACAGGTGACTACTCAGACACTTCTGATAATTCCGATGAGGTTACAGCTGATACTGACAGCTCTGATTCCAGCTCTTCCAACTCGTCAAATGGCAGCAAAGGCAACTCACGCCGCACAACCCCTAAGGTCAAATCCATCTTCTCTATCGACCCGCTGCCTGTCCATGAGGTCAAGTACAATAATGGTGTCCAATACGTAGAGGTGTCTGGCTCTGACACTTTTGAGAACATTGCATCTGAGTTCCACATGCAAGTATGGGAGATTTACAAGTACAATGATCTATCGCAAGGAGCTGAAATATCCAAACTCTCATACCTCTATCTGCGCCCCAAAAAGAATCGTGCCCACCCGGATTGCAAGTCTCACGAGGTCAAGAAGGGTGAAACCTTATGGGATATTTCTCAGGCTTATGGCGTCAAACTCTCTAAGGTTGAGAAGCGCAATGGACTTGTTCATGGCTCTGAGCCTGAGGTGGGGACAACTCTTCGACTCAGATAATAAAATACACATCTTCCTCTCTCTGTAATGCTAACAATTTGCACCTATCCTGTCATTCCTGTGCGCTCTGCCCCTTCAGAGTGTGTTGAGATGGTGACGCAAATCCTTTTTGGCGAGGCCTATGATGTATTGCGTGTCGAAGGCCGGTGGGCTGAGATTCTTACTTGCGATGACAACTACCCTGGATGGATTGACTATAAGCTGATTGCTAATCTCTCTGAGGACGAGGTCTCCCGTTGGCTCTCGGCAAAACCCGTGATTGTCCCCCCTCCATTTCTCCGCGTGAGGCGAGATGACGACCCAGCCCTCACTCTTCTGACGCCCGGCTCCACTATCCGAGGAGCTGTCTTCGGTCAAGGCTTCATGCCCTCCATCGACAGTACGTTTACGCTTGGTGGACATGCCTATGGCTTCGACGCCTACACTTTCTCTGAATGTGGTGAATTAACTGATCCCGTTGAGTGCGCCACAATGCTCTTGGGGGCGCCATACCTTTGGGGCGGCCGCTCTGTCCTTGGCATTGACTGCTCTGGCCTTGTGCAGACAGCCTATAAGATTTGCGGAACTCAATTGCCAAGAGATGCCTCTCAAATGATTAATCTCGGCACGATGGTTGAAGTTGAGACTGCACAACGCAATGATCTCGCCTTTTTTGTCAACGATGCCGGCCGCGTGTGCCACGTTGGTCTCTGCATGGGCGACGGGCGCATTATTCATTCCTCTGGCTCAGTCCGTATTGACAGACTCGATTCCGAAGGCGTTTTCAATGCTGAGAGGAATATGTATACACACAAACTGCTTTGTATAAAGAGGGTGTGTTGAACACTTTCAACTATTTGTAAACCAATAGCAAATTATCCCAACGGAGCGGTTATATAGGACTATCGGCACGCGAAAATAAGTTTTCGCATGCCGATAATTTTTTCACCAAGCCCTGCCTTGCTTTTTTATTGCGGGCATCAGTGCCACGAACCATATTATAAGGGCTGCCGCAGACCACAGGCACCCAGCCCATCCAATCGAGTCAACACTCGCCACCGAACAAACCACGCCGCCTACTGCCGCACCTGAGCCTATGCCCAAGTTGAAAATGCCCGAATAGATGCTCATGGCCACCGCTGTGTCTGTGTTTGGCGTCATGGCGATCAACTCACTCTGCTGCGCTATGTTGCAAGCCGTGGTTGACATTCCCCAAAGCAGGCAAACACCCCAAATTGACCATTCGCAGGTCGCTGATGGCAACAACGCTGCCAAGCATATGGTCATTATGACAGCCATGGAGCCAATGAAACGCAATGGGCCGCGCCCATATAAACGCGCGAAAACCTGACCTCCTATGATACCGGCTACGCCGAACAGCATGAGCGTGGTGGTGACGTGACGCTCATCCAATCCAGCTATCTGACCCAAGAAAGGCTCGATGTAGCTATATGCTGTGTAGTAGCCCACGACCCAAACGGCCGTGAATACATAGAGCAAGACGAGTGCCTTGTTGCTCAATAGCTTAGGAAGCTTGTGGACTGAGAATTTACCCTCGCTCGGTAAGGGTGGCAAGGTGGCGGCCATGAATGCGAGTGCCAATGCTGCCACGCAAGCGACGCTAAGGAAGGTCATTCGCCAACCAAGCAGAAGACCAACGGCGCGGCCCAACGGCAGTCCCACTATCATCGCTACGGCACTGCCTGTGGCAATTGTGCTGAGCGCCATGGCTTTGTGTCCGTCCGGCACAATTCGGACAGCCATCGGTGAGACTATGCTCCAGAACACGGAGTGACAACACGCGACACCTATGCGGCTCGCCATCAACATGGCGTAACTGCCGGATGCCCATGACATGCACTGGAAAACAGAGAACGCTCCAGCCAATGTCAACATCAATTTGCGCATCTCCATCCTGCTCGCCAATATCATCAACGGCAATGACAGCAATGCTACGCACCACGCATAGACAGAGATGAGCATTCCCGTCTCGCTCTCTGTCTTGCCAAAATCTGTCGCTATGTCTGTCAGCAGGCCAATTGGCACAAACTCCGATGTGTTGAATATAAAGGCCGCCATTGTCAGCCCTATGAGTGCGGCCCAATGGCGCGCGGTCATCTTAACGTTCTCGCTCGTTGTTGTCATCGCAAAGTTCGTTTTTGCTTTCTTGCTTCACAAAAATAACAACCCCTTGGCTTCGCTACTCTTATAGGCTGTGAAATAAGGTTAAAGGATTTGGCGGCATTGTGATGCTCACCCCCTTTTCTCATCTTTTTTTCATATATTTGTCTTCCATGGGGGATGTGGCCTTATGTCCGCGATGGCCACGCCTCTCTTCAAACACATCTATTGTCTCATCTGTTTTATCTCTAAAGGATTATGTCTGTCGAAGCAGTTCTCTTTGGTGTCTCGATTCTCTTTTTCCTGAGTATCCTGGCCTGTAAGGCTGGGTATAAGTTCGGCGTCCCGTTGCTCCTCCTCTTCCTCGGCGTCGGAATGGTCTGCGGCTCCGATGGCTTTGGAATCCAGTTCTCCAACCTCTCTGTCGCGCAGGCCATTGGCACTGTGGCCCTCTGTATCATTCTTTTCTCTGGCGGCCTCGACACTAAGGTGTCGGATATTAAGCCTGTTCTTGGACCCGGCGTGGTTCTCGCCACCCTCGGAGTCGTCCTTACTGCTGTTCTGACGGGTGTCCTCATCCACACCATTTTCAATATACCGGCTCTTGGCACTATCCCGCTCAGCCTCACCGCCTCGCTTCTGTTGGCCTCCACGATGTCGTCTACCGACTCCGCTTCCGTCTTCTCTATCCTACGCGGAAAAGGCTTGCACCTCAAGAATAACCTCCGACCAATGCTTGAGCTCGAGAGCGGTTCCAATGACCCTATGGCATATATGCTCACCATCACTCTCATAAGCCTTGTCTGCCAAGGTGGAGAGCCTGATTATCTTGATGCTTTTCTTCAGCTGATTAAGCAGTTCGCCGTCGGCACTCTCATCGGTCTCGTTTTCGGATATGCGTTCGTCTGGGTCATTAATAAGATTAAGATTGACAACGCGAGCCTCTATCCAATCCTTGTCCTCACTGCCTGCATCTTTGTCTTCTCGGCCTCTTATTTCATGGGCGGAAACAGCTATCTCGCTGTCTACATCGGTGGCGTCGTCATGGGCAACTCGCGTTTCGTCCACAAACGCTCATCGGTCAACTTCTTCGATGGTCTCGCTTGGCTCAGCCAGTTGGTCGTGTTCCTTGCTCTCGGTCTTCTTGTCAATCCCCATGAGCTTGTCCCTCTCATCTGCCCTGGTCTCATTATCAGTCTCTTGATGATTTTTGTCACGCGCCCCATCTCTGTTTTCATTTGTCTCGCACCTTTCCGAAAGATTTCGCGTCAAAGTAAGACTTTCATCTCGTGGGTTGGCCTTCGCGGTGCCGTGCCAATCATTTTTGCCATTTTAGCTCTCGCTGCCGATGTTCCGCACGCGCGCTTCATTTTCAACATTGTCTTTGTCTGCACGCTTGTCTCGCTCGTGGTACAGGGAACTACTCTCGCCACTGTCGCTAAAAAACTTAATCTGTTAGACGCACCTGAGGATCTCGGCAAGGTCAAGGATTTCGACATGGAACTTTCGGACGACATTAAGTCTGTCTTGGCCGAGTTGACCATCTCTGAGCAAATCCTTAACTACGGCGACCGCCTTCTCAAACTGCCTTTGCCCGAGAACTGTGTGGCGGTTCTCGTCAAGCGTGATGAGGCCTATTTTGTCCCGACCGGTAAGACTGAGCTTATCCTGGGTGACAAGGTGCTGCTTATATCCGACGACCCAGAGGGGCTCAAGGATGCTCTCGCCCAAATGGGTGTCACTCCCGAGGCTGAAGGCCCCGACGATAAAGAAGAGCCCTTCTCCTTCCGCTCCGTCTTTGTCAACACGCCTAAGGATATTATTGGCGGCATAAAGGATCTTAGGTCTAATCTCCAAAATGGTACTTTCCTCAAATTCTAATTGATGACATCAGATAACTGTAATCTTCTTAACGATAAGGCAAAAGCTCTGATTTTCGACCTTGACGGAACTCTCATTGATAGCCTCGAGCTCAATTGGCAGGCCATGGACACCGCTTTGCGCGAGCAGGGCATTGTCATTCAGCGTGACGAGTTTATCTCGATGACTGGTCGCTCCATTGAGGAGATTACGCGGATTGTCGTTGAGCGTCACGCCTCCCATCCCGTAAATTCGGAGTCTATTGTGGCTCGAAAACGCGAAATAGCAAACAACAGGGCAGGGGAGGTCAAGGAAATCGAAATTGTGGCCAATGTGGCGCGCTCTGCATATGGCAAGATACCTCTCGCTGTTGGAACGGGCAGCGACCGCCACCGCGCGGAGCTGATGCTAAGTTCGACAGGACTCCTCCCTCTCTTCGATTTTATTGTGGCGGCAGATGATGTCGAGCGACATAAGCCTCATCCCGACACGTTCCTGCGTTGCGCCGAGTTGATGGGCGTGGCTCCTGCTTATTGTCAGGTCTTTGAGGACGGTGAGGCGGGCATAGAGGCGGCCGTAAGAGCCGGCATGATGGTTACAGATGTTAGGCCCTTCATCTAACATAGTGTCCCTTGTTGAAAACAATTTCGCTAAGTGTGCGTACTAACGTCTTAAAAACACACAGAAAACACATTTAACTAAATTTTCAACAGATGAGACTCGCACTCTCTTTCTCTGCTATTGCTCTTTTGTTTGTCGCCAACGCATCTGTGGCGCAGGAAACGGCTGAAACACCTGCTCAGCCCCAGTCCAAATGGAAAACTGGAGTTTTCACATCGCTAACCTTCAACCAAATCTCGCTCAAGAACTGGGCTGCGGGTGGCAAGAACTCTTTCAGCGGAACATGGTTCGGGAACGCCTACGCTAACTACAAAAGCGACAAGGCTACTTGGGATAACACTCTCGAACTCGGCTACGGCATCATGAGATATAAGGGTGAGGACTACCAGAAGTCTGAGGATAAGATCCATCTCTCTTCTGTCTATGGCTATGATGCCGCCAAGCAGAAACTCTTCTACTCTGGACTCCTCGATTTCAAAACTCAGTTCGGAAAAGGCTACAAGTATGACAAGGACACGACGCTCGTCTCACAGTTCATGTCGCCTGGCTATCTGAATTTCTCTCTTGGTATGCTCTATAAGCCCAATGACAAGCTGTCGGTCTACCTATCTCCTGTCGCTGCTAAGCTCACTATGGTAGGTGACACTATTTTCGCCCCCACTTATGGCGTCAGTGATGGTGAGCATGTCCGTGGTGAGTTCGGTGCCACTGCCAAGATTGTCTACAATCACCCCAACCTGATTAAAAATGTCGACTACTATTTCCGTGGCGACTTCTTTACCAACTGGAAGGAGCACCCTGAGCATATTGATGTCGATGTCGAGACCGGCTTTAATCTGAAGGTCAATGATTGGCTCACAGCTCTCATCAAGGTCAATCTGCTTTTCGATGACGACATCAAGTACAAGGAGCAGTATACAGAATTGGCTGAGGACGGCTCGTCGGTCGTCAAGACGCGTGAGCGTGGCGCCCGTCTTCAGTGTAAGGAGCTTTTCGGCTTCGGTCTTTCCTTCAAGTGGGACAGCAAGAAGTAACAGGATGATGAAGCCTTTGGCATAAGGAATATCATACTATATTAGGTCGCATGTTGGTGAAAATCGACATGCGGCTTTTCTTATTTCGTTTTATGGTCTTGCTCCTCTTGTGAATTGACTTCTGTCTTTTCTTCCCGATTTAACAAAGAAAAGTTAATGTGAAGTGTAAACCGAAGCGTTTTTTGTCCTAAATTAGCGGTAATTAGCAGAAATCAAAGCCTCATGCACTACCTCCTTATCCGAAATGCTAAGATTCCACAGAGCGCCGACTCCGAGGATCTCTGTTCCGTCCTGATTGCGGACGGTCGGATTGTCGGCATGGGACCCGATATCCAACATCCGCTCACCGATACGGTCGACCTTGACGCCAATGGCCGTTATGTCCTGCCATCCCTGGTCAGCCTGTGCAAGCCGCGTCCCATAAATGTTGATGACGATCATATCCTGAACCTCAATTTCGAGAACTCAACTGCGGGCATCACCTCCATAATGACGGTTTCTGCCGACATTGAAGACAATATTAATGACTTAGCCCACGTTGATGTGCCGCTTCTCAATTACGCATATCATTTCCCTATTAGGCAAGTCTCCCTATCAAACGGCAGGAATCTGAGGCGTGTCATGCTTCTGCATGGCGTCTCGACCGCTATTGCGCGTTTGGGTGATGATGTTGATGAGAAAAACCTCTCACAGATATTCTCGCATGTCACAGCTGCGAGAGTCTTGGGACTGCGTGTCCTTTTTGACTTGCGTGGAGTGGTTGATCGTGACAGCCGCTTGGCTACTCTTCAAGAGTTATGCCGTTTTTTGCGTCAAGATGTCAACAACCGTGCATATATTGTCGGGGTTGAATATGAGGATGAACTGGAAATCGTCAAACGCACCCGAGGATGCTGTAATCTCTCTGTCCACTTGAGTTTCGACCCCTTTGCTCATGACGGAGGACTGTCCGACAAGATATCGCCTCAATCAACGGCCGATGCCCTGCGTGATGGCGAATGGTGTTCGCTCGGACTCGCTTATAGCGCCGAGAAGGCTCTTAAAGAACGCTGGCCCGACATGACGCCTGAGATTGTATCTCGGAATAAGTTGCCGCTTCTCAATGCGATTGATGTCGATCTGCGTTTCTCTCCAGCTGAACTTGCTGATTTTGTTATGACGCGTCCCGCCACGCTACTCGGGCTCTCGCCTAACGTGGGTGTGGTCCGTGAGGGGGCTTTGGCTAATCTTATCATATGGGACCATGACTTGGTGGACGATGCGCGTTTCGCGGTTCCTTGTGGCGAGGTTAAGGATGTCAATTTCCGTGGGCAAATTGACTATGTCGTCATGAATGGCAATGTAATTCTCGGTCAAAAATTTATGCCGGAAGCTGTGTGCGGAAGGCACATTTATAGCCGTATAGTCTGATATTCAGATTGTTGGATAACTCTTTTTGCTTAGATTTAACATCTATGGAAGATGCTGTTTATCAGCGTGTTGTAACTATCCGAAGCCACCGCTCAACACATTTTTCTCTTATTTAACGCGCTAAATCATTCATTTCTCGTCAGTTGCGGTTAGCTTTGCGCCAACAAATTTGCAATGTATGCGCTGCATCGCGGCTTTTAAACCGTGAGGTTTATCTTCCGCTTGTGGCATCGGAGCAAGGTTCTATGTCTTCCTGATGGAAGCCCCCTGCGCCCGATTGAGATGGCTCCTATTTACTCCTTCCGGCTAACGAAGTTTTTCTTCTGTTGCCGCTCAGCCGCTAACTCTCACTGCATTGCAGAAAAGAAAATCTAATGACCAAGAACAGTTTAATCTGCATGCTCGGCCTCGGTGTGGCTACCGTCTTTTTCACATCGAGCAAAAAGGAAAATCAAGAAAACGTCTATCTTGACCAGTTGAAGACCCTTGAGGAACAGCCACTCGTTAATGGGGGCTACCTCTCGTCTGACTCTATCAATGGCAAAATGCTCATTGTCAGTTTTTGGGCTTCCTATGATGCGGCTTCCCGTGTCAACTCCTACAATCTTCTGTCCATCCGCGATGAGTTCCGCTCTGCTTCTTTTGACAATGCCGATGGTTTGGAAGTCGTGTGTGTCTCTCTCGACACTTTCCGCTCTCCCATGCGCAAAGCAATTGAATCCGATGGTACTGATAGTTTCTACCACATCTGCGACCTCAAAGGCGAGGAGTCTCCTCTTGCAGGTTGGTTTGATGTCAACAGGCCCGTTAATCTCCTCATAAGCCCTGATGGTCATATCCTGGCCCGCGACTTTGGCACTCAGACAATCTCTGAAACTCTGAACTTCCTTAGCAAGGCTGCTTCGGACACGGAAAGCCAAGTCGGCTGCTAAGTGCTCCTCTCGCTATATACCACGTAATTCTTATAATTCTCAGCCCGGATGCTCAAAGCGCATTCGGGCTTTTTTCGCCTCGGCTGTGCCCACACACCGGTATTGTGCCACGCCGCAATGTGATGCAAAAACGGCCGCCCCGCTGAATCTCAATGGGGCGGCCGTCTATATCGCAAGGCGTACTATTCGCTTCCTATGCGTTGAAGTGGTACAGGAATACGATGTCGCCAGTGTAAGCGGGCTTACGCTGACCCTCAATCTCCAACTTGACGCTCATGGTCGCCTTGGTCGTGCCGCGAAGGTTAAGGACCTCCTTGACGTCGACATGCAGGCGGACGCGGCTGTTCACAACCACTGGCTGCTGATAACGGAAGTTCTCAATGCCGTAGTTAATCTGGTCCTTGATGTTGCGGACGTCAACAATCTGCTCCCAAAGGTGGGGCAGGATTGACAATGTCAAGTAGCCGTGGGCTATGGTGTTGCCGAATGCGCTCTCACGCTTGGCCTTCTCTATGTCCACGTGAATCCACTGGTGGTCAAGTGTGGCGTCTGCGAAAAGGTTGATCTGCTCCTGGGTGAACTGGTGCCAGTCCGAGACCCCGAGTTCTTTGCCAACCAAAGCCTCAAGCTCAGCGTGGCTATTGATGATTTGTGCGCTCATTTTTGATTTATGCGAGTTTTATTATTTTCTATTTCATCGCATGACTTTCTGTGAGGCAGGGAGATCAGGCTACCCTGAACCTCACTTAAAGTGACGCGGACAGTTCGCGAATTTAATAAAAATCAACTTACTTGATGTTCTATCCATAATCTATGGGGCTAACATTTCGACCTGCTGCATGGGTAGACCTATTTAATATGTGTTACCTCGTGGTTAATATCGAAAGAAAAAACTAACTTTGCCAAAGCGATTTGCTTTGCTGTGCTTGTGAAACACATAATGAACTTGACATATTTAGCGGCGGCCTGCACTGCCGTATTCCTCTCGTCTTGCTCCGGCTCTTGTGGCAGCAAGGAGATCGGGCTTATGGGTACATATAGGACCTATTTGTCTGAGTATTTTGAGGATGGGTCAATGCAATGTACGGCAAAAGCAAAGGTGGACGAAAACCTCAAACCTTCTGGCCTTGAGATTGCTCTTGACCTTGACCTCGTTTTCCATTTTGGTGGGGCTCTTGAGTTTCAGGATGTCAGAATAAGTTACGCCTCGTCTGTCTCGGGAGACTGGGGCGTTAAAGGCGACTCGCTTTTCTTCCTCCCGGACACCTCTTCCATCCAGGCGCATTTCGTCTCCTCCAATGCGCAGAATAATGTCGAGGAGGCCATGGTGCGACAATTAAGACGTAACGTGGTTGCGAAACTTGAGCCTCAAATCAGAGCCAAGTACTCTGAGCACAGCATAAAGTCCATTGCCATCGAGAGGGTGGGGGACTGGGGGCTGCTTGGCTCGGCTGCCGATTCGTCGGTCGTTTTCCTTCAAAAAACCAATTGACTCACATCATATCTGTCACTACCCTGTTGTAAGGGTGTGTGGCGACCGTAATAAATACGGTCACTAAGCAATTATGACAACATTCAGTTTAGACACAAGGCGCGTATATAGCATTGGCATTGATGCTGGCTCAACGACCATTAAGTTCGTTGTCCTCAACCGTGAGGACGGCTCTGTGGCTTATAGCTCTTACCGCCGTCACTTCGCTGACATCCGCAAATGTCTTGAGGATACTTTGGCGGATATGGAGTCTCAAATAGGTAATGACTCCCTTTTTTCGGTATGTGTCACAGGCTCTGCCGGCATTGGACTCTCTGAGCGTTCCGGACTCCCATTTGTACAAGAGGTTTTGGCCGCAAGTGCGGCTATGAGGGAGACTGGTCGGACTGACTTCACTCTTATTGACCTCGGTGGCGAGGATGCCAAGATGGTTTTCTTCCACAAGGATAAAAGCCCGGACATCCGTATGAACGGCTCTTGCGCTGGCGGAACGGGCGCATTCATCGACCAGATGGCGACGCTCATGGACATTGAGCCGAAGCAAATGAGCGATGCCGCTGCCTCTTTCACGCGTATCTACCCTATAGCGTCGCGTTGCGGTGTCTTCGCCAAGACTGACGTGCAGAACCTCGTGAGCCGCCGTCTCCCGACTGGAGACATTGCCGCATCCATTTTTAATGCTGTGGCCATGCAGACCATGACGACTCTCGCCCATGGCGCTGACATCATTAAACCCGTTCTCTGCACTGGCGGACCTCTCACTTTCCTGCCTTCTCTGCGAGATGCTTTCATGCGTGTCATGAAACTTGAGCCTGATGAGCTTATCCTTCTGCCTGGCGCCGAGACAACCACGGCTCGTGGCGCGGCTCTCTCCGCTAATGCGGACATGGCAATCTCCCTCTCTGAGATCCGTGAGCGGCTCTCAAGGGAGACGACTAAGGGTGGTGAGCAATACCTTTCACCTCTCTTTGAGAACGATGCTGAGTACGATGAGTGGAAACGAACTCTCAAGGTTAAGCCGCTCATGTATGCCGAACTGACCGAGGGACAGCATGTTGACGCATTCCTTGGCATTGACTCCGGCTCCACCACCACTAAGTTCGTTGTCACCGACTTTGAAGGCCGTATCCTTTTCAAGAGCTACTCCAACAATGATGGCAACCCTCTGAGAAAGGTTGAGGAGGCTCTGCGCACATTCATGCAGTTGGTCGCTGATAAGCACGCCACGGTTACTTTCCGCGGCTCTGCTGTCACTGGCTACGGTGAGGATCTTGTCAAGGCCGCTCTCAATCTCGACTATGGTATTGTTGAGACCATGGCGCATTTCCGAGCCGCGCACTATGTCAATCCCGCCGTCTCGTTCATTCTCGATATCGGTGGTCAGGACATTAAATCCATCTTTATCCGTAACGGCGCAGTTGCCAACATTGAGCTCAATGAGAGCTGCTCGTCTGGCTGCGGCTCCTTCCTTCAGGGCTTTGCGGGAATGATGAATATCAAGCTCGGTGATTTCGCTGAGATGGCTTGCCGTGCGCACCGCCCTTGCGACCTCGGAACGCGATGCACTGTCTTCATGAACTCGAAGGTCAAGGAGGCGCTGAGGCAGAACACGGACCCCGGTGACATTGCTGCCGGCCTCGCAATATCTGTCGTCAAGAATTGCCTCTTTAAGGTTCTCAAGATGCAGAACCTCAACCGACTGGGTGATACTATTGTAGCGCAAGGTGGCACTTTTAAGAATAAGGCTGTCCTCCGCGCTCTCGAAATCCTCTCTGGCAAAGAGGTTTGGACAACTGATGCCCCTGAGCTTATGGGTGCCTATGGCTCGGCCCTCTACGCCATTGAGCAAAAGAAGATTGAGGCGCAGCCCTCTTCTTTTGACCCTGAGGCTACTCTCTCCACTCTTCAGGATATAAAGACGGACACGGTTATGTGTTCCGGATGTACGAATAACTGCCAGGTCGTCAGGTTCAAGTTCCCTAACGGCAATATGAGTTTCGCCGGAAACAAGTGTGAGCGAATCTTCCACTCAAAGAGCAAGAGCAGTACGCCCGGCCGCAACCAGATTGACGAGAAGTACCACTATACTTTCAGTCTCGCGCAAAAGAATGTTGATGTCTCTGACCCTAAGTCCATCGGCATCCCTCGTGTCCTGAATATGTTTGAGAATTTCCCATTCTGGAGCACTCTATTTACTGAGTGCGGTCTCAAGCCTGTTCTATCTGACGAGAGCACTACCAAACTTTTCCGAGGCGGCATTTTCTCCATCATGAGTGACAATATCTGCTTCCCTGCGAAGCTCACCAATGGTCACATCATGAACCTTGTTGAGAAGAAGGTCAGCCGCATCTTCTATCCCTTAGTCATTAAGGAGACTAAGGAGCACGAGCATGACTCCAACTGCTTCAACTGTCCTGTTGTCAGTGGATACCCTGATGTCATACGCTCTGCTGTCAATCCTGAGGGGCGATACGGCATCCATTTCGACACCCCCGTCGTCTCTTTTGTCGATGAGAAGGCTGTCTATGACAGTTGCTACAATTATCTGACGACTCTCGGCATCCGTAAGGCTACCATCAAGAGGGCGGTTCGCTGTGCCATCGCTAAAAAGATGGAGGTCAAGCGCACTCTTATATCAACTGAGCGCCAAATTCTTGAGCAGGACATTAAGGAGGGTAAGATGATTTTTGTCATGACCGGCCGTCCTTATCATATCGATCCGCTCATCAACCAGCGCGTGGCGCAAATTGTCACGGACCTTGGTGTCGATATCATCTCTGATGATGTGTTCCGCGAGGATCTCAATGAGTGCCTTGAGATGAATTACATCTCGCAATGGACCTATCCCAACCGAGTCATTCATGCTGCTCATGGTGTGGCTAAACTTCCTCATAATGTTCAGCTTATCCAGATAAACTCATTCGGCTGCGGTCCAGATTCGTTCCTCATGGACGAGTGCTCAAATATCCTCAATGCGGCAGGAAAGAACCACACAGTCATCCGTGTCGACGAGATTTCAAGCCCTGGCTCTGTGCGCCTGCGTCTCCGCTCGCTTGTTGAGAGTCTCCGCCAAAGCAATGCCCTCGGCCATAAGAATGAGGTGCGCCCTTACAAGGCAATCCATAATGCTTTCACCGAGAAGGAGAAGAATGAGAGAACTATCGTTGTGCCCTGGTTCTCAGACTCTTTATCTCCACTCCTCCCTGTTGTCTTTAAGAGGGTCGGCTTTAACCTCATCAATTTGCCTAAGCCTGATGAGGAGAGTATAACGGCCGGTCTTAAGTACGGACACAATGAGGTTTGTTACCCGGCAACGCTTGTCGTGGGCGACATTGTGAAGTTTATGCTCGCCCATAAGGATGAAAGGGATAAGTATGTTGTCGGCATAACACAGACTGGCGGTCAGTGCCGAGCCACTAATTACCTCGCCCTCATCAAGAATGCTCTCACTACGGCAGGTCTCAGTGACGTCCCCCTTCTCTCTCTCAATACCGGCACAGCCTATGGCAATGAGCAGCCCGCATTCAAGGCGAATTTGCGTCTCGTGGTCTCCATTGCTCTCAAGGCTGTCCAGTTCAGTGAGGCTTTGGCGATGATGCACAGGGCTATGGTTGTCCGCGAAAAGGTCAGTGGTACCTCTGAGGCTCTTCAGGAGAAGTATCTCAACAAGGCCATTGAACTCTTTGCCACGAAGAAGGAGAAGAAACTGTTCGATTTGCTCAATGAGGCTGTCGATGAGTATAACGCCATTGAGGTTAAGGATGTTAAGCCAAGAACCATTGGCCTCATAGGTGAGATTTATATCAAGTACAACAGTTTCGGTCAGTTGCACATCGGCAAGTGGTTGCAGGAGCAAGGTATCGAGGTTGTTGTGCCGTCACTTATGAGTTTCTTGCTTCAGGCCTTTGTCAATAATAAGGTCAATGACAAGCATGACATCGAAAAGAGCTCTTGGATTTCTAAGCTCGGCTCTAAGTTCCTTAAGGATTATGTCAACAGCCGTGGACGACGCTGGGAGAAGATAAAGGCGCGCTTCAAATATAATCGCCCCGAAGGCTCCATCTTCGAGATGGCAGAGGATGCCTCTAAGGTGCTCAACCTGGTCAATCAGTTTGGCGAGGGATGGCTCATCGCTGGTGAGGTCATGGAACTCAGCCGTGCGGGCATTGACAAGGTTGTTTGTCTGCAACCTTTTGGCTGCATAGCCAACCATATTGTAGCGCGTGGCATTGAGAACCGTCTTCGCAAGGTCTGCCCCAAGACTGGTCTCCTTTTCCTTGATATTGACTCTTCTGTGGCAAGGGTTAATCTTGAGAACCGTCTGCACTTCCTTATTGACCAGATGGGCCAAGACGAGGCAAATGCAAGTCAGGCTTGCTGATGCCGTGCTGCGGCTTTCTCTTGTGTGAATTTGAAAGCCATTTCACTAATTGTATATGCGGAGGTGCCTCATTTTTTTGGGGGTATCTCCGCTTTTTAATGTTCTGACAGCGGAATGCTGTTTTCTGATTGGCGACACAACCATGCTTTCTGGCAACTTTCTTAAAATTCAAGCGTAGAACGAGCAAGACAATTTTAACAACATCTATGACGCACAAGCTATTCAGTTTCGCATTCTGTCTATTTCTCCTGCCCTTTTTTTTAATTTCAAATTCATCGCAAGCCCAAAAAGTTGGCACTATTGCGTCTGACATCACTCTTACCTCGCCCTCAGGCAAGTCAATATCTCTCAGCTCTTTAAGGGGTAAGGTTGTCCTCGTGGATTTTTGGGCCTCATGGTGCGGACCTTGCCGCTCCGAAAACCCCAATATCGTCAAGTGCTACAAAAAATATAAGTCGAAGAAATGTGCAAAGGGAGATGGGTTTGAGGTCTTCAGCATTTCGCTCGATGTCAAGAAGGAACGTTGGCTTAGTGCCATTTCTGCTGACAATTTATCATGGCAATCACATGGTTGCGATTTCGGAGGTTGGAATGGTGGGGTGGTGAAGTCATATGGCGTTCATCAAATTCCTACTTCTTTCATCATTGACAAGAATGGGAAAATTCTGGCCGTGAACCTACGTGGCGAAAACCTTAGCCAATTCCTTGCGGGGCTGTTTGGCGAGTGACAATTTGTCATATTTTGGCAGACGAGGAACTCTGAAATATCAATTTTGTGTGACATAAAGGCGCAAGTCTGACAAATATTCCAACTTCCACCTCCTTGGCAATATATTTGCTCTTTTCAATGCGGTTTGGCATGGCCTTGCGCCGCCACCACTTAATAGCGTAAACACTCTGACAATGAATAACGAAAAAGATATGAAAGACGAAGTCGAGCAGAAGAACGACTCCGCACAGGCCAACAATGAGCAGCCTAATACTGAGCAACAGCAAGAAGGGCAGGCTCAGGCTAAAGCCGACGAAGAGGCGCCCGAGGTGGCTGCTGAGAAGACCGAGCAGCCTTCTGAGGTCGATGCACTCAAGAAGCAGTTGGCTGATTTGAATGATAAGTACATGCGTACATGCGCAGAATACGACAATTACCGCAAGCGCACTGCTCGTGAGAAGGCTGATCTCATCAAGAGTGCCGGCTCCGACATTATTTTGGGTCTTCTGCCTGTCGTGGATGATTTCGAGCGAGCCATAGCGCATATGAAGGATGATGCTGACGTGGCTGCTGTCAAGGATGGTGTCGATCTTATTTATAAAAAGTTCAATGATTACTTGGCAAAGTGTGGCGTGACGGTTATCGAGACCGCAAATATGCCTCTTGATACTAATGTCCACGAGGCCATAACTATGATTCCTGCGCCAACCCCTGACATGCAAGGCAAGATTCTCGATTGCGTCGAGAAAGGCTATAAACTCGGCGATAAGGTTCTTCGCTTCGCTAAGGTCGTTGTCTGCCAATAAGTTAGTTTTGTCAAATTATCATGGCAAAGAGAGATTATTATGAGGTTCTCGGTGTCAGCAAGTCTGCCACAGCCGATGAACTCAAAAAAGCATATCGTAAACTCGCAGTCAAGTATCACCCTGACCGCAACCCCGACGACAAGGAGGCTGAGGAGAAATTTAAGGAGGCGGCTGAGGCATATGATGTCTTGAGCGACCCTCAGAAGCGTGCTAAGTATGACCAGTTCGGCCATGCTGCTTTTGATGGCTCTGCCGGTGGTGGCGGTGGCTACTACAGCGGTGGCATGAACATGGACGATATCTTCAGCCAGTTTGGTGATATCTTCGGTAGTTTCGGATTCGGTGGTGGTGGCTTCAGTGGACGTCGCTCCAGCGGTGGACAGAGAGTCAACAAGGGTTCCGATCTCCGTGTGCGTGTCAAAATCTCGCTTAAGGATGCTGCGACAGGTGTCGAGAAGAAGCTTAAGGTACGTAAGTCTGTCCCTTGCCCTTCTTGCGGTGGAACAGGTGCTAAAGACAGCAGCTCAGTGCGTACTTGTTCTTCATGTAATGGTAGCGGTTATGTGACGAGTGTTGTTGATTCTTTCTTCGGACGTATGCAGCAGCAGAGTGTATGTACTCAGTGCGGCGGACGAGGAAAGGTCATAACGGACAAGTGTACCTCTTGCTCTGGGACAGGCGTCAAGACTGACGAGGCTATTGTCTCTGTCAAGATACCTGCTGGTGTGGATAATGACATGAAGTTGCGTGTCCCAGGTGCAGGAAACGCTGCCCCAAATGGAGGTGTAAGCGGCGACCTCTATGTTCAAATAGAAGTAGAGGAGGACGCTCAGCTCCAACGTGACGGCTCTAACCTCATCTATCACCTCTACCTTACTGTGCCCGAGGTCATCCTCGGAACAAGTGTTGAGGTCCCGACTGCCGAGGGCTCTAAATTGAAGATTAACATCGAGCCTGGCACCCAGCCAGGCAAGGTCCTGCGCCTCAAGGGTAAAGGCATGCCTGAAGTCAATAGTTCAATCCGAGGAGACCTCCTTATTCGCGTGGATGTATACATTCCCAAGAAGGTCTCTTCTGAGGAGAAAAAACTTGTTGAGAAACTAGCCGAGTGCAACTCGTTCAAGCCAACAGCTTCAGACAAGGCCTCTTTCCTCCAGCGCATTAAGCAGATGTTCTGCTAAAATTCATTTGTGCGTTTGAGCCTTCTCTAAAGAAGGCTCAAACGCACAAAATAAACAAAGTGCCCCGCATGAATGTCATTCATGCGGGGCACTTTGTCTATTATAGCTCTCTTATTTGATGATGCCCAATTTCCTCAACTCATCCACAAGAGCCTTCCTGTTCTCTGGCTCCATGGGACAAAGGGGTGAGCGGAATGTCTCGCCAACTATTCCCATCTCGGCAAGAGCGGTCTTTACGGGAATAGGGTTGCTCTCGATAAAGAGAAGGTCCATCAACCTGTGATAGCGGTAGAACAATTTGCGGGCCTCGTTCGCGTTGCCGGCTATCGACAAATCCATAAGTTTGACAAAGTCCTCCGGCACGACATTGGCCAAAACTGATATACATCCGTCTCCACCCAAGAGGTTAGACAGCATAGATATGTTGTCGTCACCACTATAGACTTTAAAGCCCTCTGGGCGACCTGCTATCAATGCGGCGATGTTCATCAAGTTGCCAGTCGCCTCTTTGATGCCTACAATGTTTTTGAAGTCTTTGGCCAACTGCAATGCCACTTCAGGCTTGATGGCTGAACCCGTACGACCTGGCACGTTATACAGGATTATGGGTATATCAACAGCCTTGGCCACGCTTGAGAAGTGCAGGTACATGCCAGCCGATGTCGGCTTGTTGTAGTATGGACCTACGGTCAGCACTGCGTCGACTCCAGCCTCTTTCGCATTGCGTGTATATTTTATGCAGCTCTCGGTCGAGTTGGAGCCCGTGCCGCCAATCACAATCATCCTGTGGTCTATATATTTGACGGCGTGACGGAACATCTCTGTGTCCTCCTCCTCGGATAGGGTAGGGGTCTCGCCGGATGTGCCGCACACTACCACGCCGTTTGTGCCGCCGGCAATGTGCATATCCAACAGACGGTCAAATGACTCGTAGTCAATTGAGCCGTCCTCTTTAAATGGTGTGACAAGGGCCGCAATCGAGCCCCGTAAGTTAAATTCAGCCATTTTGTTTAGCCTTGTATTTCTTTTTCCTGATGCAAGCCCAGCCTTTCGGGGCGAGGCTCGCATGGTGTTGTGCGTAATTTCAGAAAAGCCTACAAAGTTAATTTATTTGCTACAAAAGAGAAAAAATAACAGCGCGGTTTTTCGTGTCTGGCACGCTTTTTAAGTGTATATCTTAATCTTTATACGGCCCAAAAATCACATTTGGGCGTCACTTACGCATGACCACCATGCGCCAGTCTCCGTCACTTTCAACATGCTCTGGCTTAAGCCCGTTCTTCTCCCCAGCCAATTTTATGGCGTCCACGTCTTCTTTCAGGAAGCCGCTAACTACTAAGCGCCCCCCCGACTTTATTGCTCCTGCATAAAGATGCATGTCGCGGGTCAATATTTCGCGGAATATGTTCGCTATGAACAGGTCATATGTGTCTCCCTTGTCAGAGACTGTCTCCGCCCCACCTTTCCACGCTGTTACTTTTTCTTCGACTCCATTAAGGCTTGCGTTCTCTTTTGTGTTCTCTACGCTCCATTCGTCTATATCCGAAGCGTCTACCTTCTCTGCTCCGCGAAGTGCGGCTACAATGCCTAAAACTCCTGTCCCACATCCCATGTCCATCACTCGCATTCCCTCCGCTTTTGTGTTCATCAGCCATGTGACAATCATTCGCGTCGTCTCATGATGTCCGCTGCCAAAGGCGTTTTTCGGGTCTATTATGACGTCCATCTCAGTGCCAAGTGTGCCCTCTACTTCTGGCCCGTGAATTACGCATCGCCCGTCACATACGTATATAGGAGTAAAGCCTGTTTTCTCCCATTCAGCGTTCCAATCCTCATCCGGCGCATCTTCAACAGCCCATTCTACTTTAGACCCGATGATTTCACTGCTTACTGCTGCCATTGTGGCATCTACCTCGTCTGTCCCGTCTCGCCAGAGCTCTTCCTGTATATATCCTTCAAAGCCCTCTTCGGTCTCCACAAAGCTTTCAAATCCTGCCTCGCCCATCTCGTCCATTAACAGCGAGGCGGCTATTTCGTTATTCGGACTCAGCCGAACAGTAACTTTCTTGTATTTCATTTTCTGGTGTGTTTCGTTGTCTATAATTAATTCTTTTGATGCCGTATGGCACATGATTTGCAATTCACGTGATTGCCACGCTACAATAATAATCAAAAATCTCAAAACCACGTGTGTCGTTCCCATTGTCATTTCAAGGTTTTGTCTGACCCTGTTTTGACAATTCGGTGGTTTTTTTGTCCTAAAGGCTTAAACCTCCATTATTTTTGCTAAATTTGTTCCCTAATATGGAAGATATGTCATATGTTAAGCCCCATAATATCATGAGGAACATTACATTACGAAATATAACGGCTTCTTTCGCCGCTCTCTTCTCTTTACTCTTCGCCAGCCTCACCGCTTCGGCGCAGACGGTCTACACCACGTATTATAGTGGCGATAATAGTAAGTATGTCGAGAGCAGGGGTAATGCTTGTCAATATTCGGCAAGTCAACGTGTGTTCTTCTCGGGTGGTATGATTTATGTCTCGCCAATGTCGGGCTCAGAAACGCCGTCAAGGTTGAGCGTCTATACTGCGCCCAAGAGCATTTACCTCTATTCGGTAGATGTTGATGGCAATGAGACTGAGATAGACCATATCGACAACGACAATGCGACAAATGGTGTCTCTCCCAACGGATGGATTGGTGTGAACACAGGCTTTGTCCGCTATTCAATGAACTCCACTTCGCAGGTTTATGGCAATGGTGTCGGCACTGGCTCTCGCCTTAACGTTTTGAAGGTTGAGCCTGGTTTTTACAATGACGCTTTTGTTAATAAAACTACTGGCGCAATTGAGACCATAAGCGCAGAACAGTATCAGGGTACAACAATGTTGGTCCGTGTGAATTTTGCCACCAAGATAAACACGGAGACCAAAAATATTGTTGAGGTCTATTTTGACCCTATCGGCGGACAGTTCGCTAATATTACTACTTTTACTGACAAGTCTCCCGAAAACCTTGGCCGCATAATAGATAAGGATGACACCTGGGCTTATTTTGCACCATGTCCAGACGGGCATCCCATCGAGATGAGTATTGAGGGTGTCGATTATCCCTACTTGCCAGAAGGAGAGAAGAGCTTTCTTGGCAACTCCTATTCGGTCAAGTACGTTTGGTTCATGGAGAGTGATTCTTGGGGACGAGGTAAAGGTGTCTATTCAACTGACCGAAAGTCCGATACAAGAACGTTTTATGATACAACCGTCACAAGCCAGAAGACATCAGGTCAAGTTGAGTATAAGCCATTGGCTGCTATCTTCTGTAATGGTGAATTTACTGGTTGCGAGGTTGAACTTGGTGTTCCTTACGACATATTCCTCTATCAACCTCTTGAAGTATACGGAGCTTTTGAAAATACAGGAGGTGCTGCCGAATCCGAGACTGATTCAAAATCTATAGATAAATTCTATGCCTGCTATGGTGATGATGTAACCTATACCCCTACTTTCAAGCAGGATTTTGATGGAGTTGTCACTACTCTCTCTGAGAATGTCTATTGGGCTCTTTATGAGGTTGATGATGATGGCAATATCCTTAATACAGTTCAAGATTTCTCTGATTATGCGGCGGGTGATAATATTGTCTTCTCAAATGTAACTGAGACCAAGCGTTATAAGTTGGTCGCTGAGTATGCCGATGAAGATGAGATCACTTATGGCGGACATCATCGTGCTGGTGACATTAGCGAGCATCCGTGCCCCACTGAGAAGTTCTTTACTATCGAAGTCCGTCAAGTATCCGCCACTACTACTTTCACACTCCCTGATGCATACGTCTGCGAGAACTCAGACCCAGAGATTTCTGTGACTGTATCTAACCTCCCCGAGGGAGATACGGGTGCTGACTACGCTTATCGCTGGTACTACTCTGATGACGCCGGCACTACTATGTATGACTTCAACACGACAGGTTATCTGCATAGTGGTGATGCTGATTGGGTAGACCCGACTACTACTGTTAAGAACACCTATAAGAATATTAATGTTCCTACTGATCAGGCTGCTAATAGCCAGAAGCTTATCCGCTTCCTGCTTGCCAACACTTATGTAGTTGACGGCACAAAGTACTATTGCCCAATCGAGGACGATGTGATGTTCACTGTATACTATCGCCCAATCCTCGATGCTCCCAACGATACTGCTGTTTGTCAAGATCAGCCTCTCTCTTTTAAAATTAATCTCTACGATTACTCTACTTTCTCCTCTTCCGTCCCTTACGGAATGACCTATGAGATTTATCATGATGAGGCTTGCACAAACTCAGCTCGTGATGAGGTCATTACACTCTATGGTGATGAGGAAGGCAATAACCGCAACCCTGCACCTGAGGATTATAATGCTTTTAGGACAAGCTACCCCTCACTCTATATGTGGTGGGGTATTGATAAAGCACATCCTTCTGACGGCTCTAACCAATATGTCTATTATGCTCGTGTAAAGAATGAGGAATCTGGTTGCTATTCTTTACCAGTTAAGAAGACTATTAATGTTTTGCCTCAGCCTGGGCTTAC
>CAVFBC010000019.1:0-7172 GCA_963620575.1 Alistipes putredinis | reverse complement strand
CTGTTAACCCAGACCCGTCTTCTTTCTGTTTGAACGGAGATACTAAGGATCTCAAGGTTACAACAGCTCTTAATACAAACTATTCAGGTTACGATTTCGATGCGATAGGAGCGTCTACTGGAGATTTGACCTACCACTGGAGTTGGTATTATCCCGAAGGTGGCCTAATCGACTCCACTTCGGTCGTTAATTCTCTTGAACTCTCTGGTGTCTTCAATGACAACAAGGTTTCTACCTATGTTGGTGATGTTAAGTTCCAAGTCTATGCTACTGATGGAAACAATTGTGGCTACCAACTTGACTATGACGGTTCTATCATTGCTGGCTCTAACAATATTGGTCAGACATCATTAACCCCTGCTGAGGGTGTGGTCAAGATTAATGAGAAGCCAGATTTCTCAATCGACCTGCCTGACACAGAGTCATATGTATGTGCAAACAGTGGCTCTGTCACCATACCTTTGGTTTCAAATGATTCTCGCAAACTTCAGTTTACAATTACTCCTAAGGATGGCACGAATGTTACCACCAACTCACCTGTGGTTGTAAACGGTCTCTCTACTGCTGATTTTATTGTTAATTTCGATGAGTCGGCTGTCGATGATGATCAGAAGTTTGAGTTTACTTATACTGTTCTTGACCTTGACAATCTTGAGCAGACTTGTGACTCTACTTCTGAGTTCTCTTTCGTGGTCTATGAGCGTCCGCAGTTGAGCCCCGTCTCACGTATCTTTGCGTGTGCAGGTCAGCCTGTCCAACTCGACCTCTCTTTCGCAGGTAACATTCCTGTTCCAACCGCAGGTCTTACTTATAAAGTCTACTCCGACGCTGCTTGCACCACGGAGCTTGGCTCGCTGTGCAAACTTCTCAGCAGCTCAGACACTAAGACCACGGCTACGACTGTGTCATATTCAATGACCGCGCTCTTTACTCAAAACACTGGTCTTCAAACTGTATATGCTCAGGTAACGGATGAGCGTACAGGCTGTAAGTCTGATGCTCTGCCAATTGAGTTTGTCGTAACTCCACAGCCTCTCGTTGATTATATTTCATTCTCTCAGACTGAGTTCTGCCGTCATGATGACCCCTCATCTCTCGTGGCAACGGCTCATCTCAATGGTGCATATACTTCTTTTGACTATGCTTCGTTCGGCGCCCCTGTCCCAAGTGTCACATATCACTGGGCTTGGACCGATGGCAAGTTGTCTAATATAGGCTCGTCTGATGTTGTTGACAATGAGAATCTTACCAATACTTTCTCAGGTCTCACAGCAGAGGTCGGCAATCCTAACTTTACTGTCTATGTTACAGATGACAGTAATTGCGGTTATGTTCTTGACGACCATGGTAATGTAACTTCTTCTAAGACAAGTGTAGAGACAACTATACCTTCTGCTTCAATTAAGGTATATGCATTGCCTTATCCATATATTGAGTCTGGTGTTACCGCATGCGCTAACGAGGGTGTGGTAAAGGTTGCTGTTGGCTCAAATGATGAGCGCAGCCTTGCTCTTACTTTCACTCCTCAGTCGGCTGACAATCCTTCGGCAACGACCACCCTCAGTGTTCCTGCCAACTCTAAGTCTACGAACTTTGAGGCTACTCTCGATGCCTCTAAGATAACTGACATCACTACATTTACTTACGATGTTCATGCGGCTGGCTATTGGCCAACTTGCGGAATGGATACCGTGCTCTCTTTCACAGTCTACCCTGTCCCCGCAGTTGCTATTTCTCCTGCTGATGGCCTCCGTAATGTTTGCCAAGGTGAGTCTTTGGAATTGACAGCGACACCTTCTATAACTGAAAATGGTGCCGCAGGTGCCGCAAGCCGCTTCTCTTACAGATGGCTCGATGGCACTGTTGAGGTCGGTACCGCTAAGTCTTTCACTTGGCAGACTGAGACAACAACAGCTACTGGTGTCCATTATCTAACTCTTGAAACATCTTATCGTTTTGCTGATGGTCATGTCTGCACAACGACCTCTACCATTGATGTTTATGTTGATCCGCTCCCAGAGTTCACGTTTGGTACAGATCAGACCATCTGTGAGGGTGAGACGGCTACTCTTTTCGCTGAGGTTACTAACGCTTCTGCCTATAACCATTCTGAGTGGACTAAACCCAATGATTTTGAAGTAGAGATTCTTCCTAATAGTAGTGTGACAACTACTAAGGAGTATGATTATCGTTGGAGTTTCGCTGTTTCTCCTGTCACAACTCAGGAGTATTCAATCCGTGTGACCAACACCTTCACTGGTTGCGCCCCCAAAGATTACTCTAAGGTTACTGTAAATGTTGAACGTAAGGCTCATTTCCGTGTAACTGCACTCTCTGAGACCGAGGTTTGTGAGGGCAATCATGAGATTGAGGTATCTATATCTCCTGTAAATGCTACAGAATTCACTTCTGATTGGTCTACTCTCGTGGCTGATGGTTTTACTGTAGTCTCTGCTTCCGACTCAAAGATTGTAATCTCTGGTTATGTCTCCGCTACTGGTGGCCCCTCGTCAAACGGAAAGATTAATATTGGTAGTTCAATCTTCAAGGCTTCTACCGCTGCTGGCTGTGAGGTGGTCTTTGACAATGACCTTGTTCTCACTGTCAACTCAATCCCTGATGCGCCTGGCATCAAGTATGTTGCAAGCTCCAATGGTCAGGAGTATGTTTGCCAAGGTCAAGATCAGTTCATCACTGTCATGCCTGCAAACATTGCTAACCCTCGCTTCAGCTACGAGTGGTTTGTCTCTGATACTGAGCCTAACGTAACTGACAAGGGTGAGATTAAAACTTCTACTGGCAGGTTCACTGTCTACACAAGGTCTCTGACCGCAAGCACGAAGATTTGGGTACGTGCTATTGATACCACGCATCCGGCTACTAAGTGCCCCTCTGCATTCTCATTCTACGAGATTGTGGTTAACCCGGTTCCTGCTCCTTCTTATGCAGTAAATCAAGTATGCGAGGGTGACAAGGGCACTATCACCATAACGTCGCCTCTCAATGACGCTACTCATACCTATACATATAATTTCTTCAGCTCTGACGACACTAATACTCCTCTCCAATCGGGTTCTTCTAATGTCTATGAGACTGAGAATCTCAATGTCTCTACAAACTACTATATTTCAGTAGCTCAGAATGAGACTGGTTGTACTTCCGACCCACTTCTTTTGACTGTAACTGTCAACAAGAAGCCTGTTGGCGTAGCTACTGTCGCTTATCAAGATGCCCTCGGTAATACGACAATTACAGATCCTCTTGGAAACTCAATCAACAGAACTGCTTTCTGTGAGGGTGAGTCTGGCAAGGCTATCATTACTCTTGTCCCCACCATGCAGACTGCTGGTACTGCCTTCACAAGCAACCTTGTTTCTGTCTCTGAGGGCAATGTTTCCGACTGGTCGAAGGATTCTGAGGGGCAATGGTCATGTCCAAGCACCTATGTTTGGAACAACAATGTGACTCTCACTTTCGAGGTAACTGATGCTTCTACGGGTTGTGTTTCAGATAATTTCTCTGTAACTGTCCTTGTTAAGTCAGGTCTCCCCGCCCCTGTCATCAAGATTAATGATGACGCAAAGGAGGTATGCTATGATGAGGCTCAGGATATAACAGTTGAGTTGGCTTCTACCTACTCTTACCCATCTACCACTGTCCAGTTTGTTTACTACATGCTGGATAAGAATACTGGTGTCATCCTTGCTGGACCGATTGCAACAAAGACTGGCACTATAAATGGATCGACGACATCTTTCAATATCAAGAATAATGTCTATTTCCATGCCTATGCATACGATGCGGCAAGTGGTTGCATGTCGCCTGTCTCTAATGACGTTGACATTACTGTCAACCAGTTGCCTATTCCCACTATCTCCGTTTCTGCCGATAAACTCTGCCCTGGCGAGACGGCTACGCTTACTGTGAACGAGACTTATGTCTCTTACCTCTGGCTTGATGGTCAGACCCGTAACATGACGACTCAGTCTGTTGACGTCACGCTCGATAAGACTCAATCTTTCCGAGTTCAGGTCACTGATGATAAGGGTTGCGAGAGTCTCCCCGTAAGCACGACAATTACTGTATTCCCGCGTCCTTCATTCACTCTTGCTGCTGACCCGTCAACTGTCTGCCAAGGTAGTAATGATGATGTCATTATCAAGATAATTCCTGAGAATGACCTTGACTCTTCTGCTTCCGAGAAGGTCGAGTTTGAGAATGCCTATACCTTCACGACCATTGCCCCTGGCACTGGTGTCGTAACCACTCGTACCAATGCCGATGGTGAGACTGAATATGTAGTAACTGGTCACACTTGGACTGAGGCTACTGAGTCATTCTCCGCAACAATCCGTTCAACTGCCGATTACAATTCATGTCTCTCAGATGTTGAGACCGTTACTGTCTACGTTGTCGGTGCACTTCCTAAGCCTGACGCCTATACTACGGCTCCTCAGGACGGCAGCAAGACCAAGGATGTTCACATCTGTGAGGAGACTACAGATCCTCTCACTGTCTACATCGATAACATAGCAGCCTATCCAACTGCTGGTAACATCGTTTACTCTTACCATTGGTATTCAGATGCTGCTGGAACAAATGAACTTGTCAATGGTTCAGACTACACCGTAGACTATTCTAAGGGTACGATTAAGTTTGTGCCTAAGTCTAATGTGACTCTCTACGCTAAGGCTGTTCGCGAGACTGAGCCCAACTGCTCTTCTGAACTTAGCGAGGTTGTCAAGATAACAATGGAGTCTTTGCCCGTCGCCCCTGTGGCTAATGAGGCGTCTAAGGCTTATGTATGTCAGCCAGAGGATAAGGATTTGAAGATTAATCTTTCTGTCCTTAACCCAGCTTCCGACAACAAGTACCATTGGTATACTGCCGATGGAACTAAGATAGGGGTTGCGCAAGGAACTGAGCCTTTTGTAATCGATGCTCCTACTGAGACTACTTCTTACTATGTCATAACTGAGAGTGTTTATGGCTGCTTCTCCGATGCCTCTAATACTATAGAGATTAAGGTAAGCTCTAATCCTGTTATTGTAGCACTCACTGCACCCGCTTCTGACATTTGTTCAGGTGAGTCTGTCTCTATGTCGGTAGGTGTAGAGGGTTCAACTGAGGGTATTACATTCCAATATGTTATTACAAGTTCGAACCCGGCAAGCACTCTTGCTACTACGGGCGTAATCGATAACTCAGGTGTCCTTAACACTGCTGCTCTTACAGTATCAGAGACTGAGACTCTCACCTTTACCTTCAATGCGGTATATGGTGGAACTTGTCTCTCTCTCAACAATGTGCAGTATACAGTAACGGTTCATGCCTACCCAACATTTAACTCAGATGTTGTTACTCCTAACCCTGTCTGTGAGGGCGAGGATCTTAGCTTCCTCTTGTCTGGTGTGACTTCACATGATGGCTCTGCTACTCTTAAGCAGGTCCGAATTGTTGATGTCAATGGCAATGTGCTTGTCTCACAAGACAATGTAGTCTCTGGCTCTAATGTCAGCTTTGAGCTTGACAAGACCATTCTTCCTAATGGTATAACTCGTGACTACCTCCCACTCACTTATGAGATTGAGGATTCACACTGTACGCTCTCTCAGCAAGTTGGCCTCGACTTCAACGACATCCCTGACTTTGATATCGAGTCAAAGGACGGTGGTGTTAATCGTGACGGCAAGATTAATTTCTGCCGCAATAACAATATCCGTTTGGGTCTTGTTGCTGAACTCCCAGCTACTGATAAGGAGAATCGTGCTATAACTTATACCTATCAGTGGAAGTTCAATGGCGGTAATATTTCAGGTGCTGTCAATCCAGAACTCAGCATATCTGGTATAACCCCCTCTGAGTCTGGTGTCTACTCTTTGGTTGTTACAACTTGGCGCGATGGTGTCAAGGCTTGTGAGTACTCACGCTCTCTCGACATTGTTGTCAATGAGTTGCCCGAGGCCGAGATAAATGGTGAGCATATTTTTGATTATTATTGCACAGATGGGGTTCTTGACCTCTACGGCAATGAGAATATGATGAAGTATGTTTGGACCATTGAGTCTAACCCAGCCTATTCTCTTACTAAGACTTACGGCGATGCTGATTTCGACAACCATATCCGAGTAAGTTTCGCCGACCTCAATATAACGACAAATGACATTTGGCTTGCCCGCCTTGTCATTACTGATGAGAATGGTTGCGAAAGCCTTGAGGCTCAAGCTAACTTCTTCACAGCTGTTCCTCCTGTCATTGATGCGGTCTATGGAACAGAGGCTTGCGAGGACAAGGCCTTTGTCATAACTGTAGATCAGGATAAGTCCGATTACGAGTTCGAGCTCTATGAATCCGATGGTGTTACTCTCGTTCCTAATTGTGTCTACAATGCGGCAGACCACTCTCTCGTAACTCCTACTGATCTTCCTGAGGGCGACTATCTCATCCGTGTCAAGGATACCGATACCAACTGTACGACAGATAAGGAAATTACTCTTACTCGCTACGATATTGTTCCAGTATTCGAGCTCTTGCCAGACCCGACAAATCGTTTCTATTGCTATAATGGCCTCGTAGCATTTGATGTTACTCTTGAGGAGAACAATGGACACGATGACTTCTTCGAGAAGATTGAGGATGTGCAGTTAACGCTCGACTACACTTACAATAATGTCTCTATCCGCACTGATGTGCCTGTAACCATCACCGAGAATAGGTTGCATGTTGAGTTCAACCCCAACGACCCTGCCTATAACCTTACTCCAAGTGATGTACCCTACACAATCTTTGCTACTGTTAGCTACAAGTTTAAGACTGACATCAACGGATATCTCAGCTGTGATGGTGAGGGACAGCAAAACATCCGTATTGTTGAGGTTCCTGTCATAGAGACTGTGCCCGCTCTTCCTGTATGTCTCGATACTGATATCAAGTTCATTGTCGGTACTGATAACATAACAGCTCCTGCAGCAAAGCAGAGCTTCATCTTCTATGTCAATGGTGAGCAGGTTATCAATGCAAATGGTGATTACTCGTCTAACATATTCGACACGGCCGAACACCCGGAAATCGATTTGAAGGAAGGTGATAAGGTCACTGTGACTGTCCTCATGGACGAGTACAGCAACAGCTGTACGTCTGAACCTGTTGTAGTCTCATTCAAGGGTGACTTC
>CAVFBC010000018.1:0-47063 GCA_963620575.1 Alistipes putredinis | reverse complement strand
TTGGGAACTCGATATGCAAGGTCGACAAAAACTTCGCAACATCAGTCGAGGGGGGGCGACAAGCAAGACGCAGACATTACTTTGCGAGGCGACAATTTAAACAAACGACTTAAAGTCAACAGATACGAATATTGCGGAACAAATCCATCGGGCACACTAAAGTCTGCGTTTGTTAACGGACTTGCCCACGACCTAAGCACCCACGTGCGCAATGACCACTACTGGCTTGAGTTTAGAATAAGGGTGTATGCGATGAAGGACCCCAGAAACAATTCTCACGCTTATATCTATATAGAAGAGAGCTCAAGCAACTCTTACAAGCGGAAACTCCATTGGCGCGACCATCACAGCAAAAATGATTATGTTAATGTTTCTGTCACCGTTCATAGTCCCATGTTTTACACATCTCGCGAGATAAGGCTTAATAATTATTGGGGAAAGGGAAATGCGCATCATAGGCAAGTCACTGAAATTGAGATATATGACTCCAATATAAATTTGGAGCAGCCCTATTTCACTAAAATAGAGGGACGAATAGAATCAACAGAATTCAAGGGGAATACGAGCAACTGCATTCGTTTGAACAACAACATGTTGAAACAATGAGAGGAAGCCTTTGCATATTTTTCTTATTCGCAGTGCAATGCTGCGTATCGGCGCAGTTACGATTCGACACCGATATAAGAATCGGACGAAGCACAGTTAAACAAATTTGGATATTCAACGGGCGCGCCCTACCATTCAATACGATGGGGCTTTCTCATATGGAGCTGACGCAAAAATCGGATATGAGTTCAAGCACGGTGTCGGATTGTACTCCGGAGTGAGCTACGACAAAATAAGATACTACGCAGCCATAAGAAAGTACCACAATGTCCCAGGCGAAGGCGCCATCGAGTACACAAAAGGGAAATATCCGCACTCTTCTGACTTTGTGACTATCCCACTCAGACTCGAATATCGTTTTTGCCACAACATAATACGTCCATATGTGGGGTATGGCGTCTCGTTTCAAGTCCATCATGCGTCAAACATAACTGACGACATGGAATGCAAAGGAGACTATGAGTTTCAAAGAAATATTGTCATCCCTACATTAATGTTCGGAATAGATTTCGAATACAAAAGATTTATTCTTGGTTTCGGCAGAAGAAAAGACCAAAAGTACTTTTGGAAGGAAGAGTATTGTATCTACGAATGGACAGCAAGTCAAAATACAGTCAGGCTCGGATATAGGATTTTCTAAAAGCGAGCTGCGCATTTCTTAATCAATATAAGAATCAAGAAGAACGCACGAAATTATAAAACCGCCACTTCCTTGATAAGGAAGTGGCGGTTTTATATGTCATCTCACACACGTCACCGACGAGGGACTTGCGTACGAAACAAATGAATTGACGGAGAATAAATAGAACGGAAGAGCGTCTACAGCAACTGCTTTAGCCCCTCGGCAGAGACCTCAGAGACAGTTTTGGAGACAGACTGCGCCACCCGATGCCAATCAACGTGACCGCGAACCATGCGGAGAAGCTCGACAAACTCAAGTGTGTCCTCATCGGACTCTGAATAATCTTGCGCATAGAGTTCAGTGTTGTCTGAGAACTCAACACCACGGTTTATGAGCAGGGAAAGACGACCACTCTCATCAATGACATAGTCGGGACATGCCTTGTCCGCAAAGTCAAGAGACTTACGCGCGCACCACCAGAACTCAGCTAAGCTCTCACCCTTCCATGCGAAGACTGAGATTTCGTCTTTAGCCAACAGGGCGGCCAAACTATTATCTGTCGTGGCCGTCCCATTGGCACACACTCTTACTGTTGCGCCAAGAGAGGCAAGAGCCTTGACAAAGGATACGCCTCGGGCATTAATCTCGATGCAACAAGTCACACGTTTGCCTTTCAGAGGCTTAGAGTCTTTCAACTTGTCACACTCGGCAAAGATGTCTGCGTTTACATCCTCTGCTGTTTTTAAGATTTTGTCACCTTCGGGCGCAAGGTTGATATCAGCAACCTTATATGTATAGTTTGTCTGATCTACGTATTCAAACATAATGCGGATAAACTTTTTAGTATTGCACAAAGGTATCAAATAAATCAATCCCACGGAAACGGGCGATGAGGGCATTTCTTTTTTGCCTTCAATCACACCCATTCACGTGGGATTGATAATAACAAGACAGAACAGCTTAGTCCATGCCGTCGATGGTTATTATGTCGCCATTCTCATCATATTTCAACTCACAAACCTTAAGGCTGCGGAGGAACGTGCGACCACCAGAGGGTACGCAGTCATGATGGAAAAGCCACCATTTGCCCTGATACTCGACAATGGAATGATGAGTTGTCCAACCAACTACGGGTGTCAGAATAACGCCACGATAGGTGAACGGGCCCATAGGGTTGTCGCCAACAGCATAGCAGAGGTAATGGCTGTCGCCAGTCGAGTAGCTGTAATAATATTTGCCGTTGTACTTGTGCAGCCATGAGGCCTCGAAGAACCTGTGTGGGTCGGACGCCTTCATTGGTGTTCCATCCTCATAGACCAGTTTGACGTCCTGCGGGGCCATGGCGAACTGCTTCATGTCTTCTGACAACATGGTCACCTTGGGGCAGAGGGCAGGCTCGTCACCCTCGGGCAAGACAGCGCTCTCAAGAGCCTTATTGTCGCGGTATCGCTGAAGTTGTCCGCCCCACAAGCCGCCGAAGTAGACATAATATTTGCCATTCTCCTCGAAAACACACTGGTCGATGCTGTAGCTGCCCCTGATGGGGTCTGGCTCAGGGCTGAAAGGGCCTTCGGGACGGTCAGCGATTGCCACACCCATCCTGAAAATGTCATTCTGGTCTTTGAGCGGGAAGTAGAGATAGAACTTGCCGTCTTTGCCGCGCACGCAGTCGCAGTCCCAGAGCTGACGGCCATGCCAGGGAATGTCCGCAGTGTCAAGGATGACGCCATGGTCAACAACGGGAGCTGTCATTGGGTCACCCTCGATGGTGAAGACGTGATAGTCCTTCATGTTAAAGTGGTCGCCATTGTCATTCTCTTCCACTCCGCTCTCCCAATCGTGTGACGGGTAGATGTATAGCTTACCATTCCATACATGGACAGAGGGGTCTGCCATGTAGTCATCAGGGACGAGATATCGTTTTGCTGTTTTCATCAGATTATTTTTTTTTTTCGCACGAAGATAGAATATCCTTCACAAAAGGTTTAGGCTGACCATCACGGTCGAAGAAGAGGGGATAATCCTTGCGGCCAAGCACCGGAAAATCATTTTTCCAAGAATCACCATCCCTCACACCCCAGATGTTCACACGCTTAATGTTGTCAGAATGAGACATGAAGATGTCCCAGAACATACGCATGCGATGGTTCCATACCACAGACACGCTGTCTGGCAGACCATCACGGTAGATGTCGGTCTCCGGGGTCGCATTTGGCAGCTCGTCACCCACGGTCACATTGGCACTCTGAGTCAAGGTTGGCAAAGCGCCCATTTCCCATTCGGTAATCATCACTGGCATGCCAATCTTCTTGAAATCGTCAAGTGTCTGGACGACAGAGGCTGAATCGGGGAAATCAATCCCCATGTGACCCTGAAGGCCAACCGCGTCAAGCCTAAGCCCGCGAGATCGTATGGTGTCGATGAGAGCCATGTAGCCGGCGCGGCGACCCGGGTTGGTCATGCCATAGTCATTGATGTAAATTTCAGCATCCGGGTCAAGCTTGTGCGTTAGCTCAAGAGCCTCATAGATGAAATTATAACCAAAGGCGCGAGAGTAGGGGCTGTTTCGCAATCCGCCCGTCTCAACTATGACCTCATTGCAGACATCCCAGCCTTTGACGCGTCCCTTGTAGCGTGTCACGAGCGTTGTGATGTGGTCAATCATGCGCTGGTGAAGTTCCTCTGGCGACACCTCATTACCCAGTGAATCGACAAATACCCAAGGGGCGTTTTGCGAGTGCCAGACAAGGCAGTGGCCTATGACCTCCATCCCGTTGGCTTCGGCGAAAGCCATCAGGCTGTCAGCCCCTGCAAAATCGTACCTGTCCTTCTCAGGGTGGATAAACTGGCTCTTGAAGGCATTCTCCGCCACAAGCGAATTGAAATGCCGCTTGATGAGAGCCACGCCAATAGAGTCGCGACCAGCCATTTGCTCGCCGTTGGCAGCCACACCAAGAGTGAAACGGTCGCCCACCACATCTTTGAGGCCGACAGGCGTCTCCACCTGCCCTCCACACGAGGTTAAGCTCGCCAAGGCAGAGACTGCTACAACAGCGCTTGCCGTGAATATTGCTTTTGAAAATCTAACAGTCATAATCTTATCGTTTATTCGTTACTCAGCTGCTGCGCCCTTATGACGGGCTTCAACCTCGGCATTAATCTTGTCAATGACGTCATCCTCCAGTTCATACTTAGAAATGATGAACATGGCCAAAGCCAGGAGGATGGCCGGGATTACGCACACGAGCCAAAGGATGCCCTGCTCGGCAAAAGCTGACTGGGTAGAGTCGTTTGTCGCATCGAAGCCCACATAGGCCAAGACGAGGCCGGGAACAACGCCGCCCAAAGCCATGCCAGCCTTGAAAAAGATGCCGGTCAGAGCATTGACAATGCCAGAGATGCGCTTGCCGCTCTTCCACTCGCCATAGCTGATGACCTCAGGGACCAAGGCCCACATATATCCCGTGGCCACAATGACACCGGTCGACTTGATGAACTGCGCCACCATGACGAGCCAAATTTGATCTTTGAGGGCGTCAATCATTGAGACGGCATAGAGTATGCCCATGCCGAGAATGGCAATGCCAAGGAAGACGTAGAACATGTTCTTCTTGCCGAGGGCACGCTTGATGGCAGGCACAAGTGGCATGAAGATGAAAGACGGGGCAGAGCCGAGACCCATGAAGAGAGCCATATATTCAGGGGCATGGACATTATAGACCATATAATAGGAGCCGGCTGAGTTGCCGACACTCATCATGGCGAAAGCCGTGATGAAGAAGAGCGCGATGACACGCAGAGGGCGGTTATGCACAAACTCCATCCACAGGTCAGACACCTTGACATTCTTGGCCTCAGACTGGTCCATGACCACGCGCTCTTTGCACTGGCTGAAGCAGAAAATGAGCAGGGCGAGACCCACGACAGCATAGATGACCATTGTGACGAACCATGCGTTGGCACTCTCGGGAGTGTTTGTCTTGCCGTCGGCAGAGAGAGCCGTCACAAGCAATGGGATTCCCGCCGCCACGGCAAGACCACCGCAGTTGGCCATGAACATGCGGACCGATGTGAGAATGGTTATCTCGTTCGTGTCACGTGTGAGTGAGGCGTTAAGAGCGCCATAGGGCACATTGATGAGCGTGTAGCACATGGACATGCCGACATAGGTCACATAGGCGTAAGCCAAAGAGCCGGAGAAACCATTCCAAAAGCAGAGGATGGCGAAGCCTGTCAATGGTATTCCGCCAAAGACAAGATAGCTGCGATATTTGCCGAGCCGCGGGTTGGCGCGGTCCACAAACGTGCCGACCAAGGGATCCCAAGCCACATCGACAAGGCGGACTATGAGAAACATAAACGCCGCCGCCTCGGGTGCCAAACCATAGACATTGGTATAGAAAAAGAGGAGGTACATGCAGATGGTCTGATAGATAAGGTTCTGAGCCAAATCACCAGATCCGAAGCCTATACGCTGAAGCCAATTAAGGCGATAGAAACCGTTGTTTTCCACAGATAGGTTTTTAAGATGAGAATGTTTTTTGTGAGTCAGTCTTACTTGATGCTCTTCATAGCCCGAGCTGCGCGGACGCCGACTGTCTTCTTGTCAAGGGGATGGATGTCATTCCATTCGCCAAGGTCATGAATCTCGGCAAAGGCGGCATGCGGGTCGGACTCTGCCACCGTGCGCTGCATCTGCTGAAAGTTGCGCCACGACTGCCCCACGGGCTTGCCATAATCGGCCAACTCGATGATTACGAATTTCATGTCGGGAATTTCAAACAGCTGTCGCCAGTCGGTCATGAGCCCTTTGAGCATGACGGCGTAGTCCGCCTCACGCCCCACATTGCTCTCCCCCTGATACCACAATGCGCCGGCAAACTTGACGCCAGCCAATGGGGCGACCATAGCATTGTAGAGAACCGTGGGCGTGTAGTAGAAGAAGGGGACGCCAGACTTGCCCGGCATAGGCACGGCATACGTGTGTTTCCACTGATTGTCAAGGTCAATCTTGCTCCGGCTGTTGCCACAGAGCCAGCGGTTGCCGCCAAAGAATATGCCTCTGTATTTCTCAGGCACAAAGGCGGGCTTATTACCTTGGCTCACAAGGCGTACGGCAATGACGTTCCGCCCCTCATGAAGCACACCCTCGGGGATGTCATATATCCTGGGGGGGTATTGGTAATATGTCACTCCGACTTTCACGCCATTGACCCACACCTCATCCATGTCCACCAACGTGCCGAGTCGAAGCACAGCCGGCATGGCAGCCTGCTCGGCAGAGACGTCAATGGTCTTACGAAACCAGTGGGCGCCATTGAGAGGGCGGGAATTGGCTTGACTCCAGGTGTCAGAAGTAGCATCGACAGTCTCCCAAGCCGAGTCGTCAAAGCTCTCCGCTTTCCAGCCTTGAGCGAGAGCTGCCTCTTTCTGGGCCAGGACTTTCTCCCAGCGGTCTCCCGCCTGCTTTCCGTAACTCTCCACCATCTGTCGATAGTCGGCATCGGCATTTACGTCCAATTGGCTCACCTGAGAGACGAAGCCATCAGACAGGAGTTGCCCGCGGCTCAACCAAGCCTCAATGGGAGTGCCACCCACTGCGGCCTCAATGACACCAACTGCCACACTCGGGGTTGCCGCCTGCATTTCTCGCGCAAAGAAATAGGCAGTCGCAGAAAAGTTGGAGGCGTTCTCTTTGTTAAGAGTCTTCCATCCGTCGGTAGTGACATCGGCAGCCGGGCCGTCATACGATGTCGCGAGACGAACGTGCAGCAGTCGCACCTTTTTGTTGACCGAGGCGTTAATCTCCTGGGCATATTTGTCCATGACACGGCTTGTTGGCAATTCCATATTGCTCTGCCCAGAGCACAAATAGACGTCACCGACCATGACGTCAGTCAACTTCTTGTCACCCAACGTCAGGATGAAAGGGCCACCAGCCTTAAGAGACGGGAGGGTGAGCGACCACCGCCCGTCCTCCTGAGCCGTGACACTTCTCTTTTGTACTCGTTTGCCCGTTGTCGAGAGCGGTGCTGTTCCGTCAAAATCGAGTTCAACAACCTCACCTGGATCTGCCGTGCCGCGCAAGGTCACCTGCTGCCCACGCTGAATCACCATTCCGTCGGTAATCCAGGCCGCGGGGCGCACCTCTGCCCTCACTGAAATAGCTGACGCGAGGGCGAGCGTCATGAATATGCCTAAGTGTCTCATACCAATCTGATTTTTTTGGGGGGAATATAGATAATTGGTTTACAGTGCAGAGGTGGAGGAAGGCGAGTTACTCACGATAGGAGACGGGCGTGGAAGGCGCACCGAGATAAGAGGGCTTGAGGCCGCCCATGTCAATCATCACCTTTTGGAGCACCATTGCGCCATCTGAGGGGCGGATGCGTATGGTGTGGCGACCGGCTGAGACATTTTCAAGTTTCTCGCCTACCACAATGGCGTTCTCGCCTACCCACTTGCGCCATGAGTTCTCGTTGAGCTTGCCATTGATAGGCACCCAGCCCTCACCCATTCCGGCATTTAGGGAGAGTGTCTGCTGACCTCCACTCATGTCGGCATCGCCGCCTCCATAGAGGCCATGCACGTCAATGTCATGCTCGGGGCCTCCGTCAATGGAGACTGCCAGCATGTGGCCATTGCCTCCGTAGTTAAGCGTCGGGCTGAGGATAATCTGGAGTTTGGGCTCACCTCCGTTAGCGAACTCCACGTCATACTCCACCCAAGTGTCTGGCGTGACAGTGCGCGCTGTGAGCGATGAGCCTGTTCGCCCAAGGTTGGGCACGAGAGTCCAATCTCCGCTGCGTCGGCTTGGGTTCTCAGCGTCAAAAGAGACATAGCCGTCACCCTCGACATAGAGCAGCGTGCCATTGAGAGCCTTATCGTCCTCGCGGACATAAGCCACGGCCGGCATAACCTGAGTCTCAGGCTGTTGCCAATAGGTGTAGCCTATGTGTGTCTGGTCCATCATATGATTCCATTTGCCGTCGGCAATCTCAAGGTTATAGTGCCGGGTGAGAAGAGAGTCACGCTCATAGAGAGTCTTGACCCTGTCGGCCCAGACATTTGCCTCGGGGTCGCCCTTTGCAGCCAACTGCTTGTTGCGCGCCACGGAGTAGTACATGTCATAGAGATTGGAGCATGCCACAATGGGATAAAGAACCAGCTCATCATAGGCGTCAGCATATTCCCTGCGGAGCATATACCCTACCCTCAGGGCCTCATTTTCCAGCTCACGATAGTCATCGCGCACTCGCTCCCACTCATCATAATTCTCAATGCTATATGTCTGGTCATCAAGCATCTCGGGAGTGCGGCGGCTATTATATTTGGTGTAGAGGGCAATCATCTTGGCAATCTCCTCGGCATGCTCGGGGCCGAACTGCGTCTTGCAGAAATCCACAGTATGCTGATGTATGTCAGACGCCTTCATGCGCTCGGGGTTCCAAGCCAAGTCGAGGAAGAACTGAATGGGGTACTCCATGGGCTTAAGGTCGCCGACATTTAGAATCCAGATCTCACGCACGCCGTGGTCATAGCACAATTCCATCTGATCCCATATTCTCTCAACCTGAGTGACATTCACCCACTTATAGTTTCTCGGATCACCAACATAGTCGACGTGGTAATACATGCCATAGCCACCCTTCCTGTGGCGCGCGTTGGCATCTGGCAGACGACGCACATTGCCCCAGTTGTCGTCACAAAGCAGGAGCGTTATGTCGTCCGGCACCTTCATGCCCTTCTCATAATAGTCAAGCACCTCCTTATAGAGAGCCCATACCTGCGGCACTTTGTTGGCTCTCTTGCCTGTGACGTCGGCTATTATCTTGCGCTGGCGGTTAACAATTTTGGTCAGAAGGTCAATCTCCGTGCTTGCGCCCATAGGCTCATCACCATCGCCGCGCATACCCACGGTGACAATCGTCTCCCAATCCTTACACCTCTCAATGCCGGTGCGCCAGAACTTCTCAAGGTTCTGCTGGTTGGTCTTGAAATTCCAGTCGCCTATGCCACGCCGCTTCCAATCCTGCTGGGCAAGAGCCATCGGCTCGTGGTGAGACGTTCCCATGACTATGCCCATCTCGTTGGCGAGAGGTCCGTTGGCGGGGTCGTCATCATAGAATGCGCTGGCCCACATGGCAGGCCACATAAAATTGGCCTTGAGGCGCAGGAGGAGTTCAAAGACATGCTCGTAGGCCTTATGATTAACGCCGCCAAACTTGTCAATGCACCACCAACCGAACGAGGGCCACTCGTCATTGATGAATATTCCGCGATACTTGACCTTGGGGCAACCATCAGTCGACACGCCACAATCAAGAGCCACGTCATTGCGCTTAGCCACAGGCACATCGGCCCACCACGTCCACGGCGACACTCCGAGTCGCTCGCTGAGCGTATAGATGCCATAGATGGTGCCGCGCTTATCAGCACCCGCAATGTTGATGCGAGTCGGCTCAATGGCCAATATGTGTTTCTCTGTGCTATCCTGAAGCTCGACCGGGCGAATATTGGTCTTTGAGAAAAACTCGTCACCGAACTGACTTACAACAATCTGCTCATGTGAAATGTCAACCGTGTTCACAATCTCCGGCCTCTTGCCGCATATCATCTCAATGTCACTCGCCAAAGAGCTGACTGCGCGCAGGACTCCTTTGTCAGCATTGGCCGAGACGCAAATCTCAACCGGCTGACCTTTCTTTATTATCTCGAAACTATTTTGCGCCGAGGCTGCCATCGTAGCCGCCACGGATGTCGCCATAAATGTCATGAAATTTTTGAACATGTCCGTATGGTAACAATTAAGCTATTAATAATCTGTTGATTGAATGCTGAATAATCCGCTTTGGAGGTTTTGTAAGCTAATACTCGTAGAGCTTGACTTTCAATATCTGGAAGTCATCGACGCCTATTCTGACATGTCGGCCCTGATGATCCTCATCGCCATTGAGGCGTTTCACGGGGCGGAGAGTCCCCGATTCGTCGGGTTCAACCACATCGACCGAGAGAATGCCAATCCTCTTGACCCCGGACCAATCGACCTTGGCGGACGAGTTTTTCTTGCCTGTCTGGTCGGCAAGGACAAAACCATCCTCACCCAGCATCACCTGCTCCTCCTTTGCCTTGGCAGCTTGCTCAGCCATGCTTGTGAATGTAAGAACCACACCTGTCCCCGCCACCATATACTCATGCTTGGCAGTGCGGATAACAATGGCTCCTGCAGCTGGCCAACGACTGCCATCTGTGGCTCGGGGATCCCAAGGCAGGGTGAAGAAATGGCGAGCCGTGATGGTCATGCCATCCTCTTGCCAAGTGGTCTCTTGCTCTTTTGATGTGAAGAGCAGACCTCGGCGATCAGGATATTCGGCAAGCGTAGGCATCAATTTGTCAAGAGTCGAATAGGCCTTAGTCAACTTTGTGCGATCCGAGTTATTTTCTATTGAGAATGGACTGACACCAAGCGCGTTATATTGTCCGAAGACATAGAAAGCCTGCGCACCATTATCCTCATTCCTGTGCATCTCGGGAATGAAAAGCGCATTGCCGCAGACGGCATATCTCTCCACCCAGCCCTCGAAACCGCTGTCATAGATGTCTGGCGAGATGAAGTCGAGACTCGGGGCACCAGCACGCCAAAGGTCAATGAAGTGAGCCAAAGGCCCTGCCGCCGGATATTGCCCCGGCTGACGTCCGCGGCTGTTCATGGCAGCGTTGACGTAGAGAGGGAAAGAGACATACTTGCGGGCGATGTCGGCCAACCTGCCGACATAAAGAGCATATTGGTAGGCCTGGAAAATCTCATCGGCAAAGACATCTGAGCCAAACATCTCACTCCACGTGCCGCCCAGTTTTGCGCCATTAGCCTCCCAGCGGGTGCGGAACTCAGGGTGTAAGTTCTTCTTGTTCTTCTTGATGTATGAAATTAGCCTCTCAGGCACAGCAGAGCGGAACAGCTTCTCACTGTCAGGCGAGTAGTCCCTCGCGCTCTCAAGCATACCAATCTCATTCTCAATCTGAAGCATTATGACCGTATGCTCATCCTTGTCTTTTTCGGCAATGTGAGCCACCAGTTTCTCAAAAGCCGCAGCATCGGCATGGAACACATTCTCAGCCACGCAGCTCGCTATCTCCATAACCTTGCCAGAAGATGTGTGAGCGCGCGGAAACCGCTTGGTGTCCACCTTAAACCAGTCGGGCGCATAGCAACTCATGGAGTTTTTCCAAGCGCCGAACCATAAGAATACAACCTTGAGGTCGTTGGCCCGCGCTGCTTCGATAACCTTGTCAACCTGTGAAAAGTCAAAGACTCCCTCACGGGGTTCAAGCAAATCCCAATAGGCGGGAGCGAGGACCGTGTTGAGCCCCATGGCCTTTAGTCGCGGAAAATGATAGTCAACCTCGGCAGCCGACGAGGCTGTCGAATTACCCAACTCGCCACCGAGGATTATGAACGGCCGACCATCAAGCGTGAGGCTTCTATCAGCCCCACTTCCAATCACAGAACATTGTGCGGACGAAAGCGAGGTCAAGGTTAAGAAGCTGGCAATCAAACCTATGTGGGAAATAATCTTCATCTATTCTGTACTGTTCGGTTCTTAGCTCAAAGATAGTACTATCTGTTAACAAAAACTATTTTATTAACAGATTTTTTGTTACAAGTATCAAAAAAGGGGTACAATAAGGGCCGCCCGACTGCAAAAGTGGCAGACTGGGCGGCCCATGCTATGCCCGCTTAGTTAAATGCGCGTCACGATACGCGACGCTTGCTAAGCATAGGCGGCAATTTACTCTTCCGAGGACTCCTCAGACTCATCGGTTGAAGAGTCATCATTCTTGTACTTATTCACCCAGTCGTCACCAGAGAAAGTGGTGCTGATATCCATTCCTGCAATGCCGTCACAGAAGCCGCGATAAGCCTCCTTGCGGTTATAGCTTGCGTCGAACAGGTTGGGCGAATCGCCATTGAGCCAATGCTCATGCTCGTCCTCATTGTCAGAGAGAGTCCAGATGGTGATGCCATGTCGCTGGGCTTCAGGGACATTTGCCACATAAGACTCGACAACCATCTGATAAGTCTTGCTCTGCCAACTGAGCTGAGTAGACGACGGGTTGGTTGTAGCCTTGCTGAAGGCGCAGTCGAGCTCGGTAACGCGAACCAGCTTGCCTGTGGCGGCCATGGTCTTGAACATTGCGTCAACCTTCTCCTTGAGCGAGGCGAGAGCCTCTTCGCTCTCGGCGCAGGTTATGTGCATCTGGGTTCCGATGCCGTCAACAATGGAGCCGCCGCACGCATTGTCAATGTCGGAAACGAAGCTGATGAGCTCAGCAAGTTTGGCGGGATTAGTCTCCAGATTATAGTCATTGACAAAGAGCTTGAGACCCGTCATGCCATTCTCGTCGGCATATTTGCGAGCGTAGGTGAAAGCCTTGTAGGCATAGTCCATGCCCATGTAGTAGCCCCAGTAGAAGTGCTTGTTGCCGGTCTGAGTGCTCCAATTGAGTTTAAGACCCTCAGTCTCAGACTCAGTAGGCTCAGCGTCATAGTTGGTAACGTCATCCTCGGTCCATGAGCCGCCGAAGACACCGTCAATGCCACGTCGGCCACCGCCATCGGCAATAGGCTCGTTGATGACATCCCAAGCTACAAAGCGGTCATCGCCACTGACATGCTCAAACATGCTCTTAATCCACTGTTCCATGGCATTGTCAAGGGCTGCCTTCTTTTGCTCAGCAGTCTTGAGGACGTAGGTTATAGTGGTTCCCTTGTTTGTCTTGAGGCTCTTATTCTCAGACTTCTTGACACCCCACTTTACATCGTCAATGTAATACTTGGCGGTGTTCTTGCCGAAGTTGATGAGTATGCGGTTCATGCCCTCCTTTGAGCATGTATACTCATGCTCCACAAGAGTCCAATCCGTGCCAATCTCAAGTGCGGCATAGCCCTCACCTGAATAATCCGAACTGTTCTGGGCAGCGAACTGGAGACCGGCACCGGCTGTATTCGTCTTGGCATAGAATTGGATGACATAAGTCTCATCAACTACGAACGGGTCGTCAAATGTGAGAGCGCACTGGGCCTTGTAATAGTCGTCACCATCCTTAGGGTTGTCAAGCACAAGGCAGTAGTCGCTGCTGTGGCCTTCGCCCTTGTCACTGACCGCAGAGGTTGACTCATTTCCCCAGCTGCCCCAATCTCCTTTGGTTCCGCCCTCAAAGTCAGAGTTGTCACCGGCAAGAACATTAGTCATCGGGTCTGTGTTCTCAATCTTCTTGCCGAACTCGACATCGTCAATGTAATACTTGGCGGTGTTCTTGCCGAAGTTTATGAGAATGCGGTTCATGCCCTCCTTTGAGCATGTGTACTCTTGCTCCACGAGAGTCCAATCCGTGCCAATCTCAAGGTTTTTATAGCCCTCTCCAGAATAGTCAGAGCTGTTCTGGGCAGCGAACTGGAGACCGGCGCCGGCTGTATTCGTCTTGGCGTAGAAACGGATGACATAGGTCTCACCGACCTCCAATGGGTCGTCAAATGTAAAGGCGCACTGAGCCGTGTAATAGTCGTCACCATCCTTAGGGTTGTCAAGCACAAGGCAGTAGTCACTGTTGTGACCTTCGCCCTTGTCACTGACCGCAGAGGTTGATTCATTTCCCCAGCTGCCCCAATTTCCCTTGGTGCCGCCCTCGAAGTCCGAGTTGTCGCCAGCGAGCATGTTTGCTATTCCGCTCTCGCTGTCGCTCACCACCTTCATCTCGGGCGCGATGACACTCTTGAGGTAGTCTTGCGGCTGCTGAGTGTGCCAAATGAAGTTGTGACCGTAGATCTTCTTGTCGGAAGGTACGAGTTCGAGGAAGTTATCGACAGTCGTGTAGTCAATAGTTCCATTACTCTTGACCATGACACCCATTTTCATGGCGTTGCCGCAAGTGTAAAGCTGGTAATTGTCATCGGCCACCTTGCGATAGTCGGCATTTGAGATGTAGAGGTCAGCGCCAAGCCCGAGGCCCACATAGGCGTTAGGCCAATATTGCTGAGCGTAGTTGCGGATGTAGTCATAGTTGGCCATAATCTCCTCGCTCGTGAGGGGAATGTCAGATATGTCAACTTTCTCGTGACCATCAGGCAAACCCCACTCCATCTTGTCGTCGTCGCATGCGGCGCAGATGACGGCGAGGGCTGCCACTGGGAGGATTATATTATTGTGTCGCATAATATTAGATGTATTAAAAGAGGTCATGGAGACTATTCCTCATCGTCGAAGTCGGAGACCGTGACGGAGGCCGAGGGGACGAGACGCCAGTTGTCAGTGTAGACCATCTGGTTGAACTCGCCAGTAGTGATGGTCACATCGTCAGAGAACTCAATGTCGCTGTTGACGAGGAACATGCCGAAGTTGCGATAAGAGCCGTTATTGCGGTCTGAGACCACATCGGCAAAAGTGAAGGTGTCCTTTATCTGGTAACGACCAACATTGGAGACTGGGATGGTGACAGTCTGCCAACCATCAGTCTTGTAGGGGACGACAGTGCCATCATCGGCAAGCCATGGAACCCAGCAGACAGCGGTCATATAGCCATTATCAGTCTCCTCCTTTGCCTTGGTGTTATTTGAGCCCCAACCATAACCAGAGAGGTTGTTCTGGAAAGTGAACTCAAGATAGCCTGCGGCACTCCACTCCTCTGGCACATAGACATCGAACTGGAAAGCAATGTCCTCGACAGGCGTAGTGGCCGGGATGAGGTCATAGAAACGGCTCCACTCATCAAACTCATTGCCATTGCCAGCGGTGAACCATCCATTGCCATGGGCTCCGTTTTTGATGCCGCCCTCGGCAAGGACATCCTCAGGAACAGCGGGGCAGCACTTGCCGTTGAGTCCTAATGGGTCGTCAGCCAACTGGTCAACAGCGTAAGTCGCACTCCATGCGCCCTGGTCACCCGTTCCGTCAAAGTCGAGGATTATGCCGCGCTTCTCATTGAACATGGCAGGTGTAATAGCAGTGCCGTTAGCACCCACACTGGTTATGCTGCCACCCTCGGTGACACCGTCGGGCATGACGAAGGAGTACCATTCGCCATCGGGGTCGCAGGTCACATCAGTCACCTCGATGCCACCAGGAAGAGTCAACTTGGTCGTTTCCTGAAGGTTAGAACCGCTCACCACGACAGTCTCACCCACATGAGGCAGAGTGCGCGAGATGCTCGAGATGGAGGGCGAAGCCGCACGGATGGTGAACTGGTGGATGGTCTCCGTGCCATCCTTGACAAAGCGGATGGTGTTTCGCACAGACGCGTCGGCCTTGTCGACTGGCGTGTTGGAGCTGAGAGTGACCCACACGTTGTTGTCGGTCATCAGTGCGTTGTTGAAGTCGGTCTTATAGCCGTTAATGTAAATCCTCTTGAGGCCGGAGAAACCCGAACCCTCGATGCGGAGGAGCTGACCAAGGCGAGCGAACTCGACCTCGCGGTCAGGGACAGTGGACTTGGCGTCCTCAAGATAGACCTTGCTGATGGTCATGGCCGTGGTCTGGTCGTCAACGTCATCCTCACACGCGGTGAAGCCGACAGTGGCAAGAGCCAAAAGGGCCATGGGGATATATTTCAGTTTAATCATAACTCAGTCAAGTTATTAGTTGAACAATTGATCGACCTTCACCTCACGTTCGCCAAAGGTGAGAGCCTGAGTGGCGTATTGGCGGCGCATGCTGACATCGGCAGATGTGGGCTTGAGGTTGGGGTTCTTAGTCTGGTCGGCGTCATCCATAGGCAACGTCATGTTGATGGCAGTGGCGATGGAGACAGAAGGACCGGGATAAGTCCACGAGTCGCTGAGCGAATACTCGTGCGTGCTGCTGGAGTAGTAGGTCGCATTGCGGTGCTGGCTGTTGCAGTAGTTGATAACCTCTTGCTGCTCATAGTATGCACGGCGTACGAGGTCATACCAGTAGAGGCCCTCGAAGGCGAACTCCACGCGGCGCTCATGGCGCAAATCCTCATAGGTCACTGAGCTCTTGGTGGCCATGCCGGCACGCTCACGGACCATGTTGAAGTACTCGACATCGGTGGTCTTGTCATCGTTGCCAAGCGAAGCCTCAGTGTAGTTGAGGTAGACCTCGGCAAGGCGGAGCATATAAGTGTTGACGCCAGCGTTGTTAGGCTCACTGAAGCCATTAACTTTCTTAGTGCCAATGACATACTTCTTGATATTGGCGCCCTGGTTTCCAGCACTCTCCGTTACGCCATAGACATAAGGGTCAGAAGCGTCGGCAGAAAGTTCGGGATAGCTCTCATTATATGAGGCCACGCAGTTGTGACGGCGGATTGCGTCATCGACAGTCACACCGAGGGTCTTGTCCTCATACTCCTTGAACTCCTCCCAGAGGTCGTAAGAGCAGTAGGTAGCGCCGCCCCATGCGTTCTGATCGGCCACGAGGGCGGACCAAGCCAAGAAGCGAGTCATGGACTGGGCGTTGCCATTGACAGCAGCTCCTGTCTGCCACTGGAGCTGGAAGAGGCTCTCCGAGTTATTGTTGAAGCCCGAAGCGGAGAAGAGGTCCGCATAGTTTGAGACGAGCGAGTACTTGCTGTCTGTTATGACCTTGAGCGCAGCCTTCTTTGCCAAGTCGAGGTAATAGGTGTTGCGCGTGCCGCGGTTATAGTCACTCTCCTGCGCTGCGTTAGTCTGGTCGTAAGCCTCATTGCCGAGGACAATGCCTGCCATGGAGAGATACATGCGGCTGAGCATGCCATAGGCCGCATACTTGTCAACACGCCCAACGGTGGATGCGCTCTCTGGCAGATTGGCGGCGGCGTACTCCATGTCGCGGATGGCGAACTCCATGACATCGGCCAATGGGGCTGGAGCGACTACATAGTTGTTGACCAAAGCATCGACATTATCATAGACAATGCCTACGCCCCAAAGAGAGCCTATGTACCAATAGGCCAAGCCCCTCATGAAACGCGCCTCGGCTATGCACTGCGTCTTGGCGGACTCGCTTACGCCAGAGGTTGAGTAGTTCTTGATATTGTTAATGGTGTTGTCAGCCTGCGCCACGACAGAGTAGAACGAGCCCCAAGCGTCATTAAGGCCGGCAGAGAGGCTGGTCTCGGTGAAGTTGGTGTAGGGGTAGATGTAGTTGGAGTACTGCGCCGTGATGTTATTGGCTCGTCCGTCGCCCATGCCGTAGTAGAACTTGTCATTGAAGCTGTACCACACATAGTTATAGAGAGGCAGTACGGCCGAGTTGACAGCGTCGTCGGAGTCGAAGTAAGTCTGCTGATTGAGCTGGTAGGTGTTCTCCTGCTCCAGGAAGTCGTCCACGCAGCTTGTCAGGCCCATGATGGCGGCAAATGAGAGAGCCGCGCACGTATATCTTTTGATGCCCATAGTTGCTTAGAATGAGAAGTTAAGACCGACAGTGTAGATTTTTGGAGACGGATAGCGACCGTAGTCTATGCCGTTGTAGAGAGCCTGTCCGTAGAGCGAGCCGACCTCAGGGTCGTAGCCCTTGTACTTGGTCCAGGTGTAGACGTTCTGAAGGTTGAAGTAGACCTTGACGTTAGTGAAGAAATTGGTCTTCTCAAGAATGTACTTCGGCAACGAGTAGGCGAGAGAGATGTTCTGGAGACGGATGTAGGAGCCATCCTCTACATACTTGTCACTCATACGGTAGTTCTGGTTAGACGCAGAAGAGGTTGAGATGCGCGGCTGGTCGGTTCCGGTGTTGGTCACGTTATAGTTGCGCCAGTTGGTTGCGCCAGTCGCATTGGGGTCGATTTGAGAGATTTGCGCATAGTTGGCGGCATCTTTTGTTATGTTGCCTGTCGCGCCAGTCTGCTCGATGAAGCGGCGGTTGTAGTTGACCACGTCATTGCCATAAGAGCCAGAGAACTGGAAGCTCAAGTCAAAGCCCTTGTATGAGAAGCTGTTGCCGAAGCCCCAAGTGAACTTAGGCTCAGGGTTGCCAATGAAGGTCTGGTCATTGTTGTCAATCACGCCATCGCCATTGAGGTCCGCAAAGATGTAGTCGCCAATCTTGATGCCGCCGCCGTCATTGCTATCCTGCTGTCCGTCAGTCATGTTAATAGACGTACCCTCGGGGAGAGCCACGGGCTTGACCTCGCCAGTCTCAGAGTCGCGATAGTAGAAATCAGCAGCTGACTCGAAACGTCCGATGACCTTATAGCCCCAGAACTGACCGATAGCCTTGCCTACGACAGTGTTAGTGACGGTTGCCACGTCAGAGCCGACCTGAAGTGTCTTAGGCAGTGAGCCCGTGGCAGAGTCGAGACGCTTAACCTTGTTGCGGTTGAGCGAGAAGACCACGTTGGAGCGCCACATGAAATCGCCCTTGTCAATATTAACAGTATTAAGCGTCAACTCGAAGCCCTTATTCTCAAGAGAGCCGATATTCGCCCAAGGGTTAGAAGCAGCGCCAGAGCCAGATGAGCCAAGGAAAGAAGGCATGTCAATCTGCATGAGCAAATCGTCGGTCTTCTTGTAATAGAAGTCAGCTATGACCTCAATGCGGTTATTGAGGAAATTGAGGTCGAGACCGATGTTAGTGCTCTTGGTGCTCTCCCATTTGAGGTCGGGGTTGGCAGTGTTGGCATTGAGGACACCCACACCAGCCCAAGTTGACTTGTTGGCGAGCATGGCCATGTAGGCCCAATCGGAGATGTTCTGGTTGCCGGTAGAACCCCAGCCGAGACGGATCTTGAAGTTGTTGACCACCTCACGGGCATTGTCGAAGAAAGCCTCATTGCTGACCTTCCAGGCAAGAGCCGCAGAGGGGAACCAGCCCCAACGATGTCCATCGGCAAACTTGCTGGAGCCATCTCGACGGAGAGTGAAGGTGAGCAGGTAGCGATCGTCAAAAGAGTAGAAAGCGCGGCCAAAATAAGAGAAGAGTGAGGTCTCGTTGCGATAGCCAGTTGTGCGCGAGTCGCTGTAGCTGCCGGCTGAGATGTCAGTGGCGTTGTTGGAGAGGAAGCCAGTGGTTGTTGACATCTGGTTCTCATAGTTCGAGTCGCTCATCTCCTGACCAATCATGACATTCAGATTGTGCATGTCATTAAAAGTATGGTTGTAGGTCAGGATGTTGCGCCAGCTCCAGTAGCGGGTGTCAGTCTTGGTCCAGGTCGAAGTCCTCGTGTCATTCTGGTTCCACTCGCTGAAGTAGTAGTCCGGCATGTAGTAATAGTACTTGTTGAGGTTATAGTCAACAGAGAGCTCGGACTTGAAAGAGAAGTCGGTGAGGAAAGTACCCTCAAGGTAGGTATTGAAGCGGAAGTTCTGCTTCTTGTTATAGTTGTCGGCGATGAGAGCCATAGCCACAGGGTTGCTGGGCTGATAGTTCTCAGTAGGTCCGCCATAGCCGCCGTCAGCATCGCGTACCGGGATGGAGGGCTGCGACTGGAGGGCGTTCATGATGATAGAGTTGCTGGTGGCAGTGCTCTGCTTGCTGTCAGAGAGAGAGAAGTTAATGCCGGCCTTGAGATATTTCTTGACCTGCGCGTCTACATTGCCGCGGAGTGAGAGACGGCGGTAGTCCGATCCGATGGCAATACCATCCTGTTTAAGGTAGCCACCAGAGAGAGCGTAGGTCACTTTCTCAGAACCGCCTGAGACAGAGAGGTTATGGCTTGTCATGATAGCCTTGCGGAAAAGTTCATCCTGCCAGTCGGTGCCATCGCCAAGGAGGTCGGGGCGCACATATTGGCTGCTGGCGCTGGTTACGCCATAGTCGGCAATCGTGTTATGGTGAGCGGCATACTCGCGGAGGTTGAGAAGCTCAATCTTCTTAGGCATCTGCTGCATGCCGACATAGCCGTCATAGGTTATGGTAGCCTCGCCCGCCTTGCCTCGCTTGGTGGTGATCATTATGACACCGTTTGATGCTCGTGAGCCATAGATTGCGGTAGCCGAGGCATCCTTAAGAATATCCATCGAGACAATGTCCGACGGGTTGATGGCCGAGAGAGGGTTGCTGTTGCCGTCGTCATCACCATTGGCAGCATCAATGATAACACCGTCAATGACAAAGATAGGCTGGCTGGAGGCATTGAGCGAGTTCGTACCGCGGATGCGGATGGAAGAGGAGCCGCCAGGGGTACCTGTGTTGGCCTGAATCTGGACACCTGCCGCACGTCCCTGAAGAACCTGATCGATACTGGTTGAGACCGACTCCTTGATGGCGTCGTCGCCCACAGAGACGACAGAGCCCGTCACATCGGATCGTTTCATGGTGCCGTAGCCGACAACCACTATGTCGCCAAGCTCAATGTTATCCTCGTGCATCGTTATGTCAATCACGCTCTTGCCCGTGATGTCCAAAGTCTGGCTTTGAAAGCCGATGAAGCTGATGTTGAGTGAATTCGTCTTCACCGAGAGCGAGTAATTGCCATCGATGTCGGCCACGGTGCCGTTTGTAGTCCCGGACTCAACAATTGCCGCACCCACGACAGGCTGACCGCTCGTGTCGACCACTTTGCCGCGGATGGTGCGTTGCTGCGCAAAAGCCGTCTGGCCAATGAGCAGCAGGAGTGCCATAATGGCCACGCCCGCGATTTTTGATAATACTATTCTCATTTGTCTCTTTTGTTTGAGGTTCGTGAAACAAAAAGTTGTGTGCTGGTTTCAGGTTCTTGTATCGTTCTGTTTGTATTTGGCTATAGCATGTTTTTAAAGTGATTTTAGCAAACTTTAAGTCAATCGATTAACATTTGTGCGAACAAAATTGGACTATTATCCACTATTATGCTCTGTTCGGTTTGCAAATGTATCTATTTTTTAAAATCTGCTCCTAATGTTAATTGTTAAAAACAAACAGGAACACATAGTTTTAACAAACGAACGGGCGAAAAACCGAACAGACCGAACAAATAACATTTTAGCACGAACGATGAAACAAATGAGGGCTATAATGCAATTAGCAACATCAGAGAGGAGCAAACCACGAAATTAAAGAAAGATGTCAATTAAATTAACAAGGTAGTTAACACTACATTTCATTTTTGTTTGTTAGATTTAAACAAAACAGATATTTTGGCATGATATTTGCGCAGACAGGACGTAACTTAAACTTTTTTATATGAACAAACATAAAGAAAACACATTCTTCGAGGGCTTTCTTTGGGGAGTTGCAGCAGCTGCTACCATAGCCATTTTGAAAAGAGATTCAGACAAGCACAGACTGCATAGTCTGACACAGAGCAGCGACAACTTTGCATCTACCCTTTCGGGAGTTAACGACGAGTCGCACACATTGGGAATGGCATGGGCGAGCAACCCACATCAAGACAAAGCTATAAATATGGTCAAGAGTTTTTTTGCAGCCTTTCCTAAACACATCAACATGATTCATCACGAGTGCAAAGCCACGACTGATGCGAATTCCCGAGTCCCCGATTTATCATTCTGGCAAACACACCAGGAAAACGGGGTAACAGTTTACGACACATTGCGTATAGCGGTAGAACTAACGCACAACAAGGAAAACACCAAATACTCGGAGAAAAGCATAGCAGACATGTTCCGACAAGCACCCACTCTCGGAGAGGCTTTCATCTTCAACTATGAGGAAGGCACTTGGATGCGGAGAACAAGATACACAAAATGGAGATCAGACTCGTTCAGCAAACTGCTTGGTTTAGACCTCGCCATTTTGACGAAAAGTCCCGATTTTGCCATTGCTAACAGACGAAAAATTAAACAATTGTAGAGGGTTAAGCGATTCTTCTGCATTACTCACCCAATAATCACTGACAAAATGACAGACGAAGAATTTGACGAGGAATTCAATGAGGAATTCGATGAGGAATTTGACGAAGACTTCGTCGAGGATTACGACGGAGAATTCGACGAGAAATTCGACGAGAAGCGTAACGAAAAGATAGAGAAGTTTTACGAGCTCAAGGAGAAAGCCTATCCCGTGCGACCCTATCAGGCATTGGGTCTTGACGCATTTTGCGGACAAGCAGCCCGGACGGCAAACAGGCATCGAAGGTCCAAGGCACACTCAGAATATTTAGCGGACTTGCGGATTAACGCAAATTTAGCCATACAAAGAAAATATGACATCGTAACGCCGAAATCTTTAATTGAGGACTCCGGTCTCATCAAGGAAGAGAGGATTGACAGCATCTTTTCTGAATATGGCGAGCATAGGGAATGGCCGTCAAACCAACATCAGGATATCGCAGTCGGGATGCTAAAAAACATCATCTTGCTATTTCCGGACAAATGGATTACGCACTCCAGCATTGCGGACCAAACCTCATCAAGCAAATCAAATAAGGAGATTTACTCTGACCTTGTGTGTTGGGACACAGCGCCTAACTTCGACATCAACAAGATCAACCACAATTTTGGCAACTCGCGTGACCCCTCTTTGATAATAGAGGTTGTTGACAAGGGCGAGAGCACGGCAGAGGCGCAAAACAAAGCCTCTAAACTTTTGACGGCAATACCGACACTCAAGGAGATATTCCTATATGAGTTCACCACTAAAACATGGTGGAAAAAGCTAAAAGGATATAAATGGGAGAAAGACGACTACAGCCCAATGCTTGACATCAGACTCGACTGTCTTAACTCAAACAATTACATGGAGTCACTCAAATTGGGAGAGGAGAGAATGAAGAGGATAAAAGAGGCCGGGGAATAGGAATGTGAGGTACGCAGGCCGAAAAAAACGGCCGCTCGTCCATCAATTGGACGAGCGGCCGTTTTTTACTTCCCACTTCGGTGGGTGGTGGATTAAAAACAACCTAATCTTGAGTCGGATAGATAAGGTTGGCGTCGGTTATGACATCGAGAACCTCGGTCAGATATTTGCGGCTCTCATATTTTGCCATGGGGAGGTCGTGAAGAAGGTAATTGCCGCAATCTTTGGCAGCCTGGCCCGGGATTTCGCCCTCGTAGTCGGCCACGAAACGGAATGTTCGGCGCATAAGTTCCACTATGTCACGACTTGAGTAGTCACCGCGGATGAGGAGATAATTGCCAGTGAGGCACCCCATAGGGCCCCAGTAGACGATGCGGTCCTTCCACTCGGGGTCGTTACGCAGATAGGTGGCAGCCAAATGTTCAATTGTGTGAATGGCGCCGTTGTGGAGGCAAGGCTCCTGATTGGGAACCTTCATGCGGATGTCAAAAGTGGTGACGACCTCGCCGCCCACCTGATCCTTGCGGCTCACGTAAATTCCGCGAAGGAGCTTATTATGGTTGATGGTGAAACTTGGGATCTTGTCCATTTTTATCAGACTCTTATTATATCTTGTAGTTAATGTTGCCTGTTAGAGGCTCTCGAGAAATGCCTTAGTGACATTGAATGACCCCTCGGCCATTGTCGCCCAGAAATCAAAATATTGCTGAGCCTTGACATCCTTGAGTGGCACATCGCTAATGATGCGGAATGAGATGAATGGGGTGGAATAGATGTGGCAAGTCTGCGCAATGGAGCAGCTCTCCATGTCCACGGCTGTGGCTTTGGGGAAGTGGGACAAGATGTCACGCATCTTCTCCTTAGTGTCCACAAACCACTCGCCCGAAACAATCTGACCCGCATGAACATGCGGATGCTTGCCCTCCTTGTTTTCATTGATAGCCAATGCCTTGACAACATATTCCTCGGGGGTCTTGAAAGTGGCGGGCATCCCCAAAATCTGGCCAAACTCACATTCGTCACCGCAATAAGCGTCATGATAAACGCACTCGGTCGAGACGACAACCTCAGTCACATTAAGATTAATGTCAGCACCACCAGCCACGCCGGAGGAGATGACAAGGTCAGGGTGATAATTGTCAATCATCTCGACAGCACCCACCGCGCTGTTCACCTTGCCAATGCCGCACTGCTGCATGACAACCTCGTTGGCCCCTATGCGACCAATTATAAAAGACTTGCAATTATGCTTTTCCTCCTTTGCGTCAGAGAGCAAAGTCTTGAGTTGCGCGAACTCCTTGTCCATCGCGACGATAACGCCTATTCTCATCTCTATGTTTAATTTGCACCGCGAAGATACTAATTATCCGTTGGTTATGCGAAGAGGTGTGACTCTCTTGGCGTAGACATATCCTGGCATGAAGAGAAAGACAACGCAAAAACCCCAAGGCCACGAAGATGATTTGCGACCTTGGGGTGTTGACATTAAATACGTCGAGAGACTTTACTAATCTATCGGATAGGTATCCAATTTCTTGTTGCGCTCCGGGTAGTCGAGAGTGTAATGGAGTCCGCGGCTCTCATGGCGTTTCTGCGCCATCTTGATTATAAGGTAACCTATGTTTATCTTATTGCGGAGCTCGCAAAGTTTCTGGCTGATATGGCTGCCCTGATAGAGTTCCTCGGTCTCGCGGTAGATGATTTCGAGACGGTCGAGAGCCCTCTTGAGGCGCACATTGCTGCGGACAATGCCGACATAGTTGCGCATGATGGTCTCAACCTCCTGATTGGCCTGAGTGATGAGTACCATCTCCTCATTGTGCACAACACCGTCATTGTTCCACTCAGGGATGTCATTTCGCCAATCGGTGTGCTTGACGACCTCAATGGAGTCCGTAGCAGCCACATCGGCATAGACGAGAGCCTCAAGCAAAGAGTTGGAAGCCAAACGATTAGCACCATGCAAACCTGTGCAGCTGCACTCACCTGCGGCATAGAGGTGGTTGATAGACGAGCGGCCGCGGAGGTCGACCTTGATACCGCCGCAGAGGTAATGGGCAGCTGGGGTGACCGGAATGTACTCCTTGGTGATGTCGATGCCAATGGAGAGACACTTCTCGTAAATCATGGGGAAGTGGTGCTTCGTCTGCTCGGGATCCTTGTGAGTCACGTCGAGATAGACATACTCATCACCTGAAATCTTCATCTCATTGTCGATGGCGCGCGCCACAATGTCTCGCGGGGCGAGACTGCCACGGCTGTCATACTTCTCCATGAAAGTGGTGCCATCCTTGCGGCGGAGCTGTCCACCATAGCCGCGCATAGCCTCGGTGATAAGGAAGCTCGGGCGTTCGCCAGGGTTGTAGAGGCTGGTGGGGTGGAACTGGACGAACTCCATGTTCTGAATGACACCCTTGGCGCGGAAAACCATGGCAATGCCGTCACCAGTCGAGATGGTGGGGTTGGTTGTAACCTGGTAGACGTTGCCGATGCCGCCAGTGGCCATCATGGTCACCTTCGAGAGGAATGTGTGGACCTCACCAGTTGCCTCGTCAAGGACGTAGGCTCCGTAGCAGTCAATGTCCTTCATCCATGGCTCATTATTGCGGCCGAGGTGGTGCTGCGTGAGGATGTTGACGGCGAACCAGTTCTCGTAGACATCAATATTGGGGTGGCTCTTGATTTGCGAAATGAGAGCGCGCTGGATCTCGGCGCCTGTGCTATCCTCGTGGTGAAGGATGCGGAACTCGGAGTGTCCACCCTCACGGTGGAGGTCGAACTCGCCGTCGCTCTTCTTGTCGAAATCAGTACCCCACTTCAGTAGCTGCTCAATCTGGGCGGGTGCGTGAGTGACAACCATGCGGACCACATCCGGGTCGCAAATGCCAGCGCCAGCAATGTGGGTATCAACTATGTGTTTCTCGAAATCGTCAACCGAGCTGGTCACAGCGGCAATGCCGCCCTGCGCCTTGCTGGTGTTGGTTATGTCGAGACTTGTCTTAGAAATGAGGGCCACTTTGCCGTGTGGCGCGACCTTTAGTGCGTAGGTCAGGCCGGCAGCGCCAGAGCCAATGACCAAAAAATCGTATCGCTTGACCATTCTGTGTTTATTACAGTCTTCTCATCGTCAAAGTTAGTCAGAATTCCGCGAAATTGGGCTTTCGGGTTCGGCATTATTACAATGCCATGCAATTGGCGCCCCAAAAATGCAAAAGTCGGATTGAACGTGGGAAAAACGCAGACAACGTTAATAAGTATCGCTACTAAGCTTGGCTCTCACTCCAATGGAAAAGTGTATTTTTGGCACGGTCTTTGCCAATTCCACCACCGGTTAACCACAAAACACTACAAAACGAACTAACTTCAACAAAAAAACATCATGATTTCCCAAAAACTTATCATCCCTTTCCTTGCAATTGGCTCTGCCGCCATCCTCAACTCGTGCATTGAGGACAACTCGTCTGACGAGACTTTTTCTCTCAACGTCCAGGGCTACATCATCCAGGAGCACACTGTTGTGGAAGTGGAGGAATCGGCCGACGACACCGAGACCACAGTCACCGAAGAGGGTGAGACGACAGAAGGCACAACAAAAAAGACTAAGGACGTCTACACCTACAAGCCCTACTTCGCCATCAGCTCGTCATCAGTCAACTACCCAATCATGTCGATGAACGTCTATAGTACGAACGGCACAGTGGCAATGGACTCATGCAGCCTCTACGTCTACACCTCAAACATTGAGAAGAACGCGGTCACGAGCCTCTCAAAGATTAACGGCACTTACACCGCCACTGCCACGGCTGCCAAGGTTGACGGCTCCAACGGCATCAGCTCGACCGCAGGCCTCTTGGCCACAAATGCAGCCACGCAGACATTCACTGTTGCCATCTCCGACACCATTGGCGACATCAAGAACGCAGAGCTGACCTACAATGGCTCAACCATCTCTGCCAAGCTCAGCATCGTCGACAACGCAGCGGCATATGGCATAACCCTAATCCCCTACAACAGCGGATCTGAGCCCAAACGCATCAGCACATACTACAAGGTCGCTTCTAACCCTGTCATCAACAAGACCGACAACACGGTCACCTACAGCATCACGTTCAACCGCACCGACTTGGCCGACGACTATGCGCAAGTCAAGATTTATTGCACATCGTCATCGGGACTTTTCGTCGAGAGTGAAGAGACCTTGACAATATCGAAATCATAAGGTTTGCAAGTCGAACCTGATAATCGGGGGAGTAGCCATTAGGCTGCTCCCCTTTTTTATACACCAAGCGATAAGAGACATCACTTAATTTTTGCGACAGGCTATCGTAACTATATACGACAGATGTCGTAATAAATGGCGAAAACAATAAAGGAACGCTAAAGGGTCCGCTGAACGAAAAAAATGGGCAAATAACCCGAAGAAGGTATTTCATAGACACGCACACAACCTAATCATTAAAACCGTCACACTCAACAGCATAGCAAAGCAGGCTCAAAAGAAGGCTAACCATTTAGTAGAGGTCACTCGCAGACCTCAGACAATCAATATCCACCCGCATATAGCAAAATAAACATGACAAACAAAAATTACGACTCAGAACAGGAGTACCATGGTCTGGGAATGGCGTCACCGTCGCACGACCACAGGGATCTGCAAAGGAAAATAACTGGCAACTTCCAAAAAAAAACCAGTTGGAAAGAATCCCTCAAACTTCAGTACGAGCAAGCGGTCGACGGGCCAGACGACAGGGAAATCGAGCCTGACATCTCTTATTGGGGGACGCGGAAGCCGCACAGAGGTAAAAAAGGCGTAAAATTAGACGACTTGCTGCTCGTCATTGAGATTGTCCACTCAAAAAACAATTGGGACTACTCATACCAGAGGGTGCTTGACGCATTCAACTCAAGGAGACCATGCAAGAGGGCTTCATATACAACTATGAGAATGGCAAATGGTGGAGACTTCGCAAAGCGGACAACGGGAGCATCCACATGGAGGAGGGGAAGGACTACTCGAGCGTCTTGAGGCTTTACTTGCATACGTTAGTGAAGGAATAAGATACGGCCGCAGACTTTAACCTATTTATAAATTCAACAATCAAGAAACATGACAAACGCAAACAACAACTCAGAACAGGAGTACCATGGATTGGGGATGGCGTCGCCGTCACGCACCCACAGACACATCCAGGGAAACATTATCGCCAACTACGCCTTGAGAACAAGCAAGAGAGAGAGAAAGACTTCAATTAGAGCAAGCTGTCGAAGGACCTGACGGCAGGGAGATAGAGCCAGACATCTCTTATTGGGGGAGTGTGAAGACGGACCCCGATGGTGATGACGTTGAAATGGAAGACTTACTTCTCGTCATTGAGATTGTACACTCCCCAAAAAATTGGTACTACTCAAACGAGAGGGTGCGTGACGCGTTCGACTTCGAGGAGACCATGATAGAGGGCTTCATATACAACTATGAGAATGGCAAATGGTGGAGACTTCGTAGGGATGAATACGGAGACATAAAAACAGAGGAGGACAAAGACTACTCAAGCGTACTTGGACTTTACTTGCATACTTTAGTGAGGTAGGGACAATCCCCAAAAGAGAATGCCATAACAAATTGATGCGTTCTTTGGGGAAACACACAGAATATGGGAAAAGTGAAAGGGTGACAGGAGCCTCACGCCCATCACCCTTTTCAAGTCAAGGTTTTATCGACCTTAGTGTTTATTGTTTTTCTGAGTGCCTATATGCATACCCACGGTCACAGAGATGTTATGCTGGTTGCCGTGCATATTCTTATAAATATGCTGGGTATCGCCGTTTGACTCCGTGATCTCAATCAGTCCATCATCAAGAGTAGGAACAAAACTGAGACGGGCTGAGATGCTGAGCAGAGTTCGCTTACCCGCCTTGAAATAGGCGCCAGCCATCACGCCATAGAGGACAGAGACGTTAGTCGTCTTATAGACAGTGGCATCGAGATTTGAGTGGGCTGCGTTGGGAGTGAAGTTCATGTTGTTCATGACAAGTTCACCACCAGCCAAGATGCCGATATACGGGCGAATACTTTGACGGCCAATGAAAACCCTGCCTGTCAGGTCAAAATCTATCGCCTGATAGGTCGCCTCGAAATTGCCATAGCGCGTCAGAGTACCCCACGTCTTTTTGTCATTCTGTCCATAGCGGCGATAACCGACCTCGCCTCCCAGCCCGATGGCCTGATTCATCTGCTTCATGCAGTCGGCATAAATGACAAAGCCAGTCTTGGCTACATCATTAAAAGCCAACTCGTCATCCTTGCGTCCCATGCCGAGAGGAAGCGCAAAACCGACATGCCCACCGACATAGAGCTGCCCTACAAGAAATGAGGTGTTCTGCTTTCGGAAAGCGGGAGCAGGTGCAGGAGCCAAAGATGGGGCGACCTCTACAACTTCAGAAGTCGAAGTCGAGGCTGAAGGTGCGTCGCCCTCGCCTGTGGCAAAAGCGGGAATTGAGAACAGACAGAGGGCTAAGGGCAGAATGCTGTATTTCATTTAATTGTGGTTTTGTCTATTTATGGTGCAAATATAATTTATGTATCAGAAAAAGCGCGATGGCAGCACTCCAACAAAATTGTCAATGACATCGTCAGACAGAGACCTGACGAAGTCCCGACCAAAAGTCGTGGCAAGGCCGACAGTAAACATTCCCGCTGCCCGACCGGCTCGCAGACCATTTTGAGAATCCTCAAAGACTACGCATTCATCTGCCGTCATGCCGAGCAACTCAGCCCCTTTGAGGAAACAATCGGGCGCCGGCTTAGAGTGTTCGGTCAGTTCTGCGGTCACCACAGCGTCAAACAGGTCAAAGAGTTGCGGCATGTTGCGTTTGACATCCGCCATCTTATTCCGGTCAGAGCTGGTGACGATGGCAGTTTTAATGCCTGCTGCACGCAGAGACTCAATAAACTCTCGTGCACCAGGAATGAACTCATACTTCATCTCGTTTCCCTCTAAATCCCACAGCATGTGCGCCACCTTGTCTTGCGTCTGCTTGTCACTGGGGAAATAAGTGTCAAATATATTGGTCAGCGTAGTACCCTTAATCCGTCGTGAGAAATCGGGGATTTCGGGATGGAACATCTCACCTATCCGGCCCCAGATGATTGAATACTGCGTCTCAGTGTCAAGGACCACGCCATCAAGGTCAAAAAGGGCAGCTCGCCGAGGAGGCTCAAAGGCCTCAATGAACATCCGATAGGCAGAGAAAGGGAGGGCTGCGCCATCAACGACCATGGCAGCCTTGCGATAGAACGGTTCACGCTTAGCAAGTTGCTCAGCCACAAAAGCCTCCAACTCATCATCCGCCTTGTTTGCAATGAGGGGGCGGTGAGCCTTGGCAGGAGCGAGACGCTTGGCCAACTCGGCGGGAGTCACATCGATATAGATGGTCAGGCCAGCCTTATTCATCGTGTCAATGTTGCCACGGAAACAAGGCGCGCCACCGCCAGTCGCCACTACGACATTCTTTTCTTTTGTCAATTGTTCAAGAGCCTCCGCCTCGGCGTCACGAAAAGCCTCCTCGCCTTTTTCGGCAAAGAACTGACTTATGGTGCAGCCGATTCGACTCTCGACGTAACTGTCCATATCGACAAAGCGCCAGCCCATGTCCTTGGCGACATAGCGACCTATGGTGCTCTTGCCCGAGCCCATATAGCCTATCAGGAAAACGCGTTCAACCATCCTCATCTATTAATAAGGCGGGAGCTCAGACTGAAATTCTTTCCAAGAGAAAGGACGTCAGCCTCAGCCCCCGCTAATTCATATTATCAACTGTCTATTTATCAAAAGCCTTAGGAGTTCTGCTTAGCTATCTCCTCCATGGCTTTGCTCATCTGGTCGGGGCAACTGGTCATCTTGACTCCGCACCTGATTCCTTTGAGCGTCTCTGCCAATTCGGATGCCGGGCGTCCTTCCATAAGACGGCAGAGCCCCTGCAGATTGCCACTGCATCCTCCCACAACTTCAACCTTGCGGACAATACCATTGTCATCTACATCGATATTGAAAAGGCGGGAGCACACGCCGTCGGGCTTAAACTGGTATGTCATTCTTTCTATCGTTTGCATGCACCTTTTCTCGCCATGGCAAAGTTCTAACAGGCATTACTTTGCCCGTATGGCATGACGGGAAGGCTGGTCTTTTGTTCTCGCGAAGATAACACATTTAGATGGTCGCAGCCCGACAAAAAGGCTTAATATCAAAAGAGGCGAGATAGTCAGTAGACCATGAGCTGCGCCAAAGCCCTCTGATAGTCATGCTCAGCCTCAATGGACTCAATGGCTGCCGAATAATAGAGGTCGTCGCTCGTGATGGCTTGCGCCATGGTGAGCAGTCCATCCTCGAGGGCGCGCAAGTTGAGAGCGCGGTTGTCATTGAGTTCGAGGGCCTCGCGCTGCTCGGCGGCTATGCGACCCAGCATGAGAGCCTGCGCATGAGCTGATTCAAGGCGGCTGCGCATCAATTGGAGAGTGGCCGTCGTTCGATCTTGAGCCGCCTTTATCGTCGCCCTCGCCTGCTTGGCGCGTTTGCCTGCGCTCCAAATGGGGATGGAGAGACCTATGGTTACGCCCTCATAGTGGTCGTCGGGGGTGAACTCACCCATGTAGCCAACAGACAGTTGTGGGATGTTCTGCGCACGCAAGGCGGAAGACTGCGCGCAAGCCAAACGGCACTCCGAACGAGCCACGTCAAGTTCCTTAATCTGTGGCATTATGGCTGAGAACCAAGATGTGAAGTCGGCCGGAAGAGGCGCATCGTCACTATAAAGAGTGTCATTGACGGCAATCTCGACACCACCATTGAGAGACTTGAGTTCAGCCAAAGCGGCATCAAGGCTCGACTGGGCGCGCGTGAGCAAGGCTGTCGCACGGGCGCGAGCCAAGGCCGCATCACCTACCTCAGTCTGCCGGGCATCGCCAGCGGCAAGCCGCAGCCGCATAACCTGCTCCATGCGCCTTGCCGCATCGAGCCTGACGGACAAAAGATTAACCAGTTGATTACCATAAACAACATCGGCAAAGGCCACACGGGTCTGGCGCAATATATCTTGACGGCCAACAGCGTAAGTTGCGTTGGAGAGAGAATCCTGAGCGGTTATGGCAGCACGGCGTCGGCCAGTGAGCAGCGCCCAGTCAAGAGCCTGAGACACAGACACGTCTTTGCGTCCATACCACAAATAGCCGAAAGAGACTTCAGGATCTGGCAACGACGACTCGGCCCTCGCCTCCGCCATGGCGGCTTCTGTCTCGCCACGCAAAGCTCGCAGCTCCACGTTGTTGGCCTCGACAGATGCGAGTACCGACGACAGTGACGACTGGGCGTTCGCCATTCCTCCTAAAAGAGAAGGAATACCAGCTAAGGAGAATATAATGATGGCTATCTTATTCATTGTCTGACGATTTATTTGACCTCATGTTTATAATGAGGTACATTATCGGGATTATGAAACCATTAAGGAGGGTGGAGGTCACCAGTCCGCCAAGGAGAACCTTAGCCATAGGGCTTTGAATCTCATTGCCGGGCAGGTCGCCACCGACGACAAGAGGCAGCAGGGCGAGAGCCGAGGTGAGAGCCGTCATCAAGATAGGATTAAGTCGATCCGCAGAACCTGTACTTACACTCTCCTCCAAACAGAGACCCTCAGAACGCAAATCATTATAGCGCGCAATGAGGAGCATGCCATTGCGAGTGGCGATGCCGAAGAGCGAGATGAAACCAATAATCGCAGGGATGCTGACAACTGAGCCTGAGAGCCAAATGACGAGCACGCCACCGATGAGAGCCAAGGGCAAGTTGAGCAAGATGACAGCACTCTCAACCGCATTCTTGAACTGACCATAAAGGAGCAGGAAGATGACCAAGATGGAGAAGAGTGAGGCCACAAGTAGGGTGCGCGAAGCCGACTGCTCACTCTCAAACTGACCGCCATACTCCACATGATAACCCTCTGGAATGGAGACCTTTTCGGCGATCGCCTCACGAACCTTTTGGACAGTGCCGACCAAGTCGCCGCCAGTCACACTGGCCGAGATGACAATCTTGCGAGCGCAGTCCTCGCGGTTGATGGTGTTAGGTCCGACCGACGAGCGTACCTCTGCCAAACTGCCGAGACTGACCCTGCCTGCCGCACCGTCAATCATCAAGTCGCGTATGCGCTCGGCCGTGGCGCGGCTGTCAGCATCAACTTTAAGCGTCAAGTCAAAACTCTGATTGCCCTCATAGACAGACGATACTGTCTCGCCCGCCAATAGGACATCAACAGCCTTTGCAAAATCGGGCAATGAGACACCATAGCGGGCCAACAAGTCGCGGCGCGGCACAATCTGTATCTGCGGTCTCTCCACCTGCTGCTCAACATTAAGATCCGCCAAGCCGTCAATGCCTGCCACTGCATCCTTTATCTGGTTGCCAAGAGAGAAGAGGTGGTTGAGGTCCGGTCCAAAAAGCTTAATTGCGAGATTTGACTTAGAGCCACTTAACATGGCGTCAATTCGGTGAGAGATGGGAGAACCGACCTCGACAGCGATGCCCGGGATAGAGCCAAGGCGATGACGCACATCGGCCATAAGCTCATCCTTGCTTCGGTCTGCAAGTTCATATGGGGCCTCAATCTCAGAGACATTGACACCGAGCGCATGCTCGTCAAGCTCAGCGCGGCCAGTCTTACGGCCTACGGTCATAATCTCAGGCACGGCAAGGAGCGAATCCTCAACCTGATGACCAATGGCATCACTCTCCGCCAAAGAGACGCCTGGTAAAGTGCTGACGTTGATGGTGAAAGAGCCCTCATTGAAAGGAGGAAGGAAACTGCTGCCAAGGTTGAAAAAGACTACGAGTGCGAGCAAGAGTGCGACAGCCGTCCCACTCAGGACACCGCGCTTGTGACCTAGGGCCCAAGCCAGCGCACGCCCATAGACACCTTTGAGAGCGCGCTCCACAATTGGCTCACGCTGCGCCTGGCCGCCCTTGCCGACGCCCGAAAGCATATAGCTGCTGAGGACAGGTGTGAGGGTCAGCGCCACAATGGTGGAAGCCACAAGCGAAGTGATGAAGGCCACACCGAGCGGCGCGAGCATACGCCCCTCCATGCCACTAAGGAAGAAGAGCGGCACGAAACTGACAATGATGATGATGGTGGAGTTCAAGATAGGTATGCGCACCTCGCGGCTCGCCTCAAACACCACCTCAATCCGGCTCTTACGCTCCCCCTCGGGCAGAGAGGCATTCTCGCGAAGACGCTTAAAGACATTCTCTACATCCACAATGGCGTCATCAACAAGCGAGCCAATGGCAATGGCCATGCCACCGAGACTCATAGTATTGATGGTCAACCCCATAGATTTTAGGGTCAGAATGGATATGACGAGAGAGAGGGGGATGGTGACGAGAGAAATGACCGTGGTGCGGACATTGAGCAGGAAGACGAAAAGAATGATGACGACAAAGATGCCGCCCTCAACGAGAGCCTCCTTTACATTGGCTATGGAGCTGTCAATGAACCGCTCCTGACGGTATATATCCGTGCTAAGTTTGACATCGGGGGGCAGTTCCGACTTTATATCGTCGAGCGCACTGTCAATGAGACGTGTAAGATCGAGAGTACTGGCGTTAGGTTGTTTGGTCACAGTCATCATGACAGCCTCGCGGCCATCATGTGAGGCGAGCCCCATGCGCGGCTCTTTTGCGCCAATAGTCACATTGGCCACGTCTTGCAACATTAGGACACGGCCGTCTGATGTGACGACGGGGGCCTTCGCCATGAGAGAGGCGTCGGTGGTGGAGAGCATGCCACGGATGATATACTCATTGCCATACTCATAGATGATTCCGCCAGCCGCATTCTCATTCATTCCCGTCACGGCATTGCTCACATCAGTGAGTGAGACACCGAGTCGGTTCATCTTGGCGGGATCGAGCAGAATCTGGTACTCCTTGATGTCGCCACCCATGACAGAGACTTGCGCCACGCCACCCGTCGAGAGCAGGCGCGGACGGATGACCCAGTCGGCCATTGTGCGCAAATCCATCATGGAGGTCGAATCGGCAGTCAGGGCCACGAACATGACCTCGCCAAGGATGGACGACTGCGGGCCGAGGGTCGGGTTACCAACCTGGTCGGGCAACTGGTCTCGCACCACAGCAATCTTCTCTGAGACAATCTGCCGGGCGAGATAGACATCCATGTCCCAATCAAACTCAACCCACACGACCGAGAAGCCATTGGTGGATGACGAGCGGACGCGGCGCACGCCCGTCGCCCCATTGACAGAGGTCTCCAACGGGAAGGTGACAAGCCTCTCAACCTCCTCGGCAGCCATGCCCTTGGCCTCGGTCATGACGACAACTGTCGGGGCGTTGAGATCGGGGAAGACATCGACATCCATGGTTGTGGCGGTGTAGGTGCCAGCCATCAGCAGGATGAGAGCCGCAAGGACAATGGCCAGGCGGTTATTGAGTGAAAATCGTATAATCTTGTCTAACATAAGGCATTAGCTTAGGGGGTAAGATTAAACGGCCTACCTTAGTGGTTGTGAGTGTGAGCTGGTATGGCTTTTGAAGCCCCGGCAAGATGAAGGCGGTGCGCCCCACCCTCCACAACGATGTCGCCTGCCGAGATTCCACTCAGGATCTCTGTGCTTTCGCCATCCGTGAGGCCAATCTTCACCTCACGGCGGTGATAAACATCATGGTCATCCGCATCGCGGACATAGACAAACATAAGTCCTTGGTTCTCAATGATAGCGTCTTGACTTACGACTATGGTCTCCTTGCCTTTCGAGCCATTGAGAATAAGATAGACATTTGCGGCTGAGCCTGCTAAAAGAGCCTCATCCTCATCGTCAAAATCAAAAGTGACAGGGACTGACGAGCCTCCATCGGAGACTGACACGCCAACCGACACAAGGCGACCATTCATATCAGAAAGACGGAAAAGACGATCAGAAGCAGAAGTGCGGAAATTGGCAGATGACACTTTACGAAGTTGCGCGAAATGACGCTCAGGGACATCTACACGCAACCTCTTGCTGCCGCATCGCTCGATGACAGCAATAGGCTGACCGGCTGTGACATATTGCCCTTGCTCGACCATCATGCGAACAACGTGACCAGCCGCAGGGGCGTTGACAGCGACTCCGCCTGCCGTCATGCGACTCCTCAGGGCCTCATAGGCTGCATTGGCGGCCTCATAGCGCGCCTTTGCCTCATTATACTCCTTTTGGCTTACAATCTTATCAGCCACCAAACGCTGCGCTCGCTCAAGTTCATCCTTGGCCGCCTCATATTCAATGCGCGCCAATTGGGCGGCATCTCCATCTTGCATGACCTTGCCCGAGATGACAGCCAATGACTGACCTCTTTGCAGATAGGAGCCGGGGGCTATGCCACGGTCCGACATACTCACAATTCCACTTTGAGGGGCGACAATGGTGACAGAGCCAACTGTCTGCGATTCAATGACACCAGAGCAGAGGATAGTGGGATGGAAAGAGGCAGAGGGGCGGATAGTATCGACAGTCAGACCTACGGCTTCGGCCTGAGCATCGGAGAAATGGACGTCGTCAGGACCGAGTTTTTCCTCGTGACCTTCATGGCCGTCGTGCTCATCATGCTCATGATGATGTCCCTCGTGATCCTCATCCTTATGTTGATGCGAGCACGACACCATGAGGCCAGAAACAAAGAGGAGAGACAAAAACAAATATTGTGTTTTCATTCTGTTAGCATTAAAAATAAGACTTACAGAGGTGGATGCGAATCACTTGCGCCCACACTCAAATCTTGCGCATGACATCAACGTCATGCGCACGCCTGCACACCGGAGATGCCATAGACATCGCCAAGTGAGGCAAATCAACTAAAAATAGGGAAAACGCTAACAAACGGGAGGCGCACGCAAACCGCCACCCACGAAAACAGCCGAGTCATAAAGAGTCTCGACCAAGTCCCATATATAGCCTGAGACATAGGCCTTTGGACATAAGGCGGAAGCATCCTCGGGCGGCAAGGCGCACAGGCACACCACATTGACGCCGCCCAATTGCGAAGTCTGCTTTGCAAGGACAAAAGACTCCTTCTGGAGACAGGCACCATCGGCATTGTCATGCGAGTGCTCATCACCGTCGTGATGCCCCTCAAGACAAAGCTCAACAGAAGAGTCGAAGCCACCCCTGTGGTGATGATGATGAGGCAGGAGCAGAGCCACCAAGAGCGCGACGACCGCCATGGCCATCAACGTAAGCCCAAACGGGCGGCGGGACTTAGACAACTGCTTAATCATGAGACTTACTCCTTGCTTGACATGGCAAAGATAGTCAATAAGATAATGCAACCTTGTTGCAAAGGCGTGTTAGAACTGGAAGTAGATGAACTTCTGCAAATCGGCCGTCACGAATTGATAGATGACAAGGACAATGACCACAGTGGCTATAGCCATGAGAGGCAGGGGCATCGAGGCGAACCAGATGCGGTAGCGACGCTTGAAAGTATCTGGCAGCCAATGGACAATCATGCCTATGACAAAGAGGGCGAAAACCATGGCATAGCCCTCAATGATGGCTGGAATTTGGGCGGTATTCCATGGCGAGCCAATCTGTCCGACCATCTGAGTGGCAGTCTCCCACGCCACTTGGTTTGCCTCTGCCGGATTAAGGTTTGAGCCGGCGCGGAAAAAGAGTCGCGTGAAAGTGACAAAGACAAACGTCTGCGTGATGGCCCACGCGCGCTCCATCCATGAGAGTTGCCAAGGCGCACGAGCCAAGTTATAGAGACTCCTGATGATGCTGCAAACAGCAATAACGCCAAGCCAGACAGCCCCCATGCGCAGAACAGGCCAATCAGTCTCGACTGCGCCCCACACACAAAGGAGAGTGAGCACCGTAGCGGCAAGCGAGCGGACATGTATGCCCATCGTAGCCCACTTGCGCCAAATGAGGATGCCGAGGCCATTGAGACCGCCCCAAATCATGAAATTCCAACTTGCGCCATGCCACAAACCGCCCAAAAGCATGGTATTCATGCGGTTGACATTGCTGGTGATGCCCTTCTTCTTCTCGGGGCGCAAAATGGCCTCGATGATGCACCAGCCAGCCACGACAACCACCGCCACAGCCACCCAGACAGAGCCGGAGAGGATGGTGCCAATGACAGCGATGGACGCTATGACAATGAAAGTGCCGGCCGTGGCCTTTCGGTTGCCACCCATCGAGATGTAGAGATAATCTTGCAGCCACTTGCTGAGCGAGATGTGCCAGCGTTTCCAGAAACCACCGCAGTTGGTCGCCTTATAGGGCGAATTGAAATTGCGCGGCAAATAGAAACCCATGACGAGAGCCACGCCTATGGCAATGTCGGTGTAGCCCGAGAAGTCGGCATAGACCTGAAGCGAGTAGACGAACATGGCGGCGAAATTCTCAAAACCGCCATACATGGTCGGGTTAGCAAAAATTCGGTCCGCAAAGTTGACGGCAAGGAAATCGGCGAGTATAATCTTCTTGGCCAAACCATTGAGAATCCAGAAGACAGCTATGCCGAACCAGCGTCGTGAAAGGAAATAGGGCTTATTAATCTGACCTACGAACTCGTTGGCGCGCACAATGGGGCCCGCCACAAGCTGTGGGAAGAAACTGACATAGAAGCCATAGTCAATGACATTATTCAGCGGAGCAATGCGTCGGCGGTAGATGTCCATCATGTAGCTGATGCACTGGAAGGTGTAGAAAGAGATGCCGACGGGCAGCCAAATGTAGTCGATGCTGAACTTGTTGGACCCGATGAGCGAGTTGCCTAACTCCGCCAAATAGTCATGGACGACAATCTGGGTGCCGAAGATCTGGTTGATCATGTCGGCCACAAGGTAGGAGTATTTGAAATAGAAGAGGACAACAAGCTCGACCACAATGCCTAAGCCGAGCCACATCTTGGCACTCAGCGGATTGGGGATCTCCTTGGCGAGACCAGCAACCGAGTCGCCAATCTTGCGGCCACAGAAATAAGAGAGGGCTGTGGCCACGATGAGCAGAATGGTGAAATCGCCCGAAGTCTTATAGTAGAAAAAGACGGAGACAAGGAATAGGAATGCGTTGCGGAGCATGACGCGGCTGCGGCCAATGGCGGCGACCACAAGCATGACGACTGCGAAGAACGCCCAGAAATAGAACTGGGTGAAGATGAGCGGGTGCGAGACGTCAAAAGCGAAAATGTTATGCGCAATCGCGCTGAGGGCGTCAAGCACGCCGCCGTCAGAAGAGGTTTCGCCCAAATTATTGACGAAAGAGGCGGAGTCTGGCGCAAAAGAGAGCGAGTCCGTCGCCATGGTCTCCACACTTATATCATTAGAGGTTGTCATCGGTTAATTAGCGTTGTCTTGTGCTTAGTCATCTTGTCTTGCCTCGCCATTTGCTGTGGCTTCTTCCTGCTCCACAGGGTCTTGGTCTAAATAGAAATTGAGGAAAGCGTCATAGAAGAGTGCGCCCACCACCTTATAGCCAAGGCGTGAGAAGTGTATGTTGTCGCGCCCTGCCAGACCATTCTTCTGCCATTCGGCCATAGAGCCGAGTCCACCCATGATGTCAAATAGATCCCAGAGTCCGCCCTGCCATTTGGTGGCAATCTCACGGAAAGCCTGCTCGGCGAGCTCTCCATTCTTATTGACAATACGTTTGCGGCGCGAGACACGCCGTTTGGAGTCGTTGTTGGTGATGAAGATGAAGGCGCAATTGGGGTTTATGCGGCGGAAGACGCGGAGCAATTGGTCATAGTTGCTCTTGAAATTATCTGGCACAAAATTAGGGCCCGACGCGTCATTGATGCCGATGGAGAGAATAACAAGGTCGGGGCATAGGGCAGCCATCTGGCGCTCAAAATATTCGCACTTGAGGTAGTGGGGAACGGCTGCGCCATTCACGCCAACAGTGTGATAGACAATGCCGTCCTCATCATTTTCGGGGATGATGCCATCAACATAGAAAGTGGCTCGGGAGGCAAAGGACTCAATAGACACGGTTTTGAGAGAGTCCGCATGTTGCCTTGCGGAGTGGGCGAAATGAAGGGTGAAAGAAGATGATGGCTTGGGCAGGCGGAATGAGTACGTCATGGTGCGCACGTCATAAGACGACGGACGCACGTCCTGACCATCAACACGGATAATAGGGGTGAGGTGTTGGCCGGTCATGGATGGCACACTTCGGCCGACGACCTTGAGCGAGGTGGAAGTCCATCGGCCAGTGTGATTGGGATCCATATCGAAGCCAATCCACGCCGTGGGGTCTGAAGTCCAGACACTTATGCCATCAATGCCAAGAGGTGGACGTTGTTTGCGCACCGAGCAGCGAGCCTTGTCCCAGCGTCCGGCAGCCGTCACACGGAAGTTGGTGGGGTTGTTGGTCTTGGCCACACGGAAGGGGAATAGGTAACCGCGGGGTGGTCGCAGTCCATTATTGAGCGAGTCGATGCGGATGCGGAACTCGTTAGTGTACATATCCGCCTGAACGTGCGACCCGCCAATGTGAAGAATAGAGACACGTCCTTTACCGTAGAGAAGAACAGAGTCCATCTTGTCAATAAAGCGGCTCATCTCGGGGGAAAGGCCACCGGGAAGTGATATGAAATTAGAGTCGGGGCGTGCACATTTAGGCAGGAGGGCCTCCCAACCACTTGAGGGCAATGCGATGGTGTCGAGTTCCAAATTCTCGGCCGTGGCGAATTCGGGGTCGAGTCGCTCAGCCTCCTCCTCCTCGGCCTCTGTGGAGAAAGTTGGGTGTTCGGGAGCGGTGGAGTTCAGCGTATCAAGAGACAGAGCGTCCGATATTTCGGAGGTGAAAGAGGTGGACAAAGAGTCCGGCGGGCAAAAGGGAGAGAGCTGCGCTATAGAGGCCCACGCGTTATTTGCGTCGAGGCACAAGATGACAGCTGTGAGCGATGTGAAGATGCGGATCATTGCGCAGACAAGTCTGTTTGCGGGGTTGGAGCAATGGACGCCTCGGCCTCCATGTTATCCCTGATGAGCATGTAGTCATAGTTCATCTTGATGGCTTTCCACAAGATGGAGGCTATGCGGTTGGCACCGCGGGTGGTGAAGTGGACATAGTCCGCACCCGCCAATTGTGGCTGATGCTCGACCCATGCGATCATTGAGTTCCATCCGCCCATGACGTCATACATGTCCCAAAAAGCCACACCATGCTTGTCGCACGTCTCAGCAAGTCGTTTGGTCAGGAGTGGAAGTAGCTCATGCGTCTGCAAAGTGCCATTGACCTTGACACTCATATCAGCCGGGCCGATAAAAATAATCCGCGCCTCGGGGCAAAGAGCCTTCATGCGCTCAATCTGCTGACCTATGCCAGAGCAATAATTATCTACGTTAGTCTCGCTTTGGAACATGGGCAGCGCATTGCCGCCAAACTCCATGATGACGAGGCGTGTGTTCAGCTTGCGCATCATCTGGGCGGAGAGATTAGCATCCATCCTCTGGAGGAAAAGACCATCGGCACCGCGCATAGGTATATTGGTCACCGTGACACCTCGACCGCCATCAACCTCAACGCCATAGACATCGCCACGGCCCTCAAGCGTCAGGCGGAACGAGTTGCGAGCCGACACTCGCCACGAGACCGAGCGGAGGCCTTCGCACGGAGCAACAGTCTTTGCCGTGAGACTGTCAAGCGTCAGCCGCATAGTGTCCGCCACATTGCCCACAAAAACAGTTATGTTGCGATAGGCTCCGTGACCCTCGCCAAGAGCTTTCACAGTCATGGTCACCCTCTCACCTCTCAGTTCGGCCATTTGGGCCATGGCGCCGTAGCGGTCATGCTTGGCTCGGCGCCCCATGATGCCAGCGGCGTAATAGGTTGCCACACTGTCTGTAACAGTCTGGCTGACAGTGCGGCATGGGATGGGTTGCCAAAGAGGGATCATGCCAGGGCCTGAGCCACCGAAGAGGCTTTGGAGGCTGTCTCGGATAATCTGAGTGATGCGGTCGCCCTCAATCTGCGAGTCGCCATAGTGGAAGACGTGTACGCAAGCCGAGTCTGCCCCACGCATAGCTTTATAGACGGGGAAGAGGTAAGAATAATCATTTTTGGGGAAGCGGAGCGAGCCGTTGCTGCTACCGAAAACCCGTTCCATCCGACGCAGACTGTCAGCATGGGCTGAGAAAGCAGAGTCGCGTGCGGCGGCGAGGCTATCCGCCTGCGCGTCAATACGCATGTCATTCTCCACGCTGTTCAACTGGTCGTCCACCGAGATGAGACCTTGACCAGCCTCGGCGAACATCTGCCTGAGGTCGGGGAAGTGGAGTTTGACACCGCAAACCGTAACCGGCTCAGCCGGGGTCAGTTGGGCGACTACACCAAGGATGGCTATGATGCCGAAAATGAAGCAGACGGAAGTCCATTGACTAACGCCACCTTTGCCTTTCTGAAAATTCAAAACCTACAATAATGATGATGTTTCGGTCGCAAAGTTATGCAAAAAAGCTACATAGTGACGCTCATCTCGACAGCGCCCTCCGTGTCGTCAATAAACTTCATGAGCTTGGGACCCAACTCGACACTATAGGTTTGCGAAGTCATAGGCAAGTCGATGCGGCGATCGCGGTCCACGATATGGAACTTGACAGGCACCACAGGCGGAGCATCAACGGGAATGGCAGTCTGTTTGCGCTTATTGGGCTGCAAGACATCGCCAAAGAGGTTAATCACCTGGTCGTGCAGACGTTTTATGTCCACAGTGAAGATGACATTCTTGACCATGCCATGCTTAAGCACATCGGCAAGGAACTCGATCTTGATGATGGAGCGGCGCAACTGAGGGCCACCGAAACGGCCGTGGTCAACCTTGCCCGTGACACAGATAAAGGCGTCGTGGGCGAAATAGGGGCTATATTTCACATAGTCGTCGCCGAAGAGCGGAATCTCGCACTTGCCATACATATCCTCAAGCAAACCAATCATATATGGTTGGTTTCGTTTGCTCATGCCTGTCTTCTTGACCGAAGCTATGCCAGCCACGACAAAGGTCTTGCCGTCGAGGTTGGGTAGGTTGTCGTCAGTCATCTCCGTGCTCTTGGTGTTGACGAGGCACTTGAACTCGAAACTATATTTGGCAAGAGGGTGTGACGAGATGTAGATGCCCACAACCTCCTTCTCGCGGTTGAGGCGGTCGAGGTCGCTCCACTCATTGACAATCTCGGGCAAGGCTGGCCGCGCTATGACAGAGTCAAGAATATCGCCAAAGAGAGACGCTTGACCATTCTTCTTGTCATTCTGGAAGTTATTGCCATATCGGACAAGTATCTCACTGCCTGCCAACCCATCCAAGTTCTGGCAGAAGAACTGCTCACGCTTGATGTCTCCAAGACTGTCAAACGAGCCAGCCATGGCAAGGCTCTCTATCGTCTTGCGGTTGCAGGCCGAGAGGTCCACACGCTCCACGAAATCGAAAATGGAGTTGAAAGGCCCGTGACCATCATGCCAAGTCAGTTTGACATCCTGCCCAAACTTATCCTTGACTGTCTTAGAGAAGCCCTCGCCTGTGTTGAGCATCGAGTCAATGTCATGAGCCGACACGCCATAGGCGTCACCAAGCAGGGGGAGCACACGCGAGTGGATGATGCGGCCATCAGCATCGCGGCGCGACAACTCCACGCAGCCGTCCCTCTCGCCCACAATGGCAATGACAGCGCCCTCGCCCACGCCCTTGACGCCGCCAAGGCCGAAGACCACAGCGCCGTCATGCGAGACGGAGAAATTGAGGTGCGAGTTGTTAACATCGGGTCCCAATACTTTGAGACCCATGTTCTTGCACTCATCCATGAACTTAGAGACCTCACTTATGGCGTCGCGGTTGCAAGTGAGCAGTCCTGCCATATACTCAGCCGGGTAGTGGCACTTGAGGTAGGCGGTCTGATAAGAGACCCAGGAGTAGCACGTGGCGTGCGACTTGTTGAAGGCGTAGGACGCGAACTTCTCCCAGTCGGCCCAGATTTTCTCAAGCTTGTCAACGGGGTGTCCATTGGCCGAGCCCTGATTGATGAACTTAGGCTTGAGTTCGTTCAACACAGCTATCTGCTTCTTACCCATCGCCTTACGCAGCTTATCACTCTCACCACGGGTGAAATTGGCAAGGAGTCGGCTGAGGAGCATCACCTGCTCCTGATAGACAGTGACGCCATACGTGTCCTTGAGGTATTTCTCCATGCAAGGGATGTCGTAGGTGATGGGCTCGCGTCCCTGCTTTCGGTTGATGAACTGCGGGATGTAGTCCATTGGGCCCGGACGGTAGAGGGCGTTCATTGCGATAAGATCCTCAAAGACGGTGGGCTGCAACTCCTTGAGGTATTTCTGCATGCCGGCGGACTCGAACTGGAAGATGCCCACCGTTCGTCCCTCAGCATAGAGCTTATAGACATCGGGGTCGTCAATGGGCACTTTGAAGATGTCAATCTCCTCGCCCGTGTGAGCCTTGATGTTCTTGACGGCCTCTTTCATTATTCGGAGGTTGATGAGGCCGAGGAAGTCCATCTTGATGAGGCCGACGCTCTCCACATAGTGACCGTCATATTGAGTAGCCTGCATCTTGAAGCCCGACTGCTTATCCTCCACCACGGTGATGGGGGCGAACTTCTTGAGGTCGTCAGCGCCGATAATGATGCCGCAGGCGTGAACACCTGTCTGACGCACAGTACCTTCCAATTCGCCGGCATAGCGCAGCATGGAGGAAACATTAGGGTCTGGCCCGTTGAGCGCCATCTGAAGCTCGGGGACATATTTGAAGCAGTTCTTCAGATTGACCTTCGGGACTTTCTTAGTCTTCGGGTCGGCAAGGTCGTCAGAGAACTTGTCGGGGATGAGCCCCGTCATCTGCTTGACCGTGGAGAGCGGCACATCTTGCACACGGCCGACATCGGAGACAGAGCTCTTGGTGGCCATTGTGCCAAAGGTGATGATGTGCGCCACGGCCGTGGCACCATATTTCTCAGTGACCCACTCGATGACCTTTTGGCGGCCGTCATCGGCAAAGTCGGTATCAATATCAGGGAGTGAAATACGATCCGGGTTGAGGAAACGCTCGAACAGGAGGTCATATTTCATCGGGTCGATGTCCGTGATGCCAAGGCAATAGGCCACAACGGAACCCGCCGCAGAGCCACGCCCCGGGCCGACCCACACATCGAGTTCCTCACGCGCAGCTCGGATGAAGTCCATCACAATCAGGAAGTAACCAGGGAAACCCATGGTCTTCATGATGTGCAACTCGAAAGTTATCTGGTCAATCTGTGCCTGATTGAGTTCCTCGCCATATCTCTTGTGCGCGCCCTCCCAGGTCAGTTTGGCGAGATAGTCGGCCTCCAGCTTAATTCGGTAGAGTTTCTCATATCCGCCAAGCTTCTTTATTTTCTTCTTGGCCGCCTCCTCGTCCATGACCACCTGATGCTTCTCATCTTGCGTGAACTCGTCAAAGAGGTCTTTCTCCGTCAAGCGTTTGCGATACTCCTCCTCAGTGCCGAAATCCTCAGGGATTGGGAACTTAGGCATGATAGGATCCGAGTTTAGGTTGATGTTCTCCACCTTGTCCGCAATTTCCATGGTGTTGGCCATTGTCTCGGGGAGGTCGGAGAAAAGCTCAGCCATCTCATCGGGCGTCTTGAGCCACTCTTGTTTGGTGTAGTGGAGTCGGTCGGTGTCACTCATCACCTTGCCTGTCGAGAGGCAGAGGAGTCGCTCGTGGGCGTCTGCGTGATCCTTGTCGAGGAAGTGAGAGTCATTGGTGCAAATGACTTTGACGCCAGTCTTCTCGGCGAGTTCGAGGATGAAGGGGTTGACCTCCTGCTGGCGTGTCCATACATCATAGGCAGGGTCTAAGGCTGAAGTCGGATGGCGTTGAATCTCAAGATAATAGTCGTCACCAAAAATCTCCTTGAACCAGCGGACACTCTTCTCGGCCTCGTCCATCTTGCGCGCCATGATGAGCTGCGGAATCTCACCGCCAAGGCAAGCAGAGCAGCAGATGACACCCTCGTGATACTTTTCGAGCAGCGACTTGTCAATACGCGGCTTGCCATAGAAACCGTCTATCCACGAGATAGAGACCATCTTGCAGAGATTGAAATAGCCGGTCCTGTTCTTAGCCAACAGAATGAGATGCCAGCCGGAGCGGTCCAGCACACTGGCGCGGCCCGTCTCGGGGTCGGTGGACTTGATGGAGGCGTCCTTGTCTTGCAATGAGCGGCGGGCGCAATAGGCCTCGACACCGAATATGGGCTTGAAGATTTTCTTCTTCAGCTCGTCAGCCTTCTCGCGGGCGGCAGACCTCTCTTCTTCGGACGCCTTCTCGTCAGAGGCTATACACTCCTGCTCCTTGATGGCGTCCTTTGTCTTGCCATTAATCTTGCCCACATAGTCATGAAACTCCTTAACGCCATACATGACACCGTGATCCGTCAGAGCCACGGAGTACATGCCGTTCTTGATGCACTTGTCCACAATGTCAGGCACTTTACTCATGCCGTCGAGGATTGAGTAGTGGGAGTGGACGTGAAGGTGAGTGAACTGTGTCATGTTGTGGGAAAGCATTTGTTGACAAGGCAAATGTAGGGGAAAACATCACAACATCGGCTCTTGCAAATGTTGTTTGTATTTTTTCCGACAACAAGAGACTGCAGCCACAATGGACTTACGGGACTCGGGGATAAAATGGACTAACGACAAAGGGAGGAGAAGCAGGCGAAAAAGCTCGTCGGAGGCAAAAAAGAGACGCAGTGACGCAAGACGCCACCAAAAGAGCTGAAGTAATCAAATGTCAACTATTCAGAGGGAGGGCAAACCGCACGCACCGAGAAACCACGGAAAAGGTGGTAGTAGTTGACGGCGAGGTAGTAGCCCGAGCCGAAGTTGAGGCCCCTGGCGTAGCCGGAGTACAAAGGGAAGAGCTCGGACGACCAGTAGAAGCCGTTCGAGCCCCCGTAGCCGAGGTCCGAGCCCCACCGGTAGCCAGCAGCGGGCAGGAAGAGAACAGCATCCTCATAACCCGTTTTTTTGCTCTTAATTACATAACCACTGTTACCTGACTCATTATAATTGTCGGTCCACGTCCACTCACAATTGTCGGAATTGGAGAGCT
>CAVFBC010000017.1:0-48461 GCA_963620575.1 Alistipes putredinis | reverse complement strand
AGCCAGAACGGCCAAGCCATCAGGAGACACGCTTTAAACGTGTTTTTATACGGCAAGATACCCAATTTGTTATAAGAAAGAGCTACAAGCACCCCTATTTGCGGCATAATTAACCTCAATTAAGAGAAACTATTCAATTTTAGGAAGCGCAGAAGCAAGCTCTCGCAATATCTCCCAAAAACATTTTAATTTTGCAAGTATCATTAACCGAAAAAGTCAAAACATCCATCGAAATAACAACATAGCGACCCAAAATGGAAGAGAAACCGAAGCGGAAATGGGCAGGCACAACCATGGGAAATGAATGGATGCATGAGACCCTGATAAAGATACTAAGACACGTGGATGTGAGGGTCATATATATTTTCACATTTTTATTCGTAATACCAGTATGCATAGTAATATTGCCAAGCAAAAAAACAGCATATAGGTATTTCCGCCAAAGACAGGGGTTTGGAATATTTCACTCAGCATGGGCGACATACAAAAACCATTGCATGTTTGCCACTAACGTCATAGACAAGTTTGCCATGTACGCAGGCAAAAAGTTCGATGTCAAGATAGAGGGTTTTGACCATTTCAAAGAACTTGACGCACGAGAAGAGGGATTCGTCCAACTCAGCTCACACATAGGCAACTTCGAGATTGCAGGTTATTCACTATCGACAGAGAGAAAAACCATGCACGCCTTAGTCTTCGGAGGCGAGAAAGCCTCAGTTATGAGAGAGCGTGACAAAAAGCTGGAGACACACCGCATAAGCCTCATCCCGACGAGAGAGGACATGAGCCACATCTTCGAGATGAACAACGCGCTGAGCAATGGCGACATAGTCAGCATGCCAGGTGACAGAATAGTGGGCTCGACAAAAACAGTGGATGTTAATTTATTGGGATCAAAGGCAAAACTCCCCATAGGTCCTTTCCTGACACCCACAATGCGCGGACTTGACGCAATAGCCATCAACGTGATGAAAACATCAGCAAAAGGCTATACCATTTACTTCAACAAATTAGAGTATGACCACACAGCCAACAGAAATGAAAAGATTCGTCAGTTGGCTGAAAAATACACACTTGAACTCGAAAAGATGCTAAAACAATACCCAGAGCAATGGTATAACTTCTACGAGTTTTGGGATTAAAGCCCCACCCTACTATCTCTCTGAATCCTTAGACACAACACACAGCGGACACCTTTGGCCTACATAATCTCAGACAACATAACCTCACCCATTGCGGACACGACAGAAGACAACCTGACAGCAATTGCTGCCGGGGTAGGCTCGCTGCGCAGATATCCAATTGGCAGCTTCGGGACAGCAGAGGCTTTTACGGCATCATTGTCTGACAAAGAGCTAATTCAGGATGACGAACTTTCACCGTTTGAACACTTCGCAATAGAGTCTATAAAAAAGGCAATTGTAGAAGCAGAAAGCAAGGGAGCCGATATTGATATATCAAGTCGAGACACCATCCTCATTCTCAGCACAACCAAAGGCAACATAGAGGGATTGATGAGAGGAGGGGAGAGGATCTCACCAAGTGAATCGGCGACAGAGATAGCCCAAAGAGTTGGTTTCACCACCTGCCCGATAGTCGTTTGCAACGCCTGCGTGTCTGGCCTTGCTGCATTGATTTTAGCGCAAAGACTAATTGACGGAGGGGAGTACAAGACAGCAGTTGTATGCGGGTGTGACATTCCACGTAATTTCATAATATCCGGGTTCCAGTCACTCAAAGCCATGAGCGCAGATGAGTGTCGCCCGTTTGACATGAACAGAAACGGGCTCAACATTGGTGAGGCCGCGGCAACCATCATACTCAGCTGTGAAAAGCCAAACAACAATGACGTTTGGCAAATAGAGCGAGGCGCACTAAACAACGACGCATTCCACGTCAGCGCACCACATCGCAAGGGCGAAGGGCTACTTCTCGCCATGAAAGACGCTATGCATGACACACAGCCAAGCGACCTACTCTTTGTCAACGCTCACGGCACAGCCACATTGTTCAACGACCAGATGGAATCTGTCGCCATAGAGAGGGCAGGATTGAGCGAAGTACCAGTGAATGGCCTGAAGGGTTATTTCGGGCACACAATGGGCGCAGCCGGTGTATTGGAGACAATTATCTCCATCCACTCGGCAGACAAGGGCGAGATACTGGGCACACGAGGATTTGAGGAATTGGGCGTATCGAGCAAAATACAAATATCGGCAGAGCCATGTAAACTGACGGACAGACAAAACAAGGGGGGAAAGAAATTCCTCAAAATACTTTCTGGATTCGGAGGTTGCAATGCCGCTGCCATTTTCAGGACCGAGGAGGCGCTCTCAGGAAACGAAAACCACCAGAGGCAAAACCAGTTAAAGACTGCGCAACACATCATCATCACTCCCGACTGCATAAAAATAAACGGCGACAATATTGGAGTTGACGAAGGCGAGGGTGACATATTGACCCGAGCATACAAACAACACATAGGTGGCTACTCCAAATTCTACAAGATGGACAAGCTGTCCCGCTTAGGATTCGTAGCCACCGAGTTGATATTAAGCAGAGAAGCGGAAGAGTGCAGCAGCCCAAGATTCACAGAGCGGAGCGACAGAGCCATAGTTTTCTGCAACAAGACATCTTCACTGCATACCGACCGACAATATGCCGAGACAATCAGCAACCCAGAAAACTACTACCCCAGCCCATCGCTCTTTGTCTACACATTGCCAAATATCGTCACGGGCGAGATAGCAATGCGAAACATGTATCGCGGGGAGACATCATTCTACATACTGCCCGAGAAAGAAGAGACTGTGATGCGACAGATTTTAGAGTCGACATCAGCAGACAGTCGGATTAAGAGCATAATCTTCGGATGGATAGATTATGAAGACGAAAAAAAATTCGAGGCAGATATAAAACTCATCAACATATTATCCGAAAAATAGTTATATTGCGATATATAACCACTTGCAATCAAAGCAACGACCTCAAAAAATGGAAGAACTGATAGAACAACTCAAGAGACAAATTATAGAATCCCTCAACTTAGAGGAGATGACAACAGACGACATAGAGACCGACGCTCCCCTATTTGGAGAGGGGTTGGGACTTGACTCAATAGATGCCCTTGAGCTTATCGTATTGATGGAGAAGCAATATGGCATCAAACTGACATCACCCGCCGAGAGTAAGGAAATATTAAAGAGCGTGAGGTCGATGGCAGACTACATCAGCAAGAACCGCACTAAATGAAAATAGCCATCACAGGCGCCGGAATAATCTCGGCTATTGGCAACGACAAAGAGCAGACCCTCAGCGCACTGCGCGAGGGAAGAAGTAGCATTGGCGTCATGCGCCACCTGCAATCGTGCCACAAAGAGTTGCCCGTGGGGGAAGTTGAGCTCACTGACGAAGAACTTAAAGTCAAGGTCGGGCTTAACCAAGATGCGGAAATCAGCCGCACCACCTTGCTTGGCATAGAGGCCGTCAGACAGGCACTTGATGAGGCTAAGATAAAAAAACAGGAAGGCAAAAAAATCATATTCATCTCGGGCACAACAGTTGCGGGGATGGACATAACAGAAAAGCACTTCAATCTGGCATCATCTGACGAAATTGAGGACTACTCATTCATCAGACAGCACGAATGTGGCAGTAGCACAGAGGCAATAGCCGAACATTTTGGAATATTTGACGAGTGCACCACGATATCAACGGCATGCTCATCGGCAGCTAACGCCATAGCTCTGGGTGCGCTAATGCTAAAAGAGGGCAAGACCGACATAGTGGTTGCCGGTGGTACTGAGGCATTATCACTGTTCCATCTTAACGGTTTCAACTCACTGATGATACTGGACCATGAGCAATGCCGACCGTTTGACTCAACACGCCAAGGTTTAAACCTGGGCGAGGGGGCAGGTTACATTGTCATGGAGAGGGAGGATAGCGCGCACGAAAGAGGAGTAGAAACCTTAGCCTATGTGACAGGCTACGGCAACGCCTGCGACGCATTCCACCAAACGGCATCTTCCGACGACGGCGAAGGGGCATACTTAGCCATGACTGAAGCTATTCGCATGGCTGGGTTAGAGCCAAGAGATATTCAATACGTCAATGCGCATGGCACCGGGACACCAAGCAACGACAAAAGCGAGAGTGCCGCACTGAGACGAGTATTTGGTAACACATTGCCAAGCATCTCAAGTACAAAATCGGCAACAGGTCACACAACAAGCGCATCTGGCGGGATTGAGACTGTCATATGCCTCATCGCCATGCGCAATGGGATAATTCCGGCCAGCATTGGCTTTAAAAGCGCAGATGCGGAGTGCGTCAATCCTGTAAGAGAGGTAATTGAAAAACGGATAGACAACGTGATGTGCAACTCCTTCGGCTTCGGCGGAAATGACACATCAATAATAATATCACGCAAAGCGACTGACGACAAAGAGCAGAGCCCAGCATACGAAGTAGAGACAGCTGTCACGATAACCATAACAGACGAATCTGAACTTGCGGAAGTTCGCGACTACGTGAAGCCGATGGAGGCTCGGCGCATGGGCAAATTGGCCAAAGGAGCAATGCTCAGCTCGCTCAAAGCGCTAAAGACGGCAGGAATTGACAAGCCGGATGCCATTGTGACAGCAACACGATTTGGCTGCTTGGACAACACGGAGCGTCAGCTGCTGCAAATGAAAGAGAACGGCGAGGAGGGCACAAGCCCCACCCTATTCATGCAAAGCACACATAACACCATAGGTAGCGCGATAGCGATAAAACTTGGCTGCCATGGTTACAACATAACATATAGCCACGGAGAGCAGTCATTCGCATGGGCCATGAGAGATGCCGAGCAGATGATCAGAAGCGGGAAATGCAGAAGCGTGCTGGTTGGCTCGCATGACGAGATGCCTGAAGTATTTGGCAAGATGTATGAGAAGAGCGGAGTGAAAGGATTGCCCAAACTCCAATGCATAGCCAAAGTGCTTAGGAGGAAAGAATAAAGAGGAGATGGTCAAAATAGAAGTGAACATGATGGTGAGAGTATTAGGATTGTTGGCTTGCCTGATGATTGGCTTGACATCATTTGCACAAGGAGTCAAGCAAATAGAAGCATCTGAAATCAGTCAAAAAGTCTGCACTGCCATGGAAAGCGCCAAGACAATGAATTGCGACTTCACGCAGACAAGGAAAACCAAGATGCTGAAAGATGCAGCCGTGATGAAAGGCAGACTTTACACTCAGCAGCCGAACAAGGTGAGATGGGAGTGTAAATATCCTAACCATATAATCTTTGTGACAGACGGCAGGAACGTCCAAACAAACAAAGACGGGAAAACGACTGAAACTGACCTCACAAAGAATAAGATATACCAAAGAGTTGCGCGGATAACAAAAGGGAAAATGTCTATTGCCGACATCCTGAAAAACGCAGATTTCACCCAAACAGCCACAGAGACAGCCAATGAGTGGGTTATTACCCTCATTCCACAGAAGAAAGAACTGAAACAAGTAATAGCAAGCATAACAATCCACGCAGACAAAGCTGACGCAATAGCAAAAAAGATTGTCCTTACAGACAAAAACGGCGACACAACCACAATAGAGCTGAAAAACATAGAGACAAACACCCCATTAGATGCAAGCCTCTTCAACATCGGACAATAAATCTCAGAAAAAGACACTCCGAGAACGCGGAGTATGCGTGGTAATCCCAACTTACAACAATGGGAAGACCATAGGGGAGGTTGTGCGACAATGCAAAGCAGAGTGCGACGACATTATCGTAGTTGACGACGGATGCACCGACTGCACAAGCGACATTTTAAGCGGCATTGATGGAATTACAATAGTAAAACACGAGCAAAATAGAGGCAAGGGGGCTGCATTAAAAAGTGGCTTCAGACGTGCGAAAGAACTTGGCTTCGCCTATGTTATAACACTTGACGGCGACGGGCAGCATTATGCCAAAGACATATCCAACATACTTAGGGCAAATCAGGAACACCCGGGGGCGTTTATTATTGGCAGTAGAAACCTCACAGGAGTAAAACGTTCGGGTGGGAGCGTATTCGCCAATAAATTCTCAAACTTCTGGTTCAACCTTCAGACCGGACGCAGGATTAGCGATACTCAATCGGGATACAGACTCTACCCTCTCAACAAGCTCAGGCTATTGCCGTTAGTCTCATCACGATATGAGGCCGAGCTGAGCCTTCTCGTTTTCGCCTCGTGGCATGGGGCTGAAATATACGAGACGCCAATAGACGTGTATTATCCGCCACAAGAGGAGCGTGTTAGCCATTTCCGTCCCGCAGCCGACTTCACCCGGATAAGCATACTAAACACAATATTGTGCATAATGGCGGTAGTGTATGGATTGCCACTCACTGCGTTACGCTTAATTTGGTCACTGATCAAGACAGCCTACACCCTAATCGTGTTCGGCATCTCCACACTTCTTGTGATTTCCCCAATAATGTGGCTTTACACCCACATAGGCAAGATGACAGATGCGAAGAAAGAGAAGATACACACGCTCATCACAAGCATATCCAAACTTGTTTTGGGAGGACGCGTTTTGCCTTGGGTAAAATTCCGTGCGAATGTAGCAGACGGTGTAGACTTCAGCAAGCCGAGCATAATCGTTTGCAACCACCAGTCGTCATTGGACATGCTAAGCATCTTGACACTTAGCAGCAAAATAGTATTCTTGACCAAAGATTGGGTAAGGAGTAACCCTTTCTTCGGTTGCATAGTGCGCTGCGCGGACTATCCATCGGCATCGGAAGGTATAGATGAGCTCATACCTGAGTTGAAAAAGTTAACAGACAAAGGTTACAGCGTAGTAATTTATCCAGAAGGAACACGGTCAAAAGACCTTAAAATAGCGAGATTCCATCAAGGCGCATTCGTCATAGCAGAGCGGTTGGGGCTATCCGTCACACCTGCCGCCATATATGGCTCGGGAAAAGTAATGGACGGGCGAAAGCCATGGATACGCTCAGGCATCATAGCATTAAAAGTCGACCAACCTATTGAGAGGAAGAGACTTGACGAAATGGGCAAAACATTAGTCCAAGCATCGGAACTTCGCAAACACACGATAGAGAGTTACAAAAAACTCGCCAACGAAACAGAGCGAGAACTCTAAAATCAGCAAAAGACACACTTATCAGGACGGAAACATAGAGACCGATGGGAAACTGGTTTATCGACAGCATATATAAATTCATGCGCGGTCACAAAGTTGTGTGCACATCCACACTAATATTAGTGACAGGCCTATTGGCGTTTCTTGTGACGAGACTCACATACAAAGAGGACATCACAGACTTTCTGCCATTAGACAAGGATTATCAAAACGCGCTGAGGGTATATGAGGAGATATCAGGCGGCGACAAAGTGATAGCCGTATTCATGAACAGGGACAGTTCAGAGGCAGACCCAGACGTCATAGTAGAGGCGATAGACGACTTCACCCAACGCATAGAAGAGCGTGACACCGCAAACTTTGCAGGCACAATCCTTACCCAGATTGACGAAGAGACAATATCAGAAGTTGCGGAATTCATATACCGTAATATTCCATATTTCCTTACAGACAGAGACTATGAGCGCATAGACAGCATAATGAGCGATTCCGACGCCATAACAAAGGCTTTGGCTGAGGACAGAGAGCGACTCATGATGCCATATGGGGGGATGACCGGATATACCATTGGCTGTGACCCTATTGGGCTCTTTGGCGACGTATTCAAGAGATTAGAGACCGTGGGCAGCGACATGAGCTGCGAGACATATGACGGGCATATATTCTCACCTGACATGAGCAGGGGAATTGCCATAATCTCATCGTCATTCGGAGCCATGGAGAGTGACCATAACGCCGAGTTGAGCGCGATGCTGCAAGAGTGCGCAGACAGCACCATGACACATTACGGCAATGTTGAGATACACCTGACAGGTGGCCCCGTCATAGCCGCCAACAACGCAAACCAGATAAAGAGAGACAGTATTACGGCCGTAGTCATATCCATAGTACTCATCTTCGCATTGCTGTATTATGTTTTCGGCAGCATAAAAGACATAAGCCTTATCATCATAACAACTTGTTGGGGTTGGCTCTTCGCAGTTGGCGGTCTTGCATGCATACATGACAACATCTCAATAATCGTCTTAGGAATATCATCCGTCATAATCGGCATTGCGGTGAATTACCCACTGCACTACCTATGCCATTTGCAGCACACGCCAGACAGGCGAGTCGCCCTTCAGGAAATAGCCTCGCCACTCATAATAGGCAACATAACAACCGTCGGCGCATTCCTGACACTTGTCCCACTACAGTCATCAGCCTTACGCGATTTAGGCCTTTTCGCATCAATGATGCTAATTGGCACAATACTCTTCGTCCTTATCTGGCTGCCACACATGGCAGAAGGGAAGGCGAAACAGAGGGTGACCATATTTGACAAATGGAGTGGTTTTGAATTAGAAAACAAAACCGCCGTCAAATGGATAGTAGCCATCCTTACCATTGTCTTGGGCTACATGAGCATCAACGTTGACTTCGACCCCAACATGGGGAACATCAACTACATGACTGACAGCCAGAAAAAGGACATTGAATACTTCGAGCGCGAAATGAGCCAGACCGGCCCCGAGCGTAAGATATACGCCATCACAACCGGCGTGACTTCAGACTCAACTTTAACTCGTCTCCAAGGCCTCAAAAACACCCTTGACCAGATTAAAGATGCAGGCAAGGCCAGCAGAATAAGCTATTGCGGAGATTTCCTCTGCTCAAAACAAGAGCAAGAGCGCAGACTCACCCAATGGGCTGAGCTCAAAGCACAATATGGCCAACGCATTGCGCAAGAGCTGCCTCAAGAAGCGGAGAGAGCAGGCTTCGCAGATGACGCATTTGTGGACTTTGAGCAAATCATATCATCGGACTACGAGCCGCAGGGACTGGAGTATTTCAGTGTTTTATCGCAAAGCCTTTTCACTGCCAACATATGCCAACATCCCAACAATAATCGTTGCGACATAGTCAGCATATTAGACGTAAAAGAGAGTGACTATGAAGAGGTTAAATCCAAACTTACTGAGGCTGGGGCGTATGCGTTCGATGTGCCGAGCCTAAACAGCGCAGTGGCCGACCACCTGTCAAAAGACTTCAACTATATAGGTTTCGCCTGCGGCTTTGTCGTGTTCATATTCCTATGGCGCTCATTGAGCAGTTTAGAATTGGCATTGCTGTCATTCCTGCCCATGGCATTGAGTTGGCTATGGATATTGGGCATAATGTCATTATTAGACATCAAGTTCAACATAGTCAATATAATACTCGCCACATTCATCTTTGGTCAGGGCGACGACTACACCATATTCATGACAGAAGGAGCGAGCTATGAATATACGTATCGCAAAAAGATGCTCGCGTCATATAAGAGCTCAATCATCATATCGGCACTCATAATGCTGATAGGAATAGGTACATTGATAATAGCCCAGCATCCGGCCCTTAAATCATTGGCAACAGTCACAATAGCCGGAATGACGTCAGTCGTGCTCATGGCATACATCTTCCCGCCATTAGTATTCAAATTCCTAACGCAGAAAAATGGAAGACCCAGATTAAGGCCCGTCAAGCTGATGCCGATGCTCTGCTGGTCATGGTATAAGTTGACATCAGCCATTGGTCACCCTGTGATTGTGGGGGCGGAAGTCAAGATTTCTCATCAAGCGCCAAAGAGACAAAGCATTGCCGTGTGCATAGACGAGAGCATAGACAGCAGAGTCATCCTGTCAAAATACGCAGGCATAGCCATTGGCAAAAACATAGAGACAGAGATAAAAAATGGCAAGACTCCCCTTGCCTCGATGGCTGACGCCGTCACATTGGCGCAGCATTACAAATTGGACATCACACCCGTAAGCATATACGGAATGAGAGAGGCAATGCCCCAAGACAGCCCGTGCATATACACAGGCAAAATCAGCATAAAATTTGGAGACCCCATCAAAATAGACAACGGCACCAAGACAAGCGACATAGAGACAGCTTGCATAGCCGAATATACAACACTGAGGGACAAAGAAATCGAGGCAAACAGGGTAGCAAACTTTATCATCGACAGATACAAATATCGATTTGGTGACATACCGTCAGCAGTCCGCAAAAACATGCGGCGAAACTCCAACTTCAGCAAATTCTGCGAGGAAAAGACAGGCGGCAGAAAGGACATAGTTGACGACAGTTACGGAGAAAAAGCCTTGATCTACGCATACATCCACAGAGACGTTGACGTCACGGCAATAATGGAGAATGAAGAGAAGGCCATAGTCTTAAAAAATTGCGCTGAGGACATAGTAGCAAACCTGACAATTGTTGTGAAATGAGAACAGCCTTGATATTAGCAGCCATAGCGGCATGTTGCGCAACTCACCACCCGGATGTCATGGGGCAGACCATCAATGACAATGGCCGTGTCACATTCACATACAGAGACAAGAGTGCCCAAGAGGTAGACCTCGAGCTCTACATAGACGGCGAGAGAGAAACCACGGAAATGGAGGATGCCGGTGACGGGGTATGGATTTACACAACAAGCCACAATGTGCCATCGGACATGACGACCTACCGGTTCAAAATTAACGATGAGCATTATCGGCTTGACCCATGTAACCACAATGTAGTGCGAGACATAAAAGACTCACTAAACTACTTCATCATACCCGGTGACCCAGGCTCAATGTATCAAGACCAGAATGTCCGACATGGCCAAGTGACCGCCCTATGGTACTACTCGCACTTCGACCCGTCAATTCAACAACGCCGGCTAAAAGTCTACCTTCCATACGCTTACTTAGCTGACACGACATTGAGGTTGCCAGTCCTCTACCTTCTTCATGGCACAGGTGGAGACGAGGATTCATGGTGCGACATGGGGCGGTTAGCTCAAATAATGGACAACCTGATAGCGCAAGGTCGCTGCGCACCAATGATAGTAGTCATGCCAAACGGCACGGTGGAGCAAGACGCAGCTCCTGGCTCAAGCCGAAACAAGTATTCGCATGTAGAGCAGTCAAATAGGATTTCTTGGTCAGGAAAAACAGAGACAGAAATTGTCAGAGTAATAATACCGTTCATCGACCAAAACCTGCGCACGATACCTGACAAAAGCCACAGAGCCATAGCTGGTCTTTCACAAGGCGGACTGCACACTATTGGCATTACAGCCAACCATGCGGACAAGTTCGACTACGTGGGCCTATTCTCTCCACTTACCCAAAACGTCATATTCACAGACAAGCTAATTAACAGGATATTATTCGCTCAAGATTTCGTACAGAGCAAAGTTGCAAAGGCACGAAAATTCGCCCAACTCATGAGCGGAGCGAAAGACACTTCTATTGGTGAACGAGACACGACAGTAGCAAACCAAATGAGTGGGCTAAGCCTCTACAAGAACCTTGATAAGAAGATAGAGCGATATTTCACAGACAATCCGCCCAAACTATATTACCTGAGCATAGGTAGCGATGACAGCATGCGGCGTTTAGTCAGAGACTTCAGAGACAGAATAAAAGAGTTTGGTGCCGACGTAGAGTACCACGAAATCTCGGGAGGGCACTACTGGAACGTCTGGAGACAAAACCTAATTGACTTCGCAGGTAAAATATTCAAAGACTGACGAGAAAAAAACGGCAACTTCATCGCACTTAGGCGCATGCAATTGCCGCAAAAGCGATATCACATTTGCACATGCGAAATAGGGCAAAATGAGACTTTAACTTATTGATTTATGGCTCAATTTGCAAAGTCAGATTAGCAAAACGGAGGTATTTTTGTTAAAAAACACGACAATCAGGCAAAAAAACGATTGAGTAAATTTGTTTTGCGCAAACGATTGTTTTAACTTTGGGGGGTGAAACAAGCTGGATTTCCAACACGTATATGCGTTTCAAAATCCAGATTGGACGGAAAGACATATCCAAACAAAAAAACTAAACATAAAATAACCATGGGTTTCATAGAGAATCTGAAGGAGAAAGCGGCAAAGAACAAGCAGCGCATTGTTCTGCCCGAGGGCTATGAGGAGCGCACTCTTTGCGCAGCCGACCAGGTACTGGCCGAGGGTTTTGCTGACATCATCCTGATTGACAGCGAGGAGAACGTCAAGGCAAACGCTGCAAAGCTTGGCCTCAAGAACCTCGACAAGGCGACCATCGTTGACCCGAAGAAGAACCCGAAGAAAGCAGAGTATGCAAATCTTCTCTACGAGCTCCGCAAGAGCAAGGGCATGACCCCCGAGCAGGCTGAGCAGCTCGCTGAGAACCCGCTCTACCTCGGCTGCCTCATGATCAAGGCTGGCGACGCTGATGGTGAGGTTAGTGGCGCAGACAACTCAACCGGCAACGTCCTGCGTCCTGCGTTCCAGATTATCAAGACCAAGCCCGGTCAGAGCGTAGTAAGTGGCGCATTCCTCATGTTCCTCCAGACCAAGGAGTATGGTGAGAATGGTGTTATGGTATTCGCAGATTGCGCAGTCAATCCTGTCGTTTCGGCTCCCCAGCTTGCTGAGATTGCAGTTGCCACTGGCAAGACCGCACGCGTCCTTGGCGGCTTCGAGCCACGCATTGCCATGTTGAGCTTCTCAACCAAGGGCAGCGCAAAGGCTGAGGTTGTCGACAAGGTTGTCGAGGCCACAAAGTTGGCTAAGGAGATGGCACCCGACATGCAGATTGACGGCGAGCTCCAGGCTGACGCAGCACTCGTTCCCTCCGTTGGCGAGAAGAAGGCTCCGGGCAGCACCATCGCTGGTCATGCCAACGTCCTCATCTTCCCCTCTCTCGAGGTTGGCAACATCGCCTACAAGCTCGTACAGCGCCTTGGCGGCGCAGAGGCCATTGGCCCGGTTCTTCAGGGCATCGCAGCTCCTGTCAACGACCTTTCACGCGGCTGCTCTGTTTCCGACATCGTCAAGATGATCGCCATCACCGCAAACCAGGCTCAGGACAAGTAAACACAACCCTTTAGAACAGTTACCATGAAAAATATCCTGGTCCTCAACTGCGGCAGCTCGTCAATCAAGTACAAGCTGTTCGAGATGACCTCCAAGAAAGTTGTCGCCAACGGTGGCATCGAAAAGATTGGAATGCCTGGCGCCTTCATCAAATTCTCCTTGCCCAATGGCGAGAAGAAGATTGAGGAGATGCCAATCCCCGAGCACACTAAGGGTGTCGAGATAATCTTCTCGAAACTGACCGACCCCAACTATGGCGTTTTGAAGAGCCTCAACGAGCTTGACGCCGTCGGACATCGTATGCTCCACGGTGGTGACAAGATCACCAAGAGCTCTATCCTTACCAAGGAGGTGCTCGACATTTTCGAGGCTTGCTCTGACATGGGTCCACTCCACAACCCAGCAAACCTCAAGGGCGTGAACGCAGTCAAGGCCATCCTGCCCAACATTCCTCAGGTAGGTGTCTTTGACACGGCATTCCACCAGACAATGCCTGACTACGCATACATGTACGCCCTGCCATATGAGCTCTATGAGAAATATGGCATTCGTCGCTACGGCTTCCACGGAACCAGCCACAAGTATGTGTCACGCCGTGTATGTGAGTTCCTTGGTGTCAGCCCCATCGGCAAGAAAATCATCACCTGCCACATTGGCAATGGTGGTTCTATCTCTGCCATCGTTGACGGCAAGTGTGTAGACACAAGCATGGGCCTCACTCCACTTGAGGGTCTCATGATGGGCACCCGCTGTGGTGACATCGACCCGGCAATCATCCCCTACCTCATGCACCACACTGACATGACCATCGAGGAGATTGACACCATGATGAACAAGAAGTCCGGTCTTCTTGGCGTATCTGGCACAACAAGCGACATGCGCGAGATCCAGGCAGCTCGTGACAATGGTGACAAGCGCGCCGCCTTGGCTCAGGACATGTACTACTACCGAGTTCGTAAATACATCGGCTCATATGCAGCAGCAATGGGTGGCGTAGACATCATCCTCTTCACTGGTGGTGTTGGCGAGAACAAAGTAGACTGCCGCGCAACCGCTTGCCGCGGTCTTGAGTATATGGGTGTCGAGCTCGATCTTGAGAAGAACAACAAGATCCAGGGCGAAGAGGCCATCATCTCAACCCCCAATAGCAAAGTTACCGTCTGCGTCATTCCGACCGACGAGGAGCTTATGATTGCAATGGACACCGACGAGCTCACCAAATAGAGTGAATCGAGTCAGCAATTGACATAAATATACGCCCCGAACTTGTTGATTAAGTTCGGGGCGTTTGCTTTTATATATGCTTCAGTAGACTCGGCGGAAAAGAGAATTGTGATTAAGAGGAGAAAAAGGAGTCCATGTTTCGGGCAAGCAGGGACAAAAAAAAAGAACCCGCTGAAGAAGCAGGTTCTTTTTACTTTGCGCTGGAAGAATTGGATTAGTTCCTCTTCTCCTTGATGCGTGCTTTCTTGCCAGTAAGGCCACGGAGATAGTAGAGGCGAGCACGGCGAACTTTGCCAATGCGGTCAACGACTACCTTCTCAATGAAAGGAGAGTTCATAGGGAAGATACGCTCAACACCGATTCCGCCAGAAATCTTACGGACAGTGAATCGCTTACCTGCGCCCTCACCCTTAATCTGGATGACGACACCCTTGTAAACCTGAACACGCTCCTTGTTACCCTCCTTAATCTTGTAGGAGACAGAAATGGTGTCACCAGACTTGAAAGCTGGCAACTCGATGCCGGACTTGAAAGCGTCCTGAGCAACTTTGATTAAATCCATTGTTACTTAAAACAATAAGGTTAACATTCGCAGCATATATCGACTCCTGAGTTCGACCAGAGGCTACGCAAACGGTGCGAAATTAGGTAAATATATCGACAATCAGCACATTTGGGTGCTAAAAAATCCTTTTTAAATAGCGATAAACTACAAAAGAATGTAGATTTTCATTTATCCGATGGATATTAAATCTGATTAATACGTTCTCGACAAGAAAAAGTTGCTACATTTGCCGCAAATAAATTACAAAAGACAGTTGGGCAATAAAAAAAACGTCACACCGCTTAGTGATGATATATTGCACAATAATCAGTTACCACAGAAAACACACCTTACTAATATTCACCAAATGATTAAACGTTTCGTAGTTGCCGCGATGGCACTTTCCGCCACACTGAGCATGGTGGCGCAAGAGAGAGCGCGGCAAGTTTCAGGAGTGGTCAAGTCGGACTTAGGCACCGTAGTGTCAGGAGTCAGCGTTTGCGTAAAAGGTCAGGAGACCTGCGCAGAGACCGACGCAAAAGGACGGTACACCATTCAAGCAAACGAGGGGGACATCCTCATTTTCCGCAACGATGGTTTTGAGACGACCGAAGTAACAGTAGGCTCAGACGACGAGATAGATGCCAAGATGGTAGTGGAAGACCTCTTCGCACTTGACCTTGAGGACATTATGAACACACAAGTGCAGTCTTCAAGTTTCCTCACACTAACAGCAAAAGAGGCGCCAGGCTACACATTCACATTCGACCTTGGAGACCAAGTAAGTCAGCAGAGCCTGATTGACATAATCAAAATGGTCATTCCAGGTTACTCTGACGGCTCGCACACAGACACCGAGATTTTTGGCGTGCGTGGCATGAAAGTCGTAGACAACTCAAAGAGCATCGTCATGTATGACGGACAGAACCTCAACCTGCGCGCAAATGTGGGTTACGGCGTCGGGTTAAACTCCATGCTTTTGGGAGACGTGAAAGGCTTGGAAGTGAGCCTTGGACCAAACGCTATCGTCCACGGATCAGGCGCGATATCCGGATATATAAACATGCTGCCGAAGAATGGTTTCGACAACCCGGGCTTCTATGTCAACGTCAACAAAGAGTTTGAGCGCAACACTGAGAACCAAGCCACTGGAATTTCAAAAGCAGAAATTGGCTACGGATTTGGCGACAAGAGACGCAACGCCTACTTCTACGCCGGATGGTATCACAGCAAAGGATGGTCAGCAGACTCCGCATTCTTCTGCAACACGGAGGCCGACAAGTACAACATATCAATTGCCGACGCCCTCTCCGGAATGCCATACGGCTCGACCCCACGCGCTAACTTCAGGCTCTCTGGCAACGGCAACTTTGAAGATTTCAACCTGCAGATAGCATACACGCAGGCGAGCCGCACATCATACCTCTACTCTAAGGGAGTTTACTCCCAACAGGAGAACTTCACACGCCAGATGAACTCCCGCCTCAAGTGGAGTCACGACTTCAATGAGAATGAGCACCTCACAGCGAGCGTCAGCAACGAGTTGACAGACCTTGGACGCGTGAAAAATGGAATCTTGGAGGGCGGAAGCGAAAGCCACATAGAGGCGAAAATTGTCGCAATGACCAAGCGCATAGCCAACAACCAGCTCGCCATAGGCGGACTCATTGGCGGCAGGAAATTCCACCATCGCGACTACTACTTTGGTCAAGACGTGCCATACACTGTCACAGACAACAAGAACAACTACATCTTTGACAGCACGACCAAAGATGGCATGCAGATCCAAGATAGAGACCCGGAGACTGGTGAACTCTTAATGGACTCAAAGGGCAAGCCCATCATGGTTTACGACCCGAGCAAAGAGATTATGAGCGGCCAGATGCCAAACGGCAAATGGAACGAATGGGCTGTTTTCTTGGAGGACATCTACAAAATTCAAGACAAAGTAGTCATAGCCCTCGGCTTACGCTATGATGTTTTCAAAGTCAAGGAGTTTGACGACACTCAGAGCAACCTGTCACCCAGACTTGGAGTTTCTTGGATAGTGAACCCGAGTCATGTCATTAAAGCATCTTACCAACAGGGCTTCAGGACAATGGACTACTACAACTACTCCCAGACCTTCTACCAGAAGGACGCCCTTGTGCAATACTGTTTCCAAAAATCAGACGAGGTAGACAGCAGCACCCCGTACAAATTCAAGATTGACCCCGAGCAGCTACACTCGTTCGAGTTGAACTACCATGGTGATTTCTGCGAAAAGATGGTAACAGTAGACGCCAACATATTCTTCAACAGATATAAGAAAACCATAGACTACATACGATTAGTCAATTGGTTCGGCAAAAAGTCCAACAACTACACGGGTGAAGACAAGATAGACGCTGGCGACTATTACGGAGACTACACCATCACCGGAAACAAATACTTCACCACCGCCCAGCAGAAAGCCATTGGCCAATACTACTTCATGACCACTAACAAATACAGCAAGGGAGGATCGGACTCCAACTTCGGAGCCTATGTTAACAATGGCGAGGACATCGACATCTATGGTGGTGAGGTCATTGCTTCAGTCAGCCTTCCAAGCAACACTGACGTGCGCGTCGCCTATAGCATAGCCGAGAGCAGCACCGACAGCTACGCGAACACGTCCATAGCCCCAGAGATGAGCATCAAAGCCGGCTTCATGCAACGCATGTGCAAGGACAAACTGCTCGTTTCGGCTCAATACCTGTGGGAGCCGGCAATAGTGAACAACGAGCAGAACACGGAAAACTACAACCCTGTCTATTTCGACAGTCGCAACCTGCTTGACGCCACCATCGCCTTCAACCCGATTAAGCCTCTTCAAATTTATGTCATGGCTAACAACCTGCTTGGAGAGACGAGGCCAGCCCTCACCTACAAGCCCGACCCATCAAACAACTACCCCCAGCTGACACAGTTAGGTTGTGGGGAGCGCCGTTACTGGGTTGGTGTCAAGATAAACCTTTAGTACATCTAAAGACATAGCCATAAAGAGCAAGCATAAACGCAGCCGCCGCAAAGGAGAAGCACCTTTGCGGCGGTTTCATTTCCCTACATCTTGCATCTTTTGCCACTTTAGACTAAATTTGTTCGGTTAAAACTGCTCAACAGATGAAACTTAAGACAATAGCTCTTGCAGCATTGACAATCATAGGGGTTCAGACAGCTTGGGGACAAGCGAAGACAGCCCAGCAGAAATCCGAGCCCCAGAAGAATCATACGGCCAAACCTTTTGGCAAAACACAGCCCACAGGCAAAGGAATAGTCAACTTCACCGTCAAAGTGAAAGACTATGCCAATAAGCCAGTCGTATTGGGATACTACTTTGATGAGCGTATGCTTGTCAAGGACACAGTACTGACCGACGCCAAGTGTGTGGCACACTTTGAGAGAGACACACTTTTGGCAGAGGGATTATATCTGCTTCATTTCCCTGAGAATGGGAGCGTGATGGACATCATCATGCCGCATGACCAGAAATTTGAGCTTGAGGTTGACACCTTGCCACAGGGTGCCATGCGAGCCAAAGTTAAGAACAGCCGTCCCATAGCCAACTTCTTAGACTATCAAAAGTTCATCACTGAGAAACAGATTTACTTCAAGACACTCAATGAGGACTTCATGAAAGCCAGAAATGCCAAGGACATGGCCAAGCAAGAGCTTATCCGCAAAGAGTTCAGCGCAACCGACTCCATCGTGCGTGCGCACACCGATGAAGTTATCGCAGCAAACAAAGACAACTTCCTTTGCAATTTCCTGCGTGCCCTCAAAGAGGTCGAAGTTCCTAAATTCACATTTCCCGCAGGCATGACACCCGCAGAACGTGATTCAGCCCAGCAAGTGAGGAGTTATTACTACTACCGCGCCCACTTCTACGACAACTTTGACCTGAATGACGACAGGCTGCTCCGCACACCATTCTTTACCAAGAAGATAAGCAAATTCTTCGACGAGAGTGTGCCACAGATACCGGACACGGTGGCTGCCGAGGCGATAAAACTAATAGAGAAGTGCAGAAAGAACCCGGATATGTTCCGCTTCTTCGTCTCGACAATGTACAACAGGGTCAACCAGAGCAACATAATGGGAATGGACGCCGCCCTTGTCAAGTTAGCCGACAAATATTACCTGTCGGGCGAGGCTTCATGGGCTGAAGACAAATTCATAAAAGACCTCCGCGAGAACGTGGACGGCATCAGGTATACACTGATAGGCATGACGGCCCCCGACATGAAAATGCCGTCATACACGGGTGAATGGTTCCGCCTGAGCGAAGTGTCGGCCCCTTATACGATACTCGCTTTCTGGGAGCCATCATGCGGACATTGCAAGAAAGAGATTCCGCATCTGAAAAGTGCCATATTAGACCAGTATAGCAAATATGGGGTTAAGGTTTTTGCCGTATACGTACAGGTTGACCCCGAGCCATGGAAAGAGTTCATCGAGGAGCATCAGCTTGAGGACTTCATTAACGTCTACGACCCTTATGGCAGCTCCCACTACCGACAATTTTACCACATAAAGAGCACCCCCACCCTCTTCGTGCTTGACAAGGACAAAAAAATCATTGCCAAGAAATTGGGTGTTGAGCAAATAGCCGACTTCCTCGACCATATGCTTGAGTTGGACAAAGAGAAGAAATGACAAGAGAGACAAAAAAAGCGCTCCACAAGATAATTGCCGCATCGACCGTTGTCGTAATGGTCGGTGCGGCAGTGTCATGCGGAGATGACGACGCCTACCGAGAGGCTCCGAAAATATATTTCGCATCAAGCGGAACATTCGAGATTTCACCTGATGACACATTGACACTTGAGCCTCGGATAACATACGACTACGGGTGCGACTACAAATGGACAGATACAGAAGGCAACACGCTTTCGACCGACAAAGAGTATCAGTTCATACCCCCAGCTATGAAAGATTATAAACTGATTTTCCAAGTAACAAACGACCTCGGCAGCGATGCCTACGAAATCAGCATATCCGTTCTCCTCAAGGCCGGTTTTGGAGACTTAGAGAACTTCACTACGAAGAAAACGTCAGTCTTAGCCCTCCAACCAGACACATTGCCAGGCTCATTCAGATGGAATGGCATAGAGTTCGCCAACGCAATAAACTCGGACACGTCAATGTGGTACGGGTTCGCATTCTCGAACAAAACGAGCGTGTTGAGCACAATAAGCAACTCGGCCATGGGCATAGCATATGCGACAAGCAGCACCACGTCCTCATCAGACAAGAGTTACATGGCGGTCCATGCCTATTCCGATTTTGCCACAATCAAATTCGGTAAAGCCTACACGCCCAAGTCAGTAGACATAGCCAACGACAACTTCATATACTTAGCCAGCAAATTCGGCTTCATGTCAATAAGTCAAGCAGGTGATACAGTAACAGTCTCGCCTGCCACGAAAAACGACTTTTACACCGCAGTCATCTCGGGGCTTAATGAAAGTGGCGACTTGATTGGCACAAGCGTCAGATATAAACTTGTGGACTGCGACTTTGATAATCCAGCCAAATACGTCAGGTCAACGTCATGGAACACAATCGACCTTAGCGGAATTGGCACAGTATATGGCCTACGGATGAGCGTGGAGACATCCATGACAGACTTTCCCGACCTATTCTGCATAGACAACCTCAGACTACAGGATTAGAAAGACTTGCGGACGACCTGAGTCTCTGGTCATGGCATGCTGAGTAATTAGAACGACAAAACAACAATGAGCGACTTTATTAAACTATTTTGCTCCTTTTTCAAGATAGGCATATTCACCTTTGGCGGCGGCTTGGCGATGATTCCATTCATCGAAGACGAGTTCGTATCAAAGAAAAAATGGCTGACATCAGATGAGATGCGCGAACTGGCACTCCTTGCACAGACACTGCCTGGAGTGATAGCGGTAAACGTGAGCATATTCGTGGGCCAGCGGCGTGCAGGATGGATGGGTTCCATTGCGGCACTCTTGGGGACAGTCCTACCCTCACTCATAACAATCATATTGCTTCTTTTAGTATTACGAGGTTTCGAGGATAATAAATATGTGCTGTGGGCTTTCGTCGGAATCAAAGCGACGGCTGCCGCACTTATCTTGGATGCCGTCATTAGGATGGGCAAAAAGACCTTAGGCATAGACACAGCGTGCTGGATTGTGGCAGCCATCTCCTTACTCATTGTCATACTGGGCTATTCAGCAGATTGGCCAGTAGTATTTGGAGCCTTGATAGGACTCACCTATTTCTATTGGAGACAAAACAAGCCCAAAGTAGAAAAGAATTAAAAGGAACAGAAACACGATGGTATACTTAAAACTATTCATAATATTTTTCAAGGTAGGCCTCATTGGGTTTGGCGGCGGTTACGCAATCCTCGCCCTCATCTTTCAGGACATACAGACATTTAACGTGGTGAGTGCCGAGGACTTTGGCAACCTTGTGGGCATGTCGCAGGTCACACCAGGTCCAATCGCCATAAATGCGGCCACATACGTGGGTTTCAAAGCAGCAGGCTTTTGGGGAGCATGTTTAGCCACCTTTGCCGTGTCACTGCCCTCATTCATACTCTGCATGAGCGTTCTGATGGTACTGGACAAATTTCAAAACAACAAATATGTGGTTTCTGTGCTTGCCGGAATCCGTCCGGCCACAGTGGGACTCATGGCGAGCGCATTTCTTTTCATGGCTCAGACAGCCATTATACCGGGGTATGAAGAAGGAGCCAGCGTCATATCAAACCTTGAAAAGTCAGATTTTATCGCATTAGCGATATTCGTGATAGCATTTGCTACCATATTATTGCGTAAATTTGGGTCAATAACGATCATCTTAGGGGGAGGCGCAGTCGGAGTGATATTGTGTTCACTCTTCAATTGAAATCATTAAACCCAAAACACCTAACCGTCCTATGCATATCACCAAAGTCCTCAAGAAAGCAGTAATTGCGCTCATATTGTGCTTGTTTACAAGCGCAGGGGCGTATGCGGCCAAGACAAAAGTAATGGTTATATGCGCATATAACCCAGACTCGAACAATTTGTCGTACACGATAGACGCGTTCAGTAAACACATGAGAGAGCGTCAGGAGGACTTCGACATATCGGTTGAGTGCCTATGGTGCAACAAATTCAGCGACTACGCATCGTGGAAAACACGCCTTCTTAAAATCCTAAGCAAGTGCAGCTCGCAATATCAGCGCCCTGACATAATCCTCGTATTAGGGCAAGAGGCCGTCGCCGCATACCTCGACATCAACCTGTCCGACCTACCCGACATCCCTGTCATATGCGGAATGTGCAGTCGGAACTTTATTGAATTCCCCCAAAATTCGGAAGATATAGACAACTGGATTCCAGAAAACAGAGACATCACCGAAGTTGCTGCCCTGTACAACATTGTGGGCGGAGAGTTCTATGAGTATAATGTAGACAAGAACATCGAGCTAATAGGCAAGCTATTCCCATATGTGAACAACATCACATTCCTCAGTGACAACAGCTACGGAGGATTCTGCCAAAAAGCATTGGTCATAGAAAGCGCCACACGCCACAACAAATACACATACAACTGGTTAGACGGAAGGAACTTGACAGTCTTGAGCGCTGCGGATTCAATTTCACAACTCAAGGGTAACACCGCACTCTTGGTAGGTGCATGGAGATTTGACAAGGACAACAGATTCTACATCAACTCTTCAATGGAGATGCTCAGGCAGAGCAACACGCACTTAGCAGTCATAACCATTTCAAACACAGGATTAGACAGTTGGGCCGTTGGAGGATACACACCCGACTACCAGAACCTTGGCCCGCTATTGGCAGAACGCGTCATAGAGTATGAGACGACCGGCAAGACCACAATGGACTTCATCGACTTGAGTTATAAATTCAACTACAAGGCGATGAAGGACATAGGGATAACCGAAGAAGAGTTGCCGAGCGGCTCAATCGTGATGAACAAGCCGAGTTCAATCTTTCAGACCTACTCAAAAGAGATAGTCCTCGTCATTGTCATAATAGTTGGCCTGTCCATTGTCCTATGCATAGTAGTCAACAATCTGCGAAAAATAAGGAAACTGAAAATCGAGTTAGAAAAGAAGCAGAAAGAGTTGATTATCTCCAAAAACAAGGCGGAGAAAAGCAGTATGCTCAAAACGACATTCCTTGCGGACATGAGTCACGAGATACGCACACCTCTCAACGCCATTGTCGGCTTCTCGCAAGTCATCGCAACTCAGTGCGACAGCCTGTCGAAGGACGAGCGCAACAAAATATTAGACATCATCTATAAAAACAGCAACCTTCTTACAAATCTCGTAAACAGCATATTAGACATATCGCGAATAGAATCAGGGCGTGCCAAATTCGACATTGAGGAGATTGACCTTGTCGAGACTTGCAAAACAATGCTTAACACGAGCCAAATGGCAGCTGGCAAGCCCAACATTCGCTTCATGCTCGACACAAGCATTGCGGCATTCCCATTCAACACAGACAGGTTGCGCTTGCAACAAGTCTTGATGAACTTGCTCAACAACGCTGTCAAATTCACAGAAGAAGGTGAGATCACGGTGTCGCTTGATTACGATAAAGATGACGGCTGTCGCATAATAGTATCAGATACTGGCAAAGGTATACCACCAGACAAGGCAGAGGAAGTTTTCGGAAGATTCGTAAAACTTGAGGAGTACTCAAATGGCACCGGTCTCGGCTTGTCACTCTGCCGGATGATAGTAGAAAAGCTTGGCGGAAGAATTTGGGTCGACACCTCATACACAGGTGGAGCCCGTTTCATATTCACACTGCCACAAATAGTTGGCGAGGAGCAATAGAAAGCGTTGTGGCGAAAGAGTAGATTTTGCGCCCAATACCCGATGGGGGTAAATACTTATGCGCACGTGCGCAAACCGACCAACACAACAAGCTCCCCCAAAAGCGGCGTCCAAACAACAAACGGAACAATATGCAATTTGCAAACCATTGTGTGACAAGACATTCAGAACGCCCACAACAGTAAAATCCCAGCATAGCCCTGCCGTCACCCTATTAAAATTGTGAAATTGCGATTTTAAAACAGCAATAATTACGAAATTGCGAGCCGCAAAGCGGATGGTTTGGCCACAAGTAATAGGGTCAAAAATTGCGCAGGCGAATAGAATAAGTCAGAAAACAAACACCAAGAAACACATAAAAGTCATAAGCAATATGAAAAGGAGAGTCGTAATAACAGGCCTTGGCATCTACTCTTGCCTCGGCAAGACGCTTGACGAGGTTCGTGACTCACTATACAACGGAAAGTCCGGCATCATCTTCGACCCCGTTCGTAAAGAGATGGGCTTCCGTTCAGCGCTGACGGCAAACGTACCTGTTCCCGACCTGAAGGGAATCCTTAGCCGCAGCCAGCGCGTATACATGGCAGATGAGGTTAAATACGCATACCTCGCAACCCGCGACGCATTGGCCGATGCTAAGCTCGACCCCGACTACATAGAGGCACACAACGTCGGCATACTCTATGGAAACGACAGTAGCGCAGACGCCGTAGTTAAGAGCGTGGACATCATGCGCGAGAAGAAAGACACCACTCTTGTTGGTTCAGGCGCAATCTTCCAGTCCATGAACTCAACCGTCACCATGAACTTGTCATGCCTCTTCAAACTCAAGGGCATGAACCTTACCGTATCAGGAGCATGCGCATCTGGCTCACATGCCATCGGACTTGGCTCACTCCTCATCAGCGAAGGTCTTCAGGACTGCATAGTTTGCGGTGGTGCTCAGGAGGTCAACCCATTCTCGATTGGCTCTTTTGATGGCATTTCCGCCTTCTCTGCACGCGAAGACGCTCCCGAGAAGGCATCCCGCCCATTCGACCGTGACCGCGATGGTCTCGTTCCCGGAGGTGGAGCTGCCACAGTCATAATCGAGGACTACGAAAGCGCGGTCAAACGAGGCGCCACCATCTATGCAGAGATACTCGGTTATGGTTTCTCAAGCAACGGCGACCATATCTCAACCCCTAACGTGGACGGACCTGCGCGTTCTCTCCTCATGTCAATCAAGCAGGCAGGCATCAACTTGAGCGAGATTGGCTACATTAACGCTCATGCGACATCAACTCATGTTGGTGACCAGAACGAGGCCAAGGCAATCGACCGTGTAATGGGTGACTACAAGCCATACATCACATCGACCAAGGGTCAGACAGGCCATGAGATGTGGATGGCTGGCGCGAGTGAGATTGTCTACACAATACTCATGATGAAGAACAACTTCATCGCCCCCAACCTCAACTTTGAGAATCCTGATGAAGACTCAGCCAAGTTGAACATCCCGGGCGCAAGGGTTGACAACTACCACTTCGACACATTCCTTTCCAACAGCTTCGGTTTCGGCGGCACAAACTCAACTCTCGTCGTCCGCGACGTGAAGTAGCCACAACGTAAAGACTTACAGAAAAGATAGGGGCGGGCGCCAACATTCGTTTTCACCCGCTCCTTTTCTTTTTTCAAAGTTTTGTACTACTTTTGCAGGGAATGTGCCAAACTTAGCGGAGTTGGCGCAGCATGAGTTACTTATCATTGTGTTGCATGAAGAATAATGCAAACGCAGTGAAGAGTATCAGGAGACAAGAATTGTCCAAGTAAACAAGTCATCAAAAGAATAAAATGGAAAAGAACGAATTGATTAGCAAAGTCAACGAGGTGTTGGCAGACGAGTTCGAGGCAGAAGTAAGCGACATCACCCCTGATGCAGTCATCAAGGACGCTCTTCAGCTCGACAGTCTCAGCATCGTCGACATGGTAGCCCTCATCGAGAGCACCTTCGGCGTTAAGATCCCCGGCAATGAGGTAGGCACCATCAAGACTTTCGCAGACCTCTACGATTACCTCGCAGCCCGCGTTGCCTAAAGAGGGAGATGCATTGCTCATCGATAAGGATGAGTGGCTCTCAACCGTCAGCAAAAGAAGCCGTTAAGGCAATCCGCTCATATTGCGACGGGAAAGACAAAGCGAGGCCACACGTGGCTAAGGGCGCATTAAAGCCCATATTGATTTAGCTCACGAGACCGGTTTATTCAGACGAGTAGCCTTCTGAAAAGGCGCTATCTGAGTGAACCGGCTTTGTGGGCTTTACCTATTTTGCACTAATGACAAAAATCGTCTTATCTATATACAACTACCTCTCAAAGCATAGAGCAGTCAGGTGGACATCAATGATTGTCAGCACTATACTATTCGTAGTGCTTGGTGTACAGATACACTTTGAAGAGGACATAACAAAGCTCCTGCCCTCGACGGGGGACAGTTCAGAGACCTTGGCATTTTCTCAACTCAAGGTCAAGGACAAGATATTCGTCTTAGTGACCTCAAAAGACGAGGCCAACCCGTTGTCAGCTGACGAGCTAATCGAAATAAGCGACGAGCTGACGAACAACCTGATGGAGAGAGACTCGTCAAACAATGACATTGCGGACATACTCTCGCAGGTGGATGAGATGATGATGTTGGACGTCGTCACGTACTTAGCGGACAACTTCCCAGTTTTTGTCGACACGTCATCATATGGCAAAATAGAGGCATTATTGAGCCAAACCAGCATAAATAAAAACGTCGCCGCAACCAAAGGCATGCTCACCACCCAAGCGGGCATTGCAATGAAAGACATGCTTGCGGCTGACCCCATCGGCATGCGAAATGTCGTCATTGAGAAAGTAAAGGACATAAAAGAGGGCTTAGGCAATTCACAAATTGTGTATGAGGGGCATCTTTTCACCCCCGACACGACCGTCGCCCTTTCATACATATCACCGAACTTCAAATCGTTCGACTCTGGCAGTGGCCGCAGGTTGGTCAGCCTCATTGAGGACGAGATTAAGCAGTGCGAGATAAACCACCCTGACTGCGAGATACTCTTCCATGGCGCCCCAGTGCAGAGCGTCAACAATAGCCGCCAGATAAAGAAAGACTTGAGCATGACAATAGCCATCTCGATGCTCTTGGTGTGCATAGGCATAAGCATATGCTTCAAGAACAAGAGTACTATTCCAATGCTTATATGCCCAGTCATCTACGGAGCCTTCTTCGCCCTCGCCATGATGTATTTGGTTAAGGGTTCGATGTCTCTGATGGCCCTTGGCATCGGAGCCATAGTGTTGGGAGTCGCGCTCAGCTATTGCCTGCACGTCATAACTCACTACAAATATGTATCTACGCCCGAGCGAGTCCTCCGCGACCAGGCCACCCCGGTATTCCTTGGCTGCCTGACAACCATTGGCTCCTTCCTTGGGCTTTTGTTCACGAGCAGTGAGTTGCTGAGTGACTTTGGACTTTTCGCATCATTCGCGCTGGTCGGCACTACATTCTTCAGCCTTGTTTACCTACCCCACTTTTTCAATCCAGAGAGGAACAAGCGCTCCAAGAAAGCGTTCCGTGCGTTGGAGCGTTTCAACTCACACAGGTTCGAGAAGCATAAATGGCTTATCGTTGCCATCGTGGTCCTCTCTTGCGTATGTTTTTACACACAAAGGTTTGTCACATTTGACGCAGACCTCACGCACATAAACTTCACAAGCGATCAAGTGAAGCGCAGCCAGGCACTTTTGCAAAGCAAGACACAGCCTGGCCTCGTGACAACATACTATGCGTCATCTGACTCATCACTTGACGTAGCTTTGGCCAAAAGCCGCGAGATGTACGTGACACTTGACTCGCTCAAGGAAAAAGGCAAGATTCGCGGATACTCAAAAGCCGCCAGCCTCTTCCCCACAGAAGAGGAGCAGGAGGCACGGCTTGAAAGATGGTACGACTTCTGGAGCGAGGAGCGAATTGCAGAGACCGACAAGATGATAGGTCAGGCGTGCACCGCTGAGGGTATTTCAGCCTCATTCTTCGAACCATTCGATGACATGCTCACCACAGAATATGACATTGTGAACCCCTACGAGGACGAGTTGTTGCCAAATGGTCTTATGGCCAACATCATAGAGTACACAGACAGCGTCTACATGGTCTTCACGTCAGTCCAGATGAAGCAGGAGGACAAGAAGGCTGTCGGCAAGGCTCTTGTGGCTGCAACGGGCTGCGTCGTTGTCGACCCGATGTTCTATACAGAGGAGATGGTTAAGACCATTAATGCGGACTTCAACACGGCTTTGACCATATCAATGGCCTTCGTCTTCATTATATTGCTTATCTCATATAAGAACCTTGTGCTTGCCATAGTCGCATTCATACCTATGACACTTAGCTGGTACATTGTATTGGGCGTCATGGGCATGCTGGGTATGCAGTTCAACCTGATAAACATAGTAATCTCGACATTCATATTTGGAATTGGCGTAGACTACAGCATATTCGTCATGGATGGGTTGCTGAGCAAGGCCAAGTCTCAGTCAGAGCCCCAGTTGCTGGTTTATCACAAGACGGCGATATTCTTCTCGGCAGTGACTCTCATAGTCAGCACAGGCTCATTGCTGTTAGCCTCACATCCGGCCTTAGCATCAATTGGAATAGCAACTATTATTGGAATGTCGTCAGCTGTCATATTGGCATATACACTTCAGCCATTCCTTTACCATGGGCTCGTGAGGTTCATCATCAAGATGGGATGGAAGACCAATTGGCTTGACCCCAAAAGTTCCGCCAACAAATAGAAAAATATACAGAAGGAGACAGTTTTTCCGTGGAAAGATACGACGTCATAGTAATAGGCGCAGGACTTGGAGGCCTTGAGTGCGCATATATGCTCAGCAAGATGGGCAAGAGCGTCCTTGTGCTTGAGGCCGATGCTTTAATCGGTGGATGCCTTCAGACATTCCGCAGGGCTGGTCACACATTTGACACAGGCTTCCATTACGTGGGAGGTTTAGACGAAGGTCAGATGCTGAACAGGCTCTTCAGCTACTACAGTCTCATGGACTTGCCATGGAAGAAAATGGACATGGACTGCTTTGACGAGGTGGTATTGCCCAGCGGCTCATACCAGTTTGCGCAAGGATATGACCATTTCCGTGAGAAGTTGACCGAGCGGTTTCCGAACCAAAAGGAGAACCTAAAGAAGTATGTCGCCCTGCTGAAAGAGGTGGGTGACAACATAAGCCATAGCCTTGACCCACGCTCAGCTGAGGACGTGTATCAGCAGTCCCTCTTCGCAAAATCGGCATATGACTTCCTCCGTGAGACGATTTCAGACCCAACGTTGATTGACGTGGTGTCGGGAACCTCGATGAAGATGGAGCTTAACGCCCAGAAGCTGCCACTCTACGTTTTTGCGCAGATAAACAGCACCTTCATCCAAAGCGCATACCGCATTGAGGGAGGCGGAATGCAGATTGCCGAGAGCCTTCGCAAGAGCATCGAATCAATGGGTGGTAAAGTCATGCGCAACAGCCGCGTGACCGCCATTGAGGGTAAAGACGGCAAGGCAGAGGCTGTTATCGTTAATGACGGCACGGCACGGTTCGAAGCAGACAACTTCATATCAGACATACATCCAGCAGCCACTGTGCGCTTGCTACAAACAGCAGGTCTCGCCCGCAAAATATACCAAAAGCGGATAGAGGGGTTAGAGAACACATTTGGCATGCTGACAGTCAACATCGCGCTCAAACCTGGCATGATTAAATACCAGAACCGCAACTTATTCATTTATAAGGAAAGCGGCGTATGGGGACTGCACGAGCAGTTAGGCGAAGGTGTAAAAGCAATGATGGTAAGCTTCATGCCGCCAACCGACGGAAGCGAATATGCGAGAGGTATAGACCTTCTGACCCCGATGAAGTGGGAAGATGTCCAAAAATGGTTTGGCACGAAAGTTGGATACAGAGGTGAAGACTACGTTGGAATGAAAGAGAACATAGCCGACGAATGTGTCAAACTGGCCGAAACGCGACTGCCAGGACTTTGCGATGCCATTGAAGACAAGTGGATAAGCACCCCACTGACATACGCAGACTACACTGGAACTGAGCATGGTTCGGCATATGGAATACGCAAGGACTACAGCTCGCCAATGTTGACCGTGCTGACACCAAAGACACCAGCAGCAAATGTGTACATGACAGGTCAGAGCCTCAACCTTCATGGAGTGCTTGGCACATCGATGACCTCATTGTTCACATGCGCAGAGATAGTCGGAATGGAAAGCGTCATTAGCCAACTTAACAATTAGTGTATTAAAAACGAAAAAAGACATACAAGAACAAAGATGAAAAAGTTAGGATTTATAGCCATTGCGGCAGCCCTACTCTTCCCCACCCTTGCGCATGCGGACGAATTGAAGAACGCAAGCAAGAACGCAGACGTCACCAAAGTATGTGATGCAAACAAAAAGGTAAGCACCATCCAGTGTCCATTCTCCCGCACCACCAAGGTTGCCGTCATCAAAGACGCTCCCAAGCCAGAAGAGGGCAACTTCTACTTCCAGAGCCCGGACAACTTGGCCATGAAATATACAAGTGGCGAGATTTTTGTCGTTACAGAGGACAACGTTTCCCTGACCATAGGAGGCAAGGCACGCACTCTGCGTTCGGGCAATCATCATGTTGAAGAGTTGTCAAACACCCTCCTCGCATGCATCAAGGGAGACCTGATGTCAATCGAAGGAACATTGAAAAGTTCAAAAACCAAGGGGAACAACATCATCTTCGTCATTGAGACAGAGATGAAAGTGGGGCGCAATAGCGTCACATCCATCGAGTTGGCTTACAGCAAGACGGACTACACCCTCACGAGCCTCAAACTCATAGAGAAGGATGGCAGCTACACACTCTACGAGCTTGGCACCAAGACTCTCAACAAGAGCATTGATGCCAAGACTTTTGAGCATGCCAAGGCAGCCAAGAAAAATTCAGCTTCAAGCAAGAAATAGTCTGGCAACACCAAACACAAAACTTTGGCGTCAGTCAAGCTTCGAGGGGAGCGGACTGACGCCAAAGTTGTTTTTGGGAAGATTACAGAAGTAAGCACAAAAAAGTATCATAAAACTCCAAAAACAGACAACAGGGGCTGTTCTGATATGCTTTTAATAGTTAATATCAAACAACTTAGGTAGACTCGCCAGCATCAAGAGAAAGAATAAATATTACATTTGCGAGCGAAAAGAATGCGTCACAGCGCAAACATGATAGAAAAGACGCATTACCCGATTAACATAAGGAATTAGCACATGAGACTCATAACGACGCTGGCTATTCTTGGCGTGACCGTTGCCGCAGAGGCGCAACAAGTACTCACCCTTGACGAATGCCGCGAGATGGCACTCAAGAACAACCACGAGATTAAGGCATCGCAGAGCAAGACAGAAAGCGCTAAGTACACCAAGAAAAGCTACAGGGCTAATTATCTGCCAAGCTTGACACTCAACGTCATTGGCGCATATAGCACATTCAATGGCAGTGAGGACTTCAGCATGACCCAAAATCTGCCAGTCTTCAAACCAGACGCGACCACCTTTGGCGCTCAGACCCCAAATTTGGCGGACAAGATGTGGCTGGTCCAAAATTTGACAGGATATGCATACATGCCCTTGACAGGCAGCATAGAATATGAGCTTGGCCCGATGTTCATGGCTGGCCTCACACTAAAGCAGCCAATCTACATGGGTGGCAAAATAGCCAATGCGAGCAAAATGGCAGGCTTGGCAGTTGAAGCCTCGGAAGCTAACGAGACTTTGACCCAGGCCACAGTGATAGAGGGAACAGACCAAGCATACGCACTCGTCATAAAAGCCAAGGAGTTGCAAAAGGTTGCGGAGAAGTATAATGACGTCCTGCGAGAGCTGATGGACAACGTCACCAAGGCAAAGAATCAGGGCATGAAAACGGGCAACGACGTCCTAAAAGTCCAAGTCAAGCTGAACGAGAGCGAGTTGAACATGCAGAAGGCATCCAACGCAGTCACTCTCGCAAAGATGAATCTTTGCCACAAGATAGGCATGAGCCTCACATCTGATATTGACGTAGCTGACGACTATCCCGACATGGACGTTCGCGACGGCAGCGTAGAGAACCGCCCGGAGAGCATCATGCTGAGCAAGAAAGTCGAGGTCGCGGAGGCCAAGACAAAAGTAACCCGCTCATCAATTCTTCCCGAGGTTGGCCTTATGCTCATGGGCAGCTACATAAACGGAATAAACGTTAGTGGCGACGTGTCAGGGAGCAGTTTCGACGAGAAGCTGTTGAATGATTTGGCGTTCACTGCATTGATAAACGTAAAAGTTCCCTTGTTCAACTTTGGCAAAGACGCAAACAAAGTAAGAGCCTCAAGATGTGAACTTGAGCAGGCACGATTAGAGAAAGAAAATCTCACCGAGCAGATGGAGCTTGAAAAACAGCGCTCAAGCAACGTTTTGAATGAAGCGGAGAAAGAGCTTGCCGTGGCAGAAAAGAGTTTGGAACAAGCCGCAGAAAACATGCGCTCGAGCAAGAGCTTGTATGACAACGGGTATGAGACATTGTCAGACTACATGGAGAGCCAAGTTCTTTGGCAGCAAGCTATGGCAGCGAAGGTGGACGCCCAGTATCAACTATATTTGGCCAAAGTAGACTATAACAGGACAAACGGAACCCTCGTGCAGTAAAGCAGCGAGAATACAGTCCCACAAGAAAGAGTTAAATGATTGACCCATCCATATTAGAATTTCTCAAGTCGATAAAGGTCAACAACAACAAACCATGGTTCGACGCCCACCGCAGCCAATATGAGGCAGCAAGGGCGTCGTTCCTTGTTTTTGTCGGTCAATTCATCAAGATGGTGCAGGCAGCCGACCCGACAGTTGGTGACCACGAGGCGAAGAATTGCGTATACCGGTTCAACAGGGATATCCGCTTCTCTCCTGACAAGAGTCCGTATAAAAGGCATTTTGGCGCATTCGTATGCCCAGGAGGGCGGAAGAGCCCACTGCCCGGTTACTATCTTCACATTGAGCCGGGCAACTGTTTTTTTTGCACTGGTAACTATGGTCTGCCGTCAGACATGGTAAAGCGGCTTCGTACAGAGATTTGCAATTTTCCCGAGGACCTTGAGGCGATAGTTGAGAATAAGAGATTCAAGGAGCGCATGAGCCTTTGGGACGAGGAGAAACTCAAGACATTGCCAAGAGGCTATGACATAGCCCCGAGATACGCAGACTACCTTAAATATAAGAGCCTTAACGCAAGAGTCGACTACACAGACGACATTGTGACATCAGCAGATTTCGCCCCCGTTTTACAAAACGACATAGCTATAAGCGCACCCCTCAACGCATTTTTCAGGCGCGCATTAGAGACCGAGCCGGAAGATGACGGAGACCTTGGCATCTGAAAACCACGCATTGCAGTAATGGACAGATATAACGAGATGAAAAACGGCATGTTCTCCACAGGCAATGAGATGTATTTCCGATGTGCGGAAGATGTCATGGCCAAGATTGACGAGGTTGGCTTTTTGCCACTTTTCGCAGGAGAGATAAAAGGCCTGTCAATAGAGGAGCACACACCGCAAGAACTGTGGTTTGCAGACAACGTGGACGGGCCTTGGGAATGGAAGGGGCCAATAGTCCGCACGGGTTTGTATGCTTATGCAAAATATTTCAGGAACAAGGCAGTATTTGTCTCACGCAAATGGCTGCCCCGACTAATCAACATTCGCAGAGACGGGAAGCCACTTGGATATGACGAGGAGCGCGTCTTGAAAGCGGTAGAGGCGAACGAGAGCATGCTTTCGACAGAGATACGCGAGGAATGCGGTTTTGGTCCACATGGCGCGACTGCGGCGGAAAGGGCTCTGCTTGCGAACATAGAAGGCTTAAATGCGTCACGGACATCGCTTGACACAGTCTTGACCAGGCTGCAGATGAAAGGCAGGCTGGTGGTCTCAGACTTTGAGTATGACATGGGCAGGAACGGCAAACCATATGGCTGGGGCAAAGCTCGCTACTCAACACCTGAGATTTTATACGCTGACTGGTTTAAAATGCCTGATGAAAGTCCCAATGACAGCCGAATCGCAATAGTAGCCCATATGCTGAAATTAAAGACAGGGACAGACTTGAAAATTTTGAAGAGAATAGTTGGTTGAAAATATATAACTTTGCCACATGACATGTAGGAAAGCATTTATAACTACTCTTATCGCAATGGTTGGCATTGCGTATGGTGTCTCGGCCTCTGCACAATCAGGTGGAAAATTGAATGTCAGGTGCAACACAGTTAGCCTTGACTCACTCTTGATTCAAAGTTCCAAGAGTAACAGCAACCAGACACAGATAGACGGTTTCCGCATTCAAATTTACTCAGGCTCAGGAGTCAGTTCAAAGACGGAGGCGGAGAATGTCATGGCCAAGTTCGCCAAGATGTATCCAGCCGAGAGGGTGTACGTGATATACACGGCCCCCTTTTGGCGAGTGCGCGTAGGCGACTATCGTTCAAAGAGTGAGGCCCTCCCTCTGCTCAACACCATCCAAGGGAGTTTCAGTGGCAGTTACATCGTGTATGACAACACGGTGAAGAAAAGCACATTCAGGAAATAGCTAAAAGTCAAAGCAATATAAGACATGAGAAATTGCGCACCCGCACGGACAGACATAGAGAGACATCCTGCTGGTGCGCATAGCTTTTTAGGAGTGCCGAATAAGTTACATTTTACTTATATTTGCGCATCGTAAAAAGGCCTCAAAAGGAGTCTACAATAAAAAACACACCACAATAGATGAGTGAAGCGATCAAGCACGAGTGCGGCATAGCCCTCGTCCGTCTGCTCAAGCCGCTGGAGTACTACCAGCAGAAGTATGGCACATGGCAATATGGCCTGCAACGCTTGTTCCTCCTTATGGAGAAGCAGCATAACCGCGGTCAGGATGGCGCAGGCGCCGTCGGCCTCAAACTCGATCAGCCCTCTGGCGAGCAGTACATATACCGCACGCGTTCCAATGGAGACAATCCAATCCAGGACGTCATCAACGGGATAAACAAACCCATTCAGCAGGCGTTTGAGCATCATCCAGAGTTAGCAAGCGACCCCGTATGGGCAAAGAACCATCTGCCGTTCGCAGGAGAGGTGTACTTAGGTCACCTGCGTTACGGTACGTTCGGCAATAACAACATTGAGTATTGCCACCCAGTGATGCGCGAGAACAATTGGCGCAGCCGTAACTTGGCCTTGGCTGGCAACTTCAACCTGACGAACGTCGACGAGATTTTCGCAAGTTTGGTTGAGCTCGGGCAGCATCCGAAAAATTTCTCTGATACGGTTACCATTCTGGAGAATGTGGGCCACTTTGTTGATGACGAGGTCCAGTTGCTCTTCCGTCAATATAAGAACGAGGGGCTGGACAACCGCGACATTTCAGAGAAGATAGAGAGCTCGATAGACATCCGCAAAATCTTAGAGAGGTCAAGCAGGAAGTGGGATGGCGGTTATGTCATTGGAGGTATCTTTGGCCATGGCGACGCCTTTGTCACCCGAGACCCGTGGGGTATTCGCCCTGCATATTTCTACTATGATGACGAGATTGTGGTTGTCGCGTCAGAGCGTCCAGTCATTCAGACCGCAATCAACGTACGCTATTGCCAGGTTCAAGAGCTTAAGCCAGGTCACGCCATAATCATACGTAAGAATGGTCATGTCTCTGACGAGCTGGTGCGTGTACCACAGGAGCGCAAGTCATGCTCATTCGAGAGAATATATTTCTCTCGCGGCTCTGACAGAGACATATATCACGAGCGCAAGCAGCTTGGCTTCCTTTTAGCCCCTACCCTTCTTGAGAGAGTTGGCTATGACATTGACAACACTGTATTCTCATACATCCCCAACACGGCGGAGACTGCCTACCTTGGTTTGATGGATGGAGTCCGCGAGCAGATTAAACTTCGCCAATGTGAGCAAGTTCTTGCAGAGCAGTCAAAGGGTGAGGTAAGCCGTGAGCGTTTCATGGAGATTATGCGTCATGAGCCGCGCTTTGAGAAGATACCCATCAAAGACGTCAAAATGCGCACATTTATCACAGCCGACTCAGGCCGCGACAACATGGTGGGCCATGTTTATGATGTCACCTATGGCATAGTGAAAAATCTGCAGGACACGCTCGTTGTCATAGACGACTCGATTGTCCGCGGAACCACGCTCAAGCGCAGCATCTTACGCATCTTAGACCGCCTGCATCCCAAGAAGATAATCGTCGTGTCTTCAGCACCTCAGATAAGGTATCCCGACTGCTATGGCATAGACATGGCCAAATTGGGAGACTTCTGCGCTTTTGCGGCGGCTATAGAGCTTCTCAAGGAGACTGGACGCGAGAATATAATCAACGAGACATATAAGGCTTGCAAAGAGCAGCAGAACTTGCCCAAAGAGGAGATTGTCAACTGCGTGAAGGATATTTACAAACCTTTCACCGTAGAGGAGATTTCGCAAAAAGTGGCACAGATGCTGACGCCCGAGGGCATGCACGCTGAGGTTGAGATTGTATTCCAAACTGTGGAGAACCTTCACAAGGCCTGCCCCAACGACAGTGGCGATTGGTACTTCACAGGTAACTACCCCACCCCCGGCGGAAACAAAGTCGTCAACACGGCATTCATCAACTACATTGAGGGACGAAACGCGAGGGCTTACTAAAAAGCACAGCATTGTTTCTTAGTTAAATAAAATCGCCCGGCTTCTAATAAATAGGAGTCGGGCGATTGCTTTTTACATATGCAATAGCGTCAAGAGAAACACATTAACGACCTTGACGGCATAAGCGCAAAAATCAAAATTTAAGTGGGGAGATGAACGTCAACTGCTAAAATCCGACAACGACAACATTGCCATATTCAACCGCAGCAGACATCTGGGTGTCTGAATACCTCGCAATAGTTTTTGCATGAGCATTAGCGGGTTCAATCGCATCAGCTTGAGGATTCCAAATTTGCGATTTTTCGGGTGTAGAGATGCAATTTTCCCTCATCCAGCGTTTAGGAGATGAGGCGTCCATCATTCTCACGGAGAAAGAGCGTGACGCATGCGAAGTACGAGCTTTAATGCCCAGAGAAGTTGAACACCAATGGGAAATGGTATCGGAAGATATGTCCGAGCCGACGAAACTGCCACTAATTATAATTTTCGCCCCATTTACTATGAGGTTGTCAATATGCCTACGGAACCCATACGTATAAATCTGGTGGCGAATTCCAGCATCACCATAATTTGTACTCTTTTGACGGTCGAGATTAATACGGACAAAGTCATAGGGCAAAGAAAGCAAAGGAACTGTGTCATGGTCAAAGGCATCCTTCGTTTGTGAAACAAATGAATAACCAGCCATACGCATTGCCACAGCCACATCAGACGGCTTAAAGTCATTAGTAGCCCCACCCTTACAAGAAACCATCTCACGGTCGGCATAGGAAGCTCCGCATCCTGGAGCATCATCATCAGCCCATGCCATATGGGGGTCAAAATCGAATTGCTCACCAACAGAATAGACATCACCTTGCCAAGGAACGCCTGCATCATTTTGAGAAAGGACACCAGACCAGGTTTCAGACAAAATCATATCAGGCGCAGAAAGCCTATCCATTCCTTCAACAAGCAATGCCTTTTCCCCTCCTTGCCATAGACATGCCGGGAGAGATTCCGATGGCATGGAGCGACCACCAGGGCCTATCGAGACGACATAGTAATTGTGAATTAGGCCATCATGATGCTGGTAGACGCAAACACTCGTCTCGTCCGTAATCGTCACAAGGCGCGGGCCATCGTATACTGCAAAACGGTTGGCAATGGCTGATGGCTCAAGGGTATCAACTGTCGGAATCCAAGAGATTCGCAGACTATCTGAACCAGTGAAACTGATAGAAAGTCTTGATGGAGGGAGGGGAGTAACAGGGGCCTCGGGACCACGGAGGAAGCGCAACATGCCTTTATATATGGCACGCGCGACATCCCTGCGAAAAGCGGGGTGAAGCCCAAGGCGCAAATCTGCTATATTTTGGTGAGATAAAAGTTCAAGCAGTAAGGCTGGCACATCAGGTCTTCTACTCTCTGAGTACCCTTTATCCGAAATTCCCCGAGAAGTCCAATTGATGTTCCACACACGACGAATGTCATCAGTCACACTTTTGGAGACAGCGCCAGCCAACTGTCTGGAAAGAAGACGACTACGCCCATCGGGAAAATTCACACTGCCTGATTTATTGGTAGTTATAAGGGCAAGCGTCCCAATAATTGAATCAGAATAAGTGACACCAGCATCAGTATGAAGAGCGAAAGAGAGATCAATTGGTATGTTCTTATCAGACACAAGTGCATTAACCCACTCGCCCCGGGCGTTAATATCATCAGTATATTCCTTAGCTCCTTTGCTGAGACTTAGCACCTTGTCATAGTCGAAGCCATCAGCTTGCAGATAATAGCGCGCGGCCTCTGCCCAAGCCGGCATTCCACTGAGAGACCCATTCCGCTCAACGACACCCATTCCACCTCCAATACGCACAGCATCGGCAGAAATAGAGCCATCCCCTTTTATAATAACGAACCAATCGCGCCCCTCAATGAAGTTCATGACTCCCACAGGCATCCACATTGAGCCACCAATACGTTGGTCAATGCGAAATTTACATTCACCATCTGAATAACGGACAATGAGTTCCGCACCGTCGATGGGCGTAGAGCCATCAGTTATGGCAGGATAGGCAATATATAGCATCTGATTTCCAGAGGCCTCAGTCCGGCCATGGAATACGACAGAGTCGGACTCACTATTCATTTGCGAATAGATGTAGGCATCACCCATGAGGAATGGGTTTTCCCTGTCTTTCAGCCTGTCATAGTGAGCAAAACCAGCTACGCGTTTCACTGTCTTGCCAAATACCCGAGTGGAAAAGAAGCCCTCGTCTGCGTTGTCCACAACGACAGAAACTCGCGTCGTATCCCTTTCACGAGGCGTAAAAACCATGGCACCTGCATTCTCAAGCATAGGGATGAGAAAAGGAAGCACAAATGAGGGCGTGAACAAATCCTCAACAGTAGTAAAAAGCCGACCACGCTGCCACTCCCATCTGTTAAGGGAAGACTCATAATATCTGCCATGGCTCGGCCATAATGCAATATTCCTGCCATCTAACGCGCCAGAAAAGCCATCGTCCATGCGACGGACAGGCGAACCTTGCGGCAAAGTTCCGACAGACGGACCTTCTTTTATGACTATGTCTGACAGGGAAACCTCAGCGGTGTAGAACTTTACCGTCGCAGTGGGCATAGAGGCCCATTTCCGGACACTATCCACCGCCGCATTGAGTTGATTGCGCGTAAGTGGAAGACATTTCGCATTATTTGAAAGCTTAATGCGAATTTGGTTGCCATCAGCCACAACAGACTTGACAACCAAAGGATTGTCAAGAGCGACATTAGGACCTTTAAGCACGCTGACAATAGAGTCAGCAGGCAAAAGGTCTGATATAGAACGGACTTGCGCTGAAGCGGTAACAGCGAAGACGAGCGCCTGAAAGAAGAGAAAGAAACAGAGAACTCTAATAAATCTCAATGTAGACAACCTTTTTATCCTCCTCAAAATATTTAATTCCAGGGAAATAAGTAGAGATGTCACACCAAGATGACGTGTTATTGAACGGCCTTAACTCGCCTGATATGTCACCACCCTTGAGGTACAAAATGCCATTCATAATAGCATTTTTCTGCTTAGAGCTAACCAGATGACGTGTTTGCTGAACAAACTCAGGCAATCTGGTTACACCGCGGCCAGTGACGAAATCGAACTTTCCTTGCAAATCCTCAGAACGGGATTTAATAGTTTTCACATTCGTAAGCCCGAGAGACTTAGCCACCTCCTCACAGACCATGACCTTCTTCCCGATTGAGTCGACAAGAGTAAACTGGCACTCGGGGAACATGATAGCCATAGGGATTCCGGGAAAGCCTCCACCCGTGCCTATATCGACAAAACTTGTCCCCGGGACAAAAGCATTGTACTTAGCAATTGCGAGCGAATGGAGGACGTGGTGGGTCATCAGCTCACCTATATCTTTGCGTGAGACGAGGTTAATCTTAGAGTTCCAATCCTCATAGAGGGGCTGGAGCATATCAAACTGCTCTTTTTGACGGTCAGAAAGGTTGTGAAAATATGTTTCGACAATACTCATCTGTCTTGTGCTGTTTCTGTGTTCTTAAGAATGTTATAGAGAAGCTCCCTGCTTCGGAAAAGTTGAGCCTTGACCGTACCGATGGGCATGTCAAGTTGCTCGGCAATCTCTTCGTAGGACAACTCCTTGAAATACCTAAGCTCAACAAGCGTCTTGTAACGCGGCTTAAGTTTTTCGACCACGGCGCGCACCGCCTCGACGGTCTGACTTTTCACAAGGGCGTCTGCAGGGTCAGGTCCATCATCACAAATGGTGATCTGCCTTGCGCCGCCCTCCTCCTTGTCTTCATTCTCCTGATCAATAGAGACAAGTTTAGCCTTTTTACGCCTCAGGAAATCAATTCCGTTGTTAGAGGCAATTTTAAAGAGCCAAGTTGAGAAGGCGTAGTTTGGCGAGTAGAGCTCGATATTCCTAAAAGCCTTTCCAAAAGCCTCGATCGTCAAATCCTCCGCATCTACTTTATTCCCCACCATTTTAAGGAGCATAAAATAGATAGAGTCGCGGTAGCGGGAAAGCAACTTGGCATAAGCTTTTTGGTCGCCCTGTTTTGCACGATCGACGAGCTCCATGTCATATAGAGCCTTGTCAGAGTGGATGCTGTTTTGCGAGTTTACTTCCATGTGTTGCGACTTTGAGTTGCCACCCCCGTCAACCAAGCAAGCGACTGCATACAAGGTATGGCTATATCCATTGGCAAAGCGAGAAGCCACATGCGGCTCTCTCCCATAGCTTTGGCAGAGAGTCCCATGGCCGTGTAAATGACTATTGTCCTAATCGAGAAGGCCACTGCGGCGGCTATGAGCAAAACGTCAGAGTCATATACAAGCCCGAGAGTCAAGGCGGCAACGAGGCTCAGCCAGAAAAAGAGACGGGTTAAAGTCTCAGAACCAAGCCAAAACTTGACAGAGGGGCGGTAGAGAGAGCAGGTGGTCAGGTGGCGACTCTTCTGGGCGGAATAATCAATCCAACAACTCTTGGGCTCGCTCACTGTATGGGCGGGAGCCTCGAATACAATCTCCGTGTTTGCCTTAGTTCCCATCTCACTGACAAAAAGGTCATCGTCGCCTGATAGAATATTCAGATTATTCCGAAACTGAGAGCTGCGACCAAATAAATCTTTGGTATAAGACAAATTACGCCCGACACCCATGAAAGGGCGAAGAGCCTTGGCGAATCCAAAATATTGGACTGCATTCCAAAAGGTCTCGTAACGAATCATGAGGTTCAACAACCCTGGGTGGGAAGCATACCTTCCATAGCCAATCACCATCTCCTTTCCATCAGATGAGTAGCCTTCGGCCATATAAGTCAGCCAATTGTCCGAAGCAGGGACACAGTCCGCATCAATGAAGACGATATGGTTATGCTTTGCGGCCTTAATGCCGACAGTCAGAGCAAGTTTCTTAGAGTGTTTGAACTTTTTATCTCCGGGAATGGATGTGGTATAAACCTCGGGATAACTCGCTCTGAACTGAGCGAGCACCATTGGGGTGTCATCGGTTGAGCAGTCGTCAACGATAATTATCTGCTTTTGCGCCGGATATTTTTGCTCAAGGAGAGCAGGGATTAGGCGTTGCAAATTATCCTCCTCGTTGCGCGCGCAAATGACGATGCTCAAAGGAGGAAACTGAGATGACATGTTGCGCGGCTTCTTATGAACCCTGAACATGAAGAAAGCCCAGTAGAAGAGTTGCCATAAGAGGGTGAAGCCAAGTATAGACACAACGATAATCTCTGTCGTGTTCACGTTTTAGGTTGTTAGTTCACAAGTGATTACAAACATCGCCTGCCACAGTAAAAGCAAGATTGGAGCGACAAACGAAAAGACATTACTTGCCGCAAATATACTTATAAATTTCTGTTATTTGCGAAAAGACAAGTATAAAGTTGGTGCCAATGAGAGTGATTTGATGTGAGAATAAAACAAATAAAGTCCAGAGTCGTGGACTCTGGACTTAGTTCATATTGACACTCAAGTATTGGCGAGGAGCGTTGACATCGCATCTTGCAGCCGCCCCGCTGAGAAATCTACTTATTTTTCTTGATGTAGAGGTCTATGGCAGCCGCCATTGAGGGAGCCTCGGGGGTTGGAACCTGTATATCAAGACGTAAACCTGCGTCAGTCACAGCTTTACATGTTGCAGGCCCAAAAGCAGCTATGAGCTGCTCGCCCTGAGCATAGTCGGGGAAATTCTCGCTGAGGGAGGTGATGCTCATGGGGCTGAAGAGGACAATCATATCATAACTCTTTATGTCGAGAGCCTTAAGGTCCGAGCTGACGCTGCGATAGAATGTAGCGATCTTGTAGGTCAGCTTCATCTTGTCCATAAGCATTGGAATCTCGGCCTTGTGGACATCAGGCTGCGGAACGAGATATTTCTCCTCCTTGTGTTTCTTCATGATTTCAACAAGTTCAGAGAACTTGCTTTCGGCATGAAAAATCTTACGTTTCCGGTAGATAATATACTTCTGAAGGTAGACAGCTATAGACTCCGAGATGCAGAAATATTTCATTGTGTCGGGTATAGCGACACGCAGCTCAGTGCAAAGGCGGAAGAAGTGATCGACAGCTATCTTGCTTGTGAAAACTATCGCCGTGAAGCTAAGGATGTCGACACGCTGCTTTCTGAAGGTCTTGGCGTCGAGTCCCTCAATCTCAATGAAAGATTGGAAGTCGAAAGTGATGCCATTGCTTTGCGCCACCTCGAAATATGGCGACTTTGGGTCGGTCGGCGTTGGTTGGGAAACGAGAATCTTCTGTACTTTCAATGCGGTAGATTTTTCAGTATTCTACTAAATTGGTGTGATCCCGATGTTCGTACTGACGTGCCACAGAGACGACGTTTTCCTACACACTCGGGCTGAATTGGTTTTTGGAGAGTAACTTGCCTGTTTAGATGTTAAATACTTGTTTTGAGCATCCACATTCCTCAAGGGGTTACGCGCCAGCCGGGTGCGACAACATCTCGGCAATCTTGAGAAGACATGCGAGAGGTAGCGCTTCGACGGTGCAAAGGTACAAAATGAAGTAAAGAAATGTGGCTAAATTGGTCAAATTTATTCTTATTGTCTTGGCTAAACGTATGATTGTAATAACGATTATAAGGATAAGGCCAAATCCGGCAACATAAGTTGCTCCGCTCGAAGAGATGAAAGGCATAAGCAGCACCAAAGGCAAAAGTAGCATGCCAATGATGGCCCGCGATGACCTGCGATAAACAGTCAGAAGGCGCAAATTAGCCTCGACTCGGAAAGCGAAGCCAATTACAGTATCGGAAATAAAGCGAAGGGCATAAAATGCGAAAATGGCAAGGGTGACCATTCCTGTCACCATGTAAACGTCTCGCCCAACAAAAAAGTCGGACACCAAGAGCATGACGACCTCGGTCGTGAAAACCGAGACGACGACAAAGTAGACAGCGTTGAACAAAAAGAGGTCAAAACCCTTGAGCGCGAACTGCGACTGCTCAAACCGCTTCCAACCGATGCTATCCGTGATAAGCCCAAAGACATCGGAAATAATGGTTCGCGACGTCGCCCTTATCACACACAAAGAGATGACAGCCAAGAGAACAGTCAATACGACAGCTCCCGAGTACTGACGAAGGGGTGACGTTCCGCGTGGCTGAAGAGTTAGTTCAGGCTCTGAGCAAGTGTAAGAGAGAGTTCCCGAGTAGCCCACCTTAACAGATAAGTCAAGAGGTTTAACCCAACGAGACGAGGTTACGGCACCAGAGACATCTGTCACTTTGAGGCAGACTTGCTCAAAAGTCGTGTCGGAAGTGAAAAAGAATGATGAATCCGCATGAGAGACATACAACTCCTCCACAGCGTTCTTTTTCGCAACAGGCTTAGCCGACTGACGCATCACGCGCACAGTAGAGTCTGCGCGCGCTATATGTTGCATGGATGAGCTTACTTGCGAATCCGTCATACAAGTGGAATGAGGGAAAGTATTTTAGACCTGCGCGTCGGTGAGATTTCCCACGGACACAGGAGCCTCATTGATTAATCGGACGACATCGTCGATTGACTTGGCCTCACTCAACACATCCATGTGTTTTTGCGTCATGAATTGCTTCTCGACCATTATTCGTAGCTGGGCGAGAGTGTGGTCATAAAAGCCATCGGAATTGAGCAGTACAATAGGCTGAGACAGGATACCGAGTTTCTTGTCCGACACAGCCTCAAAAAGTTCATCGAGAGTTCCTGTGCTGCCTGGCAGTACTATTATGGCGTCCGACATCGAAATCATCATCTGCTTACGCTCGGACATTGTGTCAGTCAGCCTCATGTCTGCCACACCTTTGTGATCCCACTCAACCTCCTTCATGAAGTGAGGGATCACACCGACAACCTCGCCGCCAACAGAGAGCATAGCGTCAGCCACAGCACCCATAAGTCCGACGCTTCCGCCTCCATAGACCATGCCCCAACCCTCTGCCACGAGACGTTTGCCAAGAGCAGCAGCCTCATCTATGTAATACTGCGGCACTTTAGTGCTTGATGCGCAAAAAACGCAAGCCTTCCTCATTTTTTCTTAAGAAGCTTATTAAATGGAATTTGATACTCAAGTGTATAGGTGAAACCAATAGCCACACGGCTGTCATACTTGCCATAACCGGCTATGATATACGGCTTCAAATCATCAGAGTGCTGCGACGCGAGCAGGAAACGGCACCGGAAAGACCAGCCCATGTAAAAATTCTTGAGAACCTCGCAACGGATGCCACCGACCGCGTCGATTGAGTGGGAATTGACAGATGTGCGACCCACACTTCCCTCGAGATCGCCCCAATAGCTGTCCACAATAGTGAAATGGTCACTCTCGTGCGACTGCCATGCGTAGGCGTAGCGCAGGCCGACAAAGATGTTATCGTTAAAAGGGAAATCCTCCGAGTTGAAGACGTCATAGTCGACACCTACGCGGATGAATGTACCATCAGACTTATAATCGTAGCTGTCGGTGCCATACTTGATATGTTCGTATCCGACCTCGGCATTGGCGAACCATCTGTTTTTAAGACCGTAGCGACCAATGAAAGCGAAACCGGTCCTTTCGTCCTTTATTGCCCTCATGATGAAAGGCGAGAGGTCTATTCCGAGCGAGAGCCCCTGGTCCTTAACGACCTCAAAACGAGGCTCCTTAGGGCGAGACTCCTCATCTTCCGCCTCTGTTTGTTGAGAAGACGAAGTTTCTGACTGAGCCACAGACAGGGTTGGCGACAAAAGAAAGAGGACCGCAAAGAGGCTAATAGACAAAAATCTGTACATTCTCACGGCTCTCATTATATTTAACCTTATCGTAGACAATCGCCACAGAGTCGATAAAAGTGGACGTGTGACCGACAGAGTCAAGCGTAATCTCCATAGCTATCCCCGCAGAACCAGACACCGGCGACAGGCGCTTGGTGTAAGAGAAGAAAAGATCATCCTCAAGCGTCTGAGTGCGGAAAACGAACTCCGTAGTGTCCCTCTTCAGGTTGAGGTTCAAGAACATGTCTGAGCAAGTGGTGACGTCATAGAGCAAAGAATCCTCGCGTCCCACTCCATATACTTGGACAGAGGAGAGTGTAGTGTCATTATGGGTGTGCATGGAATAAAGTCCCACCTGCACAGTGTGCTGATAGGACAGTTGCACGTCATCATCATTGTTGCACGCCGCAAAGAGCAAAGCGGGCAGCACGGCGGCCCAAGAGAGCCAAAAGAGTCGCGACCTTTTCATTCCAAGCGCGAATTTACTCAATTCCGCTCTAATAACGGGCAAAAAGGTTATTTTATAAATAAGGTGAATTTACACAAACTTAACAGGGAGACGATATCACATAAAAATTTAACCATTATTTTCGCAGTTTGTATTCTGTCACACCAGAGTGTGGCCATTGGACACGAAACATAACGCCAGCCCGCTTAAGACAGCCAACAGCAAGCGGAAAGGCGAGGAACCTTATGCGAGATACAATTTATAATATAACTGAAAAGCAGATGAACACAAAGCAACTGCTGCTCATGGGCATAGCCGCCGGCACGATGTGCGGCTGTGGCAACAAGGAGCAAGCTACTGATGGTGTCGCCCACTTCACGAGTGCGGACAATGACACTACCGTCCGCATCCAGGACGATTTTTATCAGTACACCAATGGAGGCTGGATTGCTCAGCACCCCATCCCCGGCGACCGTGCTCGCTATGGTGCGTTTGACATGCTCTATGAGCAGAGCGTGGACCGCCTCCACGAGATTGTAGAGGAGGCTCAGAAGTCAGGCGCGGCAAAGGGCACCGCAGCGCAGAAGATTGGAGACCTTTACAAGCTCGGCATGGACACTGCCCGCCGCGACGCAGAGGGACTCACCCCCATCAAGAAGTACATCGAGATGGCGCAGGCCGCTGACTGCTCAGACGCTGAGGGTTTCGCCACCCTCATAGGCACCATGCACCGCTTCATCGCCAGCCCGTTCTTCTCATTTGGCCGCACGCCAGACTACGAGAACAGCTCAATGAACATTGCCCAGGTTTGGCAGGCAGGCATAGGCCTCCCCGACCGCGACTATTACTTTGACAACAGCGACCACGGTCAGCAGATTATCAAGGGTTATAAGGAGATGCTCGCTAAGCTCCTCGTACTCTCTGGCGTCAATGAGGAAGAGGCTCCTGCGCGCGCTGAGGCCATCTTCGCCTTCGAGCAGAAACTTGCTGAGGTCATGAACACCAAGGTCGAGAACCGCAACCCTCAGGCCATCGCAAACAAGGTTGACCTCGCCACCTTCATGGCAAAGGTTCCCGGTTTCGACTGGAACACCTACTTCGAGACCGTTGGCGCAGACACCGCCAACATCAAGGCAATCAACCTTAGCCAGCCAAAGTTCTTCAGCAGCGTATTTGGTATCGTTGCCGCCGAGAAGAAGGCTACCGTAGCCGACTACCTGACCTGCAAGACCTTGTCTGGTTTCAGCAGTGCACTGACAAGCGAGCTCTACGCTATCACCTTCGATTTCTACAGCCGTCAGTTGAGCGGCGTTGAGGAGATGCGCCCATTGTGGAAGCGCACCCTTGGCATGGTTGAGGGTTGCATGGGCGAGGAGCTTGGTAAGCTTTTCGTACAGAAATACTTCCCCGAGAGCGCTAAGCACCGTATGCAGGAGCTCATCGAGCAGCTTCGCATCTCATTCGGTCAGCGCATTGAGAACCTTGCATGGATGAGCGACAGCACCAAGGCACAGGCTAAGGAGAAACTCGCCGCCATCAGCGTAAAGGTTGGCTATCCTGACAAGTGGAAGGAGTACAACTTTGACATAGACACGACCAAGAGCTTCGCAGAGAACCTCATAACTGTTGACGAGTTCAGCAACAAGGACGAGATGAGCAAGATTGGCCAGCCCGTTGATAAAGACGAGTGGTACATGACCCCCCAGACCGTCAACGCCTACTACAACCCGGAGGGCAACGAGATTGTATTCCCCGCCGCCATTCTCCAGCCACCTTTCTTCTATGCTGACGGCGACGACGCAGTTAACTACGGCGCCATCGGTGTCGTCATCGGACATGAGATGACCCACGGATTTGACGATCAGGGCAGCCAGTTCGACAAAGACGGCAACCTGAAGAGCTGGTGGACGGAAGAGGACCGCACCAAGTTTGACGCAGCCACCACACGTTTGGCCGACTACTTCTCTAACCTCACCGTCATCGACTCCATCAAGGGCAACGGCCGCCTCACCCTCGGTGAGAACATAGCCGACCTCGGTGGCCTCAACATCGCGCACCAGGCATTCCGCAACACCCTTGCCGGCAAGGCTGAGCCTGCGCCCATTGACGGTCAGACCGCAGAGCAGCGCTTCATCTTGGGCTACTCACGCATCTGGGCTGGCGCCATCCGCAAGGAGGCTCTCATCCAGCAGGTCATGACAGACCCCCACTCTACTGGCAAGCTCCGCGTCAACGGACAGCTGCCACTGCTCGACTTCTTCTACGAGAACTTCGACATCAAAGAGGGCGACAGCATGTACCTTGCACCCGATCAGCGCATCGTAATCTGGTAAGCCAACCATCTTAACAGAGGCAAATAATTAAGACAGCCGGCAAGGCGGAGTTTAGCTCCGTTTTGCCGGCTTGTCTTTTTATGCTTGACTTGCGGTGTTGGGGGAAGGAGGTAATTGGGCTGTATTTGTGGAGCAAAAGTTTTAGGAGTGTTTGATGGATTACGTCCTTAAAGCGGCGCACGGGCAGCACCTCTCAGTAGCTTTGCCTACCAAGCATGCAGTCGACTCCCTGAGTTTCGGCACCCCATGCCATGATGTTCTTTCATAATAGTTCATCTTCCAGGATTTTGGAAGTGTTCTTTTGTCTGAGGTTGTCCTCAGAATGGTCGTGTGGCTTAACTATTTTGCTTTTATCTGCTAACAGTCGGAACTGATATGCTGATTTTATAGAACCTCGACAAATTTTTTAGATGTTCCGAACAAAGACCTTTCAGCTTATTGTTTTTGAATGGATTGCTGGCATCACC
>CAVFBC010000016.1:0-49946 GCA_963620575.1 Alistipes putredinis | reverse complement strand
AGGACATCAGATTCTCAATCTGGCAATAAGAGTTCGATTCTCTTATCGGCTACCATCAGTAACCAAATGAGGCTTGCAAGATTTCTCTTGCGAGCCTTTTTTATTTTATCCGTTCACGAAAATGTACGAATATAAGCATCCACGCCCCGGTTATACGGCCGATGTTGTGCTTTTATCCTGCGACTCCGGTTTCACTCCGCATGTGCTGCTCATCCGCCGTGGAGGGGAACCGTTCAAGGGTGCGTGGGCTCTACCTGGAGGTTTTGTAGAAGAGGGCGAGACGTCCGTTCAAGCCGCTATGAGAGAATTGAAAGAGGAGACTGGTATTGAGCTCTCTGCCCTCGATGAGTTGCAACTCATCGGCATATATGACACGCCAGGACGAGACCCTCGCGGGTGGACGATTTCAGCAGCCTACGTGGCGAGCGTTGATAACATGCCAAGCGCAAAGGGTGGCGACGATGCTGCCGAGGCTAAGTGGTTCGAGTTACACAATCTACCAGAACTGGCATTCGACCACAAGCAGATTATGAGCGGATTGTTGCAGATGCTTTCCGACGAGAAATGACACGCGAGGAGCGATATGACGCCGTGCTGGGCTACTTCGCCCACACAATGCCGAACCCACATTCAGAACTCAACTTCACGAATAGTTATGAGCTGATTGTGGCGGTCATCTTGTCGGCCCAGTGCACAGACAAGAGGGTAAACATGGTCACTCCGAGACTTTTCGCCCTTTGGCCTGACCTGAAATCATTGGCATCAGCGCATGAAGAGGACGTATATGACGTAATAAGCTCGGTGAGCTATCCCAACTCGAAGTGCCAATACCTCGTGGGAATGGCACGAATGGTCATGGAGGAGTACGGAGGCGTGATACCAGACACCATGGACAGACTGACGAGACTGCCGGGAGTAGGTCGGAAGACAGCCAACGTGATGATGATTGAGGCCTTTGGCAAGCCTGCCATGCCGGTGGACACACACGTGTTCAGAGTCGCCCAACGGTTGGGACTCGTCACCGATTGTAAAACACCAGAACAGACGGAGCGGGTGCTGGTACGCAACATTCCGCCTGAAACCCTGCCCAAGGCTCACCATTGGCTCGTCCTATTCGGACGATATACATGTACGGCCGTCTCTCCACGTTGTGGAGACTGCCCGTTTATCTCATTTTGCACACTCCGCAATCCGCAAACCTTAGAGAGGGAGGACGTTTTATTCTGATTTAAGAGGGGGGCTATTTCCCGTCAAGAAAGAGGGAGGACTCATCGACCGTGACACTCTGCCGACCATACGTCAAACGCGTCAGATCAAGCGAACTGTTATTAATCAAATTGGCACGCACGCTCCCTATGTTGCCTAACAAAGTCACCTGCGACCTGTCTTTAGCTTTGACATTGACCTCCATCGAGATAAGCGAAAGAGTGACAGACATGGCATAATCGGCCACAACATTTAGACATGGTAAGCGCAACACTCCTCGACTGAACACATTGCTGCTGGAAGTTCCGTAAATGGATCGCAACGTGGAGTCGCACACAACAAACACATCAATTTTAGGGATGCTCTTATATTGAAATCTGTCGGCATAAATGGACAGATTTTCGTCCTCGACCTCGCACCTCACCTTCTTGGCCACAGAGGGCTCAGCCTTGACGACGCAGACTGCCCCACCCTGCGCCATTTGAGCCACAGCCTTATTGCTCCGCATGAGTTTAGCGCTCACCTCCGCGGGCAAGCTCTCGATGTCTTGCGGCATTACGAGCGTCAGATTAATCCTCTTTGCAATGTCAATGGAAGTAAACTTTGAGACATCCGTGATGACACGCAATGTCTGCTGCGCCTGCGAATGGAGAGAGAAAGTTATGAGCGCGCAGAAAAACAGCAAATAAAGACTCAATGACCGAGAAGAGAAGCCACCCCAAAAAACTTCAGAGCTTAGGCAAGAGCTCCTCAAATCATTGTCATTCAACATCACAGGCGTAATCTCGCGAATAGCGAAGCATTTGCTCGTCATAGGCCTCGTCATAAGAGATGAGCACATCCGTCACAAGTCCATTGGCGTCATAGCTAAGTTTCAGCCTCGGATTGACAAAGCCACTAAATGGGGCTATGCCCAAAGCAGCATAGCGACGACGCACCTCTGAATGCAGAGTCGGGTCGACCTTGACGCCGTAGTCTTCAACCAGTCGTTTCGCCCCCTCGTAATCGCCCTCACTCTTTACGCGCTGCACCTCACGAAGAAGGTCTCCGAAAAGAGAGCGCAGCCTGACATAATCCTTAATACGGACATAATGCTTGTCATCGTTAGCAAGCCACTCCACGACATCGGCTCCTCCTTTTTCAAGAACCCAGCGTGAGATCATCGCACGATTGCGCATATGCGCTTCCTCAATGACGCGTCCCTCCTCTATTCGCGCAAGTTGCACGAGAAGTCCGTTCCTCAGATAAGCATCATAGTGAGCCCAAGCGGCATCAAGTGACTCTATTATTCCGAGTTCAACCATCTTAGCGTCTGCCATGAAGTAGAGGGCATAAAGGTCGGCGCGCGCCTCCTCAATGGTGCTGCCATAAGCCCCGAGGTCGTCAAGCGAGACGCCAGGACGCATTTGACCGGAGCCATGTCCCAGGCACTCATGCAGTTGCGTATGCAGATCGTCGCTCAGCCTGCCATAGGTGCGCGAACGTAGCATCTCCTCCTCAGAGAAAGCGAACTCACCGAGTACTGACTGGCGTGACGGGTCCTTTTGCAGCGCCTCCTCATGGTGGGCATGAGTTATATTAGCGAGAGATATTGACTTAGAGCCAAACTGTTCACGGATCCAGTCAGCATTAGGGAGATTAACGCCAATTGGAGTTGACGGGTAGCAGTCTCCGCCGAGCATGACAGCGTCAATGACATTCATGGAGACTCCACTGACATGCGGCTTGCGAAAGTCAGGAGCCACAGGAGAGTGGTCCTCAAACCATTGGGCGTTTGAGGCGATAAGCTCAATCTGCTTTGTCGCAGCAGAATCCTTGAGTTCAACTATGCTCTCCCAAGTTCCCTTGAGTCCCATAGGGTCATCATAGACCTCAATGAAACCATTAATAAAATCAACGTCAGAGGTCTTGTCCGCCACCCATGTCTTATTAAACTCGTCAAAGGTTGCAGGATCTCCCGTCTCATAGTACTCAATAAGCTGGCCTATGGCTTTAGCCTGCGTCTCATTGCAGGCATATTTCGTGGCGAGCCGCAACTCATCCACGATATGCTTGATAGCCTTGCCATACATACCACTAAGTCTCCAGACACTTTCCTTGACCTCGCCGTCAGAAGTCTTCATCAGTTGGCTGTTTAGCGGATGCCGCCCCTCTTGCTTATAGAAATCGGCAACCTCGCGCTGTGTCAAATCGCCATGATAGAAATTGACGGAAGAGTCACGAACGATGTCACCTGAAGTATCAAGTGAGACTTTCTTGGGTTTATATTCCGGGTCAAAAATAAGTTTTGCAAGTTGACCAGGGAGTTTGTCATCCATGCCAGCCGCTCTGAGCCATTGCTCAAGGTCACATTGACTGAACGACGGGGTAAACTTGTCATTACTATAGTGATGATATGGGCTGTTAGCGAACCACACGCGTTTGACATACTCCTCAAGACGAGCATCAAGCACGCCATTCTTCTTTTGCACCACATAAAGAGGTTCGAGCAAACGGCGGAGGGCCAGACCATCCTTACAGTTCTGATGCCAATAGATGTCACGTCCCCACAGGGCTGCCTCACTGAGGTGGTATAACAACATTTTTCGACGCAACGGCAGGGCTTCAAACCCGTCGACATGGTAGCGCAATATCTTGATATCAGCAAAAGAATCTATCATCTTGACGTATAGTTAAAGTCAACAGAAAAAGGCGTGGAGGAAGAGCCACAATCGGCAGCAAGACTGCAAACAACAGTCGGCCGACTCAAAGACGTGGCTACAGGCCCAACTCCAAGCAAGCCAACAGGAACGGGCCTACAGCTTTCGGGTCGTTGTCCCTCACCGGTTCATGGATATAGTAGTCGAACGACCCGTCGCGCATATCCTTGCCACCAAGGCCAGCCACAGCGCAACAAGACGTAATGCTTATCTCGTCACCGTCCTTTTTGATAAATGTGTGGACAAATTGGCTGAAAGCCTCCTCGGCCACTCCTCTGTACTCAGACGGGATGTAGCCGAGACGAGACGCCTTAAGCATCGAATAGATAAACATGGCGCTACACGTAGACTCCACATAGTTCCCCTCGCGGCCTGGGCAATCGAGAACCTGATACCACATTCCTGTCTCCTTGTCACGATAATCCATAACACTTGTGACAAGTCCATTCAGGATATTCAAGACGGAATCCCTGTATGCAGTACCCTCAGGTATAAACTCAAGGATATCAACCATTCCCATCATGAACCAACCGTTAGCCCTGCCCCAAGCGTGCTGGCTACGCCCCGTCACGGAATCAGCCCAAAACATGGAATGGCTCTCATCCCAAGCATGTCGGTAGAGACGGGTGGAATCATCGCGAGTGTGATTTGCCACAATGACAAATTGACGTGCCATATCCTCGGCCACGTTGACATCAGTCAGCATGCCGTATTCGGCAATAAAAGGCGCGCCCATGTAGAGGCCATCCAGCCACATCTGATTAGGATAGACCTTCTTGTGCCAGAGGCCACCCTCAGATGTCCGCGGGTGGGTCTCGTATTGTTTGAAGAGATGCCCGGCGGCGGTTAAATACTTCTTGTCGCCTGTATGGTTATAAAGTCGGAGCAGGAATTTGCCAGGGCAGATGTGGTCGATATTATATTTTTCTGGATTGTAGCCAATTATGTCACCATCAGAAGTAAGCATGGTGTCGGCCCATTGCTTGGCATAGTCAGCCATAGCTTGATCATCATACGCCTCAGCCACGCGCAATATGGCCATGGCCTCAATACTGCCGCTGTAATCCCATTTGGGTTTGGGCTGGAAGTCAAGATTGATAGCGTCTGGCACTCGTTTCATCTCCGAACGTGCGAGCCATACGGAGAGGGGTTCAGACGAGTGCGTAGCGCAAGAGCTGAGGACAGCAGACACGGCCACCGCAGCGAGCAATATGCTTTTTATCGGACTCCTCATACACTTTAATGTTTGGGGTTATCAAATGTCTGGGCTAAGCTCTACTTGCCCCTTTTGCGAGAATGACGTTTAGCTGTGTCTACTGACGCTGTGTCAGCTTTTTCATCTGTAGACGGCTTAAGACTTCCTGGTTTAGAATGGCCGCAATGCCCCTTGCCGCAAGATGAGCCTGCATTGTCAACGCCATCGGCAGCCTTGTGCTTTTTGCAATTTTTGCAATCGCCAGAGCAATGAGATTTTTCAGCGGGAGCATAGGCAGGCGTCCATTTAGATGCCGACATAAAAAGCTTGGCAATATTGACGTTTGCAGTCTCGGAGCTGACCTTGGCCCACTTGACACGCCCATCCACATTGGCGCCCGCACCCGTTGATGCATACTCAGCATAACGCGCAGTCTGCTCATTCTCTGTCCTTCCCCAGTTGTGCCAACCCTCTGGCGTTATGCATGACGGCAACTCGCAGTCAATCCAGGTCACAGATGCGAAAGCGCGCCATGGGCGGCCAAGGTAGACCTTTGTGAGCCCCTCGTCGGCAGTAACACGGCAACGCCTGAAGACATAGCCATAGGCTACATTTTGTGGTGTTGAGGCGGCAGTGATGTAGGAGTTTGCCTTGCAATGGATGTGGCAGCTGTCAAGCAAAACAGTGGCGGGGCCGAACAGGAAATCTGTAGTTCCCTCGATATAGCAATCTTTAAAATACTGTCGCGTCCCGTTGCCACCATTGAACATAGTGTCTTGATTGCCAAGCAGACGGACGTGGGCGAACTCACACTTGTCGCCCTCGACATGAAGGGCCACGGCCTGTCCGACGGGTCCGGCGGAGTTCTCAATGGTAAGGTTCTCAATTCTTATTCCGTCACCATCGACACGGAGAGTCCAAGTCTTGAAAGTCCCCATGTTGTTGAGTTTGGCATAGTCGCCGTGTGTTATCACCACACCCTCCTGACTCTGCCCGATGATAGTGATGTCACACTTGTTGGCTGGGATAAGAATCTTCTCCTCATATACGCCATTTTTCACATAGATGGTCGTGCGCTCTGGCTTATAATCGCGGACGGACATAACAGCCTCCTGAATTGAGGTGAAATTGCCCTTGCCGTCCTTCGAGACCACAATCTCGGGCGCGTTAGGCTGAGCCCAGGCCTGCGAGACGAGCAGCAGGAGAAGGGCTAAGAGTGGGAAACGATTCACTGTCATATGTAGGTTGATTTTTTATGGTATACTGGCTTGATGGCTATTTCTTTTCTACAAGGAGCCACATGCCGACATACTCCTTATATTGTGTTCGGAGCGCGGCAATCCTCTTTCTGGCAGTTTGCTCAGCGCTGAAAGAGCAGATGGCTACTCGATACATGCCCTCCTCATTCTCCATTATGCTGGGCAGAAAGTTTTTGGAAATGGCGTCTTGACAGAGAGATCGGGCATTTTCGAGTTTCTTGAACGAGCCAATGATCACATGATAGCGGTTAGCGTCGTCAATGGCGTCGTTAGACTCAACCACCTTGACCTTCTCCTCCTTGACACTGATGGCCTCCTCGAGGGCAGCCTGAGCTTTGGCCTCGGCCTCCTCCTTAGCCTTTTGAGCGGCAGCCTTGGCCTCCTCAGCGGCTGCCTTAGCCTTAGCCTCGGCCTCTTGAGCGGCCTTGAGAGACTGCTGCGACGTGGTGGTGGCAGCGGTACGAACCTTTGGTGTCGTTTTTGACGTTGTGCTCTTATGTCCGCTTGTCACGCTTGAGCTTCCTTTGCGTGAGCATCCGGAGATAGCCACAGTGAGGGACAACAGAGCTACAGATATGAGAGACAGAGACCTTTTCATTGTCAATTATAGTTTTCGTTTACGTTTAGAAATCAGGGATAGACATCAACAATCAGTCGATGACGCGTATACGTGCAAATTTAAGCAGCAAAGTGCGTTCGGTGCGCGGCGCGTCAAAGAGAATTTTCAGTTTATACTCACCCTCGCTCATTTGAACCACAAGCATTATGGTTCCCCGACCAAACTTCTCGTGCTCAATCCTCATGCCGACCTTATACTTTCCGTCTGCCGTCTGCTGCAACTCGACCTCGGGCTGGTCTGCAGGGCGGACCGAGAGTGGTTTGAGGACAGAGCCGCTGTTTCGTGTAGTTGGAGAAGGAGTTCTAACGATACCGGCATCACGGACCGCCTGCCCCCGCTGGAAGGGGTTAAGTCCGCCAGACTGCTGCGAGACGTTCCTTGCGCCCGCGCCAGACTGGAATCCACGTCCGCCGAAGCGAAAGCCTCCGAAGCCAGAAGAGGACTCGGGGCTTGACTTGTCCGTGTCGGGCTTGTCGCAATACCGAGGGTCAAGATCATTAATAAAACGGCTTGGCCGGTTATTTTCGAGCCGGCCATTGCGATAACGCGAGAGGGCGTAGCTGATGACGCACGTACGCTTGGCACGTGTTATGGCGACATATAGAAGACGTCGCTCCTCCTGAAGAGAGGAGAGGTCGAATGTGCTTTGCTGCGCAGGGAAAATCTCATCCTCGACACCGACGATGAATACAGTATCGAACTCAAGACCTTTGCTTGAATGGATGGTCATCATCACCACTCGCTCGGAATCGTCATCATCGTCCATGTCCGTTATGAGACTGACTTGCTGCAAATAGGCGTTAATGTCGGTCGGTTCACCTGACTCCTCCTGATCATCAACGAAATCGCGAATACCGTTCAGAAGTTCCTGCACATTGGCGAAGCGCTCCTTGCCCTCAGCATCCTCCTTCTCGTCATTGAGCATTTGCAGGAGACCGCTCTGTGTAAGCATCTCGACCGCAAGCCTATAAGCGTCAATGTTAGTTGATTGAATGGCGAGCAAATCAATCATACCCACAAAACGGGTGATACGCTGCTGCGTTGGCCCATTGACGCCAATCTGCCCAAGGTGACGCGGGTCGCTCAACACGTCCCACAGCGTCATGTCATGTGCGCGGGCATAAGAATGGGCCTTGTCGACCGAAGTTTGGCCAATCTGCCTCTTGGGCAAGTTGATGACACGTCGGAGAGCCTCCGTATCATTATGATTGACAGTGAGACGCAGATAGGCGAGAACATCCTTCACCTCCTTGCGCTGATAGAAGGCCAGACCGCCATAAATCTTATAAGGCAGGCCGCTTCTTCTCATCTCCTCCTCGATGACGCGGCTTTGTGAGTTAGTCCTGTAGAGAATTGCGAAATCGTTGGGACTCATCTTCTCAGCCCTGATACGCATAGAAATCTCACCGACCACCCTCGCAGCCTCAGTCCTGTCACTTTGGCAAGGCCAGACGGCCACACGGTCGCCGACGTCGCCAGTAGAAAACACATTCTTGGGTATTTGGCACTCATTTTTTGCTATGAGCTTATTAGCCAAGCCGACAATGTTTTGCGTCGACCGGTAATTCTGCTCAAGCTTAAAGAGCTTACTGCCAGGGTAATCCTTTTGGAAACTGAGTATGTTCTCAATGCGCGCGCCGCGGAAACTATAGATGCTCTGAGCGTCATCACCCACAACGCAGATATTCTTATGAGCCTGGGCTAACCTGTTGAGAATGGCGTACTGCGACCTGTTCGTATCCTGATACTCGTCAACCAAAATATACTTGAACCTCTCCTGGTATTTCTCCAAGAGAGGCGGGTTCTGGCTGATAAGGTTATTCGTGTAGAGCAAGATGTCGTCAAAGTCGAGCGCATTGGACCTGTGGCACTCGTCCCTATACCGGCGGTAAATCTCGGCCATGCGCGGCTGAGCTGCCGAGCATTGGAAACCATCAGGCATGACAAGGTCATTCTTGGCGGATGATATCTGGCCACAGACATCCTTAGCCTTATACTTCTTGTCATCGAGCCCAAGATCCTTGATGATGTTAGAGACTAAGGTCTTAGAGTCCTGAGCGTCATATATTGTAAAATCAGGAGTGATGCCGAGAGTAGAGGCCTCAATTCGCAGGATACGGGCAAAGATGGAGTGGAAAGTCCCCATCCATAACTGGTGTGCCAAATCGGGTCCGACAATGCCCGCAATGCGCTCCTTCATCTCCCTCGCCGCCTTGTTGGTAAACGTGAGGGCGAGAATGTTATATGGTTTGACGCCTTGAGCCAGCAGATAGGCCACACGCATTGTCAGGACACGCGTCTTGCCGGAGCCTGCGCCTGCAATCACCAGCACGGGCCCATCTGTTGTCACCACCGCGTCGCGTTGCGGCTGGTTAAGACCGCCTATATATTCATTTAGCTTGTCTATCTGCATTTAGTCGTAGAAATTCCAAGAGAGGCCAAACTTGAAAGTTGCCGGGTTGGATGCGTAGTGAAGTGTGTTGAAATGGTCATTCGAGCCCCAGAGGTAGTTGACGTGCTCATACTTGACGTATGCCCTGATTTTTTTGAGGTGGAAATTGATAAACGGGTCGAAATATCCGTAGCCACCCGTCTCTCGCTCATTTTGAGGGACGAACTGCATAAGCGCGGGGAGATAGGCCGGTGAGTAATAGCGCGAGTTAAACCTCACGTCGAAACCCATCTGCGTCAGAAGCACGCCGAAGAAAAGGTGTTCCCAATAGGAAGTCGCGGTAAGTGCGAATGTTGGCGCGGGGACGACATCATTATCTGAGGTTTTCTGGAGCGCAAGACGGATCATGGAATTAAGCCCTGTATTAGGCTGCGCAAGATGCTCACGCAAATAGACACCCATCACTTGCGTCACATCGCTCTTCTGATCAGGGACACCGTCTGAGCCGAAATAGACACGGTTGCTGAGTGTAGAGCTGAAGGCGGACACTTCAAGACCGACGCCAGGAATGCGCAGACCTGCCGATATGTCGAGATTTTGCTCTCGATCCATATTGAGATTCCACTCATAATGGTTGCTCTCATAATGCTCCTCCCAAAGAGTCGGCGTGCGAAGCGAGTAATCAGCCTTGCCCCATACGCCAGTCCTCCATCGGCCATTGCCAATCTCGAACGACAGGTTGCCATTGGCGTGCAAATCGCCAGCGTCATAGCCCTGCATGACAAAACGGATGCCGGCATTCCACCTGAACCGGTCACCTATATTCTTGAAAATCTGACCGCCCATGTAGGTCGACACCCTGTTGACACCCTGACGATGCGTCACGAGAGTCGTCTCATCTGTATCCTCGTCAGTCACAACCTCACTATGGTCGTCATAATAATATTGCCTCACGTCATTGCCGATATAGGCACGGAGACCAAAACGCAACAGGCTGTTGAACTCCTCATTCAGCTTAACTTGCAAGAGGTTGCTCACAATCATATACTTACGCTGGTCATACGTGTAGTCGGGATTATTGAGCACAGCAGGGAAGAGCTGGTCAATTTCGTCAGCATAGGAGGACAAGTCGCCGATAGTGAACTCGTGGTGCGAGCGATCTGCGTAAAACTTGTAAAAGAAAGACGCGACAGGCACATCATACTCAATGCTGTCACCCTCAGTGCGTGTCACAGACCCCACGTCTACACTGTTGGCCCACATGAGCCTATAGGAGGCGAGGCGGTTGCCGGCATCCATGAACTGCACGGGCATGTCTGACGTCTTGTCATAATCGTAGAGCTTTGGGGTAAGGACGATTGAATCGTTGGTCAAACCACCGTTCTCCTCAATCTCATACTTCTGATACCACGCTTGGAGCTGCATCTTATATATGTCCCCATCATAAGACGACCAGAACCCCATCTTGAAATTAGTAGTTCCCTGAGATGAGAAACGCCCGATGCAGGATGTTATATCCATCTTGACACCGAGGTTGAGCCTCTTGTTAACGTTTTGCGTGAAAAGCACAGAGAAGAACTCCTCCCTTTCAGCTTTCGGGATGCCCTTCTGGTATGTCAGATTCGCATAGGGCGTCAGCGTGTTATAGAAGGTAAAGTCCTCCTGCTCAAGCATCTGAAGCTTGAATGCATTATAGAACACATTGCCGTAGTCTCGCCTCACCGCCGGATAGAAAGTCGCGATGGAGGGCGACCCGTAGTTGCCAAGCGTCACGCAGGAGACACTCTTACGCCAAATGGGATTATTAACCTGATGCTCAGCTAAAATGGTGTCCACAACCACAGTATCCGCCTGAGTGTAGTCATCAATCATGCGCCACGCCTTGACATGAGGCTTGATGAAACTCTTCTTCGCCGTTGCGCTCGGAGACTTAGCACCAGATGAGCGGCCACTCGGCGAGGATGGGATTGTGCTTTGCGCATAGCATGCGGGGGAGGAGGTCAAGAGAGACAACAAGGCGACCACCGCCATCGCCCAAAAGCGCAAGCGCAAACAGCGTGGGGGCTTAGCCTCCACGCCACGACAGAGAGACACTAAAGTCCGCATCAAAGCACGCCTACTCGATGATTTTTCCGCTCTGCTTGAGGTTCTTGAGGATTGCGAAAGCCGCGTCGACATCCTCCTCAGCCACAATTATGGTGAACTCGTTGGTTGTCGAGATGACCTCCTTGACATTGATGCCCTCCCAGGCGATGAACTTGAGAATCTGATAATAGAAGCCCACGAAATGGACATTTGACGCTGAGAGTTTGAGAGTGATGGCGGAGAGGTTGCCATTCTTATAGGCGCACTCCTCGTCCTTGAACTCCTCCTCTACAATGGGGCATAGCTCGGAGCCGATGACAAGAGTCGACTCGAAAACGCCACGCACCATAGTATAGAACTGATCCTGCCTTCCTTTGAGGCTGTTCATCAGTTTAATGTGGTTGGCCATGATGGAGGGCGAGTTGCGGAAGGTGTAGTCCGTAAGATCGGAGCGGACGATGATGTCACCGAGTGAGGTGATCATGTTCTTGTACGTCATATCCGAGTTGCCCTTGAGACTCGGAACGAGCCTGTTGAGCGCCATGACGATTGCGCCTTGCTTGACCTCCTTGCCTGTAAGCTTCTCAACGGTGGGATGTATCTGGCGCGACAGTGAAGAGATGTTGATAAGCCCCTCGCAAAGGGCCTCCGTCACGAAAGGTTTGACCTTGACCACCTTCTCGACGGCCTGACTAATTGTAAGCATCGGTTGTGTTATTATTATTGCGTGAGGGGCTGAGCATCTGAGCGGGGCATATCTTATCCTAATGCCCTTACGCAGGGTTGCGCAAACGCGCGTCAGCGACGCCAAGTCCGTGATATGTTCATTTATCACCGCAAATTTACGCCTTGTTAAGCTATTAACAAAACGTTCTAAGCTATAATAGTGCTAAAAAAACGTTTTTTGTGTATTTTATGTGGCGATGTTCGTTTTTGGACAACGAACGAGATAAAACATTCATCTTTTTAAACAAAAGGGCGTGGGCTGGCTGATAAATAAACACAACACTTCAAATGGCGTTATTTTTCCCATTTGCAGGCATCCGAGCGAAGATTAAAAATATTTTCACCGCAAGGTGTTGGAATTTCAAAAAAGAGGCGTAACTTTGCACCGCAATTCAGCAGGAACGCCGAGTTAGCTCAGCTGGTTAGAGCGTGTGATTCATAATCACAAGGTCCCCGGTTCAAGCCCGGGACTCGGTACTGAAGAAAAGAGCAAGCGTCGAGCTCTTAAACAAAAAAAAGACTGCGGAATGCCGAGTTAGCTCAGCTGGTTAGAGCGTGTGATTCATAATCACAAGGTCCCCGGTTCAAGCCCGGGACTCGGTACTGAAGAAAAGAGCAAGCGTCGAGCTCTTAAACAAAAAAAAGACTGCGGAATGCCGAGTTAGCTCAGCTGGTTAGAGCGTGTGATTCATAATCACAAGGTCCCCGGTTCAAGCCCGGGACTCGGTACAAGAGGAAGAGGCTCGTTCACAGAGATGTGGGCGAGCCTAACTTTTTGACCGGGGAGCAGGGGAGGGAACAGAAAAATCAGAGCACACCATAAAAAAACAGACTTCCTCTTTGTAGAAATGAAAGTATCACTAACTTTGCACTCGGAAAAAGGAAACAAAATGCGGTAATAGCTCAGTTGGTAGAGCATTGGCTTCCCAAGCCGAGGGTCGCGGGTTCGAGTCCCGTTTACCGCTCTAAAATAAAAGGCAAAACCTCTTATCTAAGCCCTTGGAGACAAGGGTGTCACAAACAGACCAAGCCCGACCTTTTAAACCAATCCCCCTTGAAACTTATTGTAAAGACGCTGATAGGCGCAGAGCAGATCCTGGCGAAGGAGCTCGAGGCGCTCGGCGGAACGGACGTCCAGCCGCAGCGCAGGGCAGTCTATTGCGAGGCAGACAAAGAGACCTTATATAGGATTTGCTACTGCTCACGATTCGCAGTCCGCATCAATGTCAATCTGACGGAGTTCTCTGCCCAGAACGAGAATGACATTTACGATGGCGCACGAGCCATAGCTTGGGATGAGCTGATAAAGCCCCGCTCCACCTATTTCATCGACCATGTTTCTTTCAGCCAGGCCATGCCTGACTCGCGCAATGCGGCCCAGCGTCTCAGCGACGCTATTTGCGACAAGATGATGGAGACCACAGGCGAGCACCCATACTCTAATGCGGACGACCCCGACTACGTCATCAACATCCATGTCACTGACGAGCGCGTTGCCATCTCGCTTGACGCTGTTGGAGCTCCACTCAGCCGACGCGGATATCGCCCAGAGGGAATTGACGCCGCGACGAACGAGGTTTTAGCGGCTGTTCTTGTGGAACTCTCTGGCTGGGAGCCCTCTATGGCACTGGTTGACCCCATGTGTGGCGCAGGCACCATTTGCATTGAGGCCGCTATGAAAGCGCGAAATATACCAGCGCAGAAGTACCGCAAGTATGCGTTCCTCTTTGAGAATTTCAAAGATTTCGACTCCGCCCTGTTCGACAAAGTCAAGCAGGAGGCAGAGGCTAAGCAAAACAATATAAGGCTGAGCATAGTAGGCAGCGACATCGACACTGACGCCACTGATATTGCCAAGACCTCGACACTCGAGATGCGCCTGACTACTGATGTCCGCATTGCTCGTCGTAGCCTGCGAGAGCAGAGCCGCATGACTCGCGAGGGCATGGTCATAACCTGCCCGCCGACAGACCCGGAGCAGACGCGTCGCGGATTGGAGGACTTCTACAAGGAGGCCACTTATTACCTTTCGCACAATTTCCCTGACTTCGACGTATGGATCTACTCAACCAGCGCAGACGCAATGGACGCTATTCCATTTGACGCGGAGAAGGAGATTGAGACTTGTGACGGTTATTTCCACCTCTTCCCGTTCTAAGAGCGCAAGTCCATAGATAAGAACCACAAAAGCCCCTGAGGATTGTAATCCTCGGGGGCTTTTGCTTTACGTTTTAGCTTAGACCGTAATTAAATCTTTTTAGCGAACGCCATTCACTGTTAGCTCAGACATCGCGTAAATAGTAGAATTGTCAATATTGGCAAAACGAACAGAACCAGCTATATTTGCATATCTTAAACAAAGCAGCAAAACCAAATTACAAATAAGATAAGCGCAATGAAGAGACTGACGACCATGATCGCCATGTTTGGTCTCGGGGCGTTCGCCTGGGCCGAAAACGTGGAGATTTCGACTCCGAGCACCACACTGGTGCTGGATGTCAACAAGGGCGCCGAACCCACTTTCGTGTACTATGGGACAAGGCTCAGCCCTACTGAACTATCCAACCTGCCAAAGCCGACTACAGCCAACTGGAGCCACTTGCAGGTGTACCCGTCATACGGCGCAACAAACACAATGAGTGAGACCGCCATTGCCATGCGCCACGCTGACGGCAACATGTCTACCCAGTTGCTCGCCCAATCATATCAGAAAGAGACGGTCACGGAGACCGCACCAAACGGGCAGCCCCGCAAAGGCACTCGTCTCACCATAACCCTGAAGGACCCACTCTACCCTGACGTGGTCAAACTTAACTACATGGCCTATGACGATGTTGACATGATTGACTGCTGGACAGAGATAACAAACAACGAGAAACAGACAATCACGCTGACGCAGTTCTACTCAACCTGCATGCCAATCCGCCGTGGCAATGTCCACCTGACGCGCTTTCACGGCTCGTGGGCGGCAGAGGCTCAGCATGTTGAGACTCGCCTGACCAATGGGCTTCTCCGCATAAAGAACAAGGACGGCTTGCGAAACGCCACAACGGACCGCAGCGATGTGATGTTCTCTCTTGACGGACCGGCGCAGGAGAACACAGGAGACGTCATCGGCGCCGTCTTGTGCTACTCGGGCAACTATAATGTCACCATAGACACTGATGACAGCGAGTACCATTACTACTTTGCCGGCATATGCCCCGACAATTCAGAATATCACCTCAAAAAGGGTGAGACATTCACCACGCCGCGAGTGGCCTACACGTTTACAAGCGATGGACTGTCTGGAGCCAGCCGCAACTACCACAAGTGGGCACGCAAATACATGTTGCGCCATGCGGACCAGGAGCGCATGATTCTGCTCAACTCTTGGGAGGGCGTCTACTTCAACATCAACCACGAGGTGATGGACCAGATGATGGCCGACATTGCAATGATGGGTGGCGAGCTCTTCGTGATGGACGATGGCTGGTTCGGCACCAAATATCAGCGAAACACAGATAACGCAGCCCTTGGCGACTGGACTCCTGACTCGCGCAAACTGCCCGAAGGCATTGACAGGCTGCTGTCTGACGCCAAAAAGAACAACGTCAAATTCGGCATCTGGATTGAGCCAGAGATGACAAACACCACGGCTGAGCTTTATGAGAAACACCCGGACTGGATTCTCAAGGCGCCAGGTCGTGAGCCCGTCAAAGGACGTGGAGGCACGCAGCTTGTGCTGGATCTCGCCAATCCTAAAGTCCAGGATTTCGAGTTTCAGATTTTCGACAATCTCCTGTCTAAATATCCGGAGATAGCCTACATCAAGTGGGATGCCAATGCGCCCATCATGAACCACGGCAGCCAATACTTGTCAAAAGACGACCAGAGCCACCTCTACATTGCCTACCATGAGGGACTTATCAAGCTTTGCCAGCGCATACGCGCCAAATATCCTGACGTCATCATTCAGGACTGCGCTTCTGGTGGCGGACGCGCCAACTATGGACTCCTACCCTACTTTGACGAGTTCTGGGTCTCAGACAACACAGACGCCCTGCAGCGCGTCTACATGCAGTGGGGTACATCCTACTTCTTCCCAGCCATCGCAATGGGTCAGCACATATCAGCCGTTCCCAACCATGCAGTCTTCCGCACCACGAGCATGAAATTCCGTTGCGACGTCGCCATGAGCGGACGCCTTGGCATGGAGATTCAGCCCAAGAATATGACTGACGAGGAGAAAGAGTTCTGCAAGCAGGTGATATCTGACTACAAGACCATCCGCCCAATCATTCAGTTTGGTGACCTATATCGCCTCCACTCTCCCTACGAGGGCGACCACTTGGCTTCCATGATGTATGTCAGCGAGAACAAGGATGAGGCGGTCTACTTCTGGTATAAGTTAGAGACAATGAAAGACGAGCACTTCCCACGCGTCAAGATGCAGGGACTCGACCCCGACAAGACCTACACCGTACATGAACTCAACCGCATTGACAACAAGCCACTTGATTGTGAAGGCAAGAGCTACACGGGAGCCTATCTTATGGCCAACGGGTTAGAGGTCCCATATAGCCATGACGTCGACTGGAACAAATTGAACAATTGGAGCAGCCGAGTCATTAAACTGACAGTCAACAAGTAGACTCTCATAACACTTAGCAGCGGCTCGCACACTTTTAGAGTTGCGACTGCAATAGCGGCCAAATGCAAAAGGCATCCGATTAGACCAATCGGATGCCTTTTTGCATATATATCGCCATTTACAAATGAAAGTCAGAAGCTTAGCAAGCAAACGCCAATTCGGGGGAGAGTAATTTCCGCCTGATGTGTCTTAATGGAATGGCAATATAAAAAGGCGTCCTGCCACAATGGGCAAGACACCTTAATTCACAGAGCAAACTGACACAAAACCGCCTCAAAAACGGGACGTCAGTTGCATGAGTCTGATCTTACATCACAAGAGCAGAGGCTCCTACAATAGCCGCATCACCGCGTTTGAGCGAAGATGGGAGGATTTTGCACTTACCACGGAAAATTTGGAGCAGATACTTGTCCAAGTTCTTACGGATAGGCTCGAATATGAAATCACCGGCAGCAGTAGGTCCACCGAAGAGGAAGATGGCCTCGGGGCTTGTGTGACTGATGGTGTCGGCCATGCCGCGCGCCAAATAGTCGCCAGTTATCTCAAAGACCTGAAGGGCAATCTTATCACCCTTCACAGCCGCCTCATAAATATCCTTGCTCTCCAACTCAGAGAACGACTTACCAGCCAAGAGACTATCCGATGCGTTATACTCAGCCATGAGTTCAAAAGCCGTGCGCTTCATGCCAATGGCCGAGCAATAGGCCTCAAGATGGCCACGGATGCCGCAGCCACAAAGACGTCCGCCAGGGACCAGCATGGTGTGACCGCACTCACCCGCGAAACCGTCATGGCCATAGACAAGTTTGCCATCAACAACGATGCCAGAGCCGACGCCCGTCCCGAGTGTATACATCACAAAGTTCTTCATTCCCTTTGCTCCGCCATAGACCATCTCGCCCATGGTTGCCGCATTGGCATCATTGGTCATGATAATCTTAGGCATCTCGGGGAACTGCACCTTGAGAAGGTCGACAAGTGGCACAATGCCCTTGAAAGAGAGATTTGGCGCGTATTCAATGGTACCCTTGTAATAATTGGCGTTGGGCGCGCCGAGACCTATGCCTGCGAACTCCACCTCGGGGTTAAGCTTCTGCACATCGGAGATGAGCGAGCGGACCGCTTGCGCCATCTCGATGACATACTGCTGCGCATCGCCATGCTTAGGGGTTGATATGTTGGTTTTAACGAGGACGTTACCCTCAGCATCCACCACACCGATTGCAGTGTTGGTGCCACCGATGTCAATGCCGAGTGATACTTTCTTTTTCATGTTGTCTGTCATTTTCTGTTATTAGTTCTGTAATATTTCGGTTCGTTGGGGGCGTTTTGATTATAAATGTAAAGTTATCTAAAATCAATCAGAACGCAAAGCCGCAGAACACAAAAAGGGAGACATACAGAACGGAATGTCACGAGAGGAGACGATTGAGCTTATTAATCATTCATGCATTTTTGCCCATTTGCATACTCGTGACTGACAAAATCTGCTCCAACATACGCATCTTGGGCATGTCAAAGCCAGCCGCCTGAGCCATGGCAATTGGTCGGCGATAGAGGAACTCAATCTCCATTGGTCGGCCGAAATCAAAGTCGAGTTTCATGGACGGCGAGTAAGGCGGCATCTGGCGCGTAGATTCAATCATTACATCAATAAAATTATCACGCAGATCGGTCACACCACAAGCCTGAGCAGCCCCCACAACCTCCTTCATCAAGTCGCGTATCAGGCTGAGCGCAGGCTCCTCAAGCAGAGTATCCGTCTGGCAACGCATGGCGACAGAGAGTCCGTTGAAAGGCATGTTCCACACTGCTTTCTTCCATCGCGCGACATGATACTCCATAATCTTGATTGGCACACCCGATGTGCGAAAATCATCTGCCACGGCGTCGAGCGTCTCAAGATTCTGCGGAGTCAGATTATAAGGGGCAAGATTTATATTGCCATAAAACTGATGGTCAATGTGCCCTGGCGCGACCTTGGCAGTGCCGATAAAAGCGAGTCCCGCCACAAGCCGAACTCCCGGCACGAGCTTCTCCACCTCAGCCTCGACACCGATGCCATTCTGAATGAGAATGACAATGGATGATGGCTTGAGCAGTGGCGGGAGCATCTCGCGCAACATATCCTCACTTGTGGTCTTGAGACAGACCACCACAACATCGACCTGGCCAATAGCCGCCACCGAGTTGAAAGCCTGCACGACGGGCAATACGAAATCGCCATTTGACGATTTGACCGTCAGACCATTCTGCCTAACATAGTCGTAGTCTGAATGGAGGAGGAAACGCACATCGTGACCGCAGAGGGCGAGGCGGCCACCGAAATAGCCGCCTACGCCACCTGTGCCTATGATGGCATAACTTCTGGAGTTTGACATCTTGTTGTTATAGAGAAAGGTTGACCCTACATTGCGAAAGTATTAAATCCGCCATCGACAACAGCCACTGTGCCAGTGACGAACTTTGCGGCATCTGAAATCAAATAGTGGATGGTGCCGCACAGCTCCTCGGGCTCGCCCATGCGTCCGAATGGGGTCTGACGGATGACATCCTGACCGCGCTGGGTGAAAGAACCGTCGGGGTTGGTAAGCAAGGCGCGGTTCTGCTCTGTAATGAAGAAACCAGGGGCGATGGCGTTGACGCGTATACCCTCACCGAACTTCTTGGCGCACTCAGTCGCCATATAGGCAGTGAAATTGGAGATGCCAGCCTTGGCGGCTGCATAACCACACACTCTGGTCATGGGACGGAATGCGGCCATTGAAGAGAAATTGACCACATTGCCCTTACCCTGCTTCACCATGGGCTTGAGGAAGACCTGAGTGGGGATGACGGTGCCTGTGAGGTTGAGGTCGAGCACTCTTTGGAACTCCTCGGGCTTGAGGTCGAAGAAATTCTGAGTTGGTGTAATCGTCGCACCGGGCATGTTGCCACCCGCAGCATTGAGAAGGACATCTACACGGCCATATTTGGCAACGACGGCGTCACAAATCGTCTCCATCTCTGTGACATTCATCACATCGCCCTTAAAAAACTCTGCCACGCCGCCGGCTTTAACAATATCGGCCACAATGGACTCACCGACCTCCGCCTTGCGACCAAGGATGACCACCTTAGCGCCATTCTCCGCAAGATACTTGGCAATGCAACGACCGAGGACGCCAGTGCCACCGGTAATGACTACGACATAGTCTTTAATATCAAATAAGTTATTCATTATCAGCTTGTTTATTATAAGATTATCTATTAGTAAAGCCCAGGCTGCTTGTAAGGTATCCCGAGCTCATTATCGACAGTTGCAATGATTCCCTGCACCTGCCCAAGCGCGAACATACGTCCGAGGAAACTGTAGCCGGCATTGTAACCGCGCGCCTCATCGCCGAGCATCGTCATGCCGTGGTCAACGCGCATAGGCAGCGTCGGGTCAGTCTTCTCAAAAATCCTCACGAGCTCGACAAGATTAGCACGTCCTCCTAAATGCGAAGCCTCAGTGAAATCGCCATTGGGGAAAATGTGGCAAGAGCGGAGATGCACGAATGACGTGCGCGAGGCGTATTTACGGGCAAGAGCCACCACATCATTATGTCCACCGGCAGAGAGCGACCCCGCACAGAAAGTGAGGCAGTTATGAGGATTATCCACCGCATGAAGGAACCAGTCAATGTCGGCATCGCAAGTGACTATGCGCGGGAGTCCGAGGATTTGGAATGGAGGGTCGTCAGGGTGGACACACATGCGGATGTCATACTTGTCGCACGTAGGCATGATGGCGGCCAAGAAATAGCGCATATTCTCGCGCAACTTGTCGGCCGTGATGCCATCATAAAGTTTAAGCAGGTTTCTGAAAAGCTCGACAGGGTGTTCATCACCCTCCTTTATGTTGCCAGAGACAAAGCCTTGCGTTTTGACAATGATTGTGTCGACAAGGTTATGGTCGTCCTGTGGCGTCATGACAGACTTCAGCTTCTCGACCTCGGCAAGAACATCCTCGGGCCAGCTGCTCTCAGCCCCGGGGCGTTTGAGGATATGAATGTCAAAATAGGCGAACTGCGCATGGCTGAAATAGAGGTTGCTCGTCCCATTGGCATTGGGATGCAAGAGGTCGGTGCGGGCCCAGTCGAGAACAGGCATGAAATTGTAGCACACATTGCGCACACCCTCCAAAGCCAAATTCTCAAGGCTCACCTTATAGTTCTCAATCAGCTGGTCACGATCAGCCCCGGCATACTTGATGCTCTCGCAGACAGGCAGGCTCTCCACGACAGACCACCGCATGCCATAGCTCTCAATGTATTCGCGCAAGTCGCGAATGCGCTCGCGAGTCCAAACCTCACCATTTGGCACATCATGGAGAGCAGTGACGATACCCTCCACACCTATCTGGCGCAGCATGTCAAGAGTAATCTTATCTTTCTTGCCGAACCATCTCCATGTTCTTTCCATGATACTGATGTTTAGATTATTATGGGCCCCACCACAAAAATCAGGCGCAATGGGGCGGACCTTGTCCACAAGTCAGGACGAGACAAACTGAAGTGGCACAAATATATATAAACGAACTGAACGAACAATGATAAATTGAACATTTTTTAAGACGAGGGCTTTGCTATCCAACTTTTTGAGATAACCTGTGGGGCATGAGATGAGAAAAATAACTATATTAGCAAAGAGGCAAAAACACAAGTCAGCCATGAACACCAACGACAAGATAATAAAGCTCCGCGAGCAGATGGCCTTAGATGGCATCGATGCTTACATAGTATACACATCCGACCCGCACAACAGCGAGTATCCGGCGGACCATTGGAAATTCCGTGAATACATGAGCGGATTTAACGGCTCGGCAGGTACACTCGTCGTGACCAAGAATCATGCGGGGCTTTGGACGGACTCGCGTTACTTTATTCAGGCTGAGAAACAGCTGCGCGGCTCTTGCGTCGAGCTTCATAAAATGTTCACCCCGGGGGTGCCTGACTACATCACATACCTGACCTACTTGTTGCCGTCGGGCAGCACGGTGGGTGTTGACGGGTTCACAATGACACTTAGCGAGTATCGCGCATTGTCTCATAAGCTTGGGAACTTCGGCATTGAGATGAATATCAAGCTGGACTACGCCTCAGAAATCTTCATGCAGCGTCCGGAGTTGCCGACAAACGAAGTCTGGCTTGTCCCCCACGAGTACGAGGGGTATACACGTCAGGAGAAAGTAGCCCAAGTGCGCGCCGCAATGAAAAAAACAGGGGCCACTCACTACCTCGTGTCAGCGCTCGACGACATAGCGTGGGTCACAAACATACGATGCTCGGACGTTGAGTTCAACCCTGTGTTCTACGCCTACATGATAATAACCATGGACGAGGAGCACCTGTACATAGACCCACACAAACTGACGACCGAAATCAGCAAAAAATTAGACGAGGACGGCATAATAGTCTCACTTTACGAGCACTACGAGCGGAACATAGGCAACCTGCCAAGCAATGCGCGCATTCTCTTTGACCCATCGCAACTTAACTCACGATGTGCACAGGCAATACCGTCCGAGTGCATCAAAGTTGAGGGGCAGAGCATAATAACGCACCTCAAGGCCATCAAATCGGACTTCGAGATAGCCAACTACAAGCGCGCTCACATACGCGACGGAGTGGCACTCGTCAAATTCGCCCGTTGGATGCTGGAGAACGTGGGCAAAGAGCGCATGACGGAGATAAGCCTAAGCGAGAGACTGACAGCGGAACGCGCCAAGCAAAACCTTTATATTTCGGACTCCTTTGGCACAATCATGGCATATGGCGCAAATGCTGCCATTGTCCACTACGAGCCGGCCATTGAGAGTTGCGCAGATGTGGAGCCACACGGGCTTTTGCTCATCGACTCGGGCGGCCAGTATGCTGACGGCACAACCGACATAACACGCACTTTCGCGCTTGGCCCCCTCACAGACGAGGAGAGGCTGCACTACACACTTACCCTCAAAGGCACCATAGGTTTGGCAATGGCCATTTTCCCAGAAGGCACACGCGGAACTCAACTTGATACTTTCTGTCGGCAGGCGATGTGGCGTTACGGCGTGGACTACGGGCACGGATCGGGACATGGAGTCGGTTACTGCCTGAATGTACACGAGGGGCCGCAAAACATAAGCAAGAAGCCCATCGACGTGGCCATTGAGCGCGGCATGGTGACGAGTGATGAGCCAGGCATCTATGTTGAGGGCAGCCATGGCGTGAGAATTGAGAACCTGACAGTGTGTGTCGAGGCAAAGCGAACATGCTTCGGGACCTTCTTAGGGTTTGAGACCATAACGATGTTCCCAATAGACACAGCCCCCATCAGAGTCGACCTTCTGACTCCGCAAGAGATTAAGTGGCTTAATGACTACCACGCTAAGGTTTATGACGCCTTGTCGCCTCACTTGGACGGCGCTGACTTAGAGTGGCTCCGCGGCGCGACACAGGCAATAGGTTAGCCAACTCCCAAAAGTGACAGAGAACAGATACACGTCAAAGACAAGACCCCATGACCACCCAAGAGAGATTAGACGAGACTGACAAGAAAATATTGCGACTTTTGCAAGAGAACTCGCGACTGACAGTGAAAGAGTTAGCCGCCCAAGTCAACCTCTCCCCCACCCCCACTTTTGAGCGTCAGAAACGGTTAGAGCGCGATGGCTACATAAAGCGGTACTCGGCCGTGGTGGATCACCACAAGTTGGGCAACAGCGTCATCGTGTTGTGCAACATACGCCTTAAGCAGCACACCCATGACCTAATCCAGCAGTTCATGGACACAGTCCAGCAGATTGACGAGATAACGGAGTGCTATAACACCACAGGCGACTTCGATTTCCAGATTAAAGTCTACGCACGCGACATGCAGGCCTATCAGGACTTCATGCTCAACACCTTGGGCAACATAGACTGCATAGGCACACTCAACAGCATCATCGTCATTGGCGAGATAAAAGATTCTCACGTCATCCCGTCTGCCGAATAGGCCTGGCAAGAGACGTGGAAAAAATCCCGCCAGTTGTTTAGAGCACGAGAAAAAAGGCTCAAACAACTGGCGGGTTATTAATTTCCTTCAAGAATCTCCATCATTTGCGCCGCCGTGACAACCTTTGGCACACAAGGAAAATGCTTCAGGTTGCCCGTCACAAGACATGCGTCAGCATCGCTCAAAGCGACCCCATAAAAGACTCGGTCATCCTCGTCTGGCAAATGCCCGTCATATGCCATGCGAGACGAATCAATTCCCTCACGCCTAATGAAGTCAATAAAGACATCGACATCTTTCTCCGCCAATTTGAATTTAGGCCTACGCAAAACCTCAGAATATTCTCGAAGAACATCATCATTGTATAACGGCCTTATCAAGCCCTCAATCATACTAATGACAACTCTTCGGGTAGACGACTCTGGATTTCTTGATATAAAAGATGATATTATGACGTTTGTGTCAATCACAGCATAAACTATCACGTTCCCTGATTAAACGTCGTGCATCTCTAATCTCCTCATTAATCTCCTTAAGAGACATTTCCACCCCATTAGATTGGGCGGAGTCACACATATTCGCAAAAGCCTCACGGACTTGGGACGAGTCCGTCATCCCTTCCGCATCATTAGCCTTTATAGCGAAAGGAATGCTCTTGCTACGGATTACTGCCTTTACAAATATATTTATCGCCGTATTGGCACTCATGCCAAACTGCTCACAAAGGTTGTCGAACTTGGCTTTTTGCTTGTTATCCATTCGGACCGTCATAGCTACCTGTGTCATGGCATTCTCTTTTTAATGTTATACATAACTAATTGCCATCATAATGATAGCAAATCATAAAACAAAACACGTCAACATCTAATACAAGAAAAAACTCACTTCCAGATCATTACAATGCTGCCACTATTGATGAGGAGCGCGCCAATGATGACACGCGGCGTGGGTAGATCACGGAGGAATAACTATAGGACATGAAAATTGTGAGCAAAAAATGAAAGCAAAAAGCCGCCCCGCACTTCCGAGTTAAGGGAATGCGGGGCGGCAAATTATAAACCAAATTACAATTGGCGCAAGATATCAGCAATCAGAGCGGCAGCCTATTCAGACACCTTGGTGAAGAAAGCCCAGCCTGTTCCTTTGCAAGCCAACGAGTAACCATCGGGTGTTGAGGTAGGCGCAGCAGAGCCAATGCGGCAGATGAGAGAGCCGCGGCGTCCGATGGCGAGAGCCTCGTAATAGGTAGAGTTCTTGGTCACAGTGACATCACTTATGTTAGTGAGACCGACACTCTTGCGTGCGGCAATCATATCCTCGATAGAGGTCTTGTAAAGTTTATTAGTCCAATGTGGCCAGAAGACGCAAGGGACACCAGGCGAGGAGAGGAGGAAGGCATAGGCCGAGAGCACGTCACCCGTGTATTTGCTGTCATCACGATAAGTGTCATGGTTGTCCACAAAGGTGACAGAGTAGGCATTGGTAGCGGAGTGGTGGATGAGACCGGCAGGGCGTAACACGTTATCGTCAAGGTTAGTCCAAGCCATATCCGAGAAATTCTTCTTGGCGAGACCATTGTTAAGAGCCGCATACTTCATTGGGAAGTCAAAAGCCATGCTCTTGTAGCCAGTAGCCTTGAGCCAATTATCGACCACGTCGTAGGAGCCATCCCAAAGCTCACCCACTGAGAGGTATGGCTCTGTGGCGTCATTATATATGCCGACATATTTGCCGTCGTAGCCTTTGCAGAAGTCATATCGCCAGCCATCGTAACCAAAGTCACCCTTAAGCCAGCTGAGGTAAGCTTCGCAATCCTGCTGCACATACTCACTCGTGTGGTCAAGATCGCGTGCACCGCCCCAATTCTCACCAGTGTCCTTGGCTCCTGCGGCCTTGCCATACCAGTTAGCGTCAGAGCATTGTGACGCGTCATTCATCTCATCGTCAGAGCATATATGATTGACATCGAGTTGGAAAGAGCCATAGGATCCGAAATCATCCTTAGTGAAGTTGCCCCAGCCCGTGTCTCCCGAGCGATGGTTAATGACAATGTCGGCAATGACCTTGACTCCATCGGAGTGGAGGGTTGAGATGAGTTTTTTGAGGTTATCAGCTGTTCCCCAGCAACTGTTCTGGTTGTTCCACTCGCGAGGGTGATAGCCTACGTTATTACCTCCGACAGTGTTGCCGCCCTCGGCGCTCGCAGAGGGTGGGAGCCATACGCAAGTGAAACTCTTAGCGATATCAGATGATGAGCTTGTCAGTTTTGTCCAGCTCGTCTCCTTCTGGCTGTCCCAATAGAAAGCCTGAAGCATGACATCCTCGCGCCCACCGTCTGAATAAGATGCCGACTGAGTGATGGTGAGCGTCTCCTTGACACCCGTAGACGTGAAGATGACAACGGCTGAGCGGGAGGTTGAAGACTCATTGACCTTGAGAGTAAAGACTACATCGAGTTCAGAATCGGAGCCTGAAGCCTTATCAATGGTCAGCCAATCTGCATCAGATGGCATTTCAGCAGTCCAATCGCCTTTGGCACTGACAGTATAGTTGATGGCAACGGCATTGCTTTCGACAGTGACACTCGCCTCAACTTCCTCAACGATTACTTTCTCGGTTTCCGGGTCGCCATTGTCATCAGAGCAGGCCGTGAAAGGTAATTGAGCAAAAAGGACAAGCGCAGGCAGCGCAAGCCACGGGACAAAGTGCTTGATTTTGGGGTATTTCATGTTGCTGATCTGTTGTTAGGATTAAAAATCTGGATTTTCGTTGGTGGTTAAAAAGCCGCCTGAGGCTAAGTACGTCTCAGGCGGCCAGGAGGTTGTTTAGAGTATGATTTGTTTTTGGCTTAATTTACAGAAGCAATGGTGTAAACACCCTTGCCGTCGCAATTGGGTTTGAAAGAGACCTTATAGGACCCATCTGACTCAAGCTTGATGTTAGCGCCATTGGCCGAAGTCATGGCATCGGCATCACCGCCCCAGCTGAGAGCCCAGTCGTGGTTAGCACGGAACTTGAACTCACCGGCTGCCAGTTTGCCGGTATACTCCCATGCGCCAGTCTCGGTGTTGAACGTCATGTCGGCATCTGTACCCCAGCTTGTATCTGCCGTGCCATCCTCTTTGAGGACAACCGAGCCGATGATGGATACGCTGACAGACTCAATTGAGTAGGTCATCTTGTCGAGGTCAGCCTTGATGGCGTAGAAGCCGTCAGCATCGGGAGTGCAATTGTCGCCACCACCCTTGACGAGAGCATTGTCGGAGGTGCCGCCATACCACGTCTTAGCGTCATCGCCAATGCCATCAGTGAACTTAAAGCCCCAAGTAGAGGCGTTGTCAGCCTTCTTGATATAGTAGTAGCCTGTGTAGAGACCTGCGCCATCGCCGAGGAGGGGCTGAGCGTTAGCCTGCCAGCCGGTGTAGTCGCCAGCATAGTAGAGATACTCGGCGAAGTTGATGGCCTCGATAGTCATGGTGTACTCCATCATGTTGATAGTAATCTTGTACTTGAGAGCGCCATCCGTGGCGGGCTGCTTGCAAGCCTGGGCATTTTCATTGACAAGATTAACCTCGGTGCTCTCGTCACCATCAATTGCGGAGCCTAAAATTTCACCATCCCACAGGTTGTCAAGCTCATAGGCAGACTCTGGCGCGATCTTGAACCAGTTGTCGACACGAGTTTGCTCACCAGTTGTCTCGTCAACAGAATAAGGAGCGGGGACGACACATGTGAAGACAGGGTCGTCATAGACACTTACGCTCTCGTCTGCACGAGTGAACTTGTAGGTCTTGTCCGTTAGGCTCCAACCGTTGGTTGCGCCGATATAGTAGTAGGCCTCTTCAATCTTGGGAGCGGTGAGGGTTGCAACAATATTGAAATTGGCAGTCTCACGGGTAACAACAGTTCCGTAGGTCGTGTAGGCCACGAGGACAGAGGGCAACTGACGCTCAGTCGGAGCCTTGCCATATTCCTTCTCAATGGCAGACCTGAGGTCCGTCACGGCTATTTTACCATCATTGGAAACAGAGACCTCATCTGTGGCATTAGCAATAAGGACCTTATAAGAGATTGCGTCGGCAGTCTCGCCAGTGCTTGTGAGTGTCGGGGTGAAAATCTTGACAGAATCCTCATCCTCTTTCAAGTCTGCAAAATTGACCGCATCGGCATCGGCCACGGAGAAAGAGACGGCTATGCGCTGATCCTCAGTGGTGTCCGGGTTGTTCTGCGCAGGCGTCCAATCATTGTAGCTGTCGTCATCGCAAGCCACAAATGCGAAGGCTGCGAGGGCGAGGGTTGGATATAATGCTTTCATGATAGAATGCTAAAATTGTTGATACTGGGAAGGAAGAGACTGCCGCCGAGATAGTCAGCGTATTTTGCTTGCGCACACAGCCCACAACCGGGGCGACAGCCTCTCCTACATTTCTAAAAACGAAACCTTAGTCGGTACTTTTACTTGGCAGTGAAAGCGTATGAGCCGTCAATGTCATTGAAGGTGATGATCCAGTCGCCCTCGGGGAGAGAGATGTTAGCACCATTGCCAACACCCACGCCATAGGGGAAGCCAGTGCCACCCCAGTTGGTATCCCAGCTGCCAGTGGTCTTGAACTTAACCGTTGTGCCACCTGCGGGAGATGTGAGGGTTGCGCTCCAGAGGTGATTCTCAACGCCCTCGACAGTGCTGAAGGCAGTCATCTCTGTATCGCCCCAGCTGTTGAAGTCACCGCTCAAAGAGATGCCGGCGTAGACTGTAGGCGTACCCTCGTAGGCAGCCATAGAGATTTCATTCTTCTCAGTGTCAAGAGTAATGGTGTAGAAACCATTCTCAGCGACCACGATATTGCCAGAGCCGCCATCCTGGAATACGAACACGCCGTCATTCATGCCCCACTGGTCGGTCCAGTCGCCACGGAGTCGGATAACCTTGAAGCCGTCGGTTGTGAGATAGCCCGTGAAGGTGAGAGTACCCTTGCCAGTGTTGGAGTTGTACTTGGCGCCATCGATGATAGACATCGTGAAGTTAGAAGTACCGAGAGCCTCGGGCGTGTTGGTCCACTTGCCATCACCGATACAAGATCCGATGAGATACCACATCTCGGGGTCGGCATCCTTGAGAGCGATGTAATATGGGCGGGTGGAGAGCTTGATGGTCTGAGAATAGACAATGAGCTTGTCGTTAGCCGTTTTGGAAGATGGCTGCGCCTTGACGCGGATATAGACATCCTGATCAGCAGGCACATCATCCTCGCCCGACCATGAGCTCAGAGATGCGATGGCTCGGCATACGTCCTTGCCAGCCACATTATTGAGGCACTGGTTTGTGACGTCAAACTGGTAGTAGTCGGCCACAGTCTCGCCACTCTCATCGGCAGTCTGCTCGGCATACGACGTGGTGAAGTTGCCATCCTTAGAGAGTTGTATGTTATAGTTGGCTACAAGAGGGAAGCCCCACTCAGGCTGGCTCCACGAAAGTGTGAGAGAGTCAGTCATACCCAAGTCAATGAGCGTATTGACGTAGGAAGGAGTGTTGAGATTGAAAGCGACCTGCCCAGCCGTGTTGGTATCAATCACCGGATTGTCATCGCGGTCGTCGTCGCAAGAGGCGAGGCAAGCCACAGCGGCGATGGCGAGGACTGGATATTTGAAGTATTTCATAACTTGTCTTATCTAAGATTGTTGCAGATACTCCCGTCCGCACGACGGTCGTCGCCCCACGGGGAACAGAGCCGCCGTGCGATGGGAGTCACAATATCATGTTAGAAGCCAGGGTTCTGTACGAGGTTAGAATTGGCGTTGAGGTCAGTGTTCGGGATGGCGAAGAGGTTGAAATTCTCGCTGAAGTTCTGGCCGTCATGCGAACCGCCCTTCCACTGCCAAGTGTAGCCGGTGTTGCCACCGAACTTACCGAAGCGGATAAGAGTAGAGCGGCGGTAACCCTCGCCATAGAACTCACGGCACCACTCGTCGCAGATGACATCGAGGTTGGCGCTTGCCAGTGTGCTGGCGTTGGCACGAGAGCGGAGCTCATTGATTGCAGCGAGACCATCAGTCGTGGCGAGACCGCCATTCTGGCGAGCAGTAGCCTCAGCGAAGATGAGGTAAGCCTCAGCCTTGCGGAGAAGAGGCCAATCCATGTCAACAAACTTAGAGTCGTGAGACGTGCCACCAGTGGCGTAGAAGTTGTTGAACTTGATGGTAGAATAGCCCTTTGCGAAGTCGTCATTGGCATCAATGTCGAGGGTGCGGTCCTTGCCCCAGAAGAGGGCGCGGTCATCACCAGCGGCTGCAACCATGTCAGAAGCATCGGCGTCTTCAGGAATCTTAGACTCGTCGACAAACTTGGTTATGAGATCCTTGCGGCAACGGTTGCCACTCCAGGTCTCGCTACATCCGCTGCCTTTCTTGGTAGGAGTGATGTACATGTCACCCTTGAAAGAGGCTGCGATGGCGAAGAGTGATGTGCAGTATGCGGCAGTCGTCGCGCCATCCTGAAGAACAGGGAGGATGAACTCGTGAGCCGCAGCGGTCTCACCATTATCTCCCATGAAGAGGGTCTGATAGGCAGAGAACTCATTGACAGGCTCAGTTGCGAGAGAGTAGTCGGAGTCCATGACCTTCTTGGCGTAGGTTTGAGCGTCAGCAGTGCGGTCTGTTCCGATATAAGTCTCGGCGTTGAGGTAGAGACGTGCGAGAAGGAGCCATGCGGCAGCCTTGTCAACTCGACCATAGTTGGCGTCCGAGCTATTCTTCGCCTTGGCGTCTGAGAGGCTCTTCTCACAATCGAGGAGCTCACTCTCAACGAAATTGAAAATCTCGGCACGTGAGTACTGCGGCGCATTGTCAGTAGTCACAGAGGTCTTGAAAGGCACATTGCCCCAACCATCCATCAGATAGTAGTACTGCATTGCGCGGAGGAAACGGACCTCAGCATCCATGGTGGCATCGCCTGCGAAAGTCTCAAGGTAATGGTTTGCCATGGTGATGCCGAAATAGAGGCGGTAGTAGAAACCCTTGAGCATCGGGTGGTCAGAACCCCACTGGTTATAATTGTAGGCAGGGAGGCCCGGGTCGCCCCAGCAGCAGATAAGCTCATCGGACGTAAGACACTGAGAGTTAATCAGCTGACGGACAAAGCCGGTAGTACCGCCATCGAGGCCATCAATGTCACAGTCTCCATCAGGGCCACTCTGGCCAGCGAGACCGAGAGTAGCGTAGCACTTATTGAAAACAGATGCCGCTTCGGGATTGGAGATGACACTGGGGTCGATATTCGTGACATCCAGGTCATCCACACACGAGGTCGCCGAGAAGACGAGGGCGGCTGCAGCAATGGAATATATAGCTTTCATCGTGTATTCTTTTAGAAAGGTTTAGAAGTTGAGCGTCAGGCCTACGATGCCAGTGAAAGGACGCGGGTAGATGTTGTTGTCAATGCCGCCATCAACCTCAGGGTCAATGCCCTTGTAGTTGGTGATGGTGAATACATTAGACGCAGTGGCGTAAACGCGGCCGGAGAGCTTGGTTCCGAGAACGTTGTTGAAGCTGTAGCCGAGAGTGATGTTGTCACACTTGAGGAATGATGCGTTCTGCACGAAGTAGTCAGAGAGGACATAGTCCCAGCTCTGCCAAGCCTTGTCGAGGACATTCTTGGGTCGGTTGCCGAGATACTCGTTGGTGTAGACGGCAGCGGTGCTGATGTTGCTTGCGCCAGCCTCAAGGTCGTTGAATACATAGTTGCCGACATTGGCACGGAGCGAGAAGCTGAAGTCAACATTACGCCACTGGAGGCGGCTGGCGAGACCGAAGGTCCAAGGAGCAGCCGGGCTCTTGTAGTAATAGCGGTCAGCGTCATTGATTACACCATCTGAGTTGCGGTCGACAAAGAGGCCCTCAATAGGTGTTCCGTTCTCATCATAGACCTGCTGATAGACATAGAAGCTGTTGGCAGCGTGTCCGACGGCGTGAGCCTGGCAGTTGTTACCAGTGCCGCTTGAGATGCCACCAGTGAGAACCTTGTAACCCTCCTCGCCGATGAGCTCAGTGATCTCATTCTTGTTGTAGGCGGAGTTGACGGAGAGTTCCCAGTGCCAATCCTCAGTCTGGATGGGGCGCACGGTGAGAGCGAGCTCGAAGCCCTTATTCTCAAGCGAGCCGACATTGCCAGTCACCTGGTTGCGGAAGTTAGAGCCGGCAGCCACATAGACAGTGTTGAGAAGGTCGGTAGTCTTGCGATAGTAGTAGTCTCCGCTGAAAGAGATGCGGTGGTTGAGGAAAGCGAGGTCGAGACCGACGTTATAGGTCTCAGTGGTCTCCCACGTCAGATCCTGATTATAGGCATCCGGACGGTAGAGAGTGCCGTCACCAGTGATGGGATAGTAGTTGGAAGTGGTGGTGTTGCCAGTGTAAGTGGCGAGGTAGCCGTAGTCGCCGATGCCCTCCTGCTGACCCGTCTGGCCGTAGCCGAGGCGGATTTTAGCGTCGTTAACCCAATCCACGTCGCGGAGGAAAGCCTCCTCCTTGACCTTCCAGCCAAGAGCGAAAGAGGGGAAGAGAGCCCAGTGATCCTTGAAACGGCTGGATCCGTCATAACGGACGGTGGCAGTGAGCATGTAACGGTCGAGGAGAGAGTAGTTTGCGCGACCGAAGAAAGAAACGATGTAGTTCTCGCTCTTAGAGACCTTAGCATTGCGCTTGTAGGCAGTGCCAGCGAGCTCGGTGTCAGCATTGGTGGACTGATAGAAGCCGCTGCCGTCATACTCCTCCTCATGGTGGAACTTCTGATACTCGTAGCCGGCCATGATGTCGAAGTGGTTAGCGTCATTGAAGTCCTTGATGTACTGGAGGTAGGCGTTGACAGAGAGGTTATACTTGTCAATCTGATCCCAACCAGACCATCCGTAGTAGGGGTTGGTGGCTGAGCCAGCCTCTGTGTCGGTGTTCTGCTTACCAGTGGAGACGTCGAAACCGAAATTGCCGTGGAGGAGGAGCTCCTCGAAGCCGTGAATCTTATAAGTACCCTCGATGTTGCCGATGATGCTCTTAGATGTTGCACGATCGTCAGTCTGGTTGAGGAGAGCCACGGGGTTCTTGGTGGCGTTGGTGTTGAAGATGTAAGGCCAGCTCGGGTCATTGTAAGAGCCGTCCTCCTTGAGCCACTGGAAATAGCCGCCGAAATTAGCGTACTTGGCGTCGTCACTCCTGACGGGCTGCGAGGGATCCATCCATACCGCGGCACCGACAGCGTCAGTGTTAGCATAAGTGGTCTTGGCAATCATGCCCTTACCATTGATGTTGAAAGTAAGATGGTTGTCAAGGAAAGAGGGAGAGAGGTTGAAAGAGAGCGTGGTACGCTTGAAGTCAGAGGTTTTGAGGATACCCTCCTGACCAGTGTAGCCGAGAGAGACACGGTAGGTGAGGTGGTTGTTACCGCCAGACGCTGTCAGGTTGTGGTCAGTGCCGAGGGCTACGCGGTAAATCTCCTCCTGCCAGTCGGTGTTGGCGGTGCCGAGTTGCTTAGTAGCCTCAGCGTCCGCGCCATAGAGATTGGTGACAAACTCGCGGAACTCATCGCCATTCATCACGTCAATGGTCTTCTTCTTGGTTGAGACAGAGACATTGCCAGAGTAGGCGAAAGTGGGACGCTTGCCCTTGACACCTTTCTTTGTGGTGATAATGATGACACCATTAGAGCCGCGTGAACCATAGATGGCGGTTGCGGAAGCGTCTTTAAGGACAGTGAAAGACTCAATATCCTGCGGATTGACCATAGAGAGGGGGTTCGACAGACCCTTGACGCCATTATTATCCATGGCGAGACCGTCGATGACCACGAGAGGATCATTAGAGGCGTTGAGCGAAGAACCACCGCGGACACGGATAGTAGCGCCGCCGCCAGGGGTACCGCTCTGGCTCGTTACCGTCACGCCAGCCACCTTGCCGGCGAGCATGTCTTGAGCGTTAGTCACGAGGCCTTTGTTCTTCTCATCAGGCTTAATGGCCGTGACAGAGCCGGTGAGGTCGTTCTTGCGGGCCACGCCGTAGCCGATGACCACGACATCGTCAAGTTCCTTGGCGTCGCTGACGAGTTGGATGCTCATGCCCTTTGCGGCGGGCAGCTCAATCGTGGTGTAGCCGATGAAAGAGAAAACGAGTTGACTTCCATTGTCGGCATTGATGGAGAAGTTGCCATCGAAGTCGGTGACGGTTCCCTGAGTGGTGCCCTTAATCATGACTGCCACGCCAGGGAGCGGTTGCTGGTCGGTTGCGTCAACCACCTTGCCGTTAGCCTCGAAAGATTGCGCCGAGGCAGAGACAGTAGCGATGAGGCAGACAAGCAGCAGCCAGAACTTAGATCTGATTGATTTGCTGTTCATACTTCCGTTTGTTGTTTAGATTTGTAATTGTCCTTTTAATATCATGTCCGGCGTCGAGACGCCATCTGTGAATATTCGCTAAAAAGAAGAAAGCCGGCAGAACGGACGATTCTATAATCAGCCCCCCAAAAAATGCCTTTCAAACAGCCCTCTGCCAGGCTTCCAACTTTAATTTTGTGTCAGAAGCGACCTTTGGAAATGCCATCTTGCTACCGTCGGCAGGAACATCCTCTGATAACATGTTTTCATCTCCTTTGCCACTTCTTACAACAGCAAAGTTAAGACGAACAGACGAGATTTAACACCATTTTAGATTATCCAAAATCAAAAATCACCGCAAACGTCTCCGCAAACGTTTGCGAAGACGTTTGCAAAGAAATAATATGTCGCACAACATGTTTTAGCCATGAAGACAACTAATAAAGGTTACTTATTTTAACAATCACACATGGCTTATCATAAGAACTTAAGGCACGATTTAAAGTGTTTCACTTAAATCGCAATGAAAGCAACGCACACAGTGAGCGCATTCAGCAGACATTCGGCAATTGGTGAAGCCGCCATGTGTTAGAAACCTCCAAAAAATCGCAGCCAACTACGCCTCTCCAAGACGAACAGGTAGAACAGAGAAAAACGAATTAACACGGTTTCCCTTGCAAAGACTCCCCACACCCCGAATGCACAAACACTACACCGGACGACCTCATTCACCCCGATTTGTCAACATCCAAACTAACCACATGAATAACATGGATTGGCTCAAGAAACTTTCCTTGTCGTCAGATTAAAGAGCAAAGCCTTGTTAATATTGCCTCACATTGGGAGAAAAGGGAAATGAATATGACCTATAATTTTCTGTATTTCGACATTTAAGACTAAATTTGCGTTTTAGAGCGAAAATTTAGTTTTGTTCGTAATATTCATCTAACCATATCAAGACGAAAATGGCATATAAGATTATCGTCCTGGCCAAGCAGGTGCCTGACACCCGCAACGTGGGCCCCGACGCCATGACCGCCGAGGGCACCGTCAACCGTGCCGCCCTCCCGGCCGTATTCAACCCCGAGGACCTCAACGCCCTCGAGCAGGCACTCCGCATCAAGGATGCCAACCCCGGCTCAACCATCACAATGATCACCATGGGTCTGCCCAAAGCCACCGAGGTTCTCCGCGAGGGCCTCTACCGCGGCGTGGACCAGACAGTCCTCTTGACGGACCGCGCACTGGGCGGCGCAGACACCTTGGCCACAAGCTACACCTTGGCGCAGGGCATCAAGAAGGTTGGCGGATATGACATCATCCTCTGCGGCCGCCAGGCTATCGATGGTGACACCGCGCAGGTTGGTCCTCAGGTGGCTGAGAAGCTCGGCCTGACCCAGATAACCTACACCGAGGAGATTATCAAGATGGAGGGCAAGACCATCACCGCCAAGCGTCACATCGACGGCGGCGTCGAGACCGTAGAAGCCCCCCTGCCACTCGTCGTCACCGTCAACGGCTCAGCAGCGCCATGCCGCACCCGTAACGCCAAGCTGGTGATGAAATATAAGAACGCTAAGCCCGCACCCGAGATTGCAGCCATCGAGGACGAGGAGGTCAAGGCTTATTACGCCGCTCGCCCATACCTCACCATCACCCAGTGGGGCGCAGCCGACATTGAGGCCGACCCGGAGCAGATTGGCAAGGCAGGCTCACCCACCAACGTCAAGGCAGTCAAGAGCATCGTCTTCACAGCCAAAGAGAGCAAGAGCTTCACATCAAGCGACGAGGACATCGACAGCCTCATGGCCGAGCTCATCAGCAGCAACACCATCGGATAAAACCGTATGCCAAGGCTGCCACGTGATGCCGCGACAGCCCAAGTAACAGAAACATACAGCGTATTAGCTAAAGAAATAATGAATAACGTATTCGTATATTGCGAGCTCGAAGGCGCCAAGGTGGCCGACGTCAGCCTGGAGCTCCTCACCAAGGGCCGCAAGCTCGCCAATGAGCTCGGCGTGTCCTTAGAGTGCCTCTGCATTGGCCACAAGCTCGACGGCGTAGAGAAGCAGGTCATGCCCTACGGCGTGGACAAGGTGCACATCTTCGATGCTGAGGGCCTCTTCCCCTACACCTCACTGCCCCACACATCGGCTGTGGTCAACCTCTTCAAGGAGGAGAAGCCACAGATTTGCCTGATGGGCGCCACCGTCATTGGCCGCGACCTCGGACCACGCGTCTCCTCTGCCCTGCACTCAGGACTTACAGCGGACTGCACCCAGTTGGAGATTGGCAGTTTCGACATGAAGGTCAAGGAGAATGGCCAGATGGTGGACAAGCACTATGAGAACCAGCTCTACCAGATCCGCCCGGCGTTCGGCGGCTCAATCATTGCCACCATCGTCAACCCCGAGCATCGTCCTCAGATGGCTACCGTCCGCGACGGCGTCATGAAGAAGGAGATACTCGACGAGAACTATAAGGGTGAGGTCATCCGCCACGACGTGGCAAAGTACGTCCCCGACACCGACTACATCGTCAAGGTTATCGACCGCCACGTCGAGGCCGCCAAGAACAACCTCAAGGGCGCACCCATCATCGTGGCCGGTGGCTATGGCGTGGGCAGCAAAGAGGGCTTCGACAAGCTCTTTGAGTTCGCAAAGGAGATCCACGCCGAGGTTGGCGCCAGCCGTGCAGCCGTCGACGCCGGATGGTGCGACCACGACCGCCAGATTGGCCAGACGGGTGTCACCGTCCGTCCCAAACTCTACATCGCTTGCGGCATCTCTGGCCAGATTCAGCACATAGCCGGCATGCAGGACAGCTCGATGATCATCTCAATCAACTCGGATCCCGAGGCCCCCATCAACAAGATTGCCGACTACGTCATCACCGGCACCGTCGAGGAGGTCATCCCGAAGATGATCAAGTATTACAAGAAGAACAGCAAGTAGCCCCACCCCGCCCAATAGAGACGCAAAAGCATCTCATCACTTGGCGGACATGAGGAACTCTATTGTTCTCAAAAAGTCAATCTCTTAACTTGACTGCGGCGGAGTCCGCGGCTGAAAGAAAGAAACCAAATGGCCAATTATTATAGCGAGACGCCTGAGCTCAAATATCACCTCAGGCACCCCCTCATGAAGCGCATTGTCGAGCTCAAGGAGCGCGACTTCGCTGACAAGGACAAATTCGACTACGCCCCTCAGAACTTGGAGGACGCAATGGACAACTACGACCGTGTTCTCGACATCGTAGGCGAGATTTGCGGTGACATCATCGGCCCCAACGCTGAGGGGGTTGACCACGACGGCCCCAAGTGCGAGAATGGTCGCGTGACCTATGCGCCAGGCACTTCAGTGAACCTTGACGCCACCCGTAAGGCCGGCCTCATGGGCATGGCGATGCCCCGCCGCTTCGGTGGTCTCAACTTCCCCATCGTCCCCTACATCATGGCAGCCGACATGGTATCGAGCGCCGATGCAGGCTTCGAGAACCTTTGGGGACTCCAGGACTGCGCCGAGACCCTCTATGAGTTCGGCAATGAGGACCAGAAACAGCGCTTCTTGACCCGCGTATGCTCAGGCGAGACCATGTCAATGGACCTCACCGAGCCTGACGCCGGCTCCGACCTGCAGAGCGTCATGCTCAAGGCCACCTATAGCGAGGCCGACGGATGCTGGCTGCTCAACGGCGTCAAGCGTTTCATCACCAATGGCGACGCAGACATCCACCTCGTGCTTGCACGCTCAGAGGAGGGGACCAAGGACGGCCGCGGCCTCTCCATGTTCATCTATGACAAGCGCCAGGGTGGCGTAGACGTCCGCCGCATCGAGAACAAGATGGGAATCAAGGGCTCACCCACCTGCGAGCTCGTATATAAGAATGCGCATGCAGAGCTTTGTGGCGACCGCAAGCTGGGCCTCATCAAGTACGTCATGGCCCTCATGAATGGCGCACGCCTCGGCATTGCCGCTCAGGGTGTCGGCATCAGCCAGGCAGCCTACAACGAGGCTCTCGCATATGCCAAGGACCGCAAGCAGTTCGGCAAGGCCATCATCGAGTTCCCCGCAGTGGCCGACATGCTCTCAACCATCAAGGCTAAGCTTGACGCCAGCCGCGCACTTCTCTACGAGACGGCTCGTTTCGTTGACGTCTACAAGGCACTCGACGACATCAGCAAGGAGCGCAAGCTGACCCCCGAGGAGCGCCAGGAGCAGAAGAAGTTCGCCAAGTTGGCCGACGCATTCACCCCCCTCGCCAAGGGCATGGGCAGCGAGTTCGCCAACCAGAATACCTACGACTGCATCCAGATTCACGGCGGCTCTGGCTTCATGAAGGAGTATAAGTGCGAGCGCATCTACCGTGACGCGCGCATCACCTCAATCTACGAGGGCACCACCCAGTTGCAGGTTGTCGCAGCCATCCGCTACGTGACCAGCGGCGCCTACGCAGCCAAGATTGCCGAGTATGACCAGCAGCCCGTAGCCCCCGAGTTTGACATCTTCAAGAACAAGCTCAAGGACATGGCCGACAAGACCCAAATGGCAGTCAACCAGGTCAACGAGAGCAAGAACCAGGAGCTTCACGACCTTGTGGCACGCCGTCTCTACGAGATGACCGCCTACACCGTCATGGGCTACCTTATCCTCCACGACGCAACCGAGGAGCCTGAGATGTTTGGCACATCAGCGCGTGTCTTCATCCGCTACGCCGAGGCTGAGGTCGAGAAGCATATCACCTTCATCCGTAAATTCCAGGAGGAGAACCTCTCTGACTACCGCAAGGCTTAATCACCTGTCGGAATAGCATCTTTCTCACCCCCGTCTGGCATTGACGCTTGGCGGGGGTGATTCTTTTTTTTGCAGGCTTTGGTTAGACTTGGCACAGGTTGAAAGTTTTTAATTATTCACAACTGCTTGATTATATATATATATATATATTTGCACTCTTAATGCGCTCCTGTTCAGTTTTTGATAGAAGATGGACAAATATCCATAAAGAGAGCCAGACTACTGGGGCAAGCGGCGACTGGGGAATAATTGATGCAATTTGAAACCAATCGACAATAAAATGAGCCGTGTCGCGTTAGAAAGAGAGACCAAATAACCATCATTTAGACCAGAGCCAGCCTATCCTCACAGACACTACGGAAGACCTCCATAAGAAATCACCTTAAAGAGCCACACCGATATGTTTTTCTTCGATAACTATGACAAGCCGAGCGATGTGCTAAGCGCCAATGGCATAAGCAAGCTGTACCACTTCACCGACATAAGCAATGTGGATAGCATATTGTCCAATGGTGGTTTGAAATCGTGGTGGACAGCGGATCAGAAAGGTGTGACGATAGCAAAACCAGGAGGCAGTGAACAATCACGAAACTACGATCTCGAAGGTGGCCATGAGGACTATGTGCGCTTGGCGTTCACACGCTACCACCCGATGATGTATTCGGCGATTAAAGACGGGCGAATACAACACCCTGTCATTCTTGAGATTGCAAAAGATGCGGTCGACAGGGGTGACACGCTCTTCTCCGACCGAAACGCGACAACGAAGCGAAAGGGGCATAAAGCCAAGATTGCCTCCGGGGTGAGCGGGGCCAAGCGAGTCCATTACAACCTGTTCATCCACGACTATGACAAGAAATACTTCCAGATAAAGGAATCCCGCGAAGACGACATGTCCTTCTATCAGGCCGAAGTCATGGTCCCCCACGAGTTGCCCCTCAACTACATATTGCGCATATCCGAGATTGACGGCACGCTTTGCGGCACACTCAACCAAAGGTTGGCTGAGGCGCAAAAAGAGGAGAGAGAGAGGGAAGAGAGGCAAAGGGCAAGGTTGGCAAACCTGCGCCACATGATTGACAGCGAGAGCGTGTTCGGGATTGTCACGGACAGCGGAACCATCTGTGAAGCTGAGATAGTAGCCGGTGAGCAGGCTGTCATCCTGACATGGGACATCAGCAGCGACGCCGACTTCACGATAGACGGCATTGGCGACCAACGGGCACTTCGCCACAAAGGCACATACACAGTCTACCCCACACAAGATTCAACCTACGCGCTGACCATCTTCCCGCCCGACAACACAGAGCCCATCGTGCGGCAGGCGAGAGTGGCAACCATCAGCCCGGCAGAGCGCGACCGCCGTCTGCACGAGGCGGAGAGGCGCAAAATAATGAGCGACACCATCTTCATCATCGCATCTGGAGGTGAGAACAAAACAGACACGACAGCCGACATACACCTTGGCAAAGCCACGCCAATCACACTCAGTTGGAAGACTTGGGGCGCAAAGCAAATCGTGGTGAGTAACGAAGGAGAAACGACAGAAGTAGACACGGAAAGCGGCACAATAACATTCGAGGCAGACAAATCCGCCACATACACCCTGACCGTCACACCAGCCAATGGCACAGAGCCTTTCAGCAAGAGCGTGAGAGTGGAGGCCTATCCAGACGCTGAGGTTTTGGAGTTCCGGAGCATGTACCAATATGTGGTGGCTGGGACCAAATCAACGATCTTTTGGAAGACAAGAAATGCGGAAGAGACAGAGGTCACACCTCCCTCGGGCTACAAAATGTGGAACTCGGAAGGCGTGATGCATGAGGCTATCAACGACGACTCTGTATTCACACTTAAAGTGACAGACCATTGGGGAGAGCATTTCAAGCAACTGGCAGTAAGGGCAATCCCCGCACCTATCATACGCAGAGTTAACATCCCCGAGGTCAACATACGCGCATCTGTCAACGTCACAATACGCCGCCCACGCATAAAGGCTACAAACAAACAGCCAAGGGTTCAAGCCCATTTCCCTCGGATTAAAGACAGCAAGACCCACATTCCCAACCTTCTGATGGAGGACATGCCGATTGCGAAGACAAAGTCGCTTTGGGCAGACTTGGCAGACGTGCTGCGCAGACACATAATATTCCCACGAGGCTTATTTCGCAAAGCGAATACGAAGATGGTGCGGAATAACACAGAAAATCAAGAACCGACAAAAGACTAAAGAGCCAATACTATGGAAAAGAGTGAAAAAGCAACTCGTTCGACATACGACATGGAACAAGAAGCGCCACACGGCAACTGGATTAGCGAATTCATGTGGATTTGCTCAGGCGCGGACCGACGCATTTTGCGCCACTGCCCACCAGACCACTCCAAATATGTAGGCATAGGCGGCACTATACTTTTCACGGCGCTCATGGCCTCACTGTCTGGAGGATATGCTTTCTATACAGTCTTTGATAATCAGTTGTCAGCCATAGCTTTCGGAATTTTCTGGGGTTTGCTCATCTTCAACCTCGACCGTTTCATGGTCAACACCATGTACTCCGACGGACTTGCGTCCATCAGCAAAGAGGAGATTATGAGCGGCGCACCCCGAATCATCATGGCCATCTTCCTCGGCATTGTCATATCAACCCCTTTGGAGCTCAAGATCTATCACAACGAGATAATGATAGAGATAGAGAAGATGAAGCAGGACAAGGCGCGGGATTACACAAAGGAGGCGTTAGCAATCATTGCGGCAAACGAAGATAAGATAGCCAACCTCAAAGCAGAAGAAAATAACATTCTGACTCAGCCATTAGTGAATGGACGCACGCTTATTTTAAGCAACAACGACAGGGTCAATGAGCTAAACGCCAAGCGTAATAGCCTTTATACCAAATGGACGCAGGCAAACATCAGCTACACGAACAAAAACAACCAATTGAAATCGCTTAATGATGAGATTGAGCAGATCAAGAGACAAAAAGACAACACCCACAACGCCGCCGAAATAGAGGCCCTTGAAAATAAGAAGAATGCAAAGGAGAGCCAAAAAGACCAAGTAGAAGGCCAATGCAAAAAATTATCTCAAGAGAGACAAAACTTGAAAGACGAGATTGACCAAGTAGACGTGGAATTGAACAAAATATCAGGAGAGTCAAAAGACATAGCCAACAATGACTGGGAACGGAAGAATGCGCAAATCGCAACCATACACAATGAGATTGCGGCACTCACTGCGCAAAACGACAACTTGCGCCAACAGACATTGGAAGAAGAGCACAGATATAAAGACAAGTTAGAGAAAGAGTTCGGAGGTTTCCAGGCTCAGCTGTCGGCCTTCGGACATCTAAAAGAGGAGAACACCACAACCCAAGTGGCAAGCTGGTTCATCATGCTGCTGTTCATCATCATAGAGACCGTGCCGACATTCTTCAAGATGATGATGACAGACGGCCCATACGACGAGATGATGCGCGCCGAGAGGCACATAGCCAAAGTATTGGCAGACAAACGGATTAACGACATAAACGACGAGATTAACACGCAGATTGACATATCCATGTCACGCAACCAGAAATCAGTCGAGGCCGAGCAGCGTGTTAACGAGATGACAGTGGAGAAAATGGCTCAGGCCCAGGCCTACATCATTCAGGAGGCCATAGACCTGTGGAAACTTCAGGAACTTAAAAAAGTGAGAGAAAACCCGGGGGCCTACTTGCAGACAACCGAGCAGGACGAGGAGGACGAGCCTGCAGAGGCGTAACAGTCCACGACGAAAGATTTAGAAGAAAGCGCAGCATGTCAAAAATCGTTTAAACATGTTGCGCTTTTTTGTATCTTTGTGAATACAAAGCCCCCTTCCCCCCAGAAGACGCGCCCCTAAACTTTCAAGCAGGAACTTATGAAATTACACCAGATGACCATTAAGGACATTGCCAAAATCCTCAACATCTCGGCAAGCACGGTGAGCCGCGCACTAAAGGACCATCCGGACATAAGTGCCGAAACGAAACAGGCCGTCAGGCGCGTGGCCGAAAGCGTCAACTATCGCCCAAACGCATTGGCACTTAGTTTGCGCAAAGCCAAGACTAACATAATTGGCGTCTTGGTGCCAGAGATGACGCACCACTTCTTCTCGTCAGTCTTGAGTGGAATGGACGAGACCGCGTTCGGACGCGGCTACACAACCATGGTGTGCCAGAGCAGCGAGAGGGCTGACAGGGAAAAAGCGTCACTTCAGACACTTATAGACAGCCGCGTGGACGGCATCCTGCTGTCGGTGAGCAAATCGACAACGGACAACACATTTCTCAACCAGATTGTGGCAGACGGCATGCCCGTCGTAATGTACGACCGCACATTAGATGGCGTGGACGTGAGCCGTGTGACGACAGACGACTACCGCGGTGCATATCAGGCTGTGCAGCTCATGGCCAAGCATGGATGCAAAAAAATAGCCATACTGTGCGGAGACACGGGTCTCATGGTCTCCGACCACAGACTGGAAGGTTACGAGGCTGCCTTGCGTGACGCGGACATAGCCCCGTCGCCCGACTTAGTTATTGACGCAGACACCCCGGAGAAACTTATGGCCAACAGCGGCAAACTCATGGCAATAGCCAATGATATTGACGGGCTATTCGCCATAAACGACTCAACGGCCGTGACAGCCATGAAGATGCTGCGCAACGCCGGACGGAGGATTCCGGAAGACATAGAGGTAGTCGGATTTGGCGACGACCCCGTGGCCGCCATTGTCGAGCCGAGCCTCACAAGCATTGAGCAAAACGGCTATGAGATGGGAAGATTGGCCACGAACCTGCTCATCGACCAGATTGAGAGCGGAATGGTGGTGAACCGCAGCATAATCCGCACTCTTGAGCCCAAGGTGAAAGAGAGGGAGAGCACGGGAGCGAAAGAGTAGCCCCAACCCCATCACCCCAACCCCAAAAAACTTAATTACTTTCCGCCCCATCCCCCACCCTATGGCAAATAACACCCATGGGAGGAGGGAGGGACGGCCACACCCATAAGCCTTGGCTTATGAGACGTGTAGCCGTATCTGCACTTTGTCTAATCAGAAGATTAAACCAAGAGTGGAGACACACAACGCCCCCAAAAAATCGGGCGCAAGTTTTCGAGGCCAACCGCCTCAAATTCGCAAACGATTGCGAAACCAGGCGGCAAAAAAGTTTAATTTTTTTTGTCCTCGCCGAGGCTTGTCCGCAAACGTTTGAAACGCACCAATTGCGCATATACAGCGGCTTAGAGTGGCATTAAGGAGATGCCACCCATTTCTCAGCGCAGAATAATATATTTACTTTTGCTAACGTAAATTTACAGCACCACCCCAAAGGTGCACCTCTTCCCCAAAAACGCACGTTGCCATGGAAAACAAGCGTGACCTTACTTTCCGCCAGCTGACAGACCTCAGCTTCGGATTTTTCGGCGTACAGATTGCCTACGCCCTCCAGAGTGCCAACATCAGCAGGATTTTCGCCACATTGGGCGCAGACCCTCACGACTTGAGCTATTTCTGGATATTACCCCCCCTCATGGGCATGGTCGTCCAGCCTTTAGTAGGCTCATTGTCAGACCGCACATGGACCCGCTTGGGCAGGCGCACGCCCTACCTCATTATCGGCGCCGTCATAGCCGTCATAGTCCTCTGCCTGCTACCCAACGCCGGCAGCCTGGGCCTTGACATATCATCGGCCATGATGTTCGGCCTCGTCATGCTCATGCTGCTTGACACCTCCATCAACATGGCCATGCAACCATTCAAGATGCTGGTGGGCGACATGGTCACCGAGCGCCAGAAGACGAAGGCCTACTCCATCCAGAGTTTTCTCTGCAACGCCGGCAGCGTTGTCGGATTCTTCTTCCCCTTCCTCCTCGCCGGCCTTGGCGTGGCCAACACAGCCGAGCAAGGCGTGGTTCCGCCCACTGTGGTCTACTCGTTCTACACTGGTGCCATCCTGCTTATCCTCTGTGTCTTCTACACCATTGCGAGAGTCAAGGAGATGCCGCCTGCCGAATATCGCGCGTTTCATGGAATCAGCGAAGACGCGATAAAGAGCAAGGATGAGAAATTCGGCATCGGCAGACTCGTAAGCCTCTTCAAGGAGGCGCCGCAGACATTCTGGAGCGTCGGCCTCGTTCAGTTCTTCTGCTGGGCCGCACTGATGTACATGTGGAGCTTCCTGACCGGCGCAGTTGCCGAGAATGGATGGGGCGCCACGGACACATCGTCGGCTGAGTATCAGGAGGCTGGAAACTGGACCGGAGTCCTATATGCTGTTCAGGCCATGGGCTCAGTCCTGTGGGCTGTCATGATACCCAAGTTCAGAAGCATCAAGGTGGCCTATGTCGTCTCCCTCCTTATCGGCGCCGTGGGCTTCGCATCACTCTACTTCGTGCACGACCATTACCTCATGATGGTCAGCCTCTTCCTCGTCGGGCCGGCATGGGCGGCAATGCTCGCCATACCCTTCACCCTGCTCACCAACTCACTTGAGGGCACCCCGAGCATGGGCACCTACCTCGGCCTGTTCAACTGCACCATCTGCCTGCCCCAGATTGTCGCCGCACTACTTGGTGGCACCATCATGCACCTTATTGGCGGCAGCCAGCCGGGCATGATGATTGTCGCAGGCGTGCTTTTAGCACTCGGCGCAGCCTCGGTCAAGTTCATCAGGACCAAGTAAGCGCAAAAGGACTATACCGATTTTGCCAAGCGGAAGCCAAAACAGATAAAAAATACAGACCATGAGCATCAACATATCAATCGGCCGAATGGCGAGTGGGATAAAAGCCCTCGCCAACAGCATCAGAGTGAGCCGCCTCACAGTGGTTGCTTTAGCCACGCTCGCTTGCCAAGGCGCATGGAGCCAGATAAAGGTCGAACCAGCCAACTGGTGGGTGGGCATGAAAAACCCCGAGGTGCAGATTATGCTCCACGACAAGGACATAGCGAACCTCACACCAAGCGTCGACACCAAGGGCGTGTCAATCAAAGACGTCACGCGCACCGACAACCCCAACTACCTGTTCGTCACCCTGTCAATAGGCTCACGGGCAAAGGCTGGCAATGTGGCCATAACGCTCTCGGGCGACGGCAAAGAGACCACCATTGAATACCCTCTGCTCACACGCAGAGACGGCTCAAGCCTCCGCACCGGTTTCAGCTCAGACGACGCCATATACCTCGTCATGCCAGACCGCTTCGCCAACGCGAACCCCACCAACGACACCGTTGAGGGAATGAAAGAGAAGTGTGACCGCAACGAGCCTTATGGTCGCCATGGCGGTGACATAGAGGGCGTGATCAACCACTTGGACTACATCCAAGACCTTGGTATGACGGCATTGTGGATGACCCCGTTCATGACAAACGACATGCCGCAATCGTCCTACCACGGCTACGCCATAACCAACTATTATGAGGTGGACCCGCGCCTTGGCACACTCGACGACATCAAAAAGCTCTCGGCAGAGCTGCACAAGCGCGGAATGAAGCATATCATGGACCAGGTGTTCAACCACTGCGGCACAAACTATTGGTGGATGAGCGACCTGCCAGCCAAAGACTGGATTAACAAGTGGTATGACAAAGACGGGAACGAGATTTTCGTCCGCAGCAACTACCGCCTCTCCATCTTGCGAGACCCTCATGTGCCACGAAGCGACTTCGACCTTGCTCAGAAAGGGTGGTTTGACGTCACCATGGCCGACATGAACCTGACAAACCCTCTCGTCAAGAACTACCTCATCCAAAACTCCATATGGTGGATTGAGACAGCCGATTTGGACGGCATACGCCAAGACACTTATCCATACTCCGACATCAAGTCAATGGCCGAGTGGTGCGACAGGCTGACGGACGAGTACCCCTATCTTAACATCGTTGGCGAGTGCTGGATATCAGACGCCGCCAAGTTGGCTGGATGGCAGAAAGGCTACGGCAAGGCCAACGGCATGGAAGACAGCGATTTGCCAACCATCATGGACTTTCCCCTTCAGGAGGCTATATGCCATGCCCTGACCGAGGGCGAGGGTTGGGACAACGGGGCGAACCGCCTCTATGGCAGTTTTGCCAACGACGTGGTATACCCCGACCCCATGAATATCATGATTTTCGGCGAGAACCATGACGTTGGTCGCCTGCTGACACAACTGAAAAACGACACATCAGCACTCCGCTTGGCCTATGCACTTTTGGCCACAGCCCGCGGAATTCCGCAATTATACTATGGCACCGAGGTCCTGATGGCGGGCAATGGCTTTGACGGCCACGCCAACATACGTCACGACTTCCCCGGCGGATGGGCAGGAGACAAGACCGACCTTTTTGCCGACCACACATCAGGAGCAGAGGGCGAAATGTACGCCTACACAAGCAGGCTCTTCAAGTTCCGCCAGAAAAGCATGGCCTTGCGGCGCGGCACGATGACGCACTACACGCCCGAGGGCAACGTCTACACCTTTTTCCGTTACGACGCCACAACCCGCAGTCGTGTCATGGTCATACTCAACCTCGCAACCGAAGAGCACGACTTGAGCCTTGACAGATTTGCTGAGTTGACTGACGGGACGATAACAGGAACAGACATCGTGAGCGGCAAAGAGGTCAACGCCAAGGGCAGCCTCAAAGTTGAGCCGCGCACAGCCATGGTGATAGGAATAAAATAGCAACACAAGGGTAAAGTCAGACAACGACAACACAACCAAATAGGACTCTAAAACTATTTAAAATCGACGAAAACACTACCGAAACTACAACAACAAACAAAAGATGAGAACAGACAAAAAAAGAATGATGGAGGCGGGTTCTATTGCCGCAGCCTTCGCCGCTTTGGCTCTGAGCGCCTGTGCGCCACAGCAGTCTCAAGAAGCTTGGCACACCCTGTTCGGGCAAAGCTCAGTCAAATCGCCAGATGGCAACATCGAGCTCTCATTCGGAGTAGCAGAAGGCGACAGCATCCCCTATTACTCGCTCTGCTTTGGCGGGCAGAAAGTTGTGGAGCCGTCACGCCTGGGCCTCGACATCAAGATTAAGGGTGGCAACGCGTGTGACAACCTGTCACACGGTTTTGAGGTGGCAGATACCAAGACAAACTCCTTTGACGAAACATGGGCTCCCGTGTGGGGCGAGGAGGACAGCATCCGCAACAACTACAATGAACTCGTTGTGAGCCTGCGCCAGCCAAGCAGCGGCCGCACCATGGACATCTGCTTCCGTGTCTACAATGATGGTCTCGGCTTCCGCTACCTCTTCCCCGAGCAGGACGGACTGACCTACTTCACCGTGATGGACGAGAAGACTGAGTTTGCCATGACAGGCGACCACAAGGCATGGTGGATTTCAGGCGACTACGACACACAGGAGTATGACTACACAGAGAGCCGTCTGAGCGAAATCCGCACACTCTCTCCATCTGCACGCCAGGAGAACTCAAGCCAGACATTCATCTCACCCACCGCGGTTCAGACCGCCCTTCAGATGAAGACCGACAGCGGGCTCTACATCAACATCCACGAGGCGGCGCTCGTCGACTACAGCTGCATGCACCTCGACCTTGATGACGTGAACATGGTTTTCAAGGCCACACTGACCCCCAACGCAGTTGGCGAGATGGCAAGGATGCAGACCCCGTGCAAGACTCCGTGGCGCACCGTCATGGTGACCGACGACGCACGCAAGACACTCGCCAGCCGACTGATTCTCAACCTCAACGACCCTTGCGCCTATGAGGACGTCAGCTGGATTAAGCCCGTCAAATATATGGGCGTATGGTGGGAAATGATTACTGGCAAGGGCGCATGGACCTATACCGACGACTTCAAGAGCATCCACATTGGTGAGAGCGACTACGCCCACGCCACACCTCATGGTCGTCACGCAGCCAACAACGAGAACGTCAAGCGTTACATTGACTTCGCCGCTCAGGCTGGCATGGACCAGTTGCTCATTGAGGGCTGGAACATTGGCTGGGAGGACTGGTTCGGTCATGAGAAGGACTACGTCTTCGACTTCGTCACCCCCTACCCCGACTTCGACGTCAAGGCTCTCAACGCCTACGCCAAGAGCAAGGGCATCCGCCTGATGATGCACCATGAGACTTCAGGCTCCATCCGCAACTACGAGCGCCATATGGACGCGGCATACCAGTTCATGGCCGACAATGGCTACAATGCCGTCAAGAGCGGCTACGTGGGCAACATCGTCACACCGGGTGAGCATCACTATGGCCAGTGGGCTGTCAACCACTATCTCTACGCCGTCAAGGAAGCGGCCAACTACCACATCTGCGTCAACGCTCACGAGGCTGTCCGCCCCACAGGTCTTTGCCGCACATACCCCAACCTAATTGGCAACGAGAGCGCAAGGGGCACGGAGTATGAGAGCTTTGGCGGCAACAAGCCTTTCCACACCTGCTGCCTGCCCTTCACCCGTCTGCAGGGCGGCCCGATGGACTACACCCCCGGCATCCTCGACACTCGCATCAGCTTCATCAATGGTGAGCACAGTCATGTCAACACGACCCTCTGCAAGCAGTTGGCTCTCTACGTGACCATGTACAGCCCTCTGCAGATGGCTGCCGACCTGCCCGAGAGCTATGAGAAATATGCTGACGCATTCCAATTCATCAAGGACGTGGCCATCGACTGGCAGAAGAGCGTCTACCTTGAGGCCGAGCCAGGCTCTTTCCTCACCATAGCCCGCAAGGAGAAAGGCGGCGAGAACTGGTATGTGGGCGCCATCACCGGCGAGAATGAGCGCGAGGCAACTGTGGACTTCTCATTCCTCACCCCAGGCGTCAACTACACGGCAACCATCTATGCGGATGGTGCCGACGCGTCATATGACGAGAAGCCAGACAGCTACGAGATTAAGACTCAGACTGTCAACTCAGACTCAGTTCTGACGTTGCACCTTGCCAAGAGCGGTGGCGCAGCCATCTCTGTCGTGGCCAACA
>CAVFBC010000015.1:16808-50784 GCA_963620575.1 Alistipes putredinis | reverse complement strand
TGCTCAAGTTCTTTCATCTTTCTTTCGTAGTACTGCTGGAAACGGCCTTTTTTAACAGGCTTCTTCTGATTCTTCTCGATTTGAGCCAAAATTGCCTTCTCATCAATGAAAAAAGCCTTAATGACAGTAGTCTGAATGACAGTTATAAGTGTCGAGAGGAAATAATAGTAACAGAGTCCCGCAGGATAATCGTTAAAGAAGAAGAGGAGCATGACGGGCATAAGATACATCATGAAACTCATGCCTGGCATGGAAGATGTATTCTGGCTCTGCATCGTGAACTTTGTGTAAATCACCTGAGTGACACACATGAGGAGACAGAACAGACTTACGTGATCTCCATAGAAAGGGATAGAGAACGGAAGATTCAGAATAGAGTCATAGGTTGACAAGTCGCTCGCCCAAGCGAAAGACTGGCCACGCAACTCAATCGCAGCAGGGAAGAAACGGAATGCAGCAAAGAGAATTGGCATTTGAAGAAGCATAGGAAGACAGCCGCCCATAGGGTTAATGCCAGCCTTCTTGTAGAGGTTCATCGTGGCCTGCTGACGCTCCATTGCCTTCTCCGCAGGATACTTCTTGTTAATCTCGTCAATCTGAGGCTTGAGCACTCGCATCTTCGCCTGAGATTTGAACGAGGAGAAAGTAAACGGGAAGAGGATAAGCTTAATTATAATGGTGAGAACCAAAATAATAACGCCATAGTTAGAGAAAACGAGCTCAAGATACTTGAAAAGCGGGATGATAAAATACTCGTTAATCCAACGGAAAATCCCCCAGCTAAGCGGAAGCAGTTTAGTGAACTGCATATCCGTATAACTATCCAGCGTATAGAAGTAGTTAGGCAAGAAGAGGAATGAGAATTCAGCCTTATCCGCACTGCGCAGGTCATATTTTACGCCAAGCACAGAGGAAGCCTTTTTGATGAAGCCATCACCCTCCGCATTGCCAGACTCAGACTTCACCGAAACACCCGCAAAGTCCTTCTTTGCAAGGAAAATACTGCTAAAGTACTGGTTCTTGTACGCAACCCAGTCAATGCTCATATTCTCCTCGGCATCAGCATTGCCTGTCGAACTGAGCTCTTCAACGTCACCATCAGAATACCGATAGTACACGCCGCTCCACATGCTTTCTGCCTTTCGCCCATTCTCCTGCTCGGGCATCTCAACGTCCCAGCCCAGATCAATATTAGCTCTCGGGGTTGAAATCTTATCAGCAAGGCCATTGGACGAGATGGCAAAGCCGACCTCGTATTGCCCCTGCATCAGAGTATATGCATACTCAAGATAGCCGTCGCCAATATTAAGACGGAAAACAACACTTTGAGTAGAGTCGTTTACCTGCTTTACACCATCACAAGAAAAGAACAGGTCGTTTGTATTGTAGACCCTATTATTGTGTATGAACGGAAAGCCGAAATTAGTAGCAGACTCGTCACCATACATCAACAGGACAGAATCAGAGTAACTCTTGTAACCCTTCATCTCCACATTGGCGATTTTTCCGCCTTGTGAAGAGAGAGAGACCTTAAGAAGGTCATTCTCAATTGTTACATACTTCTTTTCACCCTCAACAGCGTCTGCAATGAGTCCATATTTTTGCGTACGCAGAAGAGCTTTAGCCGTATCAGAAAGAGAAACAGTGTCCTCAGCAGCTGATTGCAATGCGCGAGCCTGCGCAAGGCTATCTTGTTGAAGTTGCTGCACACGTGCGAGAGAGTCGTAGTACCTCTGCCACTGCTCCCTCTGCTCCTCAGAATGTTTATTCAACCACCAGAAGATAACGAGGATACCGAAGCATAGGGCGAGTCCTATGTTGGTTTTCTTGTCCATTGTGTATGTTAGTTGTCTATTTTACTCAGAGATAGCTGCCTTCACGAAGGCGAGGAAGAGAGGGTGCGGAGAGAGGACAGTGCTGCTGTACTCAGGATGGAACTGGCAGCAGACGTACCACTTGAGAGACGGGATCTCCATAATCTCAACAAGACCAGTGTCAGGGTTCGTACCTGTCGCTACCATGCCAGCCTTCTCGAAATCAGCGAGATACTTAGAGTTGTACTCATAACGATGGCGATGACGCTCACGAACAAGTGACTTACCATAAACCTCGAACGCCTTGCTGCCTGGCTTAAGCTGGCAATCATAAGCACCGAGACGCATAGTGCCACCAAGATTACGGATGTTCTTTTGATCCTCCATGATGTCAATGACAGGGTAAGGAGTTGCGTGATCCATCTCGGAGCTGTTAGCCTTGTCCCACTTGAGGACATTACGGGCGAACTCAACAACCGCCATCTGCATACCGAGGCATATTCCAAGGAAAGGAATATTATTCTCACGAGCATAACGGGTCGCAATAATCTTGCCCTCAATTCCGCGGTTACCGAAACCTGGTGCCACAATGATACCTTGAAGCCCTGCGAGCTTTGAGGCAACATTCTCGTCAGTTACGCTCTCAGAGTGGATAAGCTCAAGCTTAGCCTTACGGTTATTATAGGTAGCCGCATGATTAACAGCCTCAATAATAGACTTATATGCGTCAGGAAGCTCAACGTACTTACCTACGAGGCCAATCTTTACGGTCTCAGTTGCATTATCGAGAAGAGTGAGGAAATTCTTCCAACTCGTCATGTCGGATTCGTGATTGCCAGGAAGCTGGAGCTTGCGCATAGCAATCTCGTCGAGGTGCTGCTCCTGCATGAGGATAGGCACCTTATAGATAGAGTCGACATCAACACTTTGGATGACGGCGTCAGGGTCCACATTACAGAAGAGCGCAACCTTCTTGCGAATATTCTCGCTTATGTCATGCTCAGAGCGCAAAACGAGAATATCGGGCTGGATACCCTCCTCAAGAAGAGCCTTCACAGAATGCTGAGTCGGCTTGGTCTTAAGCTCCTTGCTTGCGCTAAGATAGGGGACAAGGGTAAGGTGGATGAACATAGCTTTGTAGCCAAGTTCCCACTTGAGCTGACGCACAGCCTCGATGTAAGGGAGGCTCTCAATGTCACCGACAGTACCACCAATCTCGGTTATCACGACATCATACTTGTGGTGAGTTCCCATGAGCATAATGTCCCTCTTAATCTCATCGGTGATATGAGGGATGATTTGCACAGTCTTTCCAAGATAGTCTCCGCGGCGCTCTTTCTCGATGACACTCTTGTAGATGCGACCAGTCGTGACGTTATTGTCCTGACTTGTGCGGACATTGAGAAAGCGCTCATAGTGTCCGAGGTCAAGGTCGGTCTCCGCACCATCCTCCGTAACATAGCACTCGCCATGCTCATAAGGGTTGAGCGTGCCAGGGTCAATGTTGAGATAGGGGTCAAGTTTTTGGATTGTCACGTTATAGCCACGGCTCTGAAGGAGCTTGGCCAACGAGGCGGAGATAATTCCTTTGCCGAGGGACGATGCTACACCGCCCGTCACGAAAACATATCTTGTTTCTGCCACTTTAGTGTGATTTATATCACTATTCCGTTAAATGCGCATAATTTATGCACAACACGGGATGCAAATTTACTAATAAGTTCGGAACAAACCCCCAAGTTTGATATTTTATAGTTTATTAAGAAGGGACGGACATCCTCTTTACAAGAAAGAGGAGCGCAAGACGAAAGCCGACCTCGCAGAGATGTCGCGCCACCGCTCAGCCTCAAAGCCAAGGACTAGAACACCTGCGGTAGGGAAAGCCACAGGAAGGGGGTCGGACATGAGAGCATCGGCTCTATACGACAAATCGGGGTTATGACCCACACATAGGATACATTCAGCACCAGATTCTTTTGAGCCATCAGCATAGCCTGCAAAACAATCGACGAGCTCCTGCGTGGTGTAAGAGTGGTATAAAAACGGAACCTGCAAAATGCCTTTATTCCCAGACGTGAGCGACTCGCACAAAATATTCGCTGTTTCGACAGCCCGTTCGGCATCAGAACAGATAACCACTTCAGGTGTAATCCCCCACCCTTTCAAGAGTTCCGCCGCAATTTTAACCTGTGACACGCCATGCGCCGTAAGTCGCCTTGCGTGGTCATCTGAGTCTAATGGGTTTTGCGCCTCAGCGTGACGCATAAGAATAAGAGTCAGCACACTGCACTAAAATTTATACGTTATACCAGCCATGGCGTTAAGCCTATAAGACGAGTAGCCAAGCCAACGCTGCTGATCAGCGCAACAGATGTTATTTACATCCAGGAATGCTGTCCAACGATTAGAGATGTAATAATTGGCGCCAATATTCAAGTCAGCGAAAGCTTTAAGGTTCACCGCCGAACGAAGAGTCGGGTCAAAAGCCTTACGTTTGCCTACCACATTAAGAGCCGCCTTGACTTGCAATCGTTCAACTGGTTTAAACTTACCCGCAATCGTCAACTCGCAGGATGGCCTATTCCAAGCCTCATCGATGTAATCCATGCTGTACTTAAAGTAAGTGGCAGCAATTCTGACATTGCTATTATCGGTGGGATTAATATTTAACTCTCCATGCAGTCTAACAAGTTTACCATCATCCTGGACAATGGCGAATTGGCTGCTATGGGCAAACCGCGTAGTATCAGAGGCGAGGGCAAAATTCCTGTTGACAAAAAACACCTCATCACCCAAGGATCTGAAATCAAATCCGATGTGCAGCTGGACAAGATTACTGAACGAGGCTCTTGCCCCAATTTTGAAGAGAATGGGGCACTGCGAAGGACGGAGCTCATCACGCAGGACAAACTTATCTGCCGACTTGGACCAAATGTATTTGCGACAATCGGGTGAAACATACCTATTCGTCTCAGCGAGATGCCTGTAACTGTTTGCTGTAAAGTCGCCAGTCATTCCCGCATAGAAACGCACTGAGCCATCGCCGATGAAGAAATCGGCATTCAAGTCAGGTTGGACAATGAAATCATCCTTTGTATAGTCGTCACCGATGACAGGAATCATGCGAAGTCCGAGACGCAACTTCATATAGTCATACTCAAGCAAAAAGTGTGGGTAGACACGAATGTCAATGCCCCTGCGCTGCAAGAAGCGACAAGACGGCACAGAATCTCCCTCATGAACCTTAAACGCATTCACAGCCAGATCCACATCAAGGCCAGCCGCACTCTTGACCGGGAAACGCAACGCACCGCCGAAGCGGATATCAGTCTCATGGACTCCGCTCTTATTCCCGAAGAAGCCGACACCAGCAGAGGCAGCAAATGTGAACTTATTGAGAGGGTCAACCATTGCGTTACCTACAAAAAAGTCAACATCTGCCGTCGTCATCCTTTGCTTCTCCTCGCCAGCCAAGTCTGCCCCGGACAATTCATTTCCATCCTCAGAAATGTACAATAAAGTATCATTCAGAGTATTGAGTCCATAGTATCGGTAAGCAGAGTTCTTGAAAGCGAAATTAAAACCGAACCTTACATTTTGCCGGAACCTATGAAAATTAACATTAGCCCACGTATCATTCTGCGGAGCATCAACCTTTGAGTCATCAGTCAGCTTAGCTTTGCCAAGTTGAGCAAGATGGCCGGCATTTAAGGATAAATGATAACGCTCTGATGCTCCGAGATTATAGGTTATCTGTCCCAAGAATGATGGCAGAGTTCCCACCCCCGCCTGCAATAGAGCTCGGTAGGGGCTCTCGTACTCGGGGAAAGTCATGCTTGCGGCGGAAAGGGTATCTGGCTTTGTCGTCACGACCTCCACACGGTTGAGCAACTGGTATTTGAAAGAGTCGTTGTAAGTAACCGTGTCATCCATTACGGGAGCCACAGTTAGCTTTTTCGCCCTACGAAGAGTCGGTTGGTAAGCATTAACAACATCTACGGACCGGTCAAGAGTAGAGTCATCCTGAGCCTCAACCATGCCAGACGACAAAGCCATCGAGATGGAAGCCAATGCGTAGACAGCTATATTTTTCATTTTGATATTGCTCGCAAGAGTTGTTGATATACAAAAATTTATTTTGAGCCAAGGGGCGATTCGGCAGAGCTGTCATCCGTGACATACCACTTAGACATACGCTCATCAATTTCTGACGCAATATCATCATCAGCCGAATAGCTGTCCTTAAGGGTTTGAAGATATTGCACAGCCTGGAAATCATCCCCCTTGACATGGTAGATGTCCGCAAGGAGAACAAAACTCTTTGCGAGCCAATACTGGTGAGGCGTACCCTTCTCAACATAGTCAAAGACCTCCTTCTCCGCCGCATCAAGGTTACTATTATCATAATAATCCTTAGCTATGAGATACTTAGCCTCGGCACCCTCAGCAGTCTTTGTGCTTTCGGCAAGCTGACTAAGAATGGGAAGCGCAGCTGATGTTTTGCCAAGCGAGATAAGCGACTTGGCCTTTAAATATTGGGCCTCGCGCACAATTGCCGGCGTTGCATGCGGCATGCCAATAACCTTATCTGCGCTGGATACACACTGGCTCAAGTCGCCTTGCTGCTTCATACAACGCATCTGGCCGATAATAGCCTCGGCTTTGTTAGATTCGACTTCGGCCTCAGCCTCAAGACGTTTGAACATGTCAAGAGCCGCGGCGTATTCATCGCTCTTGTAGAGCAACTCACCGGAGCGCAGAAGGGCCTCCTCCGTGTAGATACTACGAGGCTGGGTAGCAACAGCTTGATAGAGAGTCAGAGCCTGGTCAAACTCCTTATCAGAGTAGCAGCAGGCCGCAAGGTTATAATTAGCGGGAGTGACGTAACGACCAGTCGGGAAGGTATCGAGATAGCGCTTGAAAGCAGTCTTAGCCTCGGCCGTCTTGCCATTTAGATAGAGGTTAGACGCACTGACATACAACAAAGAATCCCTTTCACCCTCACTGACGTGGGCAAAAGAACCGAGCGTTGACGTATAAGCGATATATCCGTCATAATCACCACGTTCCATATAGACATTACGCAAGCCGGAAAGCGCATCAGCAGCCTCGGGCGTAGACGGATACTCATTTATGACCCTCTTATAGAAAGCCATCGAGTTGTCAAACTCGTTATTGTTGTAGTAGAGCAAACCAAGCTGAAGCATCGCCTGCGAAGCCAAACTGCCTTTGGGGTAACGCTCCTTTACAATCTTGTAGTTATATATGGCGTCTTTTATCTGCCCCATGGCCACATAGGCCCTTGCCTTCTCGAAATAGGCATTGTCCACATACACAGACTTGGGGTAACCTGTTATAACCTTGTCTAATTGCTCAAGTTTAGACTGGTGATCACCACGGAGGCCAAGGCATACACCCTTTTGGAGCAAGGCATAGTCCGCATGAGATTTACTTGAGGCAATTGACTTGTCATAGTACCCAATAGCCCCCGAGAAATCACGATCAACATAAAGACAGTCGCCAATGCGATTATAGGCATCGGCCACCAGAGTCTCATCTGACTTAGAGCCGAGCGATACGAATTTCACGAACCAATTTCGCGCATTCGAGTAGTCCTTCGCGTTATAATAAGTGTACGCCACATCGTAGTGCGCAACTCCAAACTCAGTAGCCTCGACAGACTGGTATGCATTGATGAACATCAAATACTTGTCACGAGCATCTGTGGGCTTAGATAACGAGTAGAGACACTCACCCTGCCAATAATAAGAGCGGGCTTTGATGAGAGGATCATAGTCGCCATATTCAAGTGAGCGATCAAGGAACTTACTTGCCCCATCCACGTCGCCATCGTTATATAACTCAAGAGCATGGTAGAAAGCAATCCTCTGCATCGCCTTGTAGAGGGCAAGATCCTTGTGCTGGATTTTCTCCATCGTGTCAAGAGCCTTCTCATAATTTTTCGTAGAGATGAGAGCTTTGCCCATCAAATTATAAGCCTCGTCGCGATGTACAGAAGAAGGGTATAAATCAAGGAACTCGACAAACTGCGAGATAAGGTCATTGAAAGGTGCGAAATTCAGTTCATATGCCAATTTGAGCTTATTAAAATGTGCGTCCTCTGCGATTGCCATATCGAATTTAAAACGTGACGCAGCATCGAAAGCGGTCCGCGCACGTTTCTTATCCCCCATATTTATGCAGCACGACGCAAGGTTATAGTAAGCATTTTGCGCCATAGCATCATTTGCAGAGGTAACCTTGGACAAATTGGCAGCCGCATCGTCATAATTGCCGAGATTATAATGCGACAAACCAATGTGGTAATAATCAGCCCTTGTAAGCTTAGACTTGACGAGCTTAGCAAGCGCATTGTAGGATGCGAGCGCGTCATTATACTCACCGAGCATAAAATGGCAGTCGGCAACGATACGCGTCATCTCAGCAGCCTTGCCATTAGACTGTGCGGCAAGCGGCACTGCATATCGCAAGGCCTCTGTATAATGACCTTGCATATAAAGAATCTGCGCAATGTAATAAGAGGCAGCAGTATGAAAGCCGTCATCCTGCTCAAGCTCTAAGAACAACTTGAGAGCGGAATCGAGATTACCGTTTTCATAGAACACGTGAGCCCTATAATATTTCACAGCCCCCTCAAACTCGCCTTCCTCACCTTTGAACTTGTCGAATTGAGCTATTGCGAGATTATGACGTCCTGTCATGAAATAGCAGTACCCCCTTTTAAAAAGAAGCGGGACACGGTTTTGCGAAGAGACCTCACTCTCGTCAGCCTTTTCAAGCCACTTAGTCGCCTGCTGAACCTTCTTTTGAGTCAAAAGGAAGTCACCAGCATGATAGAGTGCATCAGCGCGATGAGCATTATGTTGGTCATAGTGTTGAAAATCATCGATTTGTCTGAGCGCATCTGGATTGTTAGACAACTTTGCGGAGAGCGCCTCGAAATACTTCGCATCCTCAAGCAGGACCGAGCTCACCTTGCCATCTGACCAGTTTTGCGCAAATTGGGCAAAAGCAGTCCTTGACGCGCCATACATCGAGGCGTCATAGAGAGACATGGCATTCTCAAACTCCGCCTCAGGCGAATCGTAGACGTAAGATTTCTGCGCCAAAGCCGAGAATGGAAAGAAGAGAGCCAGGGCGATGGCCAATAAAGAGTTTTTCATTTGATGACGTGAAAGGTGTATGATGGACGCAGAGAGGCCAGATTAGGCATGCTGTTTGCCAGCGGCCTCTTGAATGATGTCCAAGACATGCTTCGGGCAACGTGTGGGCCGACCTGTTTTCATGTCCACGAAAACAAGAGTCGTACTACCGTCATTAAGGAGCACGCCATCCTCGTTGAGGATACGGTAATTAATTTTTATTTTCACAGTAGGCAAAGCCTCTATCGTGGACTCAACAGTTATGAGATCATCATATCTTGCCGACTTGTGATAGTGCGAGATGAGCTCAACCACAGGCAGGGCAACGCCCTGTTCCTCCAAGAGTGAGTAAGGGATACCGAGGCTGCGAAACATCTCGGTTCTTCCAACCTCGTAAAATACAGCATAGTTGGAGTAATACACCACGCCCATCTTGTCAGTGTCGGCATAGCGGACACGCACCTGTGTCGTCGTTGTAAGCATATGTTTTGTATGTGTTTAGATACAAGACTTAAAATTACTACATAAATTGGAGATTGCAAAATTAGCAAATCACACAATATTGTGACAGCGCAGCACATGACATAGCCACCTTAATCTCAGCACATACGAATCAAGGCGGCGCAGATTAGGAAATTAGTTGTTATATTTGTGACGAAATGAAAAGATACGGGGCATACGACATGCGCAAAGGTACAGTGGCCACATTACTGTTAATGTTGGCCACCATTGTCTTTGCGTCCTTTTTTTCTTCATGCGGATGGAAAGGCGAGCCGATTCCTGAGTTTCCAAGCGAGGATACAGACACCATATATAATGATTTGACTTATACGGCGGTGACTGGGGGCATAACCTCGGTATCGTCAGTTGCAGTCAACCTCAAGGGATACGCAAACAGCAGTAAAGGCTACGCAGCTGAGTTTGACGAACAGGGATTCCTGCTGTCGCGCAACGTGTCCAACCCGACACTCGACGATGTGAGTGAAGAGGAGGGAAGCCAGGTGCGAAAGATCCCAGTATATGAGGTCAACAGCGACAACTCTATCATGGTGCGAGCGCACAGACTTCTGCCATTCACTAAGTTTTATTACCGCGCATACGTGGTTCGCAAGAATGGGGAAGTCGCATATGGAGTAGTGAAGAGTTTCATGACAATCCAGATGAGCGTGACAATGAGCGCCCCCACTGAGATTGGATGGTTTGACAGCAAATTGCCGATTAGCGTTGTGGGCATTGGGGCATCAGACTATGGAGAAGGAGTGAACGTGAAAGTCCGTTGCGCCGATGTGGAATTCACGAGTCCGACAGTTCCCACAGACCCCGAGAAAGTGACAGAGAAAGAGTATGACGAGATTATCGAAGCAGAACAAGACGGGGAGTACAGTTCATCATATTTTGCATATGCAGAACAACTCGTGCCGGGACGCAAGTATTACACAATGGCGTTTGTAACGATTGAATCTGATTTTTACAACTACGGGGAAGACAATCCATTAGAATGGGGAAGTTACAAATATGGCATTGAGCCCAAAGGCGTCGAAACCGACAAATATAAATCATCTATTGTAGAGTTGACGTCGACAGCATTGGCTGGCATAAGAGCCTTTAGCGGCAAAGACTATGAACTTGACTACGATGCTGTTGAGATTAAAGACAACTACTTCACCCTGCCATCTGACACACTCACTGTGACAGAATATGGAATAGCCATCGCAAAAGGCGGGACTATAACAAAAAGTAACCAGACATTGGTGCGCTCGTATGACGAATTACGCACAGGCAACAGATTTAATGTATACACGAACAACCTGACACTTAAGACACAATATTCTTATAGGGCTTATGTGGTAGTCCACGGGCTAACGGTCTATTCTCAAGACGTGTATACCTTTTCCACCAAGGACTACACACCGGGCTATGTGGACCTCGGGCTTAGCGTGAAATGGGCCGACCGCAACGTCGGAGCATATGCGTCAAGCGACCCTGGTTCATACTTTGCGTGGGGTGAGACAGCCTCCAAAAAGAGCTTCACGGACGACAATTACAACGGAGCCGAACTTACCGACAAACAGATTTCTGGCACATCAAAAGACGTAGCGACGGTCAAATGGGGTGCTGATTGGCGAATGCCGACATGCGAAGAGATAAACGAGCTCTACGAAGAATGCGAATGGAAATGGTGCACGGTTAATGGAATCCAAGGATACCAAATAACAGGACCAAGTGACAATTCAATATTTCTACCAGCAGGCGGCGTAAAAATAAAGAGCGAATTGCAAGATCGCGGAAAGATGGGATATTACTGGACATCGGAGCGCGCATCTGAGGAAAATGACTACGGATACGCCTACGAGCTGTACATCCTCAACGGGATGTTCGCAACCGGACAATCGCCCACACGCCGATGCCTGCCAACTTTAGGACTAAACGTAAGACCCGTCTACACGGGGGAATAATAATGCCTCAAAAAACGGAAACGATGATAAAGAAGATTATGCTATTGGGCTCAGGAGAGCTGGGCAAAGAGTTTGTGATCGCAGTCAAACGACTCGGTTGCCACGTTATTGCCGTCGACGCATATGCCGACGCACCCGCAATGCAAGTTGCCGACGAGCGTGAAGTACTCACCAGTATGCTCAACGGCGACGAACTTGACGCCATAGTAGCAAAACACGAGCCCGACATCATCGTGCCAGAGATTGAGGCCATCAGGACGGAGCGCTTTTACGACTACGAGAAACAGGGCATCCAAGTGGTGCCATCAGCCAAAGCGGCTAACGTAACAATGAATCGCCGCGCCATACGCGACCTTGCGGCCAAAGAGTTGGGGATCAGAACGGCGCCTTACACATATGCGGCAAGCGAAAGCGAGTTGGAGGAAGCAGTCAAGCAGATAGGCCTCCCTTGCGTCGTCAAGCCCCTCATGTCATCTTCTGGCAAAGGACAATCTTACATCAAGACGCAAGAGCAGATACATGAGGCATGGGTAGCTGCTCAAGGCGGACGCGGTGACTCGAAAGAGGTAATTGTGGAGGGCTTCATCAAGTTTGACTATGAAATAACCCTGCTGACTGTCAAACAGGCCAATGGACCGACCCTGTATTGCCCACCAATCAGCCATCACCAAGTTGGAGGTGACTATCATGAAAGTTGGATACCATGCGCCATGCCCGATAAATTCCTACTGGAGGCTCAAGCTATGGCGAAAAAGGTAACCGACGCACTTGGAGGCGCAGGCATCTTTGGCGTGGAATTTTTCGTATGCCAAGACGGTGTAATTTTCTCAGAATTATCGCCAAGACCTCATGACACAGGCATGGTCACCTTAGCCCCGACGCTCAACCTGTCGGAGTTCGAGTTGCACGCCCGCGCCATTCTCCACCTGCCAATCAAAGAGATAAGGCTTGAGCATAGCGGCGCATCGGCCGTTATATTGGCACCACAAGAGACATTCTCCAATCCGGACTTCACTGGGGTTGACAAGGTTTTGGAAGACCCATATGCCGACATTAGGATATTCGGTAAACCCCTTGTGAAACCAGGTCGCCGAATGGGCGTAGTTGTCAAATGGGGAGAAAAAGGGACTAACCCAGCCTTACTCAAAGAGAAGGCCAGAGAATTAGCCGACAACGTCAAAGTCGTAAGGAGAAAATAAATATTAAAGTCCGATAGTTGTGATTTTGCAGAATTACCTATCTTTGGATTTTTAAAAAGCAATTTCCCACCCCACCACAATTCGGGAATCCGAATGCGGCTGGAAAACAAGTCTGTCAGCCTCCTAAACATAAGCGAGGCTCAACTCTATCATTTTATGGAAGAGAACGAAAGCTCATTGCTGAACAAACAGCAGGAACCTGAGAACAACGGCTCGACAATTGCGAGCAACACAACAGGAGTGGAGGCGGAAAACGCAGCCACAGAGACTCAACGCGAGACGATTGACGTAGCTCACATAACAGCACCAGAGGCCAATTCGTATGGAGAAGAGGCTGAGGCTATGGCTAAAGAGGTTGCCGACGCCACAACGGATGAGCCCGCAGCCGTTCAGGAAGAAGAAGCACCAGCATTTGAGGTGCGCACTCCCGAAGAGTTGAAAGTCATGACAGACTTGCAGATCCTTGACTATCTGAAAGAGATAGCCAAGACGCGCCCCGCTCGTCCCGCCCGAGAGGCTGTGGCAGCGATAAGTTCAGAGATGGCAGCGCGCCAACAGCCGGAGTCACGTCCAGCAGAGGAGACGGCAGACGAAAACAAGGAGGAGGCTGCCACAGAGACTGAAGCTGCCGAGCCACGGGAGTTGACCCCGACAGAGAAAGAGATTGCCACACTTCTCACGGCCTTTGACGCTGCAGTCGCAGCAGAGAAGGAAGAGGCGCGAAAAAAGATGGAGGAGAATGCAGACGCAAAAAAACTCCTGATTGAGCAACTTCAGCAAGTAATAAAGGCTGTCGAGGAGGCGGACCCTTCAACCATGCTCCACACCGTTCGCGAAATAATAAGCAAGTGGAAAAGCATTGGTCATATTCCTTCAAGCCTGAAAAGCCTCAATAAAGATTTCAAGGCACTTGCTGATGAGTATTTCGAGTACCTGAACAAAGAGCGTGAACTGCGCAACTACTCGCAAAAACTTAACCTTGCGAAGAAAGAGGCACTCTGCGAACAGGCAGAAGCTCTTGATGCTGAGCCATCAATACGTAAGGCATACAATCAGGCGCAGAGGCTTCGCGACACGTGGAAAACAATAGGTCCCGCCACCCGTGAAGAAAACGACAAAATATGGGCAAGGTTCAATGAGGCGACAGGAATCATCCACAAGAAATTCCGCCAATTAGTGGCAGAGGAGCGCGTCAAAGAGAAAGAGAACTACGAGAAGAAGAAGGCGATTTGCGAAGAGGTAGAGGCTTTCTTAGGCATGGAGCGCAGCTCTCGCAAGGAGTTCGATGCCCTTGCCGACAAGGCTCAGGAGTTCGTCGCAAAGTGGAAGACAATAGGTTTTGCGCCCAAATCTGTAAATGATGAGATATACGCACGTTTCCGCAAGGCAATAGACGGCCTATACGACATCCGCAAGGCTTTCTTCAAGGGTCAGGATGAGCAGTACGCAGACAACTATCGAAAGAAGGAGATTCTTTGCGAGAAGGCCGAGTCTGTCATGAACAGCAGCGACTGGCGCAAGACGGCCGACTACCTCATCGAGCTTCAACGTGAATGGAAAGACGTCGGCCCTGTCGACCACAAACGCTCAGACCTCATCTGGAAACGCTTCCGCGGGGCTTGTGACACGTTCTTCAACAACCGTCAGAGCCAGAAAGATGGCGAGACCGCAGAAATGTCAGAGAACCTGCAAAAGAAGCAGGCTATAATAACTGAGCTTGAGGCATATGAAACCCCGAGTGATGACGAGCAGCACCTGAACGACCTCAAAGGTTTTGTTGCACGTTGGAACGGGATTGGCGCAGTGCCAAGCAAAGATCGCAACAACGTCAACAAGAAGTTCTCCGCGCTCATTGACAAGCACTACGACGCTCTGAACATTGACAGGGCAGACGCCGAAATGGAGCGCTACCGTGGCAAAGTCGAGGCCATGGCGACAGAGGGCGGTGACCGACTTCAAAAAGAGCGCAGCAGACTGATGATTCAAATTCGTCAGGCAGAGCAAGCTGCCGAGACTTTGGAGAATAACATCAACTTCTTCTCCAAGTCGAAAACCGCCGAGAAGCTCGTGAACGAGTACAGCGGCAAGATTGCCAAAGCTAAGACCGAAGTTGAGCAGCTTAATAAGAAAATGGCGATACTCAACGAAATAGCAAGGCGATAAAAAATAGATAACTCACCAAAGGGTATTTCCGCCCCGCCGGCAACACATATGGCCGACGGGGCGGTTAATTTATTGCAATGAAAGAACTTGACATATTCAATGCAGAGACAGAGTCAGACCTGACGCTCGACTTTGCCGACGCAGGCATCCATGCAGGGTTCCCAAGCCCCGCACAGGACTATATTGAGACAGGGCTCGACCTCAATAAGGCACTAATCAGACATAAAGCAAGCACATTTTACGGACGCGTTGTTGGCGACTCAATGCGCGACGTAGGAATTAATGAAGGAGACATAATAGTAATAGACAAATCGATAGAGGCGCAAGATGGCGATTTGATTGTTTGCTACATTGATGGTGAGTTTGCCATAAAATTCATTCGACACGAGAATGGCAAACTGCTGTTATGCCCAGCAAATGACAAATACGCCCCCATTGAGGTTACAAATGCTGATACATTCAGAGTGTGGGGAGTGGTCACATACACAATAAGTAAACGCTACAGGAGATAAAGCAGAGCAGGAAGAGTCCATGTAGTAACAGCAATTATTGCAGTATAGCAAATTACAGACATTAGTCATAGACTATATGGCATTTTGCTGAGACTTAGACAATTCAAATGGCAGGCATATCGAGAATAAAACTACACATTGAACACGTATACCATGCAGAAAATTTCTGTATCTTTACCATAAGCGAACATAGAGTAGCGCTCTTATCCGAACCTTCTACACGACCTTAGACAAACAACAACAAACAATTCACACACTAATGAAAACCACAAAAACTAACGTAGCCCGCATACTCGACAAAGAGAAAGTAGAGTATGAGATAAAATCTTACGACTTTGACCCCGAAGACCTTAATGCCACTCATGCAGCGGAACAATTCGGACTGGAATATGGACGAGTGTTCAAAACATTGGTACTCCGTGGGGACAAGAGCGGGCTTTTTGTGTGCGTCGTGCCAAGCGACAAAACAGTAGACCTAAAAAAGGCTGCGAAAGCATCTGGCAACAAGTCCGCCGAAATGTTGCACGTCAAAGACTTGCTTGAGCACACTGGCTACATTCGCGGAGGCTGCTCACCTATTGGAATGAAAAAACACTTCCCCACTTACATTGACAGAAGCGTCCTCGACTGGGAAAGCATAACAGTCAGCGCAGGGCAACGTGGGGTGATGGTCTTGGTGAAACCAGCAGACATAATCAGAGTAGCCAGAATGACGACAGCAGACATCACCAAGAGCGAGCCAGACAACGAAGCTTCGGAATAGAGATGCGCACCGACGAAGGAGGAACTATGACCGCGGAGGAGGGCATAGAGGTCATAGAGACAGGGCAATATTGCGAAAGAGAGGATATAACAATCGTAGTCCTCCCCAAGAGCATCAGACACATTGGCGATTACGCCTTTGCGGGATGTAAAAACCTCACACATATTGAATTACAAGATGGCGTGACAGAGATTGGGGAGTGCGCATTTACTGGCTGCGTTTCCCTGAAAAGGATTGACATCCCCAAAAGCACCCGGCTCATTGGCACAGAAGCATTTGCCAACTGTTCTGAACTCAAACAGGTTATCCTGCCACGATTATTCGACTCTCTTTCCCCCACCCTTTTTCTCGGCTGCCCCAAACTTGAAAATGTTGCTATAGGTGACTTTTACGAGACTGACGGACAATTCATTTGGAGCAAAGAGGGGAAAGAGCTCATCATCGCGTTGCCTTCACTAAGAGATACAGAATTGACGATTCCCGAGGGCATCACAGAAATCAAGACAAATGCGTTAGCCCTTAATCCCCATATCAACAGACTAACCCTGCCTTCAAGCCTTGATAGAATTGATGGAGACTCAATCGCGGGCATGAGACAGCTAAGCGAGATTCTCACCAAAGAAGGCTCTAAATATCACTCACAAAATGGATTGCTGACACGGGACGACGTCTTAGTCCTATGTCCACCATCGCATAGGGATAAAAACGTAAAAGTAGACGAAACAATCAGACGCATAGGCAAAGGGGCATTCCGTTCGTGCAATGAAATAGAGACCGTCTTCTTGCCTAAAAGTTGCGAAAACTTCGCCATTGACGACCTTGCGTTTGCCGAGTGCGCAAACCTCACGGAAGTTAAAGGATCTGCAAAATATATTGGAGACAGAGCTTTTGCTAATTGCAGAAAGCTTACAACAATCCCAATAAGCGAAAAAACCAAGAAGATTGGCGAGGAAGCATTTGAGGGATGTGACGCATTGCGCAGAGTGTCAATCCCATCTGGGTTACACACAATCTCACAGGGAGCCTTTGCCGATTGCTCTAATCTGAGTGAAATAGACTTTCACGACGACATCGGAGAGATAGAGAGTCAAGCCTTCATTGGCTGCAGCAAACTTGAAAAAGCAGACCTCCCGCTCAATTTGAAAAAAATAGGGTATGGGGCTTTCGCATGGAGTGGACTTAAGGCAATCGCATTGCCCTGCGAAATTGAAGATGTCGCAGACTTTGCATTTGGAATGTGCAAAAAACTGGAGGTTGCCACACTGCCCAACAGATTATTCGCCAAAGCGGAACGCATATTCGCAGGTAGCAACAAACTGCAATTAATGGGTCCAAACGACAAACAGAGATGAAAGTTGAGATGACATTTTTGGGAACAGGAACATCAACCGGCGTTCCCGTAATCGGCTGCCAATGCCCAGCATGCACATCGCAGGACCCACGAGACCACAGGTTGCGGACCTCAGCCTTGCTCAAAATAGATGGTGCGACCACACTGCTCATCGACGCAGGACCTGACTTCAGACAACAGATGATTAGGAGCGAGACAAATCATATCGACGCCATATTACTCACCCACATGCACTACGACCATGTAGGCGGGCTTGATGATGTGAGGGGGCTCAACTTCACCATGCACAGCGGCATTGACATCTATGCGCAAAAAGCGACAGCGAACGCCGTAAGACACAATCTTTTCTACGTTTTCAGCGACAATCCGTACCCAGGAGTCCCAAACATCACACTCAACGAAATCACGACAGAGACATTCAGCATCAATGAGGTAGCAGTAACCCCGCTGCCTGTCATGCATGACCAGCTGCCCATAATCGGGTTTCGCATAGGCCCCGTGGCATACATAACAGATGCGAGTTTCGTTCCAGACAGCACTATTGAGCTATGCGATGGAGTTAACGTATTGGCGATTAACGCATTGGGACTCACCCCACACCATTCTCACATGAACTTGGAGCAGGCAATAGAAGTGGCACAAAAAATCGGGGCCAAAGAGACTTACTTCACGCACATCGGCCACACAATGCCACTATATTCACAGAGCGACCACCTACTGCCCCAATCAATGCACCTTGCTTTTGATGGGCTTTTCGTGGAGACAGATGAATAAGCTTGCGAGACGAACAACATCAGCGAAAAGTTCATCTAAAAGGCGGAATACAAATAAATTATTAAATTCGCGTCACACATTCCAAGCCAATTCAACCGCAGATAAAAATGAAGAAACAGATTCTCTACGTCGTCAACCCCCACTCTGGTGTCGGCCGCAAAAAGGTCATCGAGGAGGAGATCCGCGAGCGCACAGATAAGTCTGAGATTGACTTTGACATCATACACACGACACACAGAGGTCATGCGACAGAGATTGCGCAAAAATGCAAGGGCAATGTGGACGTCGTGGTAGCCGTGGGTGGTGATGGCACGGTCAACGAGGTCGGCTCTGGGCTTTTAGGGAGTACGACGGCATTGGGCATCATCCCATGCGGCTCCGGGAATGGATTAGCGCGCGAGTTGGACATACCTTTGCGCACATCATCCGCAATCGATGTCATCAACGACATGGGACGCAGATCCATAGACGTGCTCAACGTGGACGGACACATATCGCTCAACGTGGCCGGGGTTGGTTTTGACGCATACATAAGCCACCTTTTCGCAAACAGAAAGACCCGTGGGCCACTTCAGTACATAAACCTGATTGCAAAAGAGTTTCCACAATACACACCTCTCGACTACATCCTTAGCATAGACGGCAACATATACAAGCGGACTGCGTTCCTGATAAGTTTCGCAAACTCAAGCCAATGGGGCAACAACATCCACATTGCACCCAACGCGTGCATGGATGATGGCCTCATGGACGTGTGCATGGTGTCCGAGTTTCCTAACATGGCAATCCCATCGTTAGTCATATCCCTCCTCAGCCAATCAATAGACACAAACAAGTATGACGAAATGATTCGCACAAGGGAGGTTGAACTGCTTAACGAGACCCAGCTATTAGGCCATGTGGACGGCGAACCGATAATCCTCAGGCCACACTCAAAAATAGAGGTGTTGCCCAAGTCGCTAAACGTCATTGCGCCCACAATAGACTTCTTTGAGAGCCAACGGTTCACCCCGTCAAAGTTCAGAGATCAGATTATTACGAAAGTCAAAGAACAAGTGCAGGAACCGATTAACGAGATAAAACAGATTTTTAAGGATATATAAGCATTTTACACCCATAGGAGCGCAAAATCTAACCTAAAAACGAGTAAATTCGCAACGGGTATGTCGAACATTGCGGACAAGCCGCAGGCGACATTGCGAAGACAACAGCAGCCCACCCCGCCCGCGGGCTAACCATTTGAAAAGAAAAAGTTCTTAGAGATGTTAAGCAGAAGACTGATAAGGGTCAAAGTAATGCAGATCCTCTACGCCCAGACACAACAGGGAGAGACAAACCTGCAAGAGGCGCAGAGACTGGTTGAGCACAGCATTGAGCGAAGCCAAGACCTCTACAATCTTATCCTTCAGTTGCCAGTGGCATTGCGCCATCTGGCGGCAAAGCGTATCGAGTTAGGCAAGAATAAGATCAAGCCCACGGCGTCGGATCTTAATCCGAACACTCGTTTCGCAGAAAACCGTTTCATCCTCCAACTTGAGGAGAACGAGGAGTTGAATAGCGTGATTGAGAGCACTGGCAACACGTGGGCGAACGACGAGAGCCTCATTAAGACCATCTTCTCAAAGATGACACACAGTGAGCTCTATGACAGGTACATGAACAGCGAGGAAGACAGTTTTGAGGCGGATCGCAACTTTGTCATAAAGTTCCTCCTCAAGGAATTGCCCAAGATGGCGTTCTTCTTCCAAGCCATAGAGCTCAAGAACGTATATTGGAATGACGAGGCCGAGTTCATGATTAGCATGGCGGCCAAAACTTTCAAGGAGTTCGACGGCACTAACGGGGCAGAAGTCAAGCTCATGCCTCTCTATAAAGATGATGACGACATCAAGTTCACAAGCAGCCTTCTTCGTCACAGCATAACAGAGAAGGACAACACGTTCGAGCTCATCAAAAAGTTCTCTAAGAACTGGGATGCTGACCGTGTAGCCCTCATGGACGTCCTGCTCATAGACATGGCCATTGCAGAGATGACCACCATGGTGAACATACCTATCAAGGTGACGCTCAACGAGTATATTGAGATTGCTAAATATTACTCCACAGAGAAGAGCAACGTCTACATCAATGGCATTCTGGAGAAGATAGTTCGCCAATTAGTCGAAGATAAGCGAATTAGCGAGGCGCAGCTTTTCTAAGAAGAGCCACACAACTTGCACACCATGTTTTCCAAAGACTCGATTTTTCAAGCATTACGTTCATCTGCATCCAAATTAGCTTCTTTTCTTGTGGCCATTAGCCTTACGGCGTGCGACGGGAAAAGCAGCGAGGCAAGAGGTTCATTGGTTGTGGACCAGTCAACATGCTTGGTTGCGGAAAAGACGTTGATTGAGATTGGCGAGGTAGGAATGTCCGACATTGCATCAGTGTCAACTGTCATAACGAACAGCGGCAAATCGGATGTCAAAATCACCAGTTTGGAAACAGATTGCACCTGTGTCACGGCCACCATGGATAAGGAGGCCTTACGTCCGAACGAGAATGGAAGAATCCGAATAGAGTTTGATGCAAACGGCTCAAGCGATAAGCAGTTCCACATGGTGACCATCAACAGCGACAACGGCCAGACCATAAAAATTTGCGTCACGGCCAATGTCGTAACAACCCGGTAAAAACAACCCAATAAAAGAAATAAGATGTTCAACACACTTCTTCAGGCAGCCCCTCCCCAGGCCGGACAGGGCAATGCGTTAATGTCATTCCTGCCCCTCATCCTCATCGTTGTAGTCTGCTACTTCCTGATGATTCGCCCACAACAGAAAAAGCAGAAAGAGGAGCAGAAGATGCGCGATGCTCTCAAAAAAGGCGACCACGTTATGACTACCAGCGGTCTTAAGGCTAAAGTCGCAAGCGTCCGCGAGAACGAGGTGGTCCTTGAGATTGCAGAGGGAGTCAAGGCTACATTCGCAAAGGCTGCCATCATGCAGGTCGAGAACAGCTCAAACACTGAGACTACAGAGTCAAAGTAAGCAAGTCACAGCGGCAGTCCCTAAACCAATTTTGGAGGGGACTGCCGTTTTTTTTTAACGCAAAAGAACGAATGGCAATGGAAGAGCAGAAACTGCCACCACTATATGACCAACTCAAGGTAGAGGCCGATAGGTATATCCCGTTAGACCATATTTCATATGGAGGCGAGAACCCTCACGCTCACTTACTGCCTATCAAGAAGATATATGATGTCAACGTAGATGCGGACTATCCATACGTAGACAACTCATTTAAATTTCGTTTTCTAAACTGGCTTTACTATTTCCAGTCAAGGACCTTGATTGTTTTCCTTAACAAATTCCGTTACGGATTCAAGATGAAGGGCAAGGAGAACATAGACAAAAACATGGACAAACTGAAAGGTGGCGCCATGACCGTCTGCAACCATGTCTTCCGTTGGGATATGTGCGGAGTGTTCTCTGCAATAGGCTGGCGTCAGCTTCGTTTCCCCATTTATGCGGGCCAAATGGCAGGAAAAGACCGCACACGAATGGTCGAGATGGGTGGTGTACCTATTCCTGATAAGCCATCCGCAATCAAAAACTTCTACAAGGCGTTCGACTACTTCCACGAGAAAGGTATGTGGATGCACTTCTTCGCAGAAGAGAGCCGCTGGCAGTTCTATACGCCGATCCGCCCATTCAAAAAAGGTGCGTTCGCCTTCGCTGAAAAATACAACCTGCCAATCATCCCCATGGCATACTCATACAGAGAGCGGAAGGGCTTCCTCAAACTTTTCGGCAAAGAGGCATGCGTCACCCTCAATGTTGGTGAGCCTATCTTTGCAGACCCGGCGCTCAAGGGCGACCGTAAGGCGATTGTTGAGGACCTAAGGAAACGCACACACGCCGCAATGGTAAAGTTGGCAGGTATAACCAACAACCCATGGGAGTACAACCAGACCGAGAAATAAGATGCTAAAAATCAAGACCTTTTGTGTCAATATGATGCATGAAAACACATACGTCGTCAGTGACGAGAGTGGTGAGTGCATCATAATTGACTGTGGTTGCTATGACGCAGACGAGCGCGAAGAGATAGCGTCATACATAGATGGCAATGGGCTTAAGCCGCAAAGGCTTCTGTGCACCCATTTCCATTTGGATCATGTTTTTGGCGTCAAGTTCATCAAAGAGCGTTATGGACTGGATGCCGAGATCAACCCAGCCGACCACCTGCTGCACGATATGGCTCATTTTCAGGCTATAGCGTTCGGTCTCGGAGATTCAGTCGAAGAGCTGCCGGCACCTAAGCAGACATTAGAGGACGGTGTTGAGGTAAAATTTGGCAATACGACATTTAAAGTCATTACCACACCGGGGCACTCCCCTGGAGGAATAAGCCTCTATTGCAGCTCAGAGAACATTGTATTCACGGGCGACACATTATTCTATGGCACCTACGGGGCAGTCAATCTGCCAGGAGGGCGACTGAAAAAACTGTATAAATCAATAACGGAGAGGCTCTTCACCCTTCCGAGTGAGACCGTAGTATACCCTGGTCATGGACAGACAACAACAATAGCAGACGAGAGCAAGACAAACCCGATTCTGCTTGTCGACGGGAGTAAATGAAGAGGTGTTGGCGGCCTATTGTTAAATTTGCCACCATTCGTTGAGATTGTACTCTATGCTTTCTATATATTGAAGAAAATTATGCATATCTTTGCATCCCGAAAGCAGAAAAGCCCAAACAACATAAAAGCATAAGACATATGAGCCAGATTTCAGACCGAATTCTCTCCATGTCTGAGTCCGCAACCCTGGCGATGACCCAGAAGAGCCGCGAACTTCAGGCAGAAGGCCTTGACATCATCAACCTCAGCATTGGTGAGCCGGATTTTAACACACCAGAGCACATCAAGGCAGCCGCCATCAAGGCAATTCTTGACAATCAGACTCACTATCCACCAGTCCCCGGCTATCCAGCACTCCGCAAGGCTGTCGTTGAGCGTATGAAGAGTTGGCTCGGCCTCGACTACGATCAGGCTCAAGTCATAGTATCGGCAGGCGGAAAGCATTCCCTCATTAACATCATCCTCACCGTCATCAACAAAGACGACGAGGTCATTTTGCCAGCCCCTTACTGGGTAACCTATACCGAGCAGGTCAAGTTGGCAGAGGGAAAGAGCGTCATCGTGCCAACCGGCATTGAGCAGGACTTCAAGATGCGCCCCGAGCAGCTTGAGGCCGCGATCACCCCCAAGACACGCCTCCTCATTCTTTGCTCGCCTTCAAACCCGACGGGCAGCATGTACACCAAGGAGGAGTTGGAAGGTCTCGCAGCAGTTCTCCGCAAGCATCCCGATGTACTCGTCCTCTCCGACGAGATTTACGACATGATATCCTACGGCCAGAAGCACTACTCTATGGCTCAGATGGAGGGCATGAAGGACCGCGTAATCGTAGCTAACGGAATGTCTAAAGGCTATGCGATGACTGGATGGCGAATGGGCTATGTCTGCGCCCCCCTCGACATTGCGAAGGCTGTCAACAAGCTCCAAGGCCAGATGACTTCAGGCATCTGCACAATCACTCAGGCCGCATCAATCGCAGCACTCACAGAGAGCGATGAGCCGAGCCGTAAGATGACTGCGGAGTTTAAGCACCGTCGTGATATCGTGTTTGACCTCCTTAGCGAGATTAAGGGCCTCAAGGTCAACATGCCAGCTGGCGCATTCTACTTCTTCCCCAACGTGGAGTCATATTTTGGCAAGAAGACTCCAGACGGTAAGGTTATAGAGAACTCAAGTGACTTGGCCATGTACCTTCTCACTGTTGGCCATGTGGCGACTGTAGCAGGTTCCGCATTTGGAGCAGAGGGCTACATAAGGTTGTCATACGCGACGAGTCAGGAGAAGTTGCGTACTGCTGTCAAGCGCATATCTGACGCACTCAAGCAGTTGCAGTAGTCTACTTGTAAGAATATTAGAGCAATCGCCTTGCCGGCCCTATAGCTGGCAAGGCGATTGCTTTTTACTAAATTAAGAAGCGCTCTCAACTTGTATAAAACTGAAATTTCTGATTGTTGAGTATTTCTCTTAATTTTGCGTTATGCGACAAATTCTGTCATCGTCCTTAATAGTGGCAATATTCGTATTGCACGCAAACCTGTCCCATTCCCAGACAAGGACAGGCGCCGCTATGGAGTTTCTCGATGTCCCGCAGGTCACGCGCCTCGTTGGCGCGGGCGGAATGCACGCCACCACAGGAGTCTCATCCCCAGCCATGGTATTCCACAACCCGGCATCAGTCACTGATACGGTAAGCGGAACAATCAGCCTAAGCATCGCCCCTGTTACAGAGAGCATAAAATATGCGTCAGCCGCATACACACAAGACATTGCGAATCTGGGAACCTTTACAGCTGGCATTATATATGCGGGCTACGGCAGTTTCATTCGCACAGATGAGCAAGGAGCGGAGATGGGGAACTTCACTGCAAATGAGGGGGCGCTATATCTGTCCATGTCAAAGAGCTTGGCTCCATGGTTAAGACTCGGAGCCACATTCAAACCTATTTACAGCAAAATGGCGGATTACACGTCATTTGCGTTAGCGATGGATTTTGGAGCCGATTTGACATTTGCAGAAGGAAGGTTAAAAACCGCATTGGCAATCCGCAATGCGGGTGCCGTCGTCAAGAAGTACACGAGCGATGAGACCAGCCGCCCCCTTCCCATTGACGTCAAAGTTGGCTTCGCATACAAGGCAAGTCATGCGCCGTTCCGGTTTATTATGACGCTGAAAGACTTGACACAATGGGACTTGAGCACAAATGGCAGTAGACTCAACACTGGAGACAACCTCTTGCGGCACGTCTTGATAGGTTTGGAATTTACACCAGTAAAGGCCTTCTACGTCAACATGGGCTATGACCACAGGCGCAGACGCGAACTGACAGACTCCGATGCTGGAGGAATGGCCGGCTTCTCCTGGGGTGCTGGACTGCACGTGGCCAAAATAGATATACAATATTCCCACAGCAGGTATCACGCTGCGGGTTCACTAAACTCGATAACACTTGCGACAAATTGGCGCAAATGGATTAAATAGGTGACAATGGAACGTCTGAAGCGAGATATTCGTTCACTCATATTCAATTTAATAGCTTTACTTTTGATATGGCTGCTCACGTTTGGCGTGGGCCGCATTCTTTTTGTCACCATTAACTCGGTCAAGGCTGTCGACGTGCCAATGACAGTTTTGCTGCAAGGCATGGCGCATGGAATGATTTTTGACATCAGCATATGGGGATACTGCTCTGTTTTAGCATGCGTAGCATTCGCCATAGCTGTTTGGTTTGACAGGCAGAACAAAGATGTCTGTCAACGAACACTCAAGATAACATCATATTGTGTGGGCGTTTTAGCAGGAGTTGCCATTTTCCTGCTTCCCGCTGAGGCAATAACATACAAGGCATGGGGACATCATGTTGACGCGGGTTCACTAATGATGTTGGCAGATAGGCCCGAATTGGTCATGGCATCAGCTGAGACATGGTTCGAGGTTGCCTACTTTGTCGTTATGGCAATAGCAGCGTTTGTTCTGTTTTGGACCACATATAGGCTGTGCCGAAGAGCGACAAAGATGGCGTATGCAGACACAGACCAACGCCCTGCGACAAACGTAGAGAAAGCACTCACATCTACAGGAGCAATCATAATAGGCGGTCTCATGATTATAGCCATCCGCGGTGGATTGGGCCTTATACCATTAAACACGGGCAATGCGTATTTTAGCCAATATCAATTTGCCAATCACGTAGCGGTCAACCCATTGTGGAATTTTATATACTCCACAAAATATGCCAAACAGGCAGACATAAAATATGAGTTTATGGATGACGACGCAATGGAGGCTCGTTTTTCTGAACTTATGCAATCCGAAGGAAAAGCCCCAAGAATATTCAAAACGGAACGCCCGAACATAGTCGTAATATTATTAGAGAGTTTCTCCGCACACGGGATAGAGTACTTAGGTGGCGCAAACGCAACACCTAATATAGACTCCCTGCGCCACACCGGGGTCTACTTCAACAACTTCTTCGCCTCGTCAGACAGATCTGGCAAGGGTCTTATTGCTGTAATGAACGCCTACCCCAGCCTGCCGACAATCCGAGTAATACAATTTCCTCAAAAGACGCAGAACATACAGCCGTTGGCCCGCACATTACGCGACAACGGTTACGCCAGCCAAACATTCATATACGGCGGCGACATAAACTTCAACAACTTCAATTCCCTTGTCAACCAAGCTGGTTTTGACAGGATAATAACACAAGACGACTTCACATCCAGCGAATTGGGCGACAAATGGGGTGCGCACGACCAATACACATTCGACCGCCTATTGGAAGTGATGGACACGCAGCCCGAGCCATTCTTCAACTTCTATTTCACCTTAAGTAGTCACGAGCCATTCACCGTCCCCATGGAGCGCAAGATGGACAATGACTATCTCAACTCAGTCTACTACACAGACTCATGCCTTGGCAAATTCATGTGCAAGGCTCGGACACGCAAATGGTTCTCTAACACAGTGTTTATACTTTTAGCGGACCATGGGCATGGAGGACCAGAAAACGTAGGTGAGACAGACAGGCGCAAATTCAACATACCGTTGCTATTGACAGGCGGCGCAGTGATTCCACAAGACTCACTCGTGACAAGTTATGGCAGCCAAACAGACATGACCGCCACTTTGCTACACCAATTAGGAATTGAGTCAAACGACTTCACCTTCAGCAAAGACCTACTGGACCCCACAGCGAAAGACTTCGCATTTTTTGACTTTTCAGATGGATTTGGATATGTAACTCCAGACAATTATGAGGTTTATGACAACCAAATGTCCAAATTCATTCGTCAAGACGACAAATCAGAAAAAGCCGACACAATTAGCGGCAAAGCATACCTGCAAAAAATAGCCAAAGATTTCCACAGCCGATGAAAAGAGAAGAACTTGAGATAATGGCCCCCGTCGGGTCCTACGAGTCATTAATGGCAGCCATACAAGGGCATGCGGACTCCGTCTACTTCGGCATAGAGAAACTGAACATGCGCTCAAGGTCAAGCAACAACTTCACCTTCGACGACCTGAAAAAAATAGCCCAAATAGCGCGTGAGCACAACCTCAAGACCTACTTGACCGTCAACACAGTCATCTATGACGGCGAGATTGAGCTTATGCACCAGATAGTAGACGCCGCGAAAGAAAATGGACTGACGGCGATAATAGCCTCTGACCTTGCGGTGCTGACCTACGCACGCTCAATCGGAGTGGAGGTCCACATATCCACACAATGCAACGTCAGCAATTTCGAGGCTCTCAAATTCTATAGTCAGTTTGCAGACGTCGTCGTTCTCGCCCGCGAGTTGAACATGACGCAAGTGAAAGCTATCAGCCGGAGAATTGTAGACGAAGACATTCGCGGCCCGAAGGGAGAACTTGTGCGAATTGAGATGTTTGCCCATGGAGCCCTTTGCATGGCAGTCTCGGGCAAATGTTACTTAAGTTTGGACAACCTTGGGCAGAGTGGTAACCGCGGAGCATGCCTGCAAGTGTGCAGACGCAAGTATACCGTAAAAGACACAGACTCAGACTTGGAACTTGAGGTTGACGGCAAATACATAATGTCACCCAAAGACCTCAAGACTATAGGTTTCCTGAACGTCTTGATTGACTCGGGCGTAAAAGTATTCAAAATAGAGGGACGCGCCAGGTCGGCAGACTACGTCAAAACCGTCTGTGAATGTTATGACGAGGCTGCCAACGCTGTATGCAACGGGACCTATACCCCCGAACTTATCCCACAATGGGATGAGCGACTCAGCCGTGTTTTCAACCGCGGGTTCTGGGACGGATATTATCAGGGCCAAAAGATGGGGGAATGGAACGACATCAATGGCAACAAGGCTACAAAAAAGAAAGTCTATGCGGGCAAAGTAACCAATTACTTCAAGAAAATAGGGGTAAGTGAGATCAAACTTGAGACTTGCGGACTGTCAGTAGGCGACGAGATTGTCATCATGGGTCCCACCTCCGGTGTTGTCGAGACTACCATCGAACTGATCTGCGACGAGGATCGCCATGAGGTACAATCCGCAGCAAAAGGACAGATAATTGCCGTCAAGACCCCTGACAGAACACGCCTAAATGACAAAGTGTATAAAATTATGGACTCTGAGCTTGTTTCAGATGGGACAATAAGAGAATAATAGTTACATTTGCTTACGATTCGGAAGCGAATGCACACAGCTACACAATCAGTCAACGTGCAATAAAAAATAACATCATGCCAGAACAACAAGAAAAACCCACAATTCTTGTGGCGGAGGACACGGAGAGCAATTACCTCTTGGTGTCGTATCTGCTGCGCGACCAATACAATATAGTTTGGGCGAGGGATGGAGTCGAGGCTCTGGATTTGTACAAGACAAAACACATTGACCTGATTCTCATGGACATGAGGATGCCAAGGCTTAGCGGATTAGCAACGACGGAGCAAATAAGACGTACCGACAAAACGACCCCCATCATCGCCTTGACAGCTTTCGCATTCGACAACGACAGGGCTCAAACATTAGAGACAGGATGCAATGACTTCATTGCCAAGCCTCTCAACACAGAGGTCCTGAAAGCCAAAGTAAAGAAGTATATCAGTCAGCGTGCAACTGCTGAGCAAACGATAAACACAACACCCACAACAACAGATTAATAAGAAGATGGGAAAGGTTCTCCAAATAGGCGCCGGTGGCGTCGGCACGGTAGTGGCTCATAAAATGGCCAGCCAGCCCGAGATTTTCAGTGAGGTTACACTCGCAAGCCGCACAAAGTCGAAGTGCGACATCGTGGCCAAAGAGGTGGAGAAAAACACCGGCCACAAGATAAAAACGGCTCAGGTTGACGCAGACGACGTAGACCAGCTCATTAAGCTGATTAACGAGGTCAAGCCAGACCTCGTCGTAAATGTCGCCCTGCCATACCAGGACCTCACTATAATGGATGCGTGCTTAGCGTGTGGGGTGTCCTACCTTGACACGGCCAACTACGAGCCCAAGGATGTCGCCCATTTTGAATACTCATGGCAGTGGGCGTATAAAGAGAAGTTTGAGAAGGCAGGCCTTACTGCTATCCTCGGATGTGGATTTGACCCAGGCGTGACCTCGGTCTTCACAGCCTACGCAGCCAAGCATCACTTCGACGAGATCAACTACCTTGACATCGTTGACTGCAACGCAGGCAACCACCATAAGGCATTCGCCACCAACTTCAACCCAGAGATTAACATCCGCGAGATAACCCAGAAGGGACGGTTCTACGAGGATGGCAAATGGGTTGAGACTGGCGCACTTGAGATTCACAAAGGACTCAACTACCCCGAGATTGGCGAGAAGGAGTCATACCTCATGTTCCATGAGGAGTTGGAGAGCCTTGTCAAGAACTTCCCGACCATCAAGCGCGCCCGTTTCTGGATGACGTTCGGACAGGAGTACCTCACTCATCTGCGCGTCATCCAAGATATCGGCATGGCTCGAATTGACGAAGTGGAGTATAACGGGGTCAAGATTGTGCCGCTTCAGTTCCTCAAAGCCGTATTGCCCAACCCGGGTGACCTCGGCTCTAACTATGAGGGTTGGACATCCATTGGCTGTCGAATCAAGGGCAAGAAAGACGGGAAGGAACACACCTACTACATCTACAACAACTGCAGCCACGAAGCCGCCTATAAAGAGACAGGCACGCAAGCTGTCAGCTACACCACTGGTGTTCCTTGCGCCCTCGGAGCTGAAATGTTCATGAAGGGATTGTGGAAACGCCCGGGCGTATGGAACGTGGAAGAGTTCGACCCGGATCCATTCCTCGCCCGTCTCGGGGAGCAAGGTTTGCCTTGGCACGAGAAGTTCGACATTGACCTCGAGTTGTAAAAAAACACCATCACACAAGCAAGCCCCGACAATAAAGCCGGGGCTTGTGTTTTTATGTAACGCGATCAAGAACAGCTATGTCGCAGACAATCAAGATTTGGATTTCAGCATTTAGGCTTAGGACACTCCCCCTTTCGTTCGCACTCGTCATAATGGGCTCAGCGGTAGCTGTGCAAGGCGGAGTGTTCAAACCATGTCTGTTTGTGCTCATCCTACTGACAACACTCTTCCTGCAAATATTGTCTAACCTGAGCAACGACTACGGCGACAGCGTGAGCGGAGCTGACCAAGCAGGACGAGTTGGCCCGACAAGAGCAGTACAAAGCGGGGCAATCAGTCTGCCGCAGATGAAGAACGCAATGATAGTATTCACGGTATTATCATTAGTATCAGGTCTTTTATTGCTATACACAGCATATCTTCAAATTGGCATTGCACCTGTTGCCATACTTTTAGCTATTGGATTGCTATGCATAGTGGCAGCCATAACATATACCGTAGGGAAACATCCATACGGATATGTGGGACTTGGCGACATAAGCGTGTTCATATTCTTCGGCCTCGTTGGCGTCGTTGGGACATATACCTTACATTCAGGAGCCCCATCCGCTAATATATGGCTGCCGGCGATTAGCGTCGGACTTTTGTCCTGTGGAGTACTAAACATGAACAACATGCGCGACATGGAGAGCGACACCCGAGCAGGAAAGAGAACCATACCAATTATTATTGGCCTGAAATCTGCTAAATCATACCAATTTTTACTGATGCTGACAGCCATCATATGTATGATTGGCTACATCGCTGTTTTCGGTAAAGCAACACAGTTATTATGTTGCGCCGCAATGCCACCATTTGTATTGAATGCGCTGAAAGTAATAAAGCCGGATGTAAGCACAGCATTCCTTGACTCGCAACTGAAAACAATCAGCATCTCAACCTTTGCCATGTCGGTGCTATTCATGATTGGATCGGCCCTATAATTTACTCGTTTATAGTCTAAAATATCGGAAAATTCGCCACAAAGGCCTAAATTTGCAAATTGAGTGATTTTGGCCGAGAAATGTCCAAATATAGAACCATCCGACAAATGACTTCCAAATTAAAGACTGTCCTTCTGACTGCGGCAGTAGTGCTGCTGATGTCTTCATGCATACCCCAGCGACAAGTTGTTCTGGTGCAAGATGCTGTGCCTGAGGAAAGCGCATTCAAGACTACAGAGCAAGTAACAGAGCGCTATGTGCTGAAGCCCAATGACTACCTCTTTATAAACGTCTCATCCCCAAACATAGAGCTGTCAGCTTTCTACAATCCGCAGAGTAATCAGAAAACAAGCAGTTCTCAGATGCGTGCCGAGCTGTTTTACTACGGATTGGACGACAGTTGCCGCATAGACTTCCCTGTCGCTGGCTTAATAGACTTGAAGGGCTGCAACCTTCGCGAGGCCAAGGAGCGCATATATGAGGCTGTTGCAAAGACACTGACCGGTTTCACCCTCACCGTGCGATTAGCCTCGAATACATTCTCGATAATAGGAGAGGTCAACAAACAAGGCAACTACACCATGAGCCGAGACCAGATGACAGTATTTGATGCCGTCTCCATGGCAGGAGGCTTCACATCCTACGCCAAGCGCCGCGAGGTCAAACTGTTGCGCAAAAATGAGCATGGGGAGGTTGAGGCTCACGTCTTAGACATGACAAAGGGGGCATTCATCGAATCAGACTACTACTACGTCTATCCGAACGACGTGATATACGTACGTCCTTTGTGGTTTAAGATGTTTGGCTTCAGCGAAACATTCTCAGTAGCATTAGCGACATCCCTCGTAACGTTGTACGTGCTCATTAGGTCAATATAAACAAACAGGTTATCCCCGTAAAACCATAACAGGTAAATGGAGAATAAGAACTACAATACAGAAGAAGAGGACGACAGCTTCTTGTCATATATTGATGTCAAGAAACTTTTGTCTGACGTTGTCAAATATTGGTGGCTATTCGTCATTTCGGTGGCAGTTGTACTTGTTGGCCTGAAATATTACCACAGGTATAAGACCAAAATGTATCATGCTGAGGCCACGGTTATCGTTGACAACTCAGTAAAAAGTACTTACCGAGTAAACATACTCGACGGCGTCAACCTTGGCCAGAATATGAGCAACTTCGACAACCAGTTGGCCATACTCGGCTCACGCACTTTAGTCACGAAAGTAGTCGAGCAAATGGGCATCTATGTGTCTTATTTCCATATAGGAAGGATAAAAGACACAGAGATATACGGCACAAACGAATTCATGGTCGTGATGGATTCGACTCACGTGCAGCCCATCGGGACTCGCATATATATCACACCTGTTGACGATTACTCTTTCCGACTCAGCGTCTCATCAGAGGGGATTAGCACATACAACTACTCAACAGGCTCAACAGGTGGCAGTGGAGAAAGTTCGACCGCCATCAACTTTGAAGACACCTTCCGGTATGGAGAGCCCGTGATAACACCATGGTGCGCATTTTCAATCGTCGCCAGCGAACCACTCAAAGAGAAGTACTACTTCTACTTCAACACTCCTGAGTCTCTCATCACACAGTATTCAAGCCAACTCGAAATATCGAGTGAGAGCAAGACAGAGTCCACTGTCGTCACCCTCGGAATAACTGGCGCCAACCAAAAGAAATGTACAGTATTCCTTAACACACTGGTAAACACCTACGTCAACGACAACCTGCGCCAAAAGACTCAAATGTCAGAGAACACAATAAGGTTCATTGAGAGTCAATTGGGCTTGCTGTCCGACTCGTTAGATGTTGTGAGCACACAGTTAAGTCGTTTCAGGTCAAACAACAGGATACAAGACGACCTCAGCAAAAAGGGCGAGGAGTTATTTGATGAAGTCAAGTCGTATGAGACAGAGCTTAAGCAGCTGACGCTTGAAAACGCCTACTACGACTACCTCGAAAAATACTTCAGTAACGACAGTATCATGAAGGGCGACATCGCACCTGCGACATTTAAGACAGAACGCCCCATCATTACCGACCAACTTAACAAGATTCTTGATATAAACGCCAAGAGGCAAGTGTATCGCGACACGTATGGACGCGAAGGCAACCCAATGTTCGATGCTCTCAACGCTGAATTCAACATTGTGCGCAACACATTGCTGACAAGCATCAAGAGCCAGCGAGATATGGTAGTCAAGAACATCAATGAGGTTCAAGGCAAGATAGACGCCTACACTCGCGACATCATGGCTTTGCCAGAGGCGGAGCGGGCCCTACTCGGGATTGACCGGAAATTCAAGGTCACCAATGAGCTGTACACATTCCTCATGCAAAAACGCGCAGAGGCACAGATTCAGCGAGCCTCAAGCACACCCGACCATAAGGCATTGGACCCGGCAATCATAACAGGCGTAGTGAGCCCCAATGTCAAAAGAAATCAGATGGTTGGATTGATGGCGGCCATATTCTTGCCACTCCTTTTCTTGGTACTCCGCCAACTGCTTGATAACAAGATCCGCACATCAAGCGATGTCAAGAAATTGACTGATATGTCCATCATTGGCGAAATACCAAACAACAAAAAGGAGACCACCTTTGTTGTTCAGGAGTATCCACGCTCAATGGTTGCCGAGGAGTTCAGGCGGATGCGCATCAAACTGAACTTCATGACAAAGGGATGTAAACCGACAATCATTGCCGTCACATCCTCAATGCCAGAAGACGGCAAGACATTTTGCTCAATAAACACAGCCTCAGTCTTCGCCATTGCTAAGCAGAAAACCCTCCTCTTAGG
>CAVFBC010000015.1:12867-16798 GCA_963620575.1 Alistipes putredinis | reverse complement strand
AACCTGGACTATCAAAGGTTCTAAACATCGAGAACAAGGAGGGCATAACCGACTATCTGATTGGCAATTGCAAACTTGAGGACATAATAGTCAAAGTAGGAGACCTTTACGTAATTGGCTCAGGAACGGTTCCACCCAATCCTTCAGAGCTTATTGTGAGCGCTGAGTGCCACGAGATGATGGAGAAGCTGAAAGAAAGCTTTGACGTAATCGTAATGGACACACCTCCTGTTGGACTTGTTTCGGACGCTATCTTATTGTCACATATGGCAGATACAACAATGTTCGTCATCCGCCAGGACTACACAAACAAGAACGCACTTAAATTCACCTTAGAGCAACTATCAGAGAACAACCTTAAAAATCCCGCCGTCGTCTTGAATGACATCAATAGCAAGAAGACGCGCTACGGCTATGGTTATGGGTATGGCAACTATGGCAAATACGGGCATTACGGCCATTATGGTTATGGCAATAAGCACGGCTATGGCTATGGTTATACAGAAAACGAAGATTAAATAGACGAATGAGATTTAATAAGGCAGCAATAGCGTCACTTTGCGCATTGTCATTGGCTTTTACAGCCTGCGGACCAAACAAACTGACCGTAGCCAACAAGGCATTGAGTGACGCAAACACATTAGCCCAGCAAGACAAATTCGCAGAGGCATTTTCCAAATACGTGGAGGCCGGGGAATTGGCAGCGTGGGATAGCGTATCATGGCGTTATGCGACAATTGCGGCGAGTGCAATCAAGCAAGACAGTGTAGCTGTCGTTTGGGGCTATAAAACAGCATCAACGGGCGACAAAGTCAAGCTGACAGCACTTTCTAACAGTCTTACCCGTTTGGGAAAGGATGTAGAAAGGGAGGAACTCATATTAAGTGACACGACCTCATTCTTCAGCATAATAGGCATCCAGCCTGTGCTGACAATCAAAGCGAGCAGGTGTGCCGAGTCAAATAGCACAGAGTTACTTAGCCTTTACCCCCGTTTGACGGACAATGGCGCAAAGGCGAAAGTTTTCGACTCCTACTTCAGAATGGCGAAAAAGACTGAAAGTGATAAGGTCTTGGAAAACGCCTGCAAAGACATTCTGAAAACCGACCCGAACCAGACAGCGGCATTATTGTATCTTGGAACATCACGTTACGACTCAGCGGAAAAGAAATACGCTAAGCTAATGAACGATTACAACAAGAACAAGACGCAGGCGGCTTATGCCTATCTGACGCGAGACCTGAAGAAAGTGGTGACCCCTCTTTACAAAGAGAGCCGCGACTACTTTGAACGGCTGAGGAAGATTGACTCGGAGAACAAAACCTACATCAAATACCTCATTAACATAAATGACCGCCTGAGCAACGAAACCGAGGTAAAGAAGTTAAAAAAATTGCTCTAAATGAGGAGTTTAGTTCTTCTACTTATCCCTGTCGTCTGTTATTTCGTTGTTGAACAGGCTTATGGATACTTTTGGGGATTGGTTGCTGGCGTTGCACTGTCCGTCGTAAGTGAAGTCATAGGCCGACTACGTGGAGAGGGCATAGGCTGGAAAGCCACCATCACTGACGTATGCGTCATACTTCTGTTCGGAGCGGGAGACATTATTGTTGAAAAAGTAGCGCCAGCGGCCTCCGCCGTCATTAGCTCTGCGACATTGTGCATCCTCATTGCGGTTGGGCTAACAGACAAACGCTCAAAATTTTGGCTTGGCATAATGGAGCGCACAAGGCCAGGCATGTCAGAGAACCCGTTCATGGTAAGCCTGCTACGCCAAAGCATGAAGAGAATGCTCCTTTGGGCGCTCATTGCCACTGCGGTATATGGCATATCGATGGCGGAAGCAGAAGAACAAGTGGCGCAATGGCAATGGGTTGACAACTATTTCCTACTCACACTTCTGCTCAGCTATTTGGCATCTGAAATCATCATTTCACGAGTTCGGAAGGCAAAATATAAAAATGTGGAGTGGGTGCCTTTGATAACAGAAGAGGGACGCGTCGTAGGGGGCACCCCGCGTCCTTTAGTCCACAATGGCAGTCATTGGCTTCACCCCGTGGTCCATCTACATGTGATAAACGCTAAGGGGCAGCTGCTCCTTCAGCTCCGTCCTAAAAGCAAAAAAATTCAGCCGGGTCGGTGGGACACAGGAGTAGGAGGACACATATCGCTCGGGGAGAACTTGGTGGATGCGCTAAAACGCGAAACACTCGAGGAGATTGGGCTAACAAATTTTGAGGCTCAGTTAACGCGCAGATACGTATGGAAATGTGAAGCCGAGAATGAATATGTCTTTGTCTTCACGACTAAAAGCGAAGGTCCATTCAAGCCTAAGAATGTGGGCGAGGTCGACGACCTGAAATTTTGGTCCGCAAATGAATTAGAGGCACAAATGGGGACTGGAGTCCTCACGCCAAACATTGAGCGAGAGTTGTCCGAGGGGCTTCTCGATAAACTCAAAAAAATGAAATAGGAAAACCAAACATACAACTATCAAACGGGAAATGGGGAAACAAGAGATAAAAACAGCCATCGTAACAGGCGCAACATCTGGAATAGGTCGAGCCACAGCTCTCATGCTTGGGCGTTTGGGCTATAACGTAATCATAACAGGCCGTAGACTTCCTCTTCTCCAAGATCTGTGCAAAGAGATAGAGAAGACCTCGGGCGTGGAGAGCTATATACTTTGCTTCGACATACGTGACAAGCATGAGGTGTTTGACGCATATGACATGCTGCCAGACTCATGGAAAAAGCATTTGCTGGTATGCGTCAACAATGCGGGTCTCGCACTTGGTGCCGACAGTTTTGACAAATGCGATGACAATGATTGGGACACCATGATAGACACCAACATCAAGGGTCTGCTTTACATGTCGCAATTGGTGTCAAACACCATGATAGCCAACGGGAGCGGACACATTGTCAACCTGTCAAGCGTGGCAGGCAAACACGTGTATTATGGAGGCAATGTCTACTGCGCCACAAAACACGCTGTTGACGCCATTACGCAAGGCATGCGAATAGACCTTCTTAAACACAACATAAAAGTGTCATCTGTCGCGCCTGGCATGGTTAACACGGAATTTTCAACCGTTCGCTACAAGGGTGACAAAAAATTGGCAGACGCAGTGTACACAGGAGTCAAGCCCCTCTCTGCCCAGGACATAGCGTCAGCCATCGAGTTTATCGTGACCCGACCGCCTCACGTCTGCATCAATGATATGCTCATCATGCCGACGCAGCAGGCGATGCCATATTACGTAAACCGCGAAAACGACTAATCAGAAGAAGCGACACGCAAAAAATGGTTCGCCATCTACTTTTTGACCTTGATGACACTCTGTGGGACTGCGCAGGCAACAGCGTGATATCACTCCGCCGCCTGTTTGACCGCCATCAGTTAGGCAAGTACTTCAAAACATTTGAACTCTTCAACGAGCGTTATCAGGCTATTAACCACATGCTTTGGGCTGGATTGCCTGACAATGGGCTCACAGTGCCGGAAGTAAGAGTCAAGAGGTTTATCATGACGCTTGCCGAAGCCGGAATGCAGGACACAAGTTTCGGAGAGAAGCTGAATGACGACTACCTGACACTCATGATAAATTGCCCGGCCACAATGCCATACGCAACTGAGGTGCTCGATAAATTGAGTACCAAATATCAGATAGAGATAGTGACAAATGGCATGGCACTGACACAAAGGGGCAAACTGAAGGCGAGCGGACTCGACAAATATGTGAAGCACCTATTCCCATCGGCTGAGATGGGAGAGATGAAACCCAAACCAGGCTATTTTGAAAAAGTCTTGACCTCATTAGGGTGCGGGAAAGACGAGTGCATAGTCATTGGAGATAATCCGCAGACAGACATACAAGGGGCGCAAAACTTTGGGATAGAGGCCATCTGGTATAACTGGCAGAAAGCG
>CAVFBC010000015.1:0-12857 GCA_963620575.1 Alistipes putredinis | reverse complement strand
CCCTAACACAAGAACCATCTCAGACCTCAGAGAGTTGATTGAGATTTTGATGTAAATTTTGCCCATAATTATGTAAGGGCTTAGGCACATTGGCGCACTATCTTTGCATCATCAAAACTTAAGACAACCAAACTTGATGATGAAGAGACTTTTAACCATAGCGACCCTCTTTGGCCTGACTTCAGTAGCAAACGGCCAGAACATAACGGGTCACGTATATGGGGCGAGCCCAGACGGCAAAGAAGCGTTAGCCGGAGCGTACGTCATTTGGGCAGGGACCTCACATGGAACCATAACCTCACCTGATGGCGAGTATGACCTTCAGATGATTGACGGGAAAGCCCGTAAGTTGGTCGTATCTTACGTGGGTTACACATCAGACACCCTGACAATATCAACCCAGGGCAAATATGATGTGACACTGAGCCCAATAGAGATGACAGACGTTGAGGTGACAGCGCGCAGAATAGGCTCTGCGATTGACCGCCTGTCACCTATGTTGACGCAAAATGTCACAGCCGATGAGCTAAGCAAGGCCGCTTGCTGCAATCTGGGAGAGAGTTTCCAGACAAATGCGTCAGTTGACGTCAACTATGCAGACGCAGCCACAGGGGCTAAGACAATTCAGCTGCTTGGTTTGCAGGGGCGTTACGTGCAGATGATGAGCGAGAACGTGCCGTCATTGCGAGGCATAGCGTCACCATACGGACTAAGTTATGTACCAGGCCCATGGATGAACGGCATCCAAATTTCAAAAGGAGTAGGCACTGTCGTAAATGGCTATGAGGCTATTACAGGACAGATTAACATAGACTATAAGAAACCCGTTGGGACAAACGAGGTGGCGTCACTCAACATATACGGTTCTAACGCAGGACGCATGGAGGCTAACGCAAGCCTCAACTTAAAAGTTGGCCCGCAGGTCCGCACGAACATAATGCTCAACATGGTCAACGACCTGATGGACATGGACGAGAACAGCGACGGATTCAGGGATGAGCCACGCGTGAGGCAACTAAACCTTTTCAACAGATGGTATCGCCACACTGATTTCTACACGTTTGACCTTGCCGTTAAGACACTCAATGAGAGAAGATTGGGAGGTCAGAAAGATTTTGACTCGACACATCCCGACGGAGAGCACTATGGCGTATTCATACGCACAGATCGTGTTGAGACATGGATGAAAAACGGGTTTGTCTTTTCTCCTGAATTTTCGATTGGTTTCCCCATAGGTTACACATATCACCATCAAGGGTCTTTCTTCGGAGACAGGGAATATAAAGGGACTCAACACAGCTATAACTTCAATTCGATTGCCAATTGGAACAATGGCGGACGTCACGAGTTTCATGCCGGCATATCGTCACAAGGTGATTTCTACAACGAGACGGCCAACTATGGCAAAGGGGCGACAGACTTTGACAGGAACGACATTTCGTTTGGCGCCTATGGCCAATATACATTCCGCCACGAAGACATATTGAGCATCATAGCCGGGGTGCGAGTGGACCACCACAATCACTATGGAACATTTGTAACCCCCCGACTTCACGTGCGCTATGCGCCCAATGAGCTTACAACAATACGATTGGCGGCTGGCAAAGGATATCGTGGTGCTTCCATATTGTCAGAGAACAACTACCTGCTGACAAGCAAAAGGGAATGGACTCTCGACAATAATTATGGACAAGAAAAGGCTTGGAACATGGGCCTTAGCATCACACAATACGTCAATATTGGCAGCAAACAGTTGACTCTCAACGCCGAGTTCTACCACACGGAGTTCGAAAGACAAATGGTCACCGACATGGATATCAGCCCACGGTTACTCCATGCCTACTTTGCCACAAGCCGCGGATATGCCAACAACTTCCAAATTGAGGGAAGAATTGAGCCTTTCAGGGGACTTGAGTTGACCGCCGCATGGAGGTGGAATGACAACGAACTGCGCCTCAACGACCAGATGCAACGCAGGCCACTGACAAGCAGATATAAGTCGCTCGTCGCCCTCTCATATCAAACGCCACTCAAGACATGGCAGTTCGACGCCAATATGCAAATTAATGGCGGCGGAAGAATTCCCACCACATCGGGAAATCCGGATAAATATGCCCGCGCGACAACATTTGGCAGTTACCAGATGTATAATGCTCAAATAACCAAATGGTTCAGACAATGGAGCGTATATGCCGGATGCGAGAATATTGGCAATTTTATGCAAGAAGACCCAATAATATCGGCAGATAACCCACAAAGCAATTACTTTGACTCATCACTCATTTGGGGTCCGCTCATGTCAAGACGTTTTTACGTTGGCTTGCGCTGGCACTTTGACAAATTCGATTAAACATTCACAGACCAAAACAAATAAAGAATGAAACAGATTATTATCTCGTTGATGGCAGTTATCGTCTGCATCTGCGCATCAACACCAAGCTTTGCCCAAAAGGACAAGAGCAAAGAGCTCTCAACCGTTGTTTTTGCGACAAGCCTGCATTGCGAGAACTGCAAAAAGAAAATAGAGAATAACATAGCCTATGAAAAAGGCGTGAAGGACCTCAAGGTTGACGTGGCAGAGAAGACGGTCACAGTGACCTATCGCAAGGACAAGACAGACAGCGAAAAGCTGCGTAAGGCGTTAGAGAAACTTGGCTATACTGTCCTCATAAAAGAGGAGACCAAAGCTGAGTAGACCAAAGCGCAAAATTGCGCCACCTGAAGGCAACACAATTGTCTTCGGGTGGCGCAAATTGTCGTTTATATTTGTATCACAAAAACACATAGCAATGCAAGTCAAAATAATAGGAGGTGGCGCGGCCGGATTTTTCACAGCTGTAAACATAAAAGCGTTACGCCCAGACATTAAGGTGACAATTCTTGAGCGCACACGTTACGTACTAAGCAAAGTAGCAATATCAGGTGGCGGCCGGTGTAACCTTACAAATACATTTAACGAGATAGGAGATTTGTCCGAGGCATACCCGCGCGGACACAGGTTGATGCGCAAAATATTCCACTCGTTTGGTCCTAAAGAGGTTAAGGGATGGTTTGAAGACCATGGAGTAAAACTGGTCATACAGCCAGACCAATGCATATTCCCGGCCACACAGGATGCTCAAACCATCATAGATTGCCTACGAGGTGAAGCAAGGCGGCTCGGTGTCGAATTACAGCAAAACGTCACCGACATAGACGTAGATAAACTCTTAAATGATGGCGACAAAGTGGTCGTATGCACAGGAGGCGCCCCAAACCTCTCGATGCTCAGTTGGCTCAAACTAACGCCAGATGAGATTGTCAAACCGGTGCCTTCACTCTTCACCATAGCCATAAACGACGCCGATTTGAACAACCTAATGGGCACAGTGGCGGAAAATGCCACACTCAGCTTAGCCGGAACAAAACACAAGGCGAGCGGCGCTCTTCTCATAACCCATTGGGGAGTAAGCGGACCTGCCACGCTGCGCCTTAGCAGCTATGCCGCCAGGACACTCAACGAAAATGGTTATACCGGCACATTACTTATCAATTGGCAAAGCAAAAGCGAGGAGGAGACTGCTGCCGAGCTAAAGAGAATGTCCACAGCCACCCCACAAAAGAAAATCCTAAACACACATCCCGATGATATCCCCACACGCCTGTGGGAACACATAGTTGGGCAAACACTGGGTGCTTCGGCAGAAAAGAGATGGTGCGAGATTGGCAAAAAAGAGATGAATAAACTCATCCAAAACATGACAGCCGCCCCCTACCCCATTGCAGGACGCGCACCCTTCAAAGACGAATTTGTCACAGCAGGCGGCGTCAGTCTTAATTCATTAAATTCAAACACGTTAGAAAGCAAACGCCGTCCTGGCCTCTATTTTGCGGGCGAGGTCATTGACGTGGATGGCATAACAGGCGGATTTAACTTTACCGCCGCATGGAGCACAGGCATGACCGTGGCTCGCGCCATTGCCCAAATTGAGTAGCAGTCAGGAAAGCATTGACGCCGGGTGGTGAGAAAATCACCCCCGCGCCAACTCCTCTCGCAAAAACTTAGCGGTATAGCTCTCGTCGCACTTAGCCACCTCTTCGGGTGTACCTTGCGCCACGATACGTCCACCACCACGACCACCATCGGGTCCCATATCAATGACGTAGTCGGCCATTTTGATGACATCAAGGTTGTGCTCTATGACAATGACCGTGTTGCCCCTGTCCACAAGTTTGTTAAGCACGTCCATTAAGATTCTTATGTCCTCAAAGTGGAGACCGGTTGTCGGCTCATCAAGCAAGTAGATAGTCTGTCCTGTGTCTCGCTTAGCAAGTTCAGTAGCCAATTTAACTCGCTGGCTTTCCCCACCAGACAAAGTAGTAGATGGCTGTCCGAGAGTAATGTAGCCGAGACCAACATTTTTGAGAGTGCTCAACTTGTTGTAAATCGAGGGGATGCTCTCAAAGAACTCAGTCGCCATGTTGATGGTCATTTTGAGCACATCACCAATAGACTTACCCTTAAATTTGACCTCAAGGGTTTCCCTGTTGTACCTTTTGCCAGCGCAATCGGGACACTCAACCATCACGTCAGGCAGAAGGCTCATCTCAATAACCTGAACACCAGCACCTTTGCAAGTCTCACACCTGCCGCCACTAACATTAAAAGAGAAACGTCCACTCTTATAGTTCCTCAGTTTTGACTCGGGCAACTCAGCATAAATCTTTCTGATGTCATCAAACACGCCTGTATAAGTAGCTGGATTAGAACGCGGTGTGCGTCCGAGCGGTGTCTGATCTACTGTCACAACCTTATCTACATTCTCAAGCCCCTCAACAGAGTCATAAGGCAAGGCGTCGCGCAAGGCGTTATAAAAGTGCTTACTGAGGATTGGGGAGAGCGTCCCATTAATTAGGGAAGACTTGCCGCTGCCAGAGACACCAGTCATGCAAATGAGCTTTCCAAGAGGGAAAGAGACATCTACGTTCTTAAGGTTGTTGCCTCGGCATCCTCGAATGGTGAAGAACTTACCTGAGCCTTTTCTCCGCTCAGCGGGAATCTCAAGACAACGTGTGCCATTGAGGTAGCCAGCCGTCATAGTGTCCGTCTTCAATACCTCAGACGGAGTGCCGGCAGCCACAACATGACCGCCCTTGCGACCGGCACCAGGACCAATATCGACGATATAATCCGCTGCCAACATCATGTCGCGGTCATGCTCGACTACGATGACGCTGTTGCCTATGTCCCTGAGATGTTTAAGGGAATTTATCAACTTGATGTTATCGCGCTGATGTAGGCCTATGCTTGGCTCGTCAAGAATGTAAAGCACATTGACAAGCTGCGATCCAATCTGCGTGGCAAGTCTTATGCGCTGGCTCTCTCCACCCGACAGGGTTGTTGCACTTCGTGACAAAGAGAGATAATCCAAACCCACATCGAGCATGAAGCCCACACGACCACGAATCTCTTTCAGAATCTCCTTGGCAATGAGCCTCTGCTTCTCATCCAGCCTCTCCTCAAGAGAATTGAGCCAGTCGGACAACTGGAGCATATCCATGTCACTGACCTCGGCTATATTCTTGCCATCAATAAAGAAATGAAGGGCTATCTTGTTAAGGCGCGCACCGCCACACTCAGGGCAGACGACATCCTTAATGTATTGCTCCGCCCACTTCTTCTCCTTGATAGAGGTGGCAGAGTCTTGAATCGAGACAATATAACTGACAATGCCGTCAAAAGAGGGGAAAAAGTTGCTCGGCAAGCCCATGTCATCCTTCAGGTGAAGCTGCTCTGTCGTGCCATTGAGCACAGCATCCAGTCCCTCTTCTGAAATATCCTCCACTGGAGTGTCGAGAGTGAAGCCATAGATGTCTCCGATAGCCTCAAGCTGAGCAAAAATGAGATTTTTCTTTGCCTTGCCGAGAGGCTCAATCGCACCTTGCGCAATACTCAGTTTGGGGTTGGGGATTATCTTGTCAGTGTCGACAGAGGCGAAATGCCCCATTCCCTTGCACTTTGGGCATGCACCCTGCGGCGAATTAAACGAGAAATTATGCGGAGCAGGTTCCGGATAGGAGATGCCAGTGGTGGGACACATCAACTGGCGGCTAAAATATTTAGGGGTATCAGTGCCGGCATCAAGAACCATCATTATGCCCTTGCCTATCTGGAGAGCGGTCTCTATAGACTGCTTAAGCCTCTTTGCGTCAGTCTCGTCAGCCCCACCATCGGGTTTGTGAACTGCCAACCGATCGACAACAAGTTCAATAAAATGCACCTTATAGCGGTCAACCTTCATATTGGGGACAATCTCGCGGATTTCACCATCAACGCGGACATATATGAAACCGCGTTTGGAGACACGCTCGAAGAGTTCCTTGTAATGTCCCTTACGACCTTTGACGAGAGGTGCGAGAAGAGATACTCGATGGCCATCGAAAGCCGACTCGATCATGTCAAAAATCTGGCCCTCGGAATATTTCACCATCTTCTCACCAGTCTCATAAGAGCGCGCCTCACCGGCTCGCGCATAGAGCAAACGGAGAAAATCGTAAATCTCGGTTATTGTGCCCACTGTGGAGCGCGGATTCTTGTTCGTCGTCTTCTGCTCAATCGAGATGACAGGGCTAAGGCCAGTAATCTTGTCGACGTCAGGACGTTGAGAGCCTCCGAGAAACTGACGGGCATAGGAAGAGAAAGTCTCAATATAGCGTCTTTGCCCTTCGGCATATATGGTGTCAAAGGCAAGAGACGACTTTCCGCTGCCACTCATGCCAGTGAAGACAACAAGGCTATCCCTCGGAATTGAAATATCAATATTCTTCAGGTTATGCTCTCGGGCACCATAAACGTTGATGCGGTCGTTGTCCTCAAATTGCTCTTCGTTGACCATCTTTAGCTTTGCTTCTGCAATATTTGTGCAACGCGAATTTAAGCATTTATCGGTGACAGAGGGGAAACACGAGTGAACAAAAAAGCCGTGACAGTTGTTGCCACGGCTCTGCACATCAGGTGTATTTGTTTTATCCCATTCGGTCAAAGAAATGGCAGACGGGTCCATGACCTTTGCCAATCTCATAGTTGGCGCCAACCGAGATAGCGTTTGTCATATACTCCTTAGCCATAATGACAGCGGGCGTGAGGCTCTTGCCGAGAGCCAAAGCGCTGGCGATTGCCGAAGAGAGTGTGCAGCCTGTGCCATGAGTGTTCTGAGTCTTGACGCGGTCTGAGGGCAACTCAAGGCGCTGCATCGTCTCACAATTACACAGCACGTCAATCATCACATCGCCCTCTAAATGACCACCCTTAAGAAGGACGGAGGCGCCAAGGTCGGTAAGGTCTGAGGCAGCCTCCTTCATGTCGTCAACACTCTTAATGGGACGGCCGTCAAGCAGCTTCTCAGCCTCTGGTATATTGGGCGTGATGACCTTGGCAAGCGGGATAAGTTCCTTGCGCAAGACATCAAGAGTCTCAGCCAACATCAGATCGCCACCAGATGTCGCCACCATGACGGGGTCAAGCACCACATTGCCTATGCTGCGCCTTTTGAGCAATTCGGCAATGGCATGAGCCAACTCTGGTGAGTGAAGCATACCGATTTTAACAGCATCTACACCAATGTCATCAAGGACAGACTCCACTTGCCCAACCACAAAATCGGCGGGAATGTCATGTACACCATACACACCGACTGTGTTTTCATTAACGACCGACGTTATTGCCGAAGCGGCATAACAGCCCATGGCTGAAATTGTCTTGATGTCAGCCTGAATGCCAGCACCGCCAGATGGGTCACTGCCGGCTATCGTCAGAACTCGCTTATATTGTTTCATCACTATATCTTATTTATCATATAACATACTAACGCTTAACACCCAAATCAATGGGATGCCCACTGCAACCATCGGGTATGCCCACCTTGATGAAAGAGCAGATTGTCGGCGCCACGTCCGTCATGTTGTGACGCTCGTATACCATTCCGCGCTGCACTTTCCAACCGTAAAAGACAAGTGGCACAAACTCGCCGCCCCACAGCTGTGTGAGCCTCGACCCGTCGTCTTGCTCCTCAGCCCAACCTGGCTCAAGGTGGATCAGGATGTCGCCTGACCTCTTGGGGTGATAATTGCGCCTCATGGCCTCAATGACTGGTGATGTCGAGACGAGGCTCTTGAGGTTTTGAGCCGGGATGGCGTCCCCAATTCCTTTGACCTGAGTCAGGAAATCGGCAGCCTGAGATTGCAGAGTATCAAAATCCACCTTTTTGCTCTCCGCCAAATCATGATCGAGGTAAACAGCGCCAGGCGCATAATTCCTAACCCATGCGGCTTGACCATGCAGGGCCATCAAATAGAGGTTGAGAAGAGCCGTAGCCCTGCGCAGACTGACAAAGCCACGCTCGCCCCACTGTGGGGAGTCGGTGTTAGCCACGTCATAGGCGCCTTGCGCAGACGTGAAGACGACCAGAGTGTTGTCCATGCCGACAGTGCCATCCACCAACTGGAGAAGCGACGCTATGTTGCCATCGAGTCCAAGCAGGAGATCCTCTGTCTCCGGGTCAAGGGGCTGGAGTTTGCGGCCAAGAGCCGGTGTCGCTGTGAATTGGACAAGCATCACATCCGGCACATCATCCTTGCCCATATCCTCATAGGTCAACGCATAGGCCGCCAAATCGCGGATAAGGTCGTTGCCATAGGGAGAGCCGAGGACGGAAGAGAAAACGGGCTTGCCAGCCTTCGTGCTGCTCAGGTTGTAATAGAACTTATCATTGGACATGGTCTCAGGGAAAAAACGCATCTGGTGATATTCGCTTATATCCTTGCGCGGAGCCCAAATCTTAGTCCGATAGACAGAGGCTATATCCTTATCATTAAACTCATTGACCCATTTAAGAGTCTCCTTGCTCGTCACATTGGCAGTCTTCGCTTTGCCCGTGCGCGGGTCAAGCCAAAGGAAAGGCTCACCAGCGAGCGTGCCAGACGACCAGATGAGCATCTGAGGGTCGAAACCGATTGAGAAAATCTTAGCCTTATTGTTGTATATCTTCCTTATCTCATTGGCTATGGTGCTGCAAAGGAGAGCCCCGTTGTGAGGCACTGCCAAAGTGTCAAACACCCCGTTGGGCGGGACTTCGCCATAGATGGCGTCAATCTTCTTGTGGCTGAAACTATCAATCCACTGCTTAGCCACAATGCCATGAGTTGCCGCCGGCGCGCCAGTGAACAGAGTGGCGAGGTTTTTACCAGCGAAATTGCCACCTGCATCATAATAGGCGTCAGTCAGTTGCGTTCCATGGCCGAAGAGGCGGTTAAAGCCCTTGGCGTCACACTGGTTGCGGACAATCTCCACTTGCTGGCTATTGAGGTTATCGACAACGATGAGGAGGACAAGTTTAGGTTTTTCGGGGCAGAGGGCAGCATTTTGCTGCGCAGTCGCCACTCCGAGGCTGACGGCCGAGGCGGCAATAAGCGAAAGAATTTTCTTGAACATCGCTTAGAAGTGCTATGACTTGTTAAGTTTTGAATGAATGGCGAAAGTACAAATAAATTCCGAGAGACCCCCACTCCACACTTTTAGCACATAGTGACGCGACTCAATTATGGATTGTTAATGCGCATATTTATGCCCCAGCCGCGCATTTATATTAATTTTGCGGAATATTCATTCAGAAGCCAACATAAGACTCCACAACAAAGACAATGACAATGGAAAAAGGAAACGGGAAAGACCAGGTCAAGCAGCCATCCGTGTGGCTATCATTGCTCCCCATGTTGCTCCTCATGACATTTCTCGCATTCACCATTCGCACATTCGGAAGCGACTCACTCAGCGGGGCCAGTCACATTGTGCTGCTCAGCGCCGCCGCTTTCTGCATATTCATAGGCATGGCGTTCCTAAACGTGCCATGGAGTGAATTTGAGAAAGCCATAACATCAAATGTGGCAAGCGTATGCAGCGCATTGATAATCCTGCTGCTCATTGGAGCCCTTGGCGGGGCATGGATGACGAGCGGCGTTGTGCCGACACTCATTTACTATGGTGTGCAGATTATAAACCCGCACGTGTTTCTCGCCTCGACGTGCGTCATTTGCGCCATAGTGAGCGTCATGACAGGCAGCTCATGGACCACAATCGCCACAATTGGCGTAGCGCTTATGGGCATTGGCAGAGCGCAAGGATTTTCAGACGGATGGATTGCCGGGGCTATTATCTCCGGAGCCTATTTTGGTGACAAAATATCACCTCTTTCAGACACTACCGTATTGGCTTCTGGTTGCACAGACGTGCCTATTTTCAAGCATATCAAATATATGCTTGTGACAACGGTGCCATCAATAACCATAACTGTCATTTTGTTTGCCGTGGCCGGCTTGCTCATGCAGACTGGTGAAGGGCAGGACATCGAGAGTTTCAAAACCGCGCTCGGCGAGAGGTTTAACATAACTCCGTGGCTGTTAATTGTCCCAGTTGTCACCGGCATCCTTATTGCCAAGCGCACACCGTCACTTATAACGCTTTTCCTTTCAGCACTATTGGCTCTTGTGTTTGGATTGATATTCCAACGCGAGGCACTGCTTGACATAGACCCGTCACTCTTCAAGGCCGCGATGAAATGCCTCTACGACTCGACAGCCCTCCCGACGGATAACCCGATGCTTTCGGACCTTGTTCAAACAGGCGGAATGGCTGGGATGATGAACACCATTTGGCTGATCATTTGCGCCATGTGCTTTGGAGGCGCGATGGCGGCTGGCGGCTTCGTAAGCGGGATTACACGAATGTTCATACACTTCATCAAGGGCAGGACGTCACTCGTTGGCGCAACCGTGGCCACAGGACTTATACAAAACATTGCCATTGCCGACCAATATCTCAACATCTTGCTGACAGGCAATATGTTCAAAGACATTTATGACAAACAGCATTATGAGCGACGCCTGTTGAGCCGCACAACGGAGGACAGCGTGACGGTCACCTCAGTCCTTGTGCCTTGGAACACGTGCGGCATGACGCAAAGCACAGTGCTCGGAGTCTCCACCATGACCTATTTGCCCTACTGCTTTTTCAACATTATATCCCCAATCATGAGCATCGTAGTGGCCGCCATCGGGTATAAGATTTTCAGGACCAAGAAGGAAGAATAAGTTCAGGAAAGAGACAGCGGGGAGAATTGCCCCCAAAAAAGAAGAGCCCAAGACCTTATCAATCACTCGATAAAGTCTTGGGCTTTTTTATATTATGGTCAGTTTTCAGAAGGGGCGAGACCACGTTTTATTTGCCACAAAGGATGGCCTCCGCACGTGCCACCTCGTCGGCTGTGGGTTGCTCAACGCCATCGAGGGTGTAGGGGATGCCGAGCTTCTCATATTTAAACTTTGCCATGGTGTGGTATGGCAAAATCTCAACCTTGCGAACGGTATGTAGAGTGTCAATGAAAGAGCGGATGGCCTTAAGTTCCTCCTCTGAGTCGGTCCACCCGGGGACGAGGACGTGACGAATCCACAAATCGACACCCGCCGCATCAATAGCCTTTGCACACTCCAGGATATTGTCATTGGGCTGACCAGTCAGTTTGCGATGGCCTTCGAGGTCAAAGTGCTTAATGTCCAGCATCACAGTATCCGTAGCCTTCATAAGGCGGTCGAACTTGGCGCGCCACTCGCCATCGGGGCGGAAAGGCTGGGCCGAGGTGTCGAGACAAGTGGAGATGCCACGGCTTTGCGCCTCCTCAAAAAGTTCAATAAGGAAATCAATCTGGAGCAGAGGCTCACCACCGCTCACGGTTATGCCGCCAAAAGTCCTGCCATTGGGCATGATCTCGCCCCAATAGGTGCGAAAACGCTCAGCCTTTTTGAGGAGCTCATCCACATCCATCAGCTGCGCGGTCGGGTTGTCGCCATCCTTTTTGCCCCATGAGTCCGGATTGTGGCAATAGCGGCAACGCATGTCGCAACCCTGAGTGAAGATAATGAAGCGGATGCCAGGCCCGTCGACAGAGCCGAAAGATTCAGTGGAGTGTATAAGTCCTTTCATCTGTATGTTCTATGTAGTGTTCTTTGTCAGCCGCGAAGTTAGTAACGACTCGGCTATTTTCGCACGAGGTGCGCCACAATATCGCCAAAGGGAATCATCGCATTAAAGATGGCGATTGGTGTGTCGGGGGCGATGTCATCTGGTGTCAGGCGTGCGGTGGTCAAAACACCACGTTCGACAAGACGCGACCGCATGGTGCCACAGAGCAGAGGCCGCTCAGGGGTCAGCCAGCGAGAGCCGTCCCAAAGAGCCAAATTGGCATAGGATGTATCGGTCAACTCCCCGTTTTTGACAATGATGACCTCGTCGGCATCACCACGCATCTCATGCAGGGCGTTCAGAGCTCTCCGGTCGGTGCTTTTGAAAGAATAGTCAATATCGTCACATGAGACAAGACGTAGCGTCCGAATCATTTTCATCTGATAGGGTGCGGCCTCATAGCGCACAGAGCCAAGCGATGGGGAGTAGATAACCCGCGCCTTCCAAACGCCCGCCCCACAGACGATCTCGCCAGCCTCAATCCGCAGACGGCCAACCAAACCGGGGGCGAACTGCGCCAAAGTGCGATTCATCCGCTCCTGATGAGCATCCAAAGCCTGAGGCTCTCCATCCACCACCCTGATGGTCTCGACAAACTCATCGGCGCGGCGGGGCGTCGGGGGATTATTGGCTGACATTTCCGTTAGTTATAAGCTATGATAAACTGTTTAACGCAGTTGCTCAAATAGTTTTTCTATTTGGGCAACAATACGTTGCTGTTCTGCAAGCGGTGGTAATGGGTATAGGTATTTTTCTATATGACAATTGTTTATAGAAGGAGAATTGTCTCCTTTCATATAGGAAT
>CAVFBC010000014.1:0-57216 GCA_963620575.1 Alistipes putredinis | reverse complement strand
CAGCGACAACACGCCCCCCAGACGTGTACTCTAACCGGGCTGAGCTACACCCCGAGTTGTTTCCTTGTCCTTAAGACGATGCAAAGTTAGCTATTTTTCCAATATGTGCAATCTGATGCCGTTATTTTTGTCAGAAAAACTTTGCGGCAGCTTCTCTGCCATTTTTTTTCTTGTAGGGGAACTCCCCAATAAGCAATGTGTGCCGATAATAAAAAATCGTCCCGCCATGACATCAATTGTCATGGCGGGACGATATATATATCCCTAATTGCTTATTGCGCAGTTAGAAAGGACTCGGCTTACATCATGCCGCCCATGCCACCCATGCCGGGAGCGCCGGCGGGAGCCTCGGGCTTGTTCTCCTTCTCCTCGACAATGATGCACTCGGTGGTGAGGAACATGCCGGCGATAGAGGCCGCGTTCTCAAGAGCCACGCGGGTTACCTTGGCGGGGTCGATGACACCAGCCTCAAGGAGGTTCTCGTAGGTGTCAGTGCGAGCGTTGTAGCCGAAGTCGCCCTTGCCCTCCTTAATCTTCTGGACAATGACAGCACCCTCTTTGCCTCCGTTGAAGACAATCTGACGGAGAGGCTCCTCGATGGCGCGGCGAACAATCTCGATGCCGGTGGTCTCGTCCTCATTCTCGCCCTTCATGCCCTCAAGAGCCTGAGTTGCGCGAATGTAGGTGACACCGCCGCCAGGGACGATGCCCTCCTCTACGGCTGCGCGAGTTGCGCAGAGAGCGTCGTCTACGCGGTCCTTCTTCTCCTTCATCTCAACCTCGGTGGCTGCGCCAACATAGAGGACTGCTACACCGCCTGCGAGTTTGGCGAGGCGCTCCTGGAGCTTCTCGCGGTCATAGTCGCTCTTGGTGTTGGCAATCTGAGCCTTAATCTGGGCTGTGCGGTCAGCGATGGCTGCCTTGTCGCCAAGGCCATTGACGATGGTGGTGTTGTCCTTGGTGATGGTGACCTTCTCAGCCTTGCCGAGCATAGTGAGGTCGGCATTCTCGAGCTTGAGGCCAGTCTCCTCGCTGATGACGGTGCCGCCAGTGAGGATGGCGATGTCCTGAAGCATCTCCTTGCGACGGTCGCCGAAGCCAGGAGCCTTGACGGCTGCGACTTTCAGAGAGCCGCGGAGACGGTTGACAACGAGGGTTGCGAGAGCCTCGCCATCAACATCCTCGGCAATGATGAGGAGAGGACGGCCAGTCTGCGCAGCCTTCTCAAGGACGGGGAGAAGATCCTTCATGGTGGAGATCTTCTTGTCGTAGATGAGGATGAAGGGGGCCTCAAGGTCAGCCTCCATCTTGTCGGTGTTGGTTACGAAGTAGGGAGAGATGTATCCGCGGTCGAACTGCATACCCTCAACGACGTCCACGTGGGTCTCGGTGCCCTTGGCCTCCTCGACGGTGATGACGCCCTCTTTGCCTACCTTCTTCATGGCCTCGGCAATGAGCTTGCCAATCTCGTTGTCGTTGTTGGCAGAGATGGTCGCAACCTGCTCAATCTTGGCGTTTGAGTTGTCAATCTCCTGAGCCTGAGCCTTGATGCTCTCGACAACCTTGGCGACTGCCTTGTCGATGCCGCGCTTCAAATCCATCGGGTTAGCGCCAGCGGTGACATTCTTGATGCCGGTGTTGACGATGGCCTGGGCGAGGACGGTTGCGGTGGTGGTGCCATCACCAGCGTCGTCGCCAGTCTTTGAGGCTACCTCTTTAACCATCTGGGCGCCGAGGTTGGCGTATGGGTCAGAGAGCTCTACCTCTTTGGCTACTGAAACGCCGTCCTTGGTGATGTGGGGTGCGCCAAACTTGCGCTCGATGACTACGTTGCGACCCTTGGGGCCGAGGGTTACCTTGACAGCGTCGGCCAACTGGTCTACGCCCTTCTTGAGAAGCTCGCGTGCTTCAGTATTAAATTTGATGGACTTTGCCATTTCTTTATCTTTTTATGATGTTGTGTGTCAGTCGGCCGCCTTGGTGGGTGTGGGAGTGGCGGCCTGTGTCTCCCGGTTGTCTGCTACTCGATGTAGAGAACGTCAGACTGGTTGATGAGGAGGTAGTCCTCGCCATCAATGTGGAGTTCTGTGCCGGAGTACTTGCCGTAGAGGACTACGTCACCGACTTTGACCTCGACAGCCTCGTCTTTCTTGGCTGCGCCAACCAGTACGATGGTGCCCTTGAGGGGCTTCTCCTTGGCTGAGTCGGGGATGATGATGCCGCTCACAGTCTTTGTCTCGGCGGGGACGGGCTTCACCAGCGCTTTGCCGGCGAGTACTTTACCTTTCAGTTCTGCCATTGTTGTATATTTTTATTTTTTAATCTGTTTTTGAGTGTCGCCCGCAACATTGTTTGTCTTGCGTGCGACTGCCCTGTGTGTTGCATTTTCTGTGCCAAATTCCGAGTCGCGACATTTTGGCAGAATGAATGGTGCCTATGGCAGATGGTGTCAGTTTATTGTCTGCTTTTTTGTCATATTGGGTTCAGAACTCACACTCTTTGTGGCTGACATAGTGTCTCCAGAGCATGCTGTATCTCTTGACCTCTGGCACTAATACCCTGCTTCGCCCGTTTTTCAGTGTGCGGCGTTTGCTCAGCGTGTCTCTCATGCGGCCGAAAAAGGCCCAGTGCGCCCTGACTATGGCCCAGCAGAACGCTGGTTTGCCTTTGATGATGTACTGCGCGCCCGCCACGCCGTCTAATATGAGGCGGAGGAGGATGACCATCCACCACAGGCGGCTATTGTAGTTCTTGACCATCATGGTCAGGTTGTTACGGAAGTTGAGGTACGTCTTGCGCGGGTTTGTCTGGCTTAGTGTAGCCCCACCCAGATGGTAGACCTTCGCCCCGCTGCCGCAGCAGGAGACGATGCGCCAACCCTTGTTCCTAAGTCGCCAGCACAGGTCTATCTCCTCCATGTGGGCGAAAAAGCTGGAGTCCATGCCACCCGTTTCGACATATAGCCGCCTGCGGACCATGAGGGCCGCGCCGCTAACCCATAGTGAGTCTATGTCGCTGTCATACTGCCCCTTGTCCTCTTCGACGTTGTCCATGACCCTGCCTCGGCAAAATGGGTAGCCGAGCCAATCGATGAAACCGCCTGCCGCCCCTGCGTACTCAAACCGGCTGTGGTCCTTGTCGTCCATCAATTTTGGGGCGCAAGCCCCCACGTCCGCGTCGCTCTCCATCAGGCTCACCAAAGGCTCAAGCCACCCGGCCGCAGGCGCGACGTCTGAGTTCAATAGGACAACATACTCATGCCCCAGTTGGGCCAGAACGCGGTTGTAGCCCTCCGCGAAGCCATAGTTGCGGTCAAGTTTTATGATTTGAATGTCGGGAAACTCTGTTGCCAGCATTTCGAGGCTTCCATCTGTCGATGCGTTGTCCGCCACAATGACGTCCACGCCCAAGTCCGACTGGGTGTTGGCTATGACTTGCGGCAGGTACTTGCGCATCAGTTCGCGGCCGTTCCAGTTGAGGATGACTACGGCTGTCTTTCTCATCTCTTGTGTTGTGGCTATGTGGATGTCTTATTTGTTGAATGTCAAGATGTCGCGGAACGATGTGGCGCATGCTCCGTTGGTGGCCACCATCTCGCGGCCAAAGATGTAGTCGTCTTCGCCACTGAAGTCGCTCAGGCTTCCGCCCGCCTCTGTGACAAGGAGGCAGCCCGCTGCCACGTCATATGGTTTAAGGTCATATTCGAAGAAGGCCTCGTAGCGCCCACACGCCACATAGGCCATGTCGGTAGCCGCGGAGCCTAATCGCCTGACGCCGGCGGCGGTCTCCATCACCTTGGTCAGTGAGGCGAGGTAGGGCTGCAGTCTGCTGAAGTCGGAGTAGGGGAAGCCTGTTGCCACGAGGGCCGAGTCTAAGGCTGTGGCGCTGACGTGTATGGGTTCGCCGTTGAGTGTGGCGCCTTCGCCAAGGGCGGCGGAGAAGAGCTCATCGCGGCTCATCTCATAGACCACGCCTACCACGACCACCCCGTCTTCCATGAGGGCTATGCTTATGGCGAATGGGGGCTGGGCGTGAATGAAGTTTGTCGTACCGTCAATCGGGTCTACTATCCAGTCCAAATGGGCGCCGCGGTCGGTGCGGGTCTTCTCTTCGGCGATGAAGCCGGCCTCGGGGGCTATCTCAGTCAGCTCGGCCACAAGGAGGCTTTCGCTCAGTTTGTCCATCTGTGTGACGAAGTCGTGCCTGCCCTTGACTTCAATCTTGACGTCCTCGCGTTGGCGGAGGCCCCAGATGTGCCTGCCCACGCGGCGCGCAAGGTCGGACACTTCACGGCGTATCCGTCTCAGTTCGCTCTTTTCCATCTGTAATCTTTTTTGTCTTGCCAAAGATAGTTTTTATTCTGTTCCATCCATGCGGTTAGCCGGTCCGGCTTTGGTGTCCGTCTTGCCATCCGTGTCGATTCATTTTAGTATCTTCGCACGGGGAGACGATTTGCGGTCGCCCTTCTTTGCATGTTTATATCAAAAGAAAATGGAAGAGAAAAAAAGTCTAAATTTCTCCATCTCTAACGAGGTGGCTCAGGGGGTGTATTCCAACCTTTCGGTCGTCGCTCATTCCGAGAATGAGTTTGTTGTTGATTTTTTGCGTATGCTGCCAGGCATGCAGTCGCCAAATGTGGCGTCGCGCATTATTCTTACGCCGGCTTGCGCTAAACTTCTTGTCAAGGCCCTGTCTGAGAATATAGACAGTTACGAGAACCAGTTTGGCCCCATTGCGGATCGTGGCCAGTCTCGCGTCTCCATCCACGTCAAGGGTAGTCAGGGCGAGGCGTAGGCGTCACGCCTGAGGCTTTTTTAGCTCGATGACCCTGTCTGCCATGGCTAATGTCTCTTCGAGGTGGGATACTATGATGATGGTTTTGCCCGCCTCGCGGAGACGTGAGATGTTGTTTCTCAGTGTGGCGCGGGCGCGCGGGTCAAGTGCGCTTGCCGCCTCGTCAAAGATCATTATGTCGGCATGAGAGTATATCACTCTCGCCATGGCCATGCGCTGCCACTCGCCGCGGCTGAACATCTCTGAGCCTGAGAAGTAGGACCCCAGTTGGGTGTCGTATCCCTCTGGCAGGCCATCTATCAGCTGGTCTATGTCTGTATCCGCCGCAGCTTTGCGCATCCTGTCGCGGTTCAGCTCGCTGCCCATGTCGCCAAAGTGGATGTTGTCCGCCGCGCTGGCATTGTATGTGCAAAAGTCCTGAAATACGGTGGCTATGTGGGCTGTCACCTCTTCTCGGCTCATGTCGGCTATCTCCACATCATCCACAGCAACGCTGCCCTCGTCTGGGTGCAGGAGGCCGCTGAGCATCTTGACGATGGTTGACTTGCCGCTGCCGTTGCCGCCCGCTATGCCGACCACCTCGCCTCGTTTAATGCTTATGGAGACTCCGCTTATGGCCTGCCGTTCCGACCCCGGGTAGGCGAACGAGGCGTTTTTTATCTCGATTGACCGGAAGTCTGTCGGAAATTTAAGTGAGTTTTGTTGCCCATCTTCCCTTACATCGAGAAAGTCGAAAAGTGACCTTATATATAGCCCTTGCCTGTGGAGTGCCACGGTGCGCTTGGCCACGATGGTTGCGGCCGCCTCGGCTCTGCGTATGGCCATGAGGTACATGGCTAAGGAGCCAACACTCAGGCCACCGCCAATTGTCATGAAAATCACGATGACGAAGACTGCCACCACCGCCACGCTCTGCAGTGTTATGGTGACGACCTGGTGAATCACGTTGCGCCGCTCAAGGGCTAACCGCTCGCCAGCAATCTTGTGGTGGAGCGCGTCATAGAGGCCGCTGAAGAAATCCCACAGGCCGAAGAGCCTAATCTCGGGCGAGTAGCGTGGCTGCGTCAGCACCCTGTTATAATATTGGGCCTTCCGCTCGTCATCCGACTGACCCATGTATAGTTTATATGACTTGCTCAGGTCCCACATGTTGACAGCCACCACAGGCAGACCCGCCAATATGACTATGAGTGGCAGCCACCAGCAGACACGCATGAGCCAGACACTCATGGCGCAGAATGTTATCGTGGCCTCTGTGAGGCTCAGTGTGTTTAGGAATATGTTGACTGGTCTTTGCGTTGAGCCTGAGATTGCCCGGAACGCCTCTGTCTGGAATTTTGGGCTTTGCATGGTCTGGAAACTAACGCGGCTCATCTGTTTGTGCGTCATGGAGCTCACGCGGCCTCTGATGCGCTCGCCCAGCTCGTCGCCGCACCATTCGGACAATGCTGCGACAATGTAGCCGCCCCACAAAGCCGCGCCGAAGACAGCCAATGAGGGGGCGATGCCGCGCAGCCCCTGCCACACGTCGCCATCCTCCCACATGCCGCTGCCGAGTACGTCGTCAACAACGCGGCCCATGGCCCACAGGAGCAAAACGGGCATTGTGGCCGACAAGATTACGCAGGCCCCGTTGGTCAACGCCCATCGTGGTGATGATTGCCACACAATGCCGAGCGCACGCCCAATGACTCCACCTCTCCCTCTCATGCTTTAGGTGTTTTTCTCCCATGCCTCAGCCCAACCCGCTTTAGCAATGAGTTGATGAACTGTGCCGTCAGTACAAGGGCGTGGTTGATCCCGTATGACACAGGCGCGCCGACCAGCATCCACGCCGACCAGATCCCGCGCCCCTCGTCGACATGCCACGAGAAGTGGAACCGGCTGCTCTCGACCTTTGTCAGCACGCCTATAATTTGTGTCAGTGTGTGAGGCGCGTCATTCGCCATGTTGGAGTCTCCGCGGGTGATGATGCTGTCTCTTTCCGATTTCACAACGCGGTGTAGGATGAACCTGTCATGCTCTTCCGTCTCGGTTACCGTCACAGCCCCCCTTTGCGGAGTCTCCCCCTCTCTGATAGGGCGGAACGTCACCATGTCGCCCGGCCATATATATGGGAACATGCTGACACCGTCCGCCCTTAAACGCACGTTCAGCCCTCGTTTGGCGGCTTGACGTGCAAGGTTAGCTATGACGAGATTACCCATTGGCCTATGGTTGTTTTTTTGTGGGCGGGTGGGTGAACTATAATCTCTCTATGAGAGAAATGATGTCTTTGTCGGGTTTGAAGCCTAACCGGTAGGTAGGTATGCCTCCGAAGCAATGCGCCACATTGTCTATGGGGGCGAGGGCGTTGGCGGCGTCAAATGGCTGCTGGATGACATTTGAGGCTAAGTTGGCCACTGCTGCGGCTCCGCTGACCCTCTGAGCTTTGTTGTCCGGGCTTTGGTAGATGAGGAAAAGTTTGTGGAGTGGGGTCGATGTGGGCATCTGAACGTAACGCCGCATGGGCAGGTTGTAGGCCGCGGCCCCATCTGGTGTGGGGATTATCAGGTTCATGTCGTCATTGACAATCTCGCCCCCGGCTCTGCCAAAAATCCTTGCCATGGTGCTTTTGCCTGTGCCAGACACCGCTGTAAAGAGGTAGCCTTTGCCGTCTGACGCCTTCACGACAGACGAGTGTATTGTGAACCCTCCGCGCCTTTGCGCTTGACGGGACAAGAATATGCTGAATAGTGGCGATACGAGTGGGTCTACCACGCCTCCTGTGGGCGACGTTGTGCTTATGAGCATCTCGCCCTCAGAGCCGCGGACGCTGAGGCGCGCCATCCGGACATTCTCCTCTTCTCCACACTCCTGTGTTATGACCTCCGTGCCGTTTGGCAGCAAGGCTATATTCCATTTGGTGTAGAAACACTCGTCGTCCGGCTCATTCTCCGCAGTGAAGCGTATGAACTCCTTGCCTATGGGAGGGATGTCGTCTGTCAACCGCACTTTGATGTGAATCTGCGCCTTCGGGTTGTTGGGCGAGGAAAGAGATCCGAAACCTTGAAATATGGTGTCGGCGAATGCGCATCCGCAGGGTGCAAACTCGAAACACATGTCAGCCACGCTGACGACAATGGAGGGCTGGGACATTAATCTTCTCCGCTTTAGCTTATTTTGATGGATTTGGAAGCTGAATGCCCCCAAAGCCATCAAGATTATGACACTGTGACTACGCCTGCCTTGAGCATCTTATTGATGAACGTGGTGGTGTCTTGCTCCACAAGTTGGCGGTCGGTCACTCCGTAGAGCATCATGATTTTGTTCACGACTCCGTCAAAATCAAGTCCTTCGCGTAGACCTTCCAAAATGTCGGCTCCCGTAGGGTTGATGGCTGTCAACTTGCCCATGTCGGCTGTTGAGCCGGAGATGGGGGCTATGACGGTCTCGGCGCCGACGTGGCTCATCACGAAGTTGTCGGTCAGTGCTATCTTTTTGTCTTTGAACTCACTCATTAATTACAGAACAGTTGAGTTGAATTGTGTATTTTCCGCGATGTGGCCCATTCTTTTTTACACCACTGTGCGTGAGAATGGGGCTGCGTCCATGGTGGTGAAGATGCCGCGCTGGAACTTACGGAAACCAGCCGAGGCCACCATGGCGGCATTGTCTGTGGTGTAGGAGAACTTGGGGACGAACACCTTCCACCCGCGGGAAGTGTGCAACTTCTCAAAGGCGTCTCTCAGGCCGCTATTGGCCGATACGCCACCTGCCACGGCGACGGTGGTGATGCCCATGTCCTTGGCCGCGCGAATCAAGTTTTTCATCAGGATGTCAATGACGGTGGACTGGAGCGAGGCGCACAAGTCGGCCTTGTTCTTCTCGATAAAGTCAGGGTCCTCTTTCAGCGCGTCGCGCAGAGTGTAGAGGAAGGATGTTTTCAGACCGCTGAAGCTGTAGTCATAGCCGCCAATGTGTGGCTTGGCAAAACTGAACGCCTTGGGGTTGCCCTCATTGGCAAGCTTGTTGATGACCGGGCCGCCGGGATAGCCTAAGCCCATCACCTTGGCGCACTTGTCAAAGGCCTCGCCAGCCGCGTCGTCTATCGTCTGGCCAATTATCTCCATGTCCATATAGTCCTTTACCAGCAAAATCTGGCTGTTGCCGCCCGAGACGAGCAGGCAAAGGAATGGGAACTGTGGGATGTCCTTGCCGTCCTCCACAATGAAGTGGGCCGATACGTGGGCTTGCAGATGGTTGACCTCGATGATGGGCTTGTTGAGCGCAAGGGCGAAACCCTTGGCGAATGAGACACCTACAAGCAGGGAGCCCATCAGGCCCGGGCCGCGTGTAAATGCGACAGCGCTCAAATCTTCAGCCTTGATGCCTGCATCTCCCAACGCCTTGTCTACCACCGGGATGATGTTCTGCTCGTGGGCACGGCTCGCCAACTCGGGCACCACACCCCCATAACGCAAGTGGACAGCCTGGCTGGCTGTCACGTTGGATAGGACCTTGCCGTCGCAAAGGACTGCCGCCGACGTGTCGTCGCACGACGATTCTATCCCCAATATGAACGTAGACATTCTTTTCTCTTCATTTCGCCAGACGCGCCGCAGCCTGTCAGTTTTTTTAACTATTTTTGCCGACGCATGCCTGTCTGGCCTCGTTTTAATGAGCAAATATATAAAAAAAATCGTCACAGCGTTATGGGCGACACTGTTAGTGGCCATGTTTGTGCTGCTGCTCGCCTTTGGCTTGACGCAAATGCCGCCTGTCCGCCGATGGGCGGCCCGCTCAGTGTCGTCTTCTCTCTCGCAGTCCCTCGGTCTGCCTGTCAGTGTGGGCAGTCTCCGCTATTTCCCTTTCACGACTGTTGAGATTAGTGACGTCAGCATATCCGACGCCGACTCCTTACCCATGATTTCTGTGACTCGCGCCAAGGCCGATGTGGACCTGTCCATCCTCTTTGGCAATGTGGCTACGCTCAATGTGGTGGAGGCCGACAGCATGGAGGTCAATGTCCGCCAAAGGGAAGACGGCGGGCTGAACATATATGACTTGTCATCAGGTGGCGACGGTCCCATGCCCGAAGTCTTCATCGGTGTGATTAAGGCGCGCCACTGCATTGTGAGCTATTCCGCTTTGGGTCGGGAGGCTGTCGATTTCAAGAATTTTTCCTTAGATGTAGGCTCGCTGCGCATCGGTGGGGCTGGTGTGGGGGCTTACGTCTCGGATGTCTCATTTGACGAGCCCGGCTCGGGTGCGCGCCTGTCGGCTGGTGGACGTGTTGTGGCTATGGGCGACACGCTTGCACTTGCCTCAGGTCGCCTCTCTCTCGGCGGGTGCGTCATGAAGGTTGACAGCATCGGCGCCGTGGTTGATTCGACGGGAGTGCGTAGCGCGGTGGCCGATGTGCCGAGTGTGCGGTTCACGGGCGAGATTATGAGCCGAATGCTCGGATGGGGCGTGCCGCAATTCGGTTTTGCTGTGCGTGCCTCACTGCTTGGTGACGATGTCCGTGTCGACTACCTCAGAGTTTCGCTTGGCGAGGCGTCAAACATGAGCGCGTCTGGCTCGGCCAGGCTGAAGCACCCGCTCGGAGCTGATTGCGTAGACTTAGCGAATGTCTCTTTTTCGGGTTGGCTCAAGCCGGCTGACGTGGCCAAGCTCCTTGGCTGCCCGGATGGCTACGGTGTCTATCCCGCCCTCCCGTTTGACGGCTCTGCTTCTCTCAAGCAGGGGCAGGCTTCTGCCAATGTCAATGTCAACTCGGCTTTTGGGCGGGTTAACGCCTATGCCGACGCCTCGACTTCTGATGGTTGGGCGCTCGCAGACTTCTCCCTCTCTCTGGCTGCCGATTTGCTGCCATCTAAGCTGACTAATGGCTCGGTGACGAGGGTTGAGGCTGATGTCAAAGCTGATGGGCGTCTGAACATAATGCCAGAGAAGAACCAATATCAGACAGACGATCTGCTTCGTTATGTTTTGTTCAGTGGCTCTGTGGACAGGCTTGACGCCATGGGGCTTTCGGTGGGCGGCATTGACTATGACGGAACTTTCTCAAGTGATGGGCTTTACGGGCGCATAGGTATGGCCGACCCCATCGGACAGCTTACTCTCTACTTTGAGAGTAAACTGGATGGCATCACGCCCTACGCCTCTTTGACCATGGCTGCCGACTCGCTCCAGATGGACGCCATTGCTCCCTCTGTCTTCAAAAGCCCATACCAGCTGGGACTGAGGTCCCGTTTTGAGACTCAAGGACTTGAGCCTCGTTCTGCTAAGGCCGACCTCCAAATACAAGATTTGTACCTAAGGTCAGACACTGACACCGTGGCCATCCCTCATTTAGATGCCTCACTTGGCTATAACGATGACGGTTTGCGCCTCCTCTCCATCTCGTCTGACATGATTAATGCGACGGCTTCTGGCAACTTTGATGTCGGGGGACTCACTCGCGAATTGCAGAGTCAGCTACACTCGGCATTGCCGTCTTTAGTGCCCGCACCCAAGTCGGTCTCTAAGCGAGCCGCAGCCAATGCGCCCACACAGACCGCCGATTTCGATATCGTCTTGTCTGGTGCTAATCGATTCGTGAAGATTTTTGCGCCGTCTCTATCCCTGCCGGACAGTGTCTCGTTCCGAGGTAGTGTGGATTCCGAGAGTCATTTCTCGTGGGCGCGGTTGCGCACCCCCAGTGTGGCCTTTGGCAGCGTGTCTGTTGACAGCCTTGGCGCATCTTTTGTGAGCAACGATGGCAACATGAGCCTCACTTTGCGTTCCTCTTCACTCTCTGCGCCCTTAGTGGGAGTGGTTAAGAACATGGCTATAGACTCTGACGTGAGCGATGATGCGGCTACAGTCGATTTCGCTTGGGGTGGCAAGCGACGCAAGATGCTGTGGAATGACCGCATAGCGGTGCGTGACGGCTCGGTAGAGGAGGGCGGCTACTTGAGCCTCGACGCCGTGGTGGAACGAGATGCTGCATCCTCGCATCCCTTGTGCCGAATTGGCATTGACAGGTCGCGCCTGCCAATAGGTGAATCTCTGTGGACTTTAGACACTTGTCGCTTTGTCTTGGCGCATGACTATGTGAGTGTGGGCAGTTTTAACGCGTCATCGGGCGAACACTCCATCTCTGCCCGTGGCACCGCATCGTCAAACGAGAGCGACACCATCAGGCTGTGGCTCAATAAGATTGTCCTTGAGGATGTTCTCAAGACCGACGAGAACTCGAAATATAGCCTTGCGGGAGACTTGTCCCTCATGGCCGAGGCGAGCGCGCTCTACGCCCATGGCTCTGTCGGCGTGTCGGCCTACGTGGACCGGCTTATGGTTGATGGCGATAACTTGGAGCATATGGATCTCTCCGCATCCTATGGGGCGGGACGCGACTCTGTCGAGCTTGGGGTGAGTATTGTCACGGGGGGCGTGCCGCGAGCATATGGCAATGGCTATTGCGACCTGAAAAACCAGAGCCTCTATCTCCCTCTGACAATAGACAGCCTCTCAACTGGGTTCCTCAATTTCTACCTTGATAATTGCATTGACCAGTGGCAGGGAACGACCAGCGGCTGGCTCACTCTTCATGGCCCATTGTCTGACATAGCCCTCGACTCGCACCTCAACATGAATGAGGGCAACTCTTTCCGTGTCATGCAGACTGACGTGCGCTACACCATTGTCGGCAACGACTCGCTCGTCCTTTCGCCAACCATTATGGACTTCCGCAAGATTCGTTTCGCTGACGCCAACGGGAAATGCGGTGTTTTTGACGGGTATATAAAGCATTCTATGTTCTCAAGCCTCGAAATGGGGCTTGATTTCACTGTGGATAACATGCTGCTGCTCTCCACCACGGCCAAGGAGAGCCCGTCTTACTACGGAACGGTCTATGGCTCTGGCCTGATGCGCATAACCGGGCCTACCAGCAATGTGGACATATTCATCGAGGCGAAGACAGAAAAAGGCTCTACATTCACTGTCGACCCAAATGCCAAGACTGATGTGGTGAGCGCTGATTTTATTCATGATGGAGACGAGGCGGCTAAGCAGAGTCTGGTGAAATCTCTCGGTACGGGAACAACAGCAACTCTTAAGCTTAGGGTCACCCCTGATGCCAAGCTTTCGGTGGTCATTGGTGAGCAGTTGGGCAAATTGACAGGCACTGGGCATGGAGACCTTAACATAGGCATAGGGCGTGTGGGCGAGCTCACCATGCATGGCGGCTACACCATTGACAATGGCGAGTATGACCTATCTTTTGGTGTTTTCGACAAGCAATTCACTATTGACAATGGCGGCTCCCTGTCGTGGGATGGAGGTCCATATGACGTCATGCTGGACCTCGCCGCCACATATCAGGTTCGCGCCTCCATATACAGCCTTGTCAGCGGAACCTCATACGCCAATAATGCCGACCTGAAGAAGCGTGTCCCCATAAACTGCAAAATCTATCTTAATGGCCGGCTGACTAAGCCGGACATACGTTTTGGCATTGTCATACCCTCATCGCAAAACTTCAACCAGTACGCTTTTGACCAGTATGTCAACACTCAGGATGAGGTGAGCCGTCAAGTATTCTCGCTCCTCGCCTCGGGGCAGTTCTATGCCGTGCAAGACGCCAGTTCGCAGTCCAATCAAAGCCAGTCTTATCTCAGTTCGGCGGCTTCTGAACTTTTCAGCAATAAGATAAGCAGCCTCATCTCGCAGAATGATAAGAATATAGGTGTCGGTGTCAACTACCGCCCGGGCGACGAGATGACCAATGAGGAGTATGAACTCTCAATGTCTACGCAAGTGTTTGACAATAAGGTTCTCTTGAGTGGTAACATAGGCTACGGGCGTGATGCCACGAACACTGCGTCCGACGGTGGCTCGCTCATAGGTGACTTCGATGTCGAGGTTAAGTTGAACAAGAAGGGCAACATCCGCGCCAAGGCCTACACGCACTCTAATAATGATGTCATTTATGAGACTTCACCCACCACTCAGGGCATAGGACTCTCCTATCAGGAGGAGTTTGACTCTTTCATTGATCTTTTCAAGTCCTATTGGCGCAAAATTTTCAAAAGAAGGGGAGGCAAGTCGGAATCGAGACAGAAGCAGGAGGGCGATGCGCCTAAGTCCATGCCTGTTGAGGCTGACTCATTGAGTGTTGGCAGCGAAAGGAGAGAAGAAGTGTCTGACAGCCTGAGTGCGGACAGCGCGGCAGTCTCGCAAACGGTGCGGCCAAAGTGAAAAACAGCCTTAGTGCCTGTCTCCCTTCCAATATCTAAAGTTCATTTAAAACAAAAGCGGCGGCAAAGACTCTATGTCTTTGCCGCCGCGGTACTTTTTGCCGAGAGCGGAAGTGCTCTCCTGTTGGCTTACAGGCTGACGGAGCGGAACAAGTCCTTGAGCGAGTTGTAGGTCTTGTTGGCCTCCTCGCCCATGCACTTGCGGCTCACCCAACGGGCGTTGGTGATGCCCTCGTCGGCCTCGGGGGTCAACTTGGGGCGGCCTGGCACCGACATTGAGAACCAGACGGTCTCCTTGAGTACCATCTTGCCGTCAATGTAGTAGGTGTGATAGGTCTCGCCAATGCGGTCGATGACGTTCATGCCGACAAGGCCGGTCTCTTCCATCACTTCGCGCATTGCGGTGTCCACGGCGCCCTCGCCAGCCTCAGCCTTGCCCTTGGGCAGGTCGCTGTAGCCTTTGCGGTCAATAACGAGATACTCATCGTCTCCGTCATGGATTACACCGCCTGCGGCGTGGATGATGGGGAAGAGTGACATGAAGGCTTTGGTCAGCTCGTTCAAATCCTCGGCGAGGATGCATGTGTCTGGCATCGTCTCGTCGGCTACGAACATCTCTACGAACTCGCGCAGCTTGTCGGCATCGGTGTAGTACTCCACACGCTGGTAACCGACAGTTGCGAAACTCATGACATCGAGTTTGATGTGCCTGTCGTTAAAGAATATCTTCATCTTGATGTGTCTTGTTGTATTTCAGATTGGGGAGTGAGACGACGGCGGGGTTTAGAACTCCGCACGACCCGGTGTGCGTGGGAACGGGATGACGTCGCGGATGTTGGCCATGCCCGTTACGAAGAGGATGAGGCGCTCGAAGCCAAGTCCGAAGCCAGAGTGGGGGCAAGACCCGTACTTGCGAGTGTCAAGATACCACCACATGTCCTTCATGGGGATGTGGAGCTCCTCGATTCGGTCCATGAGCTTGTTGTAGTCGGCCTCGCGCTCCGAGCCACCAATAATCTCGCCGATGCGTGGGAAGAGGACGTCCATGGCGCGGACCGTCTTGCCGTCCTCATTCTGCTTCATGTAGAAGGCCTTGATCTCCTTCGGATAGTCGGTCAGGATGACGGGCTTCTTGAAATGCTCCTCGACAAGGAAACGCTCGTGCTCAGACGCCAAGTCGGCACCCCAGAAGACTGGGAACTCGAACTTATGTCCATTGGCCACAGCCTCCTCGAGAATCTTGATGCCCTCGGTGTAAGGCAGGCGAACGAAGTCGTGGGTGGTGACGAATTTGAGACGCTCAATGAGCTCGTTGTCAATCATCTTGTTGAGGAACTCAAGGTCGTCCATGCAATTGTCGAGTGCCCACTGGACGCAATATTTGATGAACTCCTCGGCGAGGTCCATGTTATCCTTGATGTCGTAGAAGGCCATCTCGGGCTCTATCATCCAGAACTCGGCCAAGTGGCGCGGAGTGTTGGAGTTCTCGGCGCGGAATGTCGGACCAAATGTGTAGATGGCGCCAAGCGCAGTGGCTGCGAGCTCGCCCTCAAGCTGACCTGAGACGGTGAGGCTGGTGCGGCGGCCGAAGAAGTCCTGCGTGTAGTCCACTTTGCCGTCCTCGCCCTTGGGCAGGTTCTCCATGTCTAAGGTGGTCACTTGGAACATCTGGCCGGCGCCCTCACAGTCCGAGCTGGTGATGAGCGGAGTGTGGAAATAGACGAAGCCCTTGTCGTGGAAGAACTTATGGATGGCGTAGGCCATCTGGTTGCGGATGCGGAAGATGGCTCCGAAGGTGTTGGTACGCGGGCGGAGATGAGCCGTGTCGCGGAGGAACTCCCACGTGTGGCCTTTCTTCTGGAGGGGGTAGGTGGCGTCTGCGTCGCCAAGCACCTCAATGCTATCGGCCTGCACCTCGACGCTCTGACCCTTGCCTTGGCTTGCCACGAGCTGGCCTGTGACACTGAGGCATGCGCCCGTCGTGATGCGCTTCAGGGTCTCCTCGTCAGTGTTGGCAGGGTTGACCACGATCTGGAGATTGGCTATTGTCGAGCCGTCATTCATGGCGACGAAGCTGACTTGTTTGCTATCTCGGCGGGTGCGGACCCAGCCCTTGACCGTGACCTGCGTGCCTGTGGCGGCCTCGCGCATGATCTCAATGATTCTCTTTGGACGCATGATTTAGGTTATGTGGCACCGTCGACCGGTGCTGTTGTTTTTGTTGTATTACCTCTAACTATTAGGGCGGTATGTCCTATTCGGACAACCTATTTTCCCGCAAATATAGTGATAAGCTATGACAAAAACCTCGTTCCGCTCTTATAATTCACGTCAAAAGGGTGCCGTCTTGGTTAAAGTTTTTTAAGGTTGCGCATGGGCGACACTCTGCTGCCTTTCGCCTTTTTTTTATGGTGTGCTGCATGGGGCTTCGGCGGCTGTTTCTTCATTCCCGCCCTCTAATGCGAAATTTTTATAACCTTACAGGGCCTACTCCGTAAAAAACGCCCGAAACTAAATTATTCATCAAACCATGAAGAAATTTCTCTCGTTGGCGGCTGCATTCGCTCTCGCCTTCTCTTTCTCAGCTTGTCATGACGATGACGACGACGAGGATGGCTACTACTACGCTGATTTCAGCAACGTCGCCGCTGTCTCTTACATCCCCGGCGTTTACAAGACCTCTGCCATCACTGGCGTGAACAGCTATATGCTCTCTGACGCAAGCGGCTACACCGACGCCTACTGCTTCACCACTTGGAGTGTTGGCGACACCGCTTCCATCAGCTCTGCCAATCCTCTGACCCCGGGCAAGGACCTCATAGAGGGCTTCCAGGGCGGCATGTGCCCAGCCACCATCTCGGCTGTCACCAACGCCGGCTACTCAACCCTCGCTCCTGCTTGCGACTCGCTCCCGAGCTCCAACACGAGCGGCTACCTCATCTGCTGCCCAGGCTCTCTTGAGCGCGCCCTCTTCAGCAAGCATTTCGCGGTGGACATCACTGCCGCTTTCAGCAATCTCCGCCTCAAAAATATGCAGTCTTTCTGCGTATGCCCGGCTAAGGCCTATGATGACATCAACGATGAACTCAGCACAAGCTACAAGAGCAGCAAGATCCAGTTCGTCCTCTACGGCTATGTCTCCAGCTTCGATTTCAGCAGCTTCAGCAAGGCTCTTGAGACAATCAAGAACGCTGGCAAGAATGTAGGCACTGGCGGTGACAAGGTTACCACCATCACCCTCGCCACCTCTGACGCTAACGGCAAGTGGACTGTCAACAACGCTTGGCAGAAGGTTGACGTCTCAAGCGACAAGCACTACCTCTACGAGGGCTACCTTCAGGTGGTCGACGCAAGCGGCAACACCGTCTCTGACGCCATCTCTGACGAGAACGGCCTCAACTTCTGCTGCATTGGCGACATGGCCTACGAGACCCGTTTCTAAGATGATACGCAGGGCTTAGCGTTTTTCCCCGCCCGACCTGTTTACTTTAGTCCCCCGCTGCGTTCTTGACGTGGCGGGGGATTTTTTTTGGGGGGCGTAAATAGTGTGCGGCGCTTGGCCGTAGCCACATTAATTGGTGGCAGTGGCGCACAAAAAAGCCCCGGGGGGAAGCCCGAGGCGCGGATGTTCTCTTTAGCACGCTGTTCTGTTCTCGTCCGAGTCAGTCGTCGCCCTCTTCGAGGAACTGCTGGAGCGAGGCGAGGTAGTCCTCATCCCATCCTCCGGCAATGTTGTCATAATACTCGTCTGGGATGTTGGTCTGCGTGATGTAAATCTCGGACCTGACATTGCTGCGCGGCGTAATCTTGATGGTGACGATGGATGGCTCGTCCTCGCCAAAGTACCACTCCTGTCGCACCAGCTTGTTCTCCTCGAACTCAATGTTGCGGCCGCAGATGTCGCCATCCCACATCTCGAACTCGCTGCCCGGCTCCGTGCTCATCTTGGCGGGGTAGCCTGTCCACAGCTCTATGGCGAAAGGGTTCGTTATGGCGGAGTAGATCTCCTCGGCCGTGGCCTGGACCTTTATGTTTCTTTTGAAGTCGCGCATTGTCGGGTTTGTTGTGTTGAGCAAAATTAATAAATTATTGTGGTCTTGCGGAAATTTGCCGCCTATCTAATCGTGGCTTGTTGCATATTAGACGGTTGCCATGAAAATATGTTATATTTGGACTCTCAAACCCTCTTAACCATAACCCCTAACCCTGCATCAACTGATGTCTGACGAAAAATTCACCTCAAAGACCGGCGCTATAGCGGCGGCAGCCGGCTCGGCCGTGGGCTTGGGCAACGTGTGGCGTTTCCCCTATATAGCGGGCGAGGATGGTGGGGCCATCTTCCTCCTTTTCTACATTCTTTTCACGGCGGCCATATCCATCCCCATGCTTGTGTGCGAATTCTCCATAGGGCGCATGAGCGGCAAGCCGGTGACTGGTGCTTTTCAGGCTCTCAGACCTGGCAGCAAGTGGCAAGTGATTGGCTACATGGGCATGCTCACGGCTTTCATTATCCTCTCATATTATAATATAGTGTCCGGCTGGACCATTTATTACTCCGTGGCGTCGGTCGGTGGTTGGCTCAACGGCCTGTCGAGTGCCGAGGTGGCCCATGTGTTTGAGGGGTTGAGCTCTGACCCCGTGAGGGGCATCATCTGGATGTGTGTCGTCATTGGCCTTGTGGCGTTTGTCGTGGCTAAAGGAGTCTCCAGTGGCATTGAGAAATATAGCAAGGTGCTGATGCCGTTGCTTTTCCTGCTTATCATCATCATGCTTGTGCGCTCTTTGCTTCTCGACGGGGCGGGTGAGGGTTTGCGCTTCTATTTGCGCCCGGACATGAGCAAGGTCACGAGCAAGGCTATTTTTGATGCTCTTGGCCAGTCCTTTTTCTCACTCAGCATAGGCATGGGCATAATGACCACCTATGGTGCGTATATTCAGAAGAGCCAGAACCTTCAGCGGATGGCCACTCAGGTGGCTGTGCTCGATTTCATGGTGGCTTTCCTTGCCGGTGCGGTCATCTTCCCCTGTGTGTTCGCCTTTGGCATCAACCCGGGTCAGGGCCCTGGCCTCGTGTTCGTCACCTTGCCGAACATTTTCAACCAGATGGCTTTCGGACAACTCTTCTCCGCCTTTTTCTTCTTGCTGCTCATGGTGGCAGCATTGACATCCTCCATCTCGTTGCTTGAGGTTGTTGTGGCTTTTTTCAAGACCACGTTTGGCATGGGGCGAAAGAAGTCAACCCTCTTGGCCAGCTCGCTCGTCTTGCTTTGTGGCATGGCGTGCGCCTTGTCAAGCACAGTGTTTGATGTCTTTGACAAGGTTACCGCCAATGTCATGATGCCACTTGGCGCATTGGCTATTGTCATATTCGTGGGGTGGGTGCTCCCGCCCGAGAGGTTTAAGGAGGAACTGGAGGCGAACGGACAGAAATGCGGCTTCTTCCGCACTATGCTTTTCATGGTGCGTTACGTTCTTCCATTGGCAATACTCGTCATCTTTGCCAATGGGCTCTATGCTTGGTTCGCGGGCGAGTAAGTCTTGTTTGGCATGCGTAAGTTGTGGTTCGGCCTGCCGGCTCTCGCTGTCTTACTGCTTGCTGTCCTTGCTGTCTTGCGCTGCTGCCGAACATCTGATTACTCCATCGATGTGACGAGTCTTCTTGATGAAGATATTGTTAAAGAAGAGTCGGGGCAAGGCGAATCAGTCATATATGTCAACACAGCCAGTCCGCGCACATTGCGTCGGGCTGGCTTCTCTTATTACCAGATTTCGCAGATGGTCTATCTGCGCAGCCGAGGCTATGCTTATGAGAGTGCGGAGGACCTCTTGACGTTACCTTTTGCCGACACGTTACTTATCAGCAGTCTGAGTCCGCGGCTTGACTTCACTGCCGATGATGGTTTTGAGCCATTATCTAAGCTATATGTCAGACGGGGTGGGTGGGATAGCCATGACGGCAAAACCTATAGGAGTGGTTATGAACGCGGAAATGGGTACATACGTCAACCTCGCATTCCTCTCTTCATTGCCGACTCCGCTACACTTGCCGAGGCTGGCATGGCGCATGAGGCATGGGACACTTTGTCCGCCTATCAGGCTCGCTATGTCCTTCGTGGCTCAATGACGCTGGATTCCTTAACAACACTGCCTGCAGGTGAATTGGCGGCTATTCTCCGTTCTAAGGCTTCGCCCAGACGGGCTGCTACGGCTGTTGAGGACTCTGAACCCATCAAATATCCTATTGTGGAACTCAACGCTGCCACTCGTGAGGAGCTTATGCTGTTACCCGGCATTGGTGAGAAGACTGCCGACGCTATAATCGATTTCCGCACCAGTTTGGGAGGATACGTCTCTCCTAAACAATTAATCGGGCTATGGCCCTTGACCGACGAACGCTATGATAAACTTAAGGATTATCTGACTGCCGATGCCTCGAAGGTGGTCAAGGTTAATGTTAACTCGGCAAATGATACGCGGATGAGGCGTCATCCGTATTTTCCTCCACTTGTTGTTGCGAGGATTGGGCAGTTGCGTCTGCAAGGTGCGGGTCGCCGTTTGACGCGGGCTGACGTAGAGCGCTGCGTGGAGGGTTTGGAGGTGTCGGAATTCTTCTGGGACTATGTGATGGTGGCTGAGTAGTGGGCTATTTTGAATCCTTGATGGCTTTAATCTGCTCTACTGTCTTGTTCGTCGCTTTTGCGATAGACTCTACGTCCATCCCCATGGCCATCAGGTTTTTGATTATCTCGATTGCGTTCTGCTCGGCTCCTTCTTTTTTCCCTTTTTCCATTCCCTCTTCCATTCCAGCCGCCCATCCTCTCTCTTGTGCTAATCGTTCCCCATTTTGGAAGTAGTACAACTGGTTTTTTGCGTCGAGGTAGGCTATTAGGCTGGCGTCGTAATTGCGTTTTTCCTCCATGTTCATCTTGGCCACCTCGCAAACCTTGGCAAGGCGGTCGAACACCGATTTCTGTGCCCTGAATGGCATCCTGTCTAATGTCTCCATGTTCTTTAGGATATAAATCCAACGCTCAAAGTCGTTAGTGCATTCGTCGGGGTGCGTGATCTTGAAAGCTGGCAGCTGGAGGAACACCATCAGCATTTTGTCTGAGAATAGGTGTCCGTCATCTGTGTCTGCGAATGCCACATCGGTGCGGAATTTGGGTGTCACAGATGGCTCCCCATCGCATTTATCACCGTAGGGGATGGCGTTGTTCTCGTCTTTCATGATGAAGTCGAGCAGGAACACGCCGATTACCGCCTTTAGCTCGCCATAGCTCCATTTTGTCCCCGGCTCTCCTTGCGACGCAACGACGCGGCTCATATAATATATGGCACGGTTGCGGAAGAAGATTTGTGAGCCGTTCTGCATTTCGACAATTATGTGCTCGCCTTTGGATGTGATGCAGTGGATGTCGAAGGTGCATGTCTTGTCAAACACATTTATCCCCTTGTCTTCCTTGTCGAGAAAGGTGACGTCCTCTATTTCGTACTTCCCCTTAAGCAGCTGGTTGAGGAAGTCGATTAAAAGTTCTTTGTTCACTTCCTTGCCGAAGATAATCTTAAATCCGACATCTGTGAACGGGTTGATGAATTTAGACATAGGGCTGTGGTTGACGGTTAACGCTCCTTTTCCGCAAATATAGTTTTTTTCTGTCAGATATGTTTGTTGTTCAGCCATGATTGCCTTTCTGCATGTGGTCGCAGTTCTCTCCTTCTGTTTGCCGTGTTGACTAAATGATGTGGAATGGAGTCGCTCCTTCTTTGTGAATGTCTGTTCTCGGTTTTAACACCTGTCGTATGTAGCAATCGGTTTAAGACATTAACAATTAATGTCGGGATAGAACAGTGCGAACTGTGGTGGATTATTTTGCATTGAGTGTTTAATGTATTGAGAGATAATAGAGTTGAATGTTTGGGTTTGAATAGTTAAAAGAGAATTGTCCACCATGAAACGATTTTTTTATCCCTTTGAATATTTAAAGAGTGTATAATTTTGCCATGAAAAGAAATCGAGAATGCGAGTGGTTTCGGTTAATCACGTAAACGTTTGCGGTCTCTTTTTAATAACTCGCCAAATGTCGATAACGACAGGTTAAGGCAGGGAGGCTATACCTGCCGGCACATCACCCGAAGAAGTGCACGAATGGGTGGGGCGGCCTGACGTTTGATACATTATCAAATAGGCGGGTGACTCTGAACTAAAACACAAACTAAACAACTTATGAGAATAGAGACAATTGCTCTTATGAGTCTATTGGCACTCTCGCCGGCAGCCATCACGCTGACTTCGGTGGAGGCCACTGCTCAGACGCAAGGCGCAGTGACCGTGAAAGGTCGCGTCGTGGACAATAACGGCCAGCCCATTGTCGGCGCCGCAGTCCTCCAGTCTGGCACTACCATTGGCACCGTCACCGACTTGGACGGTAACTACTCTCTTCAAGTAGCCAGCAACGCTGAGTTGACTGTGTCTTTCCTCGGTTATAACACTGCAAAGGAGAAGGTCGCAGGCCGCACCAGCATTAACTTCACTCTTACCGATGACGCCACCGAGCTCAGCGAGCTTGTCGTCGTCGGCTACGGCGTTCAGAAAAAGGCCGACCTCACCGGTTCGGTCGCAATTGTAGACGCTGAGGCTCTCAAGAAGGTCTCTAACTCGAACATCTCAACCATGCTTCAGGGCAAGGCTGCAGGTGTCCAGATTACCACTGACGGCCAGCCAGGCGCCGACCCGGCTGTCAAAATCCGCGGTCTCGGCTCTTTCGGCAGCACGGCTCCTCTCTATGTCATCGACGGTGTGCCCATGGGTACCTCCATCCGCGACTTCTCTCCTAACGACATCGAGACCATTCAGGTCCTCAAGGATGCTTCGGCAGCAGCCATCTACGGTTCTCGCGCTGCTAACGGCGTCGTCATCATCACGACCAAGCGCGGCTCTAAGAACCAGCCGATGAAGATCCAGTACACCGGCTATGTCGGCATGGATAAAATTCAGGATGGTGTCTATGACGTGATGAACACAGCACAGTATGCTGAGAACGTCGTCCGCGCCTACACCAACAACGGCCTTCAGGAGTCTATCCCCTCTGGCTATGTCGAGGGCAGTGAGAACTACCTGGTTGGCAAGGTTGACACCGACTGGTTCGACGAGGTCTTCAAGACTGGTCTCCGCATGAACCACAACGTCTCAATGGCCGGTGGCGGCGAGAACAACACTTATAACGTCTCGCTCGACTACTTCAAGCAGAATGGCACCATGGAAGGCGCAGGTCCTAACTACGACCGCTTCACCGCCCGCGTCAACAACAACATGGATGTCAAGTTCATCAAGTTCCAGACCAGCGTCCTCTACAGCCACAGCGCACAGGACAACATGGCACTCTCTAACGCCAGCGAGTATGTCCAGGGTCTCTACGGTGGTCAGTACCCCGTCCTCGGCTCAGCCCTCCTCCTCCCGCCTTCCATCAAGGCGTATGATGAGAGCACATGGTGCCTCGACGACGTCTACCCCGGCGCTTCGGACTACAACTATGACAACTACGGCTATGGCACGTACTACATCGGCATCCACGGTGACCTCGCCATGACCAACGTCCTCATGACCAACAACCTCATCACCCGCAACACCAAGGTTGACCGCTTCGTTGTCACTGGCTCTGCTGATGTCGACTTGCTCGACATGGTCAAGCAGAAGAACGACAACCACAAGCTTAACTATAAGATTAACCTCTCTTATAGCAAGACCTACGCTAAGGATAAGGTTTTCGTCCCCGCCTTCTACTCCAGCAACCGTAACTACCTCGCCAAGACCAACGAGTACCTCTATGAGGCTTACCGCCAGTACACAGACGGCCTCGTCGAGAACACCATCACCTACGACGGCATCTTCGGCTCTAACCACGTCAACCTCGTCATCGGTCAGACTTTCGAGCGTGAGCGTTACCACACCCTCACAGGCACCGGCAACACCCTCTCTGAGCCTTACTACCTCCAGCTCTCTAACGCTTCGACCTTCAAGACCAGCAGCTACGAGAGCGAGCACGTCCTCTGCTCTTTCATCGGCCGCTTGAACTATGACTTCGATGAGAAGTACCTCGTTTCGTTCACAGCACGTCGTGACGGCTCAAGCCGCCTCTCATCTGACGACCGTTGGGAGACCTTCCCCTCTGTATCCGCTGGTTGGCGTTTCGACCGTGAGGATTTCTTCCCCATCGACCAGAACATTGTCAACCTCTTCAAGGTTCGCGCCAGCTACGGCGTCCTCGGTAACGAGAACATCGGTGAGTACCAGTATATGGACACCATGGCCCGTGGCGACTACTCTTACTCCTTCGGTGGTGAGAAGGTCACCGGCTCTGCCATCTCCAACTATGTCAATACCGCCATCAAGTGGGAGAAGAAGAAGACTTTCGACGTAGGTCTCGATGTCAACTTCCTCTCCAACAAGATTGAGTTCAACTTCGACTACTTCAAGAGCAAGTCTGAGGACCTCCTCTACAGTGTGTCTGTCCCCGCCAGCGCAGGCGCTACCAACGGCACCGTCACTATGAACGCTGCCACCATGGAGAACAGCGGCCTTGAGTTCGCTGCCACCTACCGCAACAACGACCACCCCATCTCATGGGAGGTAAGCGCAAACGCTACTGTCAACAAAAACAAGGTCACCAGCCTCGGCGTCACCAACGAGGGCCGCACCGACGGCTACTGCCGCACTGAGGTCGGCGATGAGGTCGGCCGCTTCTATGGTCTCCGCTACGGCGGCATCATCCGCGACAACGCAACCCTCTCCGAGCTCACCAACGCCCAGGTCAAGGGCGAGAGCACCAAGGACGGCTACGCAGCCCCCGCAAACGCTAAGCTCGGTGATGTCTACTATGTCGATGTCAACGGTGATGGCATAATCGATGACAATGACCGCGACTTCCTCGGCAGCGGCATGCCTAAGGTCAACTTCGGCCTCAACGCCCGCGTCGAGTGGAAGGGTATCGACCTCTCTGTCTCAACCTATGGCGCTCTCGGTTTCAAGGCTGTTGACTACCTCGACATCGCCCTCCACGGAACCACCGGTCTCACCAACAAGAGCGTTGACATGCTCGACAGCTGGACCGCTGAGAACCCCAACGCAAGCCAGCCACGCGTCCAGTTCGCTGCTGACGGCTCAACCTACAACGACTACTTCAGCGACCGCTTCATCCAGAACGCTAACTACTGGAAGATAGCTAACGTCGAGCTCGGCTATAACTTCAAAGATGAGTGGTTCAACGGCATCTTCTCAAGCGTACGCTTCTACGTCTCAGCCCAGAACCTCCACACCTTCACGAAGTACAACGGCTACAATGTAGACTTCGCCGGCGGCACTTTCACCCCGGGCTACAACTACTGCTCTTTCCCGACGCCACGAACCTTCATGGCTGGTCTCCACTTCACATTCTAATAGCCGACATCCATAGGCTGACAAAGAAGAAAAGGAGTCTAACTTAATTATCGAAAAAGAATTATGAAAACAAAATATTTTGCCATAGCAGCTTTGGCAGCAGCGGCGTGCTTCTCCGCCTGCTCCGATGAGCTTGACGTGACAAACCCCAATACTCAGACCACCGATGACTTCGGCAAGGATGAGTCATCGCTCCAGGAGGCTGTCATAGCCTGCTACAACCGAATCCGTCTTGAGGGCACTTTCGCCCGTGTCGGCTACACGCTGGACGCTGTCCGCGGTGATGAGGTCTACAACCCTGGCCTTATCTGGTACTGGCCCTACGACGCTCTCAATGAGACCCCTGTTGACGAGATTGGCAACCAGTGGATTTGGCGTGACTGCTACCACGTGGTCAACCGCACCAACTATGTCCTCCAACAGGTCGAGAAGGTTGCCCTCTCCACCGATGCCTACAACAAGATCAAGGGTCAGGCGCTCTTCCTCCGCGGTCTCGCCTACTACACCTTGGCTACCTATCACCATGAGTGCTGCCTCATAACCGACTATTCTTCTTACTCCGACCTCAACAGCCTCTACGCCAGCCTCAACACCTATGACGAAGTGCTTGATCAGGTCGAGGCCGACTTCAAGGGCGCTATGGAGATTCTGCCGAGCAAGACTGTCGGTGGCGACTTCGCCAAAGGTCGCGCCACTTGCGGCTCCGCTGCCGGCTACTACTCTCGCGCTCTCATGCTCCGCCACAAATATTCTGAGGCTTACACCGTCCTCAAGGATATCATCGCTGGCGTCTATGGCAACTACTCTCTCATGGCCGACTACGGCGCCAACTTTACTGAGGCTGGTGAGAATAACACCGAGAGCCTCTTCGAGGTTCAGTATATGAACTATGGCACTGGCGGTGTCGACGAGGAGTGGACTCCTGTCAACATCTCTAAGGACGCAACCCAGGGTCACGCTGTTGAGTCTAACTACGCTCCTAACGCTTTCGGCTCTTGGGGTGACCTCGCAGCCTCTCCTTGGCTCTATAACCTCTATAAGGCAGAGAAGTGCACCGACGGCCGTCTCGACCCACGCCTCTACTGGACCATCTGCTCCTACGAGCCTGAGTATGACAACTACTACGGCCAGTCAACAGCAGCTTACCCTGACGGCGACCCTCGTCAGAATGTCATCTACAACACCACCCTCACTTCTGCCAACGACTCGCTCTGCCTCTCTAACGGCACTGGCGGTGGTCTCGGTATCGCCAAGTGGACCTACGCCCGCGTATGGCCCGACGGCTTCACCTCTATCGTGACCGGTCTGCACAACGGCATCAACCTCCGCCTCATGCGCTACTCTGATGTCCTCCTCCGTGCAGCCGAGTGCGAGAACGAGATTAATGGTCCCACTCAGACCGCCCTCGACTACATCAATGAGGTTCGCAAACGCGCCGGCCTCGCTGACCTCCAGCTTGCCAACTTCCCGACCGCTGATGCTCTCTTTGAGCAGATTGCCAATGTCGAGCGCCCGAAGGAGTTCGGCTGCGAGAATGGCCGAGGCATCGACCTCAACCGTTGGGGCTTCTATGAGAGCTCAGACCGCAAGGCACAGCTCCGCCAGCACATGATTTTCAAGACCTCGCTCAAGGTAGCCGATGCCAAGGCTGTCTACAAGACTGACGACATCGACGGCACCACTGTCCGCTCTACGCTCGACACTTATCTTGAGGCTCACGAGTACTTCCCCATCGCGCAGAGCACTCTCGACGCCAACCCGCACCTCACGGGCAACTGCGCCTACAACAGCAAGAAGCCCGACGGCTTCTTCCCCTGGACGGTTCACCCCGTGGTAGAATAATAAATTTGACTTGTTAATGCCGCCCCCGCACAGACGGGTGTCCCATCATTCGGGGGCGGCTTTTCAAATTACTCATTCACAAGAATATTGATATGAACAATATACAGAAAGGTCTGCTCGCCTTTATGGTAGGCGGCTTGGCCGCGGGTGCCTTCGTCGCATGCGATGAGGATGACACTTTCGACATCAATTCGCCGAGCTGGCTCGACAGCCGAATTGATTCAATCGCCAACTCTAAGAACTCCTCTAACAGCGACACCACCGTCATCGAGGTCGCTAAGACAACTATTGGCGAGACGGACAACTCAAGCGGTTGGTGGACTGATTTCTCTGACTTCATCGCTATCCCCTCTGGCAAGAGGCTCGTCATGGAGTTCGACAACTACAGCTCAGCTGCGAACAACTGGAATAACTGGGTTCTCGTAACCGCCAACAAGAAGGGCAACTCAACTGATGTCGAGGGCTATAAGGAGTATTTCGCTCTCCGCTCTGACGCTTATGGCTGGGAAGGCAAGATGAGCTCTGAAGAGGGCTACACCTACGACGCTGCCAACATCACCACCAACTATGCAGAGGTTGCCGCTGCAGCTGGAGCTGCTGACCAGTGGGCTTACTTCCTTGAGAAGATTAATGGCTCGCATGTCGTGCTCGAGGTTCAGCACGTCTCTGCAGGCTACATCTACGTGACCGCCACCATGACTGCCACCGATGGTACTGTCCTCAAAGAGGAGTATCACCAGACAGCTTCCGCTGCCGATGACATCTACGCTTTCCTGACTGTCGACGGCTGCCACTACGAGAACTTCTCCGCAATGCTTCTCCCGGCCACCATCGTCATCACTGAGAGCAACCCCGCATCTATGGTTCTCAGCAACACACCGACGTTCCTCACTCTTGGCGATACAGTTTACCATGCGGGTGTCACCGCTAAGGTTACTTTTGAGGATGGTACTTCTACTGATGTCGCTGAATCTGAGCTCACATTCATCGCACCCGACCTCACCTCAGTTGGCACCAAGACTGTCAACGTCCTCTACAACAAGACCAGCCGCGGCAACTACTGCTCACCTATCATTGGCTCCTATTCAATCCAGATTACTGATTTCAAGGGCATCGAGGTTGCAGTTGAAGATGGATATGTATTGCATTATTCTCCATCATATGAGACTCTGTCTCTCTACACTGCCAAAGTGACTGTTTCTGGTGTCAGCAGCGATGGCAGTAAAACAGTACTTAATAACGCTGATGTTACTTTCTCAACTGTTGATATGAAAACAGGTGAGTTCACTGTCGAATATCAAGGTATGAAGGCTACGGGGACTGTTACAATCAAAGAGGTGGAAGAGTCCAAGTTGATTGGAAAGTCAGACTTCTCATCAGGATTTTGGACCGTATTCGCAGATGACGTTCAGGTTAAGAGTGGAGAGACAAAGACATTCAAGTTTACCTGCTACTCTGACAATGTAGCTAACTGGCACAGCCCCGTAGTAATTCTCCGCACTGCTGAAAAGGCTGAATATGCAATTCTTCGCCAAGATAACTATGGCTGGGGCACTGGTTACTCTGCCGCTACTCTTGAGAGCAATTGGAACTGGGATACGTTTGTGTCCAGCATCAATGGCTCTTCTTATGAGGTTTCTGTCACCAACAACGGCACAACTTTCGACGTCGTTTACAACGTAGTTGATGGTAATGGTGACTCTCATTATCAGAAGTACATTGGCATAGCGGCTGCTGGTACTACTCAGGCCGATGCCGACGATCTCTATGTAAGCTTCACTTGTGAAGAGGCTTACTTAGTCTTCGAGTAAAAGCATTTTCTGTTATCTAAATAGTGCAGCCCCCGCCCTCGGTGTTATGCCGTGGGCGGGGGCTTGTCTGTTTTTTGGGGAGGGGGCATTTGGAAAGCATATATGTAATGGCTATCTTTGGTTAAATACAAATTAAAGCTATAAATGCTATGTCCCAGTTTATTAATCCATTCACCGATGAGGGGTTTAAGCGTATCTTTGGATGTGAGGTTAACAAGGATTTGCTGATTCATTTCCTCAATCAATTGCTTGTGGGGATGTACGTTATTGAGGATGTAACATTTCTCAACAAGGAGCGTGTGCTTGAGATTGACGACAACCGTGTAATTATTTATGACGTTTTCTGTAAGACGGACAAAAATGAACGCATAGTTGTCGAGATGCAGAATGCCCCTCAGGGGTTCTTCAAGAAGAGGTCTGTTTACTATATTTCACGTGCAATAAGTGATCAAGGGTGTTCTGGTAGCCAATGGAGGTATGATATTAAGGCGATGATTGGTGTCTTTTTCCTTAATTTTGCATATAGTGGCGATGTTAAGTTTAAGACTGACGTAATGTTGACAGACTTGGAGAGTGGGGATGTTTTTTCTGATGTGATTTTCATGACATTTTTGCGACTCCCTCTTTTCCGAAAGAACTTGGATGAGTGTGATAATGATTTTGAACGTTGGACTTATATTCTGAAAAATATGGATAAATTGGAGAGAATGCCTAATGCGCTGAAAGATGCCGTGTGGGACAAACTTTTCAAGGTTTGTGATGTCAGTAAAATGACGAGGGAAGAGTATGAATCCTATGAACACAGCCTCAAGGCTTATAACGATATGAAGTCTAACGAGGAGTATTGGCAAATGGAGTCTCAAAAGAGCAGACTGGAAGGAATTGCCGAGGGGAAGTCTGCCATGGCGAGAAACCTGAAAGAACTCGGTGTGCCAACCGATGTCATAATGAAAAGTTCGGGGCTGTCCGCAGAGCAAATTGCTGCATTGTAAAGGTTAATAAAAGTCTATCGCACCTTAGCCCTCTTGTGATGATTAGTTGTCGGTCCTTATTTTGTAGTTAATGTAGGTGAAAATTCCGATGCTGATTGCACCGCAGGCCTATACCCATAGCATGCCTTTTAGTAGTTCTCCCCTCCCAAATACACGAATCGGAGCGTTTTTTGACCCCCGTTTTTACACGAATCGGAGCGTTTTGAGACCCCTAAAATACACGAATCGGAGTGATGGTAGGGTTAATATACTGAAAGTCAGTAATTTGTATGTTTAGTAATAAGTGGCTCATTCTCACCCCCGCAAAATCTCGTTAATTGGGGTTTCTCCTATGCGTTGAATAGCCCCATCCACATGCTTGAAACTCTTTGCCATACGTGCCCGTTTGTCGCCCACCATTCCCCTCTTGTCCACGTTAACGCGATTTTTGTCCACCTCGATTAGTTGAACTAAATGTAAATTTGCCATCGTTAACGCAAATTTAAACAACAATGCATAAAATAATAAAAGTGCAAAACTTCACATATCCGCTCCTCGCGGCAGCGTTCACGCTCAGCTTCAGCGCCTGCAGCGATGACTCAGAAAACCCCTCAAATGGTGATTCTGACGGTGGCTCTGAGTCTACTTTTACCATCCCGACCTACGCTGACGACTACAGCGCAATCTCCGGATGGGACTACCGCAAGCAATGGAACTTGGCCAATGTGCATGACCCGTCTGTGGTCTACTGGACGGACGGCTATTACTATGAGTGGGGTACTGACGCCTCTTATGGCAATGCGCATGACGGTCATGGCCACTTCCTCGGCAAGCGTTCTAAGGATTTGGTCAACTGGCAGGTCGTCCCAGGCATTTTCACCACTCCGCCAGATTGGGTTACCACCAAGATTAATGAGATTCTCACCGCGGCTGGTAAGGATAATGTGACCTCGTCCCAAATTGATCTCAGCTACTGGGCCCCCGTAGTCCGCAAGATTACGGTTGATGGCCAGACCAAGCTCCGCATGTACTACAGCATGCCTGTCAACAAGCCTACCCTCGGCGGCAATCAGGGCATCCCGGCCCTCATCGGCATGTGCGAGTCGACCGACCCGGACAATGGTGTCTGGGAGGACAAGGGTTTTGTGACCTGCTCATCGTCCGATATGGACCTGACGACTGCTAACCTCAATCAGAGCCAGTTGGGCGGCTTCTTCTACTATAATGGCATCGACCCCACCTATATTGTCACCCCCGAAGGCCAGCATTGGCTCATCCATGGCTCTTGGCATAGCGGTTTCGCCGCTCTCCAGCTCAACCCGTCAACGGGTATGCCTGTCAAGAATACCACTGGCAACCCTTGGACTGCCGATGGCGAGGATCATCAGGGCAACTTCGGTGTGAACATCAGCACCCGCAAACTTAACGACCGTTGGCAAGCCAGCGAGGGCCCCGAGGTCATCTACCATGACGGCTATTATTACCTCTTCATGGCCTATGACGAGCTCTCTGTGGCCTATAACACCCGCGTGGTCCGCTCTGAGAGCATCACTGGTCCCTATTATGACATCACCGGCCGTAACCACACCAATGGCCGTGGTGACGCTTACCCCATTGTCACCCACCCGTATAAGTTCAAGGGACACACCGGCTGGGTCGGCATTAGCCACTGCGCCATCTTCCCCAAGAAGGGTGATGAGAACGCCACCGAGTGGTTCTATATGAGCCAGGGTCGCCTTCCGGCTAACGCTGGCGGCAATGCAAATGCTAACGCCATCATGATGGGTCATGTCCGCCGTCTTGTATGGGCTCCCGCATCAGCTTCCGACCTCACCAACAAGTGGCCCATCGCGCTGCCCGAGCGCTACGCCGCTGTGCCTGACTATGGCACTCTGACTCAAGACAGCCTCGTCGGCAAGTGGGAGCACATCAATCTGGAGTACCATTATCAGGTTCAAGATGAGAGCTCTTACATCAACCTTAACGCTGACGGCACTGTGACTGACGCCTCTGGCGCTGCTACCCTTGGCGGCTCTTGGTCATATGACGCCACCAACAAACTGCTTATCATCGGCGACGCTGCCGTATGTGTTGAGCGCGAGGTCGACTGGGAGGCAAATCCCCGTTGCGTCACCCTTGTCTACGCCGGCATCGGTCAGGACGGCAAGACGACCTGGTGGGGCAAGAAGGTCAAGGAGTAAATTCAGACATCAAGTTACCACGTCTCTATAAATGAACGGCTCCGGCCGCTCGCCATAGACAAATGTCATGGCGGGCGGCCGGAGTCTTTTTTGCCGTCCTTTCCCGAACGGTTTCTACAGCCAAGGTAGGTAAGTAAGATGTCGCTTCTCCTACTCTCAGTGGTATGCGACTTATGCTATGCCGAATTTTTTTATAGCGTCACTCCTCCTCTGGCTTCTGCTCTTTGATGCACGCCTTGCGCCTTTTGCCGTTCATCTTGATGTCAAGTGGTTGCGGCGCGCGCACCTGTCTGAAGAACTCGGTCTCGCGAACCACGGGCAGTGAGTGGATAACGTCCCAGTTGATGAAATCGGTTGCGCTGTCGTCTTTGACTGACAGGTAGCCTATGTTCATGCTCGTGACGTTGTGGAAAAAGTGTGAGCCGAGTGACGAGTCGAGCGGGAAGCCCGGCAGGCTCATCTCCACAATCAGTTTGGCGTTTGAGATCTCGCTCCATTGCACCGGTATGCCAATGAACTTGTCACGCGTGCCCCAACGCCCTGGACCTATAAGTATGTAGCGGCGCTCCTCTTGCATCATCAGGCTGTTCAGATAGCCGATTTCCTTGGCCATCTGCTCAGTGCGCATCTTGTCAAAGAGCGACGGCTCAAGGTATATGATGTCTGTTATGCCGTCTACTCGCCCGTTGCCCAAGCTCTGGGTGGTGTAGAGTATGGCCTCGTCGCGGGTTGGCTCCTCCACTTCCACATTGTCACCGCGCAGGTCGGTTATGATGGGTTTCATCTGGAGCAGGTAGAACGAGGGCAGACCATGGTCATCCTCCTCAAGGTCCACAGCCCACTCAATCTCCACGGGTGTGCCAAAGGAGTCCTTGGCGGTGGCGAGGATGGTCGAGATGAGCCGCGGCAGTGGCACGTAGTCATATTTCAGGATGTCCGCGAAGTTGACCACACGCGGGCCGTAGGCTCTGAGCCCTGGCTCTATGGTGTCGTTTTGCGGGTTGTAGACCGAGGCGCAGTGTTTGAGGGTGCCGTGCCTCTCGGCATCGAGTATGTCGAGCGTCGCGAGGGGCGCCTGCTCACCGTCATGCACATAGTCCAACTGGCGGGGCTTGAGGTCCACGGCGAGAAAGTCCACCTGCGTGTTCTTGACCATGTCCGCCACACTTGTGGTCTCCACTGCCGGCCATGCAGGTGAGAATCGGTAGGCCTTGCTGCCGCCCACCACATAATAGCCCAGTCCGAAACCCGCCACTGCAAATCCCTCCTCGGGCAGCATGTGGGCCACGGGGTAGTAGTTGTAGCTCTGCGCGGTGCCCGAGACGTGGGGGTAGTAATATCCGTCATACTCATTGCCCACGAGGACCTGAATGACGACGGCCATCTTCTCCTTGTCTATGTTCACTTTCGCGCTGGCGAAATATGCGCGGCTTGATGGCGAGTAGATGGACGAGTAGACCATTTTGATGGCCTGCGCCACGTTTTGGGTGTTCTCCTCGATGGTCTCGGCGTTGTTCGGCACTAAGTAGGTGTCAAAGACGCCGGCAAACGGCTGGTTGAGCGAGTCCTCAGACAATGAGCTGGAGCGCACGGCGAGTGGGCGGCGTATCTGGGTCACGAAGCGGCGGATGCGAGCCATGAGCTTGTCGGAGAGCGGAGTGTCGTTAAATCTCTCGCGCAGCTCTGTGTAGTCCGGGTCGCCAATGAGATACTGGCGCATGTTGCCGCGTTTCATGAAGGCGTCAAACTCGTCAGTGCCCACGATGGCTGTTATGGGTATGCGGAGGTTGATGTGGTCGCGGAACTCACTCGTGTCTATGTTCTGGATGAGGGTGTTGATGAACGCCAAACCGCGTCCCTTACCGCCCAGTTTGCCCGGCGCCATGATGATGACGTTCTTCTCGTCCGGGGTCTCCACGTCGTCATAGTCTAACAACTTGCCCAATCGGCGCTGGGCGCGGTAGTCGTCTATGGCGTTGAGGATGTCGGATCGGAAGAGCTCCAAATCCTGATAGTTGTTGAAGTCTATGGTGTTGAGTTTGCGCGCCAAGGGTATCTCGCCACGGCTCATGACCCATGATGATATGCGGAAGTCGCGGCAATATTGCTTCATCTTGTCCTGAGGCATGTTTCGGAATATGGTCTCGAACTCCTTGATGCCCTTGGCCTGTGCCACGGGACGCCCCTCTTTGTTGCGAAAGATGAAGTCGCCAAAGCCCAGGCGGCTGGTCAGGAACTTGATGAGGTCGGCCTGCAGCCGCTCGCTCTCTTTGTCGAGGAACGCCACGCCGAGCTCTTTGGCCAATGCCCTGTTGGCTGGCACCGCGCTCTGCAAGATGGTGGGCAGCTCGGGCATCTCGCCGCGAAGGTATTTGAGCAGCTTATAGCCTGCGCGGTCGTCAAGCTTGCCTGCGCGGTCAAACTCGACGTCCGATATGACGCAGAGCAGGTAGTCGTGATATTTCTCGATGATGTACATCGCGTCCTCATAGTTGCGTGCGTGGAGGATTTTGGGCCTCTGACGCATCTTGGAGACTCGCGTTATTTCGTTGTGGTCTACGTCTTGCAGCAGTTTCCTGACTTGGTTGAAGACGATGGTGAAGAGGATGCGGAGATATTTGGAGTAATATTGGGGTGAGTCCTCCACCAGGAGGATGACGCGCACCAGTCCTATCTTGGTGTCCTCGACGACGTTAACCTCGTCCTCTGTACTCTTGACTATTGAGAATATGATGTCTGAGTTTCCGCCCCAGACGAACACTTTGTCAATTGACGGGGTGCGCTGCGCCCTCAGCTCCACCTCTTTTATGCCGTTTTTCTGGTTCGATAGCAAGTAGACCGGGATGTCCGGCTGACGGGCTTTGATGTCGGCACTCAGGCGGAATGTGGCGTCCATGTCTAATCCGACCATCAGCAGGGCCATGTCGAACCGCGTGGTCTTCATCAGTTCTATGGCCTCCTCGGGCGAAGCCACGCCTGTTATTCGCGGCAGTGAGAAGAGTGAGTACTGGTATATCTCGCCCATGAACTGCTCGAAGAAGCTGTCGTCATTCTCAAGCGTGAAAGCGTCATAGAGCGTGGCCACGAAGAGTATGTTGTGGATTTTATACTTCATCATGTCCAAGTAGATGTACCGGTCAAGCACCTGCTTGTTGAAGAAGAGTTGGAGCGGCTTCTTGTCCGTCGTGAGGGCTTTGCGGAAGTCCTCTGATATGGCTGTCCCTTTCTCGCGTGGGCGCAGGGCGTAGAGGTCACGCCCTATGGCGGCGTTGATGAAACCGCACACCAGCTTGCCCACCACGGCTATCATGCGCGTCTCGGCGGGGGTGAATGAGTCCGGTGAGGCGTGGTAGGCCAATGTGACGCGGCCCTTGCGGTCGTCTATGGTCACGAAGTCGGCCTCGATGGTCGTGGGCGACGCCGTGTGGCCCGGGCTGTCGTAGTTGCTGCCGGCGTGGCTGATGCGCGCCGTGGCCTTTGTGGGGTGCAGGGTGGCCAATGGCAGCAGGTCGGCAATAGATTGGATGGTCTCGTCAAATGGCAGTCCTTTGCCCACTATGTCGGTCACTGTGTCTATGCAGCCGGTGGGGGATAGCGTGCCGTCGGAATATGTGTTGTCCATATGGAGTGCGGGTTCTTTTGTCTTTGCTATGCTGTTTCCGCTAAGGTAATGTTTTTTTGCGTAAGCAGCCTATGCCGGTCATGCAAATATGCGCCAAGAGGAGCCTCCGCCCACATCCTCATTATTGATATTTCTGCCACTCTTATTTTTAATCGCGCCCAATCGCATATCCTGTTTTTTTTGCCTAACTTTGGTCTCCCGAAGTGATGCACCTCACGAAAAAATCCCTCAAGCAATGATAAAGAACAAGAGCCTCGTCTCAATCAACGACATTAGCAAGGATGACATGCTTCGGATCCTCGACCTCGCGGCCGATTTCGAGGCCAATCCCGCTCAACCACTCTTGCAAGGCAAGATTATCGCCAGCCTCTTCTTTGAGCCGTCCACACGCACGCGCCTCAGCTTCGAGACTGCCATGAACCGCCTCGGCGCACGCGTCATAGGCTTCTCTGACCCTGGCGCCACGTCGACCACCAAGGGCGAGACGCTCAAGGACACCATAAAGATGGTCTCCAACTACGCCGACCTCATCGTCATGCGCCACTACCTTGAGGGCGCAGCCCGCTATGCCTCTGAGCAGAGCCCCGTGCCTGTGGTCAATGCTGGCGATGGCGCCAATCAGCACCCCACGCAGACCCTCTTGGACATGTACTCCATCCGCAAGACGCAAGGCCGCCTCACCGACCTCAAGATCGCGCTTGTGGGCGACCTCAAGTACGGCCGCACAGTCCACAGCCTCATCATGGCCATGAGCTATTTCAACCCCACGTTCTATTTCGTGGCGCCCGACGAGCTCAAGATGCCGCAGGAGTACAAGGCCTTCCTCGACGAGAAGGGCATCAAATATGAGGAGCACCGCGACATGGCGGACATCCTCCCCGTGGCCGATATCCTCTACATGACCCGCGTCCAGAAGGAGCGTTTCTCCGACCTCATTGAGTATGAACGCGTCAAGAATACCTATGTCCTCCGCAATGACATGCTCGGCGTGACCAAGGACAACCTCCGAATCCTTCACCCGCTGCCACGTGTCGGCGAAATCGACCCCGATGTCGATCAGAACCCCAAGGCCTACTATTTCGAGCAGGCCAAGAACGGAATGTACACCCGCATGGCAATCATCGCCTCCATCCTCGGGGCAAAGGAGTAATTTATTCTTAACGCAGCCATTACCATCATGGAAAATAATAGCAAAGAGCTCAAAGTGAGCGCCATCAAGGACGGAACGGTCATTGACCACATCCCGGCGCAAAACCTCTTTAAGGTCATATCCCTCCTCGGACTCGAGAAGATCCCCAATGCGATAACTTTCGGCACCAACCTTGAGAGCAAGAAACTCGGCCGCAAGAGCATAATCAAGGTGGCCGACCGTTTTTTCGAGGACGACGAGATTAACAAGATAGCCCTCGTGGCCCCAGAGGCCAAGCTCAATATCATCAAGAACTACGAGGTGGTGGAGAAGAAGCAGGTCTCACTCCCCGACGAGCTGACAGGCTACGTCCGCTGCTTCAACCCCAAGTGCATCACCAACCACGAGCCCATCACCACGCGCTTCTTCGTGGTCAGCAAGTCGCCTCTCGCCCTCAAGTGTCACTACTGCGAAAAGGTCACCACTGAGGAGCATATGGTCATTCAGTAGGACTTATAATAGCGAATGAGTTTCTTTAGATTGTCTATTAGTTCTTTTCGAGCCTCATCAGAGTCTGTTCCAGTCTCCTCTTCGCTGTCTTAATCGTCTTCTCCCAGAATTTCAATCGCCTCGTCTTTGCTGATATGCTTTCGTCCGTATCCACCATTTGACCAGGTAATCCAGAAGTAAGACGTGGTGAACGGATATTCCCCGCGCTCTTCATAGTCGGCAGCGACAATCATGAGTTTTTCGGGGAATGGAATAAAGTCGTGTTCCTCTAAGAACTCTGCAAACTTTCGGGAACATGGGACGGTATATGTTTTCTTATTGTCGAACAGAAATCCATAGAGTGCGACATCTTCATATGTTTTCCCTCTATGGTCAGGACGTGATATCCGGGTTGTGATTTTCAGAATCCTGTTCTGTCGTTTTAAGTAGATTAGCTCAGACATGACTATATGTTTTTAGTAAGGGCTTTTTATTAAAAACGAGCGAACGTCACGATTATTTTAATTGTGCCTTTTCGATAAGCCAAAAAGAGCAAAGCCAAGCTCGCTTGAACTTTGCCATGGCGAGAAAAGGAACATGTGTATGAACATTTTTTGCAATGCCAAACATCTCATTCAAACCCGGCAATATGCTCTACCCGCTGCCCGTAGTCATGGTCAGCTGCGGAGACGCGCCCGAGAACTATAACATCATCACGGTGGCATGGGCTGGCACCATCTGCTCCACGCCCCCAATGGTGAGCATATCGGTGCGCAAGGAGCGCCACTCGCACTCCATCATCAGCCGCACGGGCGAGTTCGTCATCAACCTGACGACCGAGGACCTTGTTCGGGCTACTGACTGGTGCGGCGTCAAGAGCGGACGCGATGTGAACAAATGGGAGGCCATGCACCTGACGCCTGTGGAGTCTTACACTGTCAAGGCCCCGGGCATAGCGGAGAGCCCCGTCTCCATCGAGTGCAAGGTCAAGCAGGTCATAGAGCTCGGCTCGCATGACATGTTCATTGCCGAGGTCACAGGAGTGCGTGCTGACGACAAGTATATCGACCCCGCCACTGGCTCTTTCAATCTGGATAAGGCCCACCCCATCTGCTACAGCCACGGCAAGTACTATTCCGTTGGCAAGCAGCTCGGTAAGTTCGGTTTCTCAGTTCAGAAAAAGGCTAAGAAGTAAGGACTTATACGCTGTCAAATCTTTCCAGCGCAAGTATCTCATAAAACGACACCGCCCCGCAAAAGCGTCTATTGCTTTTGCGGGGCGGTGTGCTTATGTGTGTTTGGCTCTTATGTCGTCTTGCGTTACTTGGTCAGGACTTTAACGACGCGTGTCGTGACGCCCTGAGCCTCGACCATGACAAGGTGGAATCCTGCGCCGACGTGTGGCATCGCTATGTCTGTGCCATTGGCGCGTGTGCGACCTATGACGCGGCCGCTCATGTCAATGACTGACACTGTGTAGTCAGCCTCCTCCGAGCAGTGGATTGTCCCGTTGTCTGAGACCCATATGTGGTTCGAGCGCATGTCCATCACTTGGTTGGTTGCGGTCAGTCCGGCTTTCTCTCCGAAAAGGCTGTTCAGGTAGACCTCAAGCATGGTGTAACCGCTGTCGGCCAATCGGTTGTTGTCCGCAACGGTGGGGTCGCATCCGTGCTCGGCCTCCCACTCGTCGGGCATTCCGTCGCCGTCGGTGTCAACGGGCGCGGTGTAGTCTGTCGTGTAGGTGTAGAATCCCTCGGCGCCTGCCTCTGTGTCAATTATGCCGGTGGTGCTGCCATATGAGTCGCCATATTGGCATTTGCGGCTGCTGACCTCGCTCACGATGCGCTGCTCCACAAGGTCGCGGTTCCAAGTGCCTACGCAATTCAAGACGGTGTTGTAGGCTGCCTCGGCTGTCTCGTAGGCGTCTACGGCATAGGCATATTTGTCATAGTCGTAGCTTGTCGATCCGTCGGCCGCGTATTTGTAGTAGTTGAGTTCGGGGCGAATCATCTCATCGGCTTTGAGGTCGGCCTCTGTGTAGTGCCCGCTCACGTCGTTCAGGCACACGCCTTTCCAGTTGTCAGCGGTCTTGTCTGCGTCGCCATACATGACGTTGCCGTCGAAGTGCCACTTGGATGGTCCCCAAGAGGTGGCGCCATCGCGGGCGTAAGACGGCATGACGAAATATGCGGTGCCTTTGGTGGCTGGGCCTGGGATGTAATAGTTGCCGACGAAGTTGCACTCGTGGGCCGACTCCTTGCCTGTGTAGTTGGTTATGCCGGCAGTGTTCTCGCCTCCATAGCAGCCATTCTCGCCGCCCCCATTGTTAAACGTCACGTTGTTGAAGTACTCGATGTATGACACGTAGTCCTCACCGCGTGACCCGTTGAAACGGCAGCTACGCTTCAGGTTGTTGGCCAACAGGTTGTGGTGGTAAGTGGCTGGCGAGCCGCCCCATTGGCAGCCATAGCCGCGTGAGCCTTTGCTGTGGCCTGCCGCATAGAGTCCCTCGTGGACTATGGAGTACTGCACGGTCAGGAAATGGCTGTCCTGTGTGTCGAAATTCTCCTCGACCGACCATCCAAAGTTGCAATGGTCGAAGATGAAGTTCTGGCAGTTCTCCGCTCCGCATGCGCTCTCGGCTGTTATGTCGCCGGCTGCGTTTCTCTGGCCAATGCGGAAGCGTATGTTGCGGACAATGAAGTTCTGGCTGCCGCCAAAGTTGACCTTGTCATGCGTTATGACGATGCCCTCGCCAGGTGCCGTCTGGCCTGCCAAGGTCCAGTCAGCCCTGTTTACTTTGAGTGGCGATTGCAGCACAATCTCGCCCGAGACGTTGAAGACGATGGTGAGCGGCTCGTCGGGATATTGCTCAAAGGCCCAGCGCAGTGAGCCCTCGCCGCTGTCAGCGAGTGATGACACGTAGACCACTTGTCCACCGCGTCCGCCAGACGCCAATTTGCCAAAGCCAGCGGCAGTGGGGAACGCCTTGAGCGGCTTGGCTGCCGTGGCCGAATTGGTCACGCCGCGGCGGCTGACTGACATGATGGTGTATGTCGCGTCTGCGTCCGTCATGTCAATCTGCGTGGAGGTGGTGATGCTGTCGAACTCGCCATCTTTCAAGATGATGAACGCCACATCGCCATCTGCCGCCTCCCATTTGATGGTTGTGCCTATTATCTCGGGAGTTATCTCATGGGCTGAGCTGATGAGCGATTGCGGAGTGAAGAGCTCTTTGCCGGATATCTCTGCAAAAAGGAATGTCGTGTTGGCATATTTCTCGACCTCGGTGTCTGTCAGCGTCCTGCTCCATGACACGCGTCCCGTGAGGTCGATGTCCGCACCCGTGGCGTCTTTGCTGCCGTACTCGGTGAAACTGACGTCGGTGCTGTTCCACTCTTTCCATCCTGCTGCGGCTATGTGGCTGCCCATGACGCAGTTGATGTACGCCGCGCCGCCCTTCTCTTTCCATGGGCGGCCAAGGTAGCATGAGCCGTCCGCGACACCGTCTGCCGCTGTCAGTCGACAGTTGGAGAAGAACATGCCGCAGTAGAGGGCGCCAGATGACACTCCGTCATAGAGGGTCTGGGTGAGGGTGAGGCTTGCGTCGGCCGGGGCGGCTATGTAGCCAGCCCCCACGCTGCGTATCTCACAGTCCTCGAACCATGTGAGGCCCGAGTCGTAGATGAAGTCGACTGTGCCCTCGATGGTGCAGCCTGTGAAGTAGCCGCGGCCGCCAGCGTTGCTCTTGAATGTGTCCTGATGTCCCAGGATGTCGCAGTTGCGGAACATGTATGCGTCGCCACCGACATATAGAGCCTCGGCCTGCCCGTTGTCTGCGCATGTGTTGCGGATGGTCAGGTTCTCGGCATAGAATTTGTCGGCGTAGACGTTGAGGGCGGTGCACTCGTCATATGTGTGGCTGCCGTCTCCGCGTCCGACGGACGATGTGAGTATTACGCCCGAGCGGCTCTCGCCAATCAAGCTTATGTACTTGTTCTTGACAGAACTGCTGCCTATGTTCACGTGCTCGTCATATACTCCGTCTCTGATGTATATCACTCCGCGCTCGCCTGCCTCCACTGCGTCTACTGCCGACTGGATGGTGGCATATTGCGCTGAGCCGTCCGCCGCCACGGTGAGTGCCTTGGTGCCTGTGTAGGTGTCTTGCGCCGCTGCCTCTTCCTCATCGCTCTCATATTTGCCATAGGTGAACTCGCCAAAGTCGCTCACCTGGTTCTCGCGGGCGTATGCCGCCTCCTCGGCCGATATGGTGTTGCCGTAGATGCGGATCTTGTGAATTTTGACGGGCTGCTGCTGTGTGTACGGACTTTCGACTACGGAGGCAAAGATGTTATTTCCCGAGGCGTCGGTCTGGAAAGTGTTGTCGTCGCTCCCGTCGCCATCCCATATGCGCCAACGGATTGAGACGTCGCTCTTCTTGATCTCGTTGTCCATGAAGTAACCTTGGTCGGAGAACACCGTGTAGCCCTGTTTCTGTTTGTTGCTTCCCATCCAGACGAGTGGCTCCCAGTCGCCATCGCCAACCTTGATGTCGCACTTCACGCCGCGTCCCCAGGCTGATGACGACCATGCCCACTGCAAGTGGTCGATGTACGGCACGTGGTCAATCTCCACCCATCCGTGCATGGAGACCTGGTTGCCATCGGCGTCGGTCTGAGCGGCGTCGCGACACAGGTGGACATAGCCCGCTTCTCCGTAGGTCGGCTTGCCATTGCTGCCATACTCCACATTGTCCTCAATCATGACTTTGTGGCCATCCTCGGTCCAGTCGTTTCTCTTGTTTGCGCTCTGCCCCTCATAATATATCCTGGCGAATGCTGCCGTTGTTCCAGCCTTGCCGCCATACGAATTCTTATTGGCAAAGGTGCAGTTGTGGAAGATGAGCGGATAGGTCACGTCTGTTTTTGCCCCATCAGCCCATGTGGCCACCTCAATGCGGCCGTTTGAGTAGCCGCCCTCTGAGTAGTCGGGCGTATATATGCCGCTCTTGCTTTTCCATGTGTTGGGCATGTCGGCGTCCGAGAAGTTGATGTCGATAATCTTGTCTGACGTGGTCACGTCTTCCCACTGCTCCACGACGCAGTCCGGGTCATACTGCTGCGCGCTGGCGGCAAACGAAATCGCTATAGCCGCCATGGAGGCCGTGACTCCGCGTCTCACTTTGTCAAATGTCTTAAGTGTGTCTGTCATTATGTAATGTATGGGTGATTTTTTGACAACTGAGCCTTGTTTGCAAAAGTTTACGAAGTTAATGTATTTTTGCATTTGGCGCAAACGTTTGATTTTCTATTTCGCAAATCCCTCACAACTTTCTCTCTCAATATTTTGCGTCATTGGGATAAATGTGTAACTTCGCGGCGTTTAATAACTCAACTATATATCTATGTACCTCGACAAAGAGAAGAAACAAGAGCTCTTCGGTCAGTACGGAAAGTCTAACACTGACACTGGTTCAGCAGAAAGCCAGATAGCATTGTTCTCGTTCCGTATCAACCACCTCACTGAGCACATGAAGCTCAACAAGAAGGACCATGCTACCAACTACGCGCTCAAGAAGATGATTGGTCGCCGTCGTCGCATGCTTGACTATCTCAAGAACCGCGACATCGAGCGTTATCGTGCCATCGTCAGCAAGCTCGGTCTCCGTAAGTAATCGAATCTTGCGGCTTGGCGCATGGAGCCTCTTAGCTCTTGCGATAAAGCAAAACGTCACCTGTCTGGAATCCTCCGGGCGGGTGATTTTTTTTGCCCACTATTGTCCCCACGCCTCTTCTTCTCCTCATTATTTTTCATTACTTTGCACCTTGGTAATGATTCGCTATACTTCAATACATACAATTGCGCTGCTCCTGTCTGCGGTCCTCGCCCTTTGTGGCCCTTGCGCCTCGGCTCAGGTGATTTCCTCGTCTGATGTCTCCATAGGCTGGGTCAACCTGCCGCAGACTCTTAAGCCCGAGCTTGACACCAAGGCGAGCCGTTGCGCTTTCGCCGTCCGCCATGATGTGCCAGAGGGTGCGGAGTCGGCTGCCGAGGTTGCTGTCCTTGCCGATGGCTCCGTGGTCTGGACTTTGGGTTTCCGCTCTCCTGACGCCCTCAGCATGAGTCTGGAGTTGAACGGCTCAATGCCATCTGGTGGTTCGCTCTCAGTCATGGACAGTTTGGGCAGCTCTGTGCGCCCCGTGACCCTCTCGCATGGCTTCACGCCAATGATATTCGCAGATCACATTGTGCTTCAGTATGTCGGGGTGGGGGATTCTCTGCCGCAAATACGTGTGACTGCGGCTTTTGGCGGTTTTCGCCCAATCGGCAGCCAGACTGGCTCTCGAAATAAGGTCTTGAATTTTGGCGATTCGCAGTCTTGCGAGGTCAATGCGTCATGCTCTTCAGTCGCGGAGACGCAAAAAAGGAGTGTATGCCGCCTGCTGCTCAATGGCGTAAATGTAGGCACGGGCACTCTCATCAATAACACGAGTCAAGATCACGCTCCGTTGGTACTTACCTCGGCCCATGTGCTTGGCAGCAAGTCTGTCACCCTGAGCAGTTGCGTCGCTCTCTTCGGATTTGAGCAGGCCGTGTGCAGTGATGATGATATATATTGCACTGGCACAGAGGAGATTGAGGGCGGTACTCTGGTGGCTTGCGATGCGGGAACGGACATGGCTATTATTCGTCTGAGCGAAACGCCATCGATTGTCTCCCGCCCCTATTGGTCGGGCTGGAGTCGTGCTCTTTCGGCGAGCGGCGATGTCTTTTGCGTCCACCACCCCTATGGCGATGTCAAGAAGGTCTCCACATCCACTTTCGCCTCGCCTCTCAACAACTATTCCACTGCCGATAAGAATGTGGCGGGCGGCTCTTTCACCAACGGTGTCTTCTGGCGTATTGCCGAGTGGTCGGCTGGCGCCACGGAGGGCGGCTCGTCTGGCAGCGGACTTGTCAACTCTGACGGCCTGCTGATTGGAGCCCTCTCTGGTGGTGAGGCTTCGTGCTCGAAACCGCGGAATGACTATTTTTGGATGGTCGCTAAAGCATGGGGGGCGTCATCGAATGGCTATTCGACACTTGGCGATGTGCTTGACCCGCAAGGCATCGATGCCGCTTATCTGGATGGCATGAATGGCCTCGCCCCCGATGACGGTTCGGAAATAACAGTAGGGCACACTTTTGTCCCATATAATGACGAGTTCGTCCAGTCTGAGCTTTTGGGCAGCTATCGCACCTCTATGGCGCAACTTTTCTCGCCCGACTCACGCCCCGACAAGGCTATGACCATATGGGCTGTACGGCTCTATGTTTCGGAGTCCTCAGCCTACTCGTCCGCTGGTCAGTCTCTCTCTATCGGCGTATGCTCCGATTTGTCTTCTGCCCCTCAGGGTGAAACTCAAATATCCTTGTCTTCGATTGGCGACAACCATGTTGTGGATTGTGTCCTGAGCTCGCCTGTGACCATACCAGTTGGGCAAGACGCCTACGTCGTGGTTGAGGCTCTCAATTGTGGCTCGTCTGAGGGTGTCTGGCTCTACATGGCTCCCAGCTCAGACGATGTGGCTAAGGTTGAGGCTGACAGGGAGTGGACCGATGTCGAGGGCGAGAAGATGGCGATGGATGTCATTTATTCTTATACTGCCGACTCCTCTTCTCGTGACGTTCCTGAGGCTGGCGTCTCACTGCGTGTGCAAGACGCTGTCGTGACTATCTTGGGTGAGTCGCTTAGCTCAGTGGCCGTCTTTGACCGCGGCGGAAGGATGGTTGAGTATGTGGCGGCCGAGGGGCGGACAGAGGTCTCCCTTGACCTTTGTGGACAAGCCACAGGGCTCTATGTCATTCGCGCCTTGGCTCTCTCAGGCCGTCAAAAGACTTTCAAAATAATTAACGTGTAACACCCAATAACCATCTCTTATCAAGATATGCGTATGAAACTCGTGAACCTCATGCTCACAGCGCTCGCCTCTATGGCGGTGATGACTTCATGCAAGGATTCCAAGAACAGTGACCTCCGCGTGGCCATTGAGACGCCCTATGGAACAATGAAGGTCAAACTCTATGATGACACCCCGCTCCACCGCGACAACTTCATCAAGCTGGTGCGCGAGGGGGCCTATGACTCCCTCCTGTTTCATCGCGTCATCCGTGGTTTCATGATTCAGGGCGGTGACCCCGACTCGCGCCATGCGACCCCTATGCAAAAACTTGGCGAGAACAGCATTGGCAATGATATCCCAGCCGAGATCGTGTTCCCGGCGCACTTTCACAAACGCGGAGCGCTGGCCGCCGCACGCGAGCCCGACAGTGTCAACCCTGAACGCAAATCAAGCGGAAGCCAGTTCTATATAGTCCAAGGCGAGGTGCAAACCGAGGAGTCCATAGGCGAGACGGAGACTAAGCACAATAATAAGGTGAGGGTTGGGCTCTACCCCGAGATTATGAAGTTCTACTCCGATTCTCTCCAGATGCTCCAGAATCAAGGGAAAGCCCTTGAGATGAGCGAGATGCAACTCCGAGTAATCCAAAAGGTGGAAGAGGTTGCCGATGCTCGCGGCCTCTTTATGCACTACACCGACGACGTCCGCAAAGCCTATGAGGCTGATGGCGGCACTCCGCATCTCGACTCCGAGTACACTGTCTTTGGCGAGGTCTATGAGGGACTTAATGTCATCGACTCCATTGCCTCCGTGGCCGTCATGCCCCCGGCCATGCGCCCCGCAAAGGATGTCTGGATGGTCATACGCGAGATAAAAGATTAACCTGTCCCCAGTTTTTTCTAAGATGAAGAACTTAATATGCGGCCTCCGTCGCATGGCTGCGCTGACAGTTGCCTCTTTGGCGTGCCTGTTGTCTAATGCTCAAAGCGTCAGGTTTGAGATTGTCACGAACATGGGCACCATGCGCGGATATCTCTATGACGCCACCCCCGGTCACCGCGACGCTTTCGTCAAGCTCGTCAAGGAGGGGCATTTTGATGGCACGCTCTTCTATCGAGTCGTGAAGAACTTTGTCATTCAAGGTGGCTCATCTGACAGCCGCGACGCCAAACCCGGTCAGCACATAGGCTATGGAGATGAGGCGGTCAACATTGACAGCGAATTTTCGTCCAAGTGCTACCATAAGTTCGGCGCCCTCTGCGCACCGCGCCAGCCGGACAAGGTCAATGTGTTCAAGACATCGGACGTGTCGCAGTTCTACATTGTCCGCGGGCAAGTCTACACTGATGACTATCTCACCAAATATGAGAAAAGCATCAACAACCCCATCATGAACGGACTATATAAACTCTACTACATACCCTACAAGGCAGAGCTCGATGCCCTCAAGCAGTCTGACCCCGTCGAGTGGAAACGCCGCATGAAGGAGATTAAGGAGCGGATTGACATGGAGTATAAGATATCTAAATATAAGGAGTTCACTGCCGACCAACGCCGCGACTATACAACCATTGGCGGGGCCCCGCAACTCGATGGCGACTACACGGTCTTCGGCGAGGTGACCGATGGACTCGATGTACTTGTCAAGATTAACAACTTGGCTGTCGACTCAAACTCGCGCCCCCTTAAGGATGTCAAGATGACTGTCAGAATCCTTTAGATGGCCTGAACGCCAAAGAGTGAAATAGCCGCCCCGCATGAGCGAGAACCTTAAAACATGATGACTGATGGCAAAGAGAGCAAAGCCGGAGTTCCCGACTCCTATTGTGTACAGCGCCAACGCTGACTCCGAAATCCGTTTCGAGAAATTGGAGCCTGCCAACTGGTGGGTCGGCATGCGAAAACGCATCGTCACGCTTACTGTCTATGGTCACAACGTCGCTCTGACGCGGGCTGTGCTCAAGGCCGAGGGTGTCTCGGTCTGCGCATGCGCGACGCTATCAAGTTCCAACTATCTCTTTGTCGATCTTGACATCTCGCCGCTCGCTATCCCTGGGGTCTATGACATCACCCTGACTTATGGGGGGCGACCGGTGGCTACTATCCCCTTTGAAATCAAGGAGCGGAAGCGCGACTCTGCCCTTAGGAGCGGTGTCACACAGGCGGATGTCGTCTATCTTGCCATGCCCGACCGCTTTGCCCATTCCGAGGGCTGCGGCTCCGACGCCGAAACGCTTGAGAAGTTCAACCGCAAAGCCCCTCGCGGCCGGCATGGCGGCAATCTGAGCGGAGTCCGTGACCATGTGGCCTACATAGCCGGCCTCGGTGTCACAGCCCTATGGCTCACGCCGGTGCAGGTCAATGACATGCCTGCCGATTCTTTCCACGGCTACGCCATGACAGATTTCTACTCCATCGACCCGCGCCTCGGCTCGCTTGACGACTATTGCCGTCTCTCGGCATCGCTCCGCCAATGGGGGATAAAGCTGATTATGGATGTCGTCATCAACCACTGCGGTTCCAACCACTTGTGGATGAGAGACGCCCCATCGGCCGACTGGTTCTCGCCATGGCCATGGAAACCAGAGCTTACCAACTATCGCCCGAGCGTAGCAACCGATGTGCACGCATCGCATTATGACCTCCAGCGCACCGTCAGCGGTTGGTTTGACTACACTATGCCAGATCTCAATTTTGCCAATCATCATGTGGTCTCCTACATGTCGCAAATGGCAATCTGGTGGATTGAGACGGCGGACTTAAGTGGGCTACGCGTGGACACGTTCCCCTATGTGGAGCGAAAAGGCGCCTACCGATGGTTGGATGCCATTCTCGATGAGTACCCTAATCTCTCTATTGTGACAGAGAACTGGGTGACGGACTCGGCCAAACTCGCTGGTGTGGTGAACGGCTTCTACTTTGGCAGCGAAATCCCCTCTGTCAACCTCCCGCAGCTGATGGATTTCCCACTTCAGGAGGCTGTGTCACGGGCGTTTACAGAGGATTTCGGGTGGGGCATGGGTGCTAATAGGCTCTATGACGTGGTCAGCAATGATCATCTCTTCCCCAATACCGCCAATCTCATGGTCTTCGGCGACAATCATGACACAGGCCGACTGCTCACAAGGCTCGGTGGTGATGTCGATGCGCTTAAGATGGCAATGGCTTTCATCCTTACCACCCGTGGAGTGCCACAAATTTACTACGGCACGGAGATTCTCCTTGAAGGGGATAGCAATCTGGGCGACGCCCATATCAGGCAAGACATGCCTGGCGGCTGGCTATCTGATAAAGATAACATAATGGCAAAGATTGAGGACAGGGCGGCCGACGGCACCATCCTCTCACAAAAGGACGGGAGACGGGCCGACATGTACGACTATATCGCCCGTATAACGCGTTTCCGCAGGCAGTCTCACGCCATAGCCCTCGGCAAGCTGACGCACTTCGTCCCCACGGATAATGTCTATGTCTATTTCCGCACCCTTGGGCCCGAACGTGTCATGATTGTCATCAATATGCTCAGAAAACAGGCGAGGCTGAACACTGAACGCTTTGCCGAGTTCATCGGGCCTGATTTCACGGGAAAAGATGTCGTTAGTGGCAATAGATTGAAAATCAAAGGTAAAATAAATATACAGCCCCGTACGGCAATGGTCATATCAATAGACACGGACTGACGTCATGCAAAGATGTTGGGAGTAAACCATCCCTCAAATCAGGGTAGGGTGGAGGTCGGCAAATACCATAATTTTGCTATTGCCCATGAGTGGTGCTCGGAGTAAATTTGCTATTGTAAACGAAGAGATAAACAAAGTGGCGCAGGCAAGTCTTACTCGTCAAGCATTTTCCTAAGCCACTAAAAATAACGACAAAAATATCAACACAGATATGGCAAAGATTGCACAGAAACTGACAGACCTTATTGGCAACACGCCTCTCATGCAGGTCAACAGATTTATGGCTTCTAAGGGCGCTCAGGCCAACCTTATAGCTAAACTCGAATATTTCAACCCCCTCGGAAGTGTCAAGGACCGCATTGCCTTCGCCATGATCGAGGCTGCCGAGAAAGAGGGTAAGCTTAAGCCCGGTGCACTCATCATTGAGCCTACTTCTGGCAACACGGGTGTGGGACTCGCTTTTGTGGCAACAGTCAAGGGCTATAAGCTCATCCTCACCATGCCCGAGACCATGAGCCTGGAGCGCCGAAACCTTCTCAAGGCTCTTGGCGCCGAGCTTGTTCTCACCCCTGGCCCCGATGGCATGAAGGGCGCTATTGCTGCGGCCGAGAAACTCCGCGACGAGCATCCAGGCTCATTCATCCCCCAGCAGTTTGAAAACCCTGCCAACCCGGCATTCCACGTCAAGACGACGGCCGAGGAGATCTGGCGCGACTCAGATGGTAAGGTGGACATCTTTGTGGCTGGTGTAGGCACTGGCGGCACTGTCTCTGGAACTGGCAAGGGACTCAAGCAGCACAACCCCAATGTCAAGGTTGTAGCCGTCGAGCCATCAACCTCGGCTGTCCTCTCTGGCGGCAAGTCCGGTCCTCACAAGATTCAGGGCATTGGCGCGGGTTTTGTGCCCAAGACGTTTGACCCAGATGTGGTTGATGAGATTTTCCCAGTGGACAGCGATGACGCCATCCGCACCAGCCGTGAACTCTCAAAGACTGAGGGTCTTCTGGTCGGCATTTCGTCTGGTGCCGCAATGTATGCCGCCACGCAAATCGCTGCTCGCCCCGAGAACAAGGGCAAGAATATCGTGGTCCTGTTGCCTGACACTGGTGAGCGTTACCTCTCAACCGTCCTCTACGCTTTCAATGAATATCCCCTTTAACCTCATGACTATCAGGGGGTGTGCCCCACATGCAGGCTTATAGTCCAAAGCCGCGGCTCTTTCCCGGGTCGCGGCTTTTTGTTTCAAGCCTATCAAAAATAGTGCTATCTTTGCGCTACTTCCCCCTCCTTAATTTCTCAATGACAATAACAGGTAAGATTATAAGTAAAATCCAGCCGTGGACTGAGATGGTGAGCCAGCGTCTCATCGCAAAAATCGGTCAGCGCTACTTTGTCATCCTCCTCAGCATTGTGGTGGGTGTCTTTAGTGGCTTGGCGGCTGTGACCCTCAAGCATACCATATCCTGGGTCAAGTCCCTGGTCGACAGTTTCGCGGATCTCGATTTCAACCTACTTTTCCTCATAAGCCCCGCCATCGGCATTCTCATCTCATGGCTCCTTGTCCGCTATGTCATCAAGGGCAAGCTTGGCCATGGCATCACTCAGATTCTCTATGCCATATCACAGACGGGCAGCTCGTTACCCAAGCACCACGTCTATTCGTCCATTGTAACCAGCTCCTTCACCATCGGTTTTGGCGGCTCGGTTGGTGCCGAGGCGCCTATCGCCCTCACTGGTGCAGGCATTGGCAGCAATATCGCCAAGCTCTTCAAACTTGACTACAAGACTGTCACTCTGCTCATGGCTTGCGGTGCGGCTGGCGGTATAGCCGGTGTGTTCAAGGCTCCGATCGCGGGAGTGGTATTCACCCTCGAGATTCTTATGCTCAACCTCACCATGGCTTCCATGGTGCCCCTCATGCTCACGGCCATCGTCTCTACGGCCATGACCTACTGGTTCATGGGCAATGATGTCGAGTTTGCCATGAGCCGAATCAGCGACTTCAGGCTTAGTAACTTGCCTTTCTATGTGCTGCTGGGTGTCTTCACTGGCTTCATCTCGCTTCTCTTCGCGCGAACCATGTGGTTCACCGAGGGCAAGATGGGCAAGATAAAGAACCCGTGGGTCAAGTGGATTGTGGGGTCTACTATTCTCGGCATCCTCATTTTTCTCCTCCCCCCGCTCTATGGTGAGGGTTACTCAACCATCAGCCTGCTGCTTCAGGGCCGAGTGGGCGAGATTATGAGCGGTTCGCCGCTTGATGCCCTTGTGGGAAGGTCCAATACCGCAATCCTCCTTTTCGCCGCGCTCATCCTTTTGCTCAAGACTGTGGCCACATCGGCAACCACGGGTGCGGGTGGCGTGGGTGGCACTTTCGCCCCGTCACTTTTCATGGGTGGTGTGGCTGGTTTCTTTTTCGCACAAAGTTTAAATGTCATCTTTGGCACTGCCTTGCCTGTCACCAACTTCACGCTCGTCGGGATGGCTGGCGTCATGGCTGGCGTCATGCATGCGCCGATGACGGCCATCTTCCTCATCGCCGAGATTACCAATGGCTACTCCCTCCTCCTCCCACTCATGGTGGCCGCCACTCTGGCCCATGTCACCATGGCTTTCTTCGAGCCCCAGAGCATCTACACTAAACCCTTGGCTGACAAGGGTGAACTCCTGACACACGAGCGCGACAAGACTGTCCTCACACTCATGCATCTCGACAAGGTCATCGAGACCGATTTCACCCCGGTCAGAGGTGAGGCCACTCTTGGCGATTTGGTTCAGATAATAGCCAAATCGACACGAAATATCTTTCCTGTCGTCAATGCGCGCGATGAGCTAATTGGTGTCATCGTCCTCGACGACATCCGCTCCATAATGTTCAACCAGGACAAATATTCCACCACGCTCGTCCGCGAGCTCATGGTGATCCCGCCGGCTTTCATCTCTTCTGACGAGAGCATGGAGTCTGTCATGAACAAGTTTGAGCAGAGTGACGCCTGGAATCTGCCAGTCGTCGACCATCGCAAATATGTCGGCTTTGTCTCTAAGTCCAAGATTCTCACGGTCTACCGGCGAGTGTTGACCCATTTGTCTTACGAGTAATGTCTCTCATGAAAAGTATTGTCTCTCGCGCGGCGGCACTTTCCATCTCCCTTTGCGCCACCTTAGCGGCCTTTGCGCAGACGGCGCAACGACAAGAGGGAATAACACGGGGCGTGACCCTCTTCTCTCAGGGTGACTATGCTGGCGCCAGGGGCGCTTTTGCCGCCATATCGACTGATAACGAGCGCGACGCCAAGGTCAATTATTATCTCGGTGCTGCCGAAGCCATGACGGGTGTCGACCCAGATGACGCATTGCGCCGCTTGCAGACAGCCCAGATGCGCGGTTTCCTCAAAGCCGACGCTAACTTGTACATAGGAAGGGCCTATCAAGTCAAGTGTGAATATGAGCAGGCGAGGGCAGCCTATGCCAAGTTCCTCTCCACATGCAAAGATGATGCTCTTGTCGCCCTCGCCAAACGCTATGACGAGGAGTGCCTAAACTCTATGCAGATAGCCAGCAAAATCTTCAGTGTCAGTGTGGCGTCCAAGCGTAAGTACCGCATTGGCGAGGAACCTAAGGGCTATGGCGCAAGCAAGGAGTGCGGCAGGGTCTGCCTCAACAGTTATTTCTTTCAGTCGGACATCGACCCGAACGGACTGATGTACATGACTGAGCGCGGTGACGCCGCCTATTTCTCTATTGCCGATGACGCTGGCGACCTCCGTCTCATGAAGATGGAGAAACTGATCGGGGGATGGGGCGAGATGAGCCAACTCCGCGGATTGGATGGTGATTGGGATGACAAGGCGCCGGTCCTCATGACCGATGGCACTACCCTCTATTTCTCGTCCAACCGCCCCGGGGGCATGGGCGGCTATGACATATACCGCACGACTTATGACCCCGAGACGCGCTCTTTCTCCGAGCCTGTCAACATGGGTGTGCCCTTCAACTCCCCCTTTGACGACTATCTCTTCATGCCCGATAATTTCGCAAATCGTGCATGGTTCGCATCCAACCGCGAGACTGTCGGCACAGACAGCGTGACTGTATATGAGATTGCTTGGGATGGCAACCCTATCCGCTCTTCAGCCAAGTCCACGGCGGACATTGTGGCCGCGCTCCAAATGCCAATAGACCCCGAGTACGCCCCCTCTGCTACCATTGGTGCGCAGACCGGTTCACATGACGCTCCTTATCGCCGCCTTATAGCGCCGCGAGACGAATTCCGTCTCACGGTGTGCGATTCGCTAACCTATACCCAGTGGGAGCATTTCCGCAGCGCGCAGGCCGCACGGACTTATCATCAGGTGGTGGCTGCTGCTGCGCAAAAGGACTCGCTTGTCAGCCGTATGTCCGCACTCCGCAAGGAGTTCATGAATCTCAGCAGCGGACTTGAAAAGAATACCAAGCTCCAAGAGCTTCTTAAGACTGAGCGCGATGTCTACGCTCTTGAGGATGAGGTGAATGACAAGACCGAAGCCGCTCGGAATGAGGAGATCAGTGAGATAACCCGTCTCATTTCAGAGGGACGCTACACTCCACTCTCGCAAATTAAGGTGGAAAATAAGGAGTCGCAAAAAATATCTTTAGACGATAACTGGCTCACCCCGTCTAATTTCTCCGTCTATTCGCCCGTCTTTTTCCGTGACGCCCGCCGCGATGAGGACGAGGAGGTCCTCAATGTTTTCACCAACCAGCAACGCCTCGTCGTCTTAGAGCAAGACAGCCTCTTAGCCTGGGCCAAAATAGTGAGCCTTGAAGCCGACAAACTTGACGCCAAGGCACTGAGCCAGTTGACGACCGACGAGGACGCAGCCATATATGCCGCCCGCGCCGAGGCCTACCGAAACGCTGCCGCCCAGTTGACCTCCAAAGCGCAAGACAATAAACGTGAGGTCTATAAGGCAAAGCTCCGCATCATATTCGCATCACTCGCAGGCTATGACGCATCCGAGTTGCGTGAACTCTATGACAAGGCAGAGGAACTCTACTCATCCGTGGCGCAAGATGACTATTCTGCCGATGCCATATCGGCCAAGCGCCGTGCCATCTCCAACCTCGACAAGGCTATGCAACGCTATGCCATACACGCCGATGGCACTTTCCCTTTGCCCTCTGCCGACATAGATTCTTCAGATGCGGAGGCTGCCCCCTCTTCTCAGGCCGAGAAGAATCCGTTTGAACAGCAAAACATGCCAGAAAAGGAGGTCGAACCCTCTGTTAAGCCGGACACTGCCCAACCCGCAGAAAAAGAGTCCTCTACACTGCAATCTGACGCCACCACGGCTGGCAGTTTCCGCATCCAGCTCGGTGCTTTCAAAAATCGGCCAGCCGCTCTCGCTCAACTCCCCGACTCTACAAAGGTGACTGCTCTCGCTCTTGCCGGCCGTGGCATGACGCGCTATTATTATGGCTCCTATTCGTCAATGGCCGAGGCGGAAACAGACATTGACTTGGCGCACTCTTTAGGTTTCTCTGGCGCTTTCGTAACAAAGGTGGATTAGTCTCCATATCCGTATGTCACAGAAAATCGACATGCTGCACGGCCCTTTGGCCCGCAAAATTCTCATCTTCGCTTTGCCGTTAGCTGCCAGCAGCGTCCTCCAGCAGCTGTTTAATGCCGTGGATGTGGCCGTGGTGGGACGTTTCGCCAGTAGTGAGGCTCTTGCGGCCGTTGGCAGCAATTCGCCTGTCATCAATCTCATAATCAATCTTTTCGTCGGCCTCTCAATGGGCGCCAATGTGGTTATAGCTAACCATATTGGGCAGCGTAATGAGGACGGCATCCGCCGTGCGATAGCCACTTCGGGCTTTGTCGCCATTGTGAGCGGAGTCTTCCTCGCCATCTTTGGCGGGGTTGTGGCCCGACCCATACTCGAGGCCATGGGCGCCCCGGACAATGTCATTGATCTGGCAACGCTTTACCTCCGCATCTATTTCTGCGGAATGCCTTTCATCATGATTTTCAACTTCGGAGCGGCCATTCTCCGAAGCATGGGTGACACGCGTCGCCCACTTTTTTGTCTCATCGTGTCCGGTGTCATCAACACTGTGCTCAATCTTGTCATGGTGATTGGCTTCGGCATGAGTGTCGATGGTGTGGCAATCGCGACTGTTGTGGCCAACATAGTCAACGCCGCCATGGTTGTCTATATGCTTTTGCATGAGACAGGGGCTTACAAACTTGAGCCGCGAAAGATGAAGGTTTATTGGCCTGAGTTGCGCAAGATGATGCAGATTGGCATCCCTACAGGAATTCAGGGCATGGTGTTCTCAGTCTCCAATGTTATCATCCAGAGTTCTATAAATAGCTTTGGCTCTGGCGCCATGGGTGGATCTGCAGCCTCGCTCACCTATGAGCAGTTCTGTTATTTTGTCATGGCTGCATTCTGCGGCGCGGCTGTGACTTTCGTGGGGCAAAATTTCGGAGCGGGAGAGAAGGAGCGTTGCCGCCGCGTATTCCGTCTTTGCATGTTGATGGCCGTCGTCTCCACTCTGGCTCTGAATGTGGTAATTACCATATTTGATGAGTTCTTTGTCTCTTTCTTCTCTTCCGACCCCGAGGTCTACTCCTACGCCTCGATGCGCATACATGCCGCGCTTCTGTTCCAATGTATAGCCAGCTCCTACGAGGTGGCTGGGTCTACTCTCCGAGGCATGGGGCATTCGGCTCTTCCCGCCGTGGTTACCGTCTTTGGCACATGTCTACTACGCCTTGCGTGGGTCTTCTGGGTCTTCCCTGTCAATCCCACCTATGTGACGCTCGTCTCCGTATATCCGGTCTCTTGGGCTGTCACTGGCGCACTTATGCTTGTGGCCTATTGGCACATGGCGCGCAAACTCCTTTAATTAGCTGTTTTGTAGGCTATGCCTAACTATGTTTCCGCATCCTATCTCTGATAGGCAAAAAAACAACGCCCGTAAGTTATCACAACTCACGGGCGTAAATCATTAAACCAAATAAAACTCTAAAACTATGAAAAATCACCTGACTAAGACTATGCAATTACCGTGCCAAATCAAGGAGAGTGCTGCGCCGCAATGTAAATAGTTCATATTTTTATGCCCTAAGGCCTGAATGTGATTTAAAGTTATTACATTAGGTATATGAAAAAGCTCCCGCGGATAGCACTCATATACGATTTTGACGGCACACTCTCGCCTGGCAACATGCAAGAGTTCGGCTACATGAAGGCTATTGGTGCCGATAAGGAGGCCTTCTGGGCTGAAAACGACAGGCTTACCAAGGAAAACGACGCCAGTGGCATCCTTTGCTACATGCTTCTGATGCTGTGTGCCGCAAGAGACAAGGGCATTACGCTCACACGTGACTCATTCCGACAGTTCGGGGCTGACGTCAAGCTCTATGACGGGGTGAGGGACTGGTTTGAGAACATAAGATCTTATGGCAAATCCATCGGTCTGGACATAAGGCATTATATCAACTCGTCCGGCCTCAAGGAGATGATCGAGGGAACTCCAATAGCTGACCGTTTTGATGCCATTTACGCATCCTCTTTCCTCTATGACAAGGCTTCTGGCGCACCACTGTGGCCAGCCGTGGCGGTGGATTATACCACGAAGACTCAATTCATCTTTAAGATTAATAAAGGGATAAAAGAGGTGAGCGACACTAAACGTGTCAATGAGTTTGTTCCTGTCGATGAAAGGCCAGTGCCCTTCTCACACATGATCTATTTTGGCGACGGAAGCACCGACGTGCCGAGCATGAAGGTGGTGAAAGACAGGGGCGGACATTCAATAGCTGTTTATAAACCTGGTGACGACCAGGCTAAGTCGACAGCCATCCGCCTGATAAATGAGAGCAGGGTCAACTTCGCCTGCCCCGCCAATTACCGCGAGGGCAAGATGCTCGACAAAATAGTCAGGCGTATCCTCGATAAGATTGCCGCTGACATCGAGTTTGAAAGACTTGTCAGCATCAACAGGAAGAGGTATAGGGAAAAAACTGAGGAATAATTATTTAGTGCGTTCGGGAATTTTTCCGCTCGACGCATTGTGTCCGTGGTCAAGTCCATATCACTTAGTTCAATCATGTCCCTCTTCCCCTGAATACTGCTTGGT